>JAFUFL010000032.1 GCA_017469935.1 Lachnospiraceae bacterium
CGTGGAATACGGCGTCCCCTTCCATTTTCACCAGACAGGCGCCAGGCTCCGCAGGTCTGTCCCGGACGGACATGGCGGTCACATTCAGAAAATCTACGAGATCCCGCGGGAATACCAGCATACACAGGCAGAAAAAGCAGGACTGGACTATGGCGGGGGGATTGAGATCCCTGCCTGCCTTT
The DNA here is from genome assembly GCA_017469935.1 of Lachnospiraceae bacterium. GTDB lineage: Bacteria > Bacillota > Clostridia > Lachnospirales > Lachnospiraceae > CAG-791. The sequence goes on from JAFUFL010000032.1 coordinate 183, forward strand.
CAGCCGACAGTCCTTCTGTATGTAAAGAGCCGGACGACGAAAGCAGTTGAAAAATCACCATTCAGGTATCCTGATACTGATCAGTTTCATTTTGGGATCAAAGAGCATATATTATAAGTGTTAATTACACTGTCTTCATCTGTTGGAAAAGTTGCAGAAGAACAGATTGCGTTGATTGATTCGGATCACAAGTGAACAATCAAAAGGATTATGGACAGACAATCGGGCTTTAACGGAGATCTCTATGACAGAGTTTGAGAAGGAAATTGCCCTAATCGAAAAGATGGGGCTTAAAACCAGTCCGCTTCGGTTGGAATATGAGAAAAAAGTGTACAAACTGCAGAGTATGCCGGAGAAGCTTAAGGCAGAAGGATATACCGAAGATCAGATAGCAAGAGCAATGCACGAAAAGCGAAGGGAACTTGGACAACAGTATAAAGAGGCTGCCCCGCCGCTGTTTCGAGAGTACATCTATGCGGCCACAGCAGCAAAATACGGCGATCCGCTTGGCCCGACATACGAGATGCTGAGAGAAAAGAAGACGTGTAAACAAATCATAGAATCTGCCTCACGGCCTATTGAAGATCTGGATAACCGGCTCACGCTGGATGGGTTTCAACAATGGTATAAGACGTATTAAAATCTACTGATAATATCGCTGTTGCAGCTTTCTTGGGATGTTCCTGACTGTCTGTTTCACTTTCCCTACAGGGCCAGTCAGAGCTCTGCGCGGAACGCCTTCTCACTTTATCGGGATGTACTTGTACGATCAGCTTATCGGGATTCACGTAATATGCCGAAGTAATACCGTATCTGGTGATCGCAAGAACGTCGTTTATGGCAAGCGTTTCGCCTGCAGAATCTGCAGGTACTGGAAGGACTGGCGGCGAAGTACCCTTACTGCATAAAGAAAACCGCCATACTGACGCGAAATGTCCAGCACAGCGGCCTCTTGGCGAATATGTATTTATAAAAAAAGGGGGGTACTCCTTTGGGACACGAGGGGCGGTTCTGACCGTCTCTGGTGTCCCATTCCTCTTGGGGAGGCAAATCGGTTATGCATCAATCAATAGTGTATCTTTCTATTATGCAGCCATCTTCTCCAGGAAGCTCATCATGGTCATCTCGTCTTCATAGGAAGCGGTGAAGATGATACTTTTTGCCGTTTTGCCCGCCGCGAGCTTATATTTCCGGTACTGGCGTACTGCAAAGTGTTCCGGATCTGCTTCCTCCAGTTCATCAAACATCAGGTCCACTGCATTTTTGAACTCTTCGTCATCTTCCCTTGCTTCGGAGGCGTTCAGGAACTCCAGAAGTGTAGCAAAGTTCTGTTCCTCCTCCGGCGCTTCGTAATAGATAAACCCGATCAGTGCACAGTAGAGCAGCCTCTCCGCTTTGATCCAGAAATCCTCTCCGGCCTTTTCACCCTCGCCTTTTGTATTGGCGATGATCGTATTGACCAGTTTCAGGATATCCTTCTCAGAACGGATGTAGTGGAAAGGATTATAGTGGAATGACTTGGAAAAGTTGATCGTGTTCAGGATCTTCAGGGTATATCCATGGTTCACAAGCATCTTTCCGCACTCAACAACGATCGTCCCTTTGGGGCATTGGCTGTCAAGATGCTAAACAAGTCGAAAAGTCCCCTTTTGACGGTATCTGAAGGTAATTCACATTTATAGCGACAGTCTCCTGATATATCGCAAACAAAAAGGGGCTGTCGCACTAGTTGATTGATATGCTCCCTTCCTGGCAGCAAGCGTTTATTTATTACACTTGTCTACCTGGAAGGGAGCATATCACACTTTTAGTGCGACAGCCCCAAGCTCTCTATTTTCATATAAAACAATCGGTATGACACTGATATTTTACCCACAGATTCTTTTTATCAGAAACGTAGAGGTATTACGCATTTTCCAGCTGCCGTATCGTCCTTGAAATGGCAAAGCCGTTGTCCAAAACAATGTTGCCGCCATTCATGCCGCCGAGCAGATCAAAGGCCCGGCAGGCGTCAATAACCTCCTGATCCGCAACGCACTTGAGAACCGGTGCCTTGGCCCCACCATAAAGGCGAACCATCTCCTCCTCCCATTTCTTCTCCATGGGTGTGCTTTCCAGCCAGCCGAGCGTCAGCAGGTTGATATTGATGTCGGTATTGCCGTGAGTATCCATCACACCGACTCTTACGAGGTTGGCCAGCGCCGCTTCCGGAATGCTGCAGTAGGAATATCTCTGGGTGGGGACGATATTGGAGACATGGTTCATGACGATCATCTGCCCCTTGATGCCGTTGCGGTTCAGGTAGTTGGCCGTCTGCTGCAGCCACCATGCGCCAACGATCAGGCCTTCATCAATGCTCGCCTCCATCCTCTCGATGAAGTCATCGTCGAAAAGGGACACCTGATAAACCGGCTCCGGAAAAAGGATACAGGTCTCAACGGCGATACCATCTTTTTCCACTTTCTCATAGGCGTTTTTCACGCCCTCCTGGGTGCGCTCCTCGGAACGGATGACCTGATAGCCCCTTGCTTCATAGTCCTTTGTGAGTTCCCCGGCAAGGGTCTCGTTCCGGCTGCCCATCGCGATCATAACTGCTTTATGGTTCATGCTTTTCTCCCTACCTTTCCTCACTGCAAACATCTGATGAAAGCGCCGCCGTCAACCTTAATGACAGCGCCGGTCACAGTCTTGTTCTTATCCTCCGCAAAGAAGAGGGTGGCTTCACCGATGTCCGCCGGCGTCGCCATTACGCCAACAGGAATCGTCTTCAGAGAGTTTTTGATCCCCTCCTCCGTCAGTCCACCGGGCTGCCCCTTGTTAATATCCGTCACAACGTATCCGGGCCACACCTGGTTGACCGTGATGCCCAAAGGCGCCAGCTCAAGAGCCATGGCGTTGGTCATCAGATCCATCCCCGCTTTCATAGCCCCGTATCCACCCATGCCGGGGCTGGGGCGCCGCGCGTTGCAGGAAGAGATATTGATGATCCGTCCCTTGACCTGATGATCCCTCATGTAAAGGGCGGCCAGCCGGGAGCAGCGCATGGTGCCGATCAAGTTGACATTGGACATGAGCTTCAGGCCCTTTTCCGTAATGGCGCTCAGCTCCTCCCAGACGCAGGCTCCCGCATTGTTCACCAGGATATCCAGCCCGCCCAGCTCCTGGATCGTAGTGCTGATGATATGCTCCGCCTGCTTTTCATTCGTCAGATCGCCATGAACCGCGCAGGCCTTGATCCCGTATGCGCGCAGCTCTTTCAGCGCCGCCTCCACGGCCTCGGGCTTATCGCTGCGGTAAGAGACCGCAACATCCGCCCCTTCTCCGGCAAACACCTTCGCAATGCCAAACCCGATCCCTCTGGGGTTGACTGCCGCTGTGATCAGAGCCTTTTTTCCTTTTAATCTCATATAATTTCCCCCTGTTCTACATTTGAATTTATGATGTCCCCGGTCGCCGGAGCGGGATATGCACCCCTGGCAGGACCGTTACTCATGTATGAAAGTCTCCGGCACTATACATGATCTCGCCGTCGCAGACGGTCATCTGGGTCACAAACAGGCTGTCACCCGTCATTTCCTGCCCCAGTGAATCCCGATAGACCACCTGCTTCGGAATCTCCTTCAGGATCGTGATGTCGCCGCTGGCTCCCTCCGCCAGCGTTCCGATCTGCCCCTCCATCTTCATTGCCCTTGCGGGATTCTCTGTGACCATGCGGACGATGTCGGTCAGTTCAACTCCCATCATCCGATACTTGGCCATCAAAGACGGAAGGTTTTTGACAAAGGGCGGCGCAAAGAGCTTTTCCTTGGTCACATCTGTGCTGATGATATCGGGCAAGAAACCGTCCGCAATGGCGGGGAGAGCGACCCTGAAACTGAAATTGTTTCTTCCGTTGGCGGCATCAAAGATCACGCCCCGCTCTCTGGCCTCCCGGACACCCCGCCATACCTTACCGTGTTCGTTCACGATGGATATTGTTCTGACCTTCCTGGGCATGCTGTGTATGGGCAAGCCTTATTTCGAAGCAGTACACGAGATGGACGATGACAAGGATTTTTATAAAGCCGCCCTTGGCGTTACCCGCGCCATCCCTTCTGAGGAGACTCTGCGCCAGCGTATGGATGATATCGGCGATTCGCTCCGCAAAACTATCCTGGAAGAGAATGTCGATATGCTTCTGGCAAACAGAATACAGCCGACAGCCCTTCCCAATGGTCTGATACCCGTGGACATTGATGTAACCCCCATGGACAATTCAAAGTCCAAAAAGGAAGGCGTTTCAAGGACCTATAAAGGTTTTGACGGCTATGCGCCCATGATGGCTTATATCGGCACGGAAGGATACGCCATTAATTTCGAACTCCGAGAAGGAAAGCAGCATTGCCAGAACGGTACTGTAGAATTCCTTCAGGAGACGGTAGAGCTGTGCCGCAGGCTGACCGATAAGCCCCTGCTGGTACGCCTGGATTCCGGAAATGATTCCATTGACAACGTTGCCGTCCTTATAGACGCAGGCTGTTTCTTCATCATCAAAAGAAATCTCCGCCGTGAAAGCAGGGACGGCTGGTTTGAGATGGCGAAGCAGTACTGCCAGGATATCAGCAGCCCGCGGGACGGGAAAACCGTATACATCGGCAGCGATTGGAAGACCGCTTCCAGCAAACGCTTCAACCGGGATTTCACACTTCGCGCCGGATATGAGATTACGGAACGTACCATTGACAAATACGGGCAGTTCAACCTCGTTCCGGAAGTAGAAGTTGAGACTTGGTGGACAAACCTGGGCGATCCGGACAGGGAGATCATCAAACTGTACCATGCCCATGGGGAATGTGAGCAGTTTCACAGTGAAGTGAAGACCGACATGGATCTGGAACGGCTTCCGTCCGGAAAGTTCGCAACGAATGCCCTCATTCTTGAATTAGGGATGATTGCATATAATATTCTCCGCATGATCGGCCAGCAAACGATAGGAGGAAGAACGCCCCGCCAAAAACGCGGTGTCAGGCGGCGCAGGTTACGTACAGTTATAGGCAACCTTATTATGATGGCAAGCCATATAACGACCCATGCCCGCCAACTGATTATGGGTCTTGGCAGGAGTAATACCTGGCGGCACACATTTGCAGATATCTGCCAGAAATATGCCGTAGCCACCATATGACAGATCAATCATTCTGTGGAGCCTTATTTCGTGTACCCATTTTTGACCCGGTCAACGCGTTACATATAGTTTTCGCTATTGGGAAACCATTGGTAAGCACGATTTATTATTAAACCAGCTTGCAATAGGCAAGTTGGTTATCAAAAATCATGAACTTCACGGATTCAGGATTTCCTTAAATGAGAGCTTTGTCACCTTGCCGTCACCGAAGCCAAAGTATTCCGTGTGGTCCTTATCCTTAATTCCAATCACCGCAAGTGTGGTGAATACGATTTGCAGAACAACCGCAATGAGGACAACGCTTTTCCAAACGGCGGGATTCAGCAGGCCGCCCTCATATCTGGGAGCAAGGATCGTTGTCAGGAAAAGGCTGAGGCCCGCATTTACCAAGGAGGAGGCAATCCCGTCAAAGATAGAAAAGAGAGGCCGCTGTTCCGGGGCGCTGGTCAAAGCCGTCTGTCCACCTTTTGTGACACAGGTCTGGCAGGTGTATCCCAGAACATACACTGCGTAAAACAGAATAATATACAACAGCTTTGCGGCTCTTCCCATCTCTTGCGGACAGAAGAATATACAAATCATTGCGACATTCATCAGGAAAGAACCGATTACCATATACGGCCTGTATTTGCCGAATTTCCCGTCTGTCCGGTCGATCAGTGTCCCCACGATCGGATCGGTAACCGCGTCAAAGATCCGCATGCCGGTCGCGATCCCACCGACCAAGACCGCTGCTATACCCAGGATGTTCTGGGTAAATACCATGAAGAATGACATCATGGCAAGGTTTGTATTCGATGCCGTGTTGTTGAACGAGAAAAATGCTACTTGCCAGGTTTTTGCGCGATTGATCTCAGGCTTCTTTTCCATGTTGATTCCCCCCATTACACTAAAAATTTGTTTACTGTTTTCCAGTTGAGTTCAATTCCCAGCCCGGGCTTGTCGCTCAGGATATAAGCCATGTCCGCATCTCTTTCCATCGGCTCCGTCAGGAGCTCCGTCCTTAACGGGTTCGGATTTTCCTCCGATTCGATAAACCGCACGTTCGGCAGCGCGGCAGCAAGGTGAATATTTGCCGCTGTCAGAACCGCTGAGAAGAACGAGTGAGGGGCAAATACCTTTCCTTGCTCCAGGCACATGGCCGCAATCCTCCGGACCTCCGTGAAACCGCCGCTCCACCCAAGATTCGCCTGCACGATATCCAGCATATTTTCGGAAAGGACCTGCTGATAGCGATCCAGTCCCTGGTCATTCTCGCCGCCCGCGATCAGCGTCTTTTTGAGAGCCCCGCGTATCTGTCGATAGCCCTCGATGTTGTCGCCCCGGATTGGCTCCTCAATGGCGTAGATGCTCATCTCCTCCAAAAAGTCCGCCGTTTGAAGGACGGTATCTACACCCCAGGTGTTGTTCATATCCAGCATGAGGCAGGCCTCCGGGCCAATCACCTCTCGCACGGCCCTGACTCTGTCAAGATCCTCCTCCTGGCGGATCACCATCTCCTGAGAAGGCATATACTGAACGATCCTGTCCCGGTTCTCACAGGTTCTGCCCACCTTGATTTTAAAGGCCCGGTAGCCCTGCCGCAGATAACCCTCCATCTCCCGTTTGAGCCCGTCGAGGCCCTTGCCAGGGGAATAGAAGCCGGCGCTGGCATAGGCCTTCACCTTCCGGGTGCTCCCGCCCAGGAGCTGATAGACCGGTTTGCCGCTCACCTTCCCTAAAATGTCCCACAGGGCAATATCCACCGCACTCGCCACACCGCGGACGATTCCCTTTCTCCCTCCGGCGTAGCAGCACCAGAGCAACCGCTCGGAGAGCCGCTCGATTATACAAGGGTCCTCTCCCACCAAAAGGGGTTTCATGATCTGATCCGCTACCTCCCGGTAAATCGAGAGGGGCAGGCCAAAGGTGGCCGCCTCGCCAATGCCCGTGATACCCGCATCCGTTTCCACCAAGATCAAAAAGGATTCTCTTTTCGTGCAGACATTACAGCCGTCCGCGATGGGCGTTTCATACGGATACCGCAGGCAGATCGTTTTCACGTCGGTGATCTTCATCTCATATTCCCTCATTTCTTCTGCTTTCTTTGCTGCTTTTAGTATAGTTCGCCCCATGTCGGAAAGAAAAACATATAAAATGTATCCCATTTATACTCATCTTGTATATAAGATGGGCCGTATGTCGTCCTGGTTCAAACGGGTCCCTTTGTCAAATGAATGTCCCGGCCGCCGGTTTTATCCGTCAAATCACGAAATTGTCGTGATAAACCTCTTCCCATCTGTTACAATATAGACAAACCCAGCGCAGCCGCGACCTATGAGGTATATCACATCCCATGTTTGGCACCGCGGCGGAACTTCCCCTGTTCCGCAGGGGGCATCGAGGAGGGCAACAGATGGAACAGTCGCTGAAGAATCAGGCCTATGCGTATATCAAGGGCAAGATCATCTCTCTCGAGTATAAGCCCAATACGATCATCAGCGAATCCGCTCTGTTGAAGGAGCTGGACATGAGCCGAACCCCTGTGAGGGAAAGTCTCATCACCCTGGAGCGGGAAAACTTTGTCCAGATCATGCCGAAGCGGGGCATACTCATCAAGCCCATCTCCATTACCGACGTCAATATGATCTATGACTCAAGGCTGTTGATCGAGCCGTTTCTGCTGAAGAATTACTCCAATTACATCGACCTCGGGGAGCTGAGGGACTGCTATGAGATGATGAAAAAGGCCGAGGAGACAGGCGACAGCCGCGACTTCTTCGCCATTGACGACCGCTTTCACAGGATCTTGTGCATGTCCGGCCCTAACACCTATCTCACCTCGGCCCTGGATCATATCTACAACCAGAGCCAGCGTATCCGCATCCTGTCCACCCCCAATGTGGGCGAGCGGTACTCTCCGGCCACGGCTGAGCATCTGAAGCTCTGCGAGGCGATCCTGGATCACGACATTGAACGGGCCGTTCAGCTTCTGACTGAGCATCTCCACACCTCCAAGTCTATCGCCATCTCATCGCTGATGAATTTCAGCCTTCCAATCTGAAGGGAACGAAGAACAAGGCGTGCGGAAAGCCCTGCCGGCTTCCACACGCCTTGTTTTTTGTTGCTCTGCGCTATATCAATACCGCCGGGAAGATATTGTGCTTATCCCAGCTTTTCCACGAAGATCTGCCGCACCCGGTCTCTGCCGTGCCGGGCGACATTGTTCGCCATATTGCCGGATGTCATGGCGGAATCGGTGATCTCGTCCAGGTCAGCCTCACCCGCACCGATCTCCGCCAGTGTTGTCCGCATACCAAAGGCCTTTTTCAGCTTATTCAGCCAGGCAGAAAGGTCGTCGGCATCCCGGAAGCCCGCCTCCCTCGCAAAGTCATTCAGCTCCGGCCTGACCTCCGCGTTGATCTTCACCCAGGCGTCCAGGGTGAAGGCGCAGGCCTCGCCGTGGGGCACATGCCATTTCGAGGTAAGGATATAGGAGCAGGCGTGGGAGCCCGTGGTACCGGTTTGGGAGAAGGCAAGTCCGGCAATGGTGCTGGCCTTGGACATTCCGTTCCGTGCCTCCTTGTCGCCTCCGTCGCTGACCGCTCGCTCCAGATATTTTACTGCCAGCTTGATGGCCTTCAGGGCGAGAGCGTCGGTGGCCTCGTTGGCCTTGACGCTGGTCAGTGCGTCCAGAGAATGGGCCAAAACATCCAGTCCCGTTGCCGCCGTGACCGCAGGCGGGACCGTATAGGTCAGTTCCGGGTCAACAAGGGCGAGCCGGGGAAAAATGGCCGGGCTAAAAATGGCGGCCTTTACTCCCCGCGCTTTATCACTGAGAACGGCCCCGGCGGTGACCTCGCTCCCCGTCCCCGCTGTGGTGGGGATGGCGATGACGGGGAGGGCGCTCTTGATCTGATACCCTCTCAGGAGCTTCGCCGGAGCGCACTTTTCCGCCAGGACTACCGCCACCGCCTTGGCGCAGTCCATGGCGCTGCCGCCGCCAATGGCAATGATGCTATCCGCACCGACCGTCGCAGCCTTTTCCGAGGCCGCGGTCACATTATCCAGGGACGGGTTGGGCTCCACATCGGTGCTCACGCCCACGATCCTGTCCCCGACGCTCTCCTGGACTCTGGACACCGTCCCCACCTTGAGCTGAAACTCATCGGCCACGATAAATGCCCGCTCCAGCCCCAGCTCCGCCAAGTGAAACCCGATATTGCTCAATTCCCCTTCGCCAATGATCACATTGGCGGGCTGATAGAATTTAAACATAGTGGCTCTCCTTTCGCACAATTTAGTACGCGTCCTTTACCGCCACCTCATGATCCTCCCCGGAGCGGACATCCATCAGGAATTTCTGCGCTCCGGCGGTCATATAGGGTGTGATGGCGGTTACAAGATACTTTACGCCCCAATCCATCGCCTGCCGCGCGGCAGCGGCGTTCCCCACATAATAGCCCGCCGTTTTGCCCGCCGCCGTGATCCGACGGATGGTTTTCTCCACGATGGCAAGAAATTCCGGGTCTGTCGTATTCATGCCGAGGGATGTGGACAGGTCACCGGGGCCGATGAAGTATGCGTCGATCCCATCGACGGCCAGGATCTCCTCCAGGTTGTCCAGAGCCTGCTTTGTCTCCACCTGACAGCAGAGGAGCTTGGTCTCATTGGCTTGCTTCAGATAGGCCTTTTTGTCCGCCACCATCCCGTATCCGGCCGCCCGGGGAAGAAAGGCCACTCCCCGCTTTCCCTCCGGCGGGAAATTGCTCATATCCACCACCCGTCTCGCATCCTCGGCAGTGTTTATCAGCGGGATCTGGATACCGTTGGCCCCAAAGTCCAGCGCCTTTTGGATGTGGTCGTAGCTCTTTTCCGTACACCGGATCATGGCGGGCACCCCTACGTTTTGGGAGGCCCGGACCATATCGGCCAGGACCGACTGCTCCATGACCCCGTGCTCGTTGTCGATCAGGATGAAGTCGAACCCCATCATAGCGGTGTATTCGGCTATATCGGGCAGGCCGAAGGTGACAAAGCACCCGATCAGAGGCCTTTCCTTCATGACGTTTTTCCATTCAACAAGGCTGTTCATCTTCTCACCCACTCTCAAACGGAAGCCCGATCATTTCTTGTCCCGGAAGGACCGATATCCCAGCACGGCGCCCTGCTCGATGGGCTGCACCAGTTCAAAATACTGGGCCAGATAGCCGGGAGGCAGCTCCCGCTCAGCGGGCTTCCAGGCCGATACCCGCGCTCTGAGCTCCTCCTCGGGGATCTCCACGGTCATGGTCCGGTGCTCAAAGTCAATGCGGATGGTCTCACCCTCCTTGATGACCGCCAGCGGACCGCCGACAGCCGCCTCGGGCATGACCTGGCCGATGATGATGCCCCGGTTCAGGCCGGAGAGCTCGCCGTCGGTGACCACGGCAACATCGGCGCCCAAGTCTGCGCCGTTGAGGGCAGCCACAAAGCTACAGGCGAACACGGTGCCCGGCCCGCCCTTGGGGCCCTGGTTGCGAAGCACCACCACATCGCCCTTCTGGATTTTGCCCTCGCCGATACCCACCTTGATCGCCTCTTCTTCGCCGTCAAATATTTTGGCAGGACCGGCAAAGAAGGGCAGCTCGTTGGGGACAGCGGAGAGCTTCACGATGGCCCCGTTGGGGCAGAGATTGCCGCGGAGAATGGCCACGCCGGGACGGTAGCTCTGGGGATCCTCCATGGGACGGATAACCTCCTCCCGCAGAACCTCCGCATCCCTGATATTTTCCCCGACGGTGGTGCCGGAGACCGTCTTGCAGTCCAGGTGGAGGTACTTCTCCAGCCGCTTCATGACCGCCATACAGCCGCCAGCCGCCTCCAGATCCTCCGTGCGGTAAGGGCCGTTGGGCCGAACCGCTGTCAGCAAATGGATGGTATCGGCAAACTTCTCATAGGTGTTGATCACATCCATGTCGATCTCGGCCTCGGTGGCCACCGCCGACAGGTGGCGGACTGTGTTGACCGAACCGCCGATGGCCAGCACCACCATAACGGCGTTCTCAATGGCCTCCTTGGTGATGATATCCCTCGGTTTCTCGTCATTCTCAACCATCTCGACGATCCGCTTGCCCACCATCTCGCAATAGCGGTACAGCTTGGCGGAATCGGCCAGGATGGGGGAGTTGCCAGGGAGGGACATACCCAGAGCCTCCGCAGTGATCTGCATGGAGTTGGCGGTGCCCAGGCCGGCGCAGACGCCGGGAGTGGTGATAGCGTGGTTGGTCATGTCCACAAGCTCCTCAAAGGTCATCTTGCCCGCGGCCATGGTGCCGATTGCCTCATAGACATCATCAATATCCACGAAGTTCCCGGCCATGCACTGGCCGCCCAGCTGATAACCGCAGGTCAGAACGATGGAGGGGACATCCAGGCGGGCCGCAGCCATCAGGTGGGCCGGCGTAGTCTTATCGCAGGAGGAGAGGAACACGATGCCGTCCAGCACCGCCCCCTCCACCATGCATTCCACCTCGTTGACCATGAGGTCACGGGTGGGCATCAGATACCGGGCTTTCTTCCCGGCGGAGGTCACGAAATCCGAGGTCGCCACGGTGCGAACCTCAAAGGGGACCCCGCCGTGGGCACGGATGGCGTACTGCACCGCCTGGGAGATCTTGTCCACGTGCTGGAAGCAGCTGGACAGCCGGTTGGAGGTGTTGATGACGGCGATCTTCGGCTTCAGCATATCCTCCTCGGAGATGCCCATCTCCTTCCACTGAGTCCGCCGAACCGCCCATCTTGTGGTCCCGGGCTCAAAATTACTTCTCAAATTCATGCTGTTCCTCTCCTTTGATGTTTATGATTGTTGGAAATGTTTTTTCAAAGTGGTCTTTCAATTTTTAAACCTTAGTCCAGCTTGGAGCCCTCCCGATCCATTTCTGCCCGGATCTCCTCTCCGGCCAGCTGCCGAAAGTCCCGGTTTGTGCCAATGGACAGATCCGCCGCAACCCCGGCCCCGTGGCCATACTCAAAGCACTGGGCCGTAACTCTGCAGCTGGCCAGCGCCTGATGCTCGGCGCAGAGATTTCTGCCTGCCGTAATGATGTTGCCGCCCTCCACGGGTACCAGGGCGCCGTAGGGGATCTCATAGTAATCATGGAGGAGCCAGTGCATATAGGGCTTCTCTCCGTTGTGGAGCTCGATGGGCCACGGGCACCTTACGATCCCATCAGGTCTCTTTCTGGCCTCCGCCACATCCTGATTGGTCAGCCTCTCGATCCCCACGATACTCCTCGTCTGGCGGACCCCCACCTCGCAGGACAGGTCATTCACAAAGCTCTCCTCACAGCCGGGGATATACTCCTTGAAAAACCGGGCGTACTCCCTGACCTGCTTTCTGGCTCTCCGCTCCGCCTCGGTGTGGTCATCCGGGTCCAGGACGTTCAGATTCCGACCGTCCTCGCCGCTGATCAACGTCACATTCATGAACAGCTCTCCAGGGCGGTTGGTCGGGTAGATCCAGACCTTCAGCCGGGGAAGCTCATATCCCTTTTCCACCCGGGCCCGCTTCATCAAGTCGGCTACCTTATCGGGCGAAATGGTATCCTCTCCCCAAAATTCCTTGAAGGCCCTTACATCAACTCCGCTCAGGCGGAAGATCATGGAGGGATTCTGGATACTGCCGTTATCCCCCATGGTGTAAGGAAGTCCGGCTCTGTAGATCAGATCCCCGTCGCCAGTGGCGTCAATGAGCTTCCTGGCCCGAATCTGGGCAAAGCCCTTCTTGGTGTCAATGACAACTCCCGTAAAGGCATCCTCTTTGCGGATAACACCCACCACCGAGGTGTGGTACAGGAGCTTCACCCCCGCCGCAAGAACCATGTCCTCCGCGGCCTCCTTCCAGCCCTGGGGGTCGAAGGGCACCAGATAGGTCTTTCCATAGAGCTGGGGCTCTGTCACATGCCCCCGACGGATCAGCTCCCGGTAGAAGCGGTCCGTCCAGCCGAAAACCGCCTGCTGGGGGCCATCCTTTACGGGGTCGTCGCTTGCGTAAAACAGGCCGCAGATCGTCCCGGAATACCCGGCCACCGCGGCGCCGCCGAGGAAGCCGTATCGCTCGATCAGCAGGGTTTTCCGCCCACGCCTGGCCGCGGTTTCCGCCGCTGCCACGCCGGCAGGCCCGCCGCCGCAAACCAGCACATCCACCTCATCATACACCGGGAGCTCGGTGGTGTCCGGCAGAATAAATGTCCCCTGATATTCGCCCATATTACCTCACATCCTTAACTCTGATTTATACCGGTCTGTTTCTCATGATTTGATTATAAAATCGGCGTCCCCGGATGTAAAAACATATAAAAGGTATTGTATTTATACTCAGCTTGTATATAAATCGAATCCCACAGCTGCCTTGAACAGATCGGAAACGCAAGGAGCGGGCGGTCTCAAAGACCGCCCGCTCCTCTAAGAGGGAGAGTAGGAAAGTAATTGATCACAAGTTGGCCTTCATATAGGCCTCCAGGGCCGTGGCCACGTTTTCCTCATCAGGGCCGTCCACCGTGACGGTGGCCACGTCCCCCTGCTTGATGCTCATGGCCATGATCGCCATCAGCTTAACGCCGTTGGTGCTCTTGCCGTCCTTGCCAATGGTGATGGTATGGTCGCCGGCATACTTCTTGATCTCTTTGACCAGAAGCCCGGCAGGACGGGCATGGATGCCGATGGGATCGGTAACGGTATATTCAAAGCTCTTCACTGTATGTTCCTCCTGACTCTTTACACGGCTCCATCCGGTTCCAGCATCAGAAATTGATGAAGCCCGCAATGATCACATCCGCAATGAGGATGCCATAGCCCACCTTCCGCACCAGGTTCTCCGTTTTGGACCAGACGTTATCCGGTTCAGTCTGCTGTCGCCGCTGGAAGCTGACCTTTGCCCACATAAGGCAAAGCATACCTGCAATCAGCAAAGCGATTATGACCACATTCTTTAAGGTGCTGTTCACTTGTGCCACCGTCCTGTTCCTTATGGGGTTCTGTGAGCAAGATGTCCTATGGTTTCACTCCAGAGGTTATTCCTTGCTGCCGTTGTCGGCAAAGTCGAAAGTGTACCGATCGTTGGAGCCAATGATATGGATGTAGTTCTTCACATACTTCTTAATGGCGGCCTCAACAGCGGCCATGATGTTCAGGAAATCGGTTCCCGGCTCCTGCTCCCACCGCTCCATCATGGCCTGTCCCGCCACTTTGGAAACGTCGGTGTAGACGTTGATTTTGTTGATGCCGCCAGCCACCGCCTTGCGGATATTCTCCTCGCCGGAGCCGGAGCCACCGTGGAGAACCAGAGGCATGTTCAGAGCGGCCTTCAGCTCAGCCAGCCGGTCAAAATCCAGCTTGGGGACAAAGCCCTCCGGATACTTGCCTTGGGCAGTGCCGATGGCCACAGCCAGGGCATCTACCCCGGTCAGCTTCACGAACTCCACCGCCTGTTCCACATTGGTGTACATATCGGCAGTCCGGCCATCGCCGTCGGCGGCCATGCCCACATGACCCAGCTCAGCCTCCACGCTTACGCCCTTGGCATGGGCCAGATCCACCACCATGCGGGTGCGGCGGACATTCTCCTCAAAGGGGAGAGAGGAAGCATCGATCATCACATTTGTAAAGCCACGGTGGATGGCAGCCACCTCGGTGTCGAAGTCGGGGCCGTGATCCAGGTTCAGGCACACGGGGACATCCACCTTCTCGGCCAACCGGATGATCATGGGAACCACCTCGTCCGGATGGGCATGCTTGGCCATCTGGCCCTTGCCCAACTGCACAATGATGGGGGAATGCTCCTCGTTGGCGGCCTCGATGACTGCCCTGGCCATCTCGATATTGATGCTGTTGACCGCCATGACGGCATAGCCGTCCCGGCTGGCGTTGTCCAGCATTTCCTTCATATTGACTAACATAGCCTCCCGACTTTTTATGGTCGAGAGCTATGTAATTCTCAAATTTATGAGACGCCTTTTTCATAATTAATTACTTGAGAATAAAAGCCCCTGATAAGAATAATACTGAGATCTGGATACGATTCTCCATGCAACAAATCTGGTACTCACAACTCAGATCGCGAAAGACTACGGAATGAGCACAGTGAGGTTTAATCAGCTGCTTGCGGACCTCGGCGTACAATACCGTGTCCGGGAACAGTGGGTGCTGTACGCAGAATATCAGGACTGCGGATACACAGCTACAAGGACGCTGGAAGTCCCGCAGTCCGATGGGACAATTCTGGTCAAGCACCAGATGGAATGGACCCAGAAGGGACGGCGCTTTTTATACCTGCTCCTGAAGGAGAACGGTCATATCCCGGTCGTGGAGCAGCAGCTGATGGAGGCTACGAAAGAGAGGTGAATGTGAAATGCAGGAAGAAGTTGATGAAAAGACACTGGCACTGATCATCAGCAGTACAAAGCTTACAGCCAGTGAGTTCAGACAGGCGCTTGGGAAGCTTTCACAGAAATTGGATGAGAAAAACAAAGTCCTCAAAGCAGAACAACTGGAAGCCCGGAAGACTGTGAAAGCAAAAAGAGAAGGTAAAAGAGAGGCACGGAAAGCTGTCCAGCCCGGGAAAAAGACTCTGAATGAGATGATGCGGGAAGGGGCGGAACTCACAAATATCGAGATTACAGACAACAACATCCGTTCTTTTGAAAAAATCGCAAGAAAATACGGTATCACCTACAGCCTGAAAAAGGACAGGTCCAGTGATCCGCCGAGATACCTCGTTTTCTTCCGGGCAAAGGATGTAGATGTAATGGAGGCCGCTTTTAAAGAATATACGGGTGCGACCCTTCCCCTGGAAAAGAAGCGGTCGATCCGCAAGCGACTGCAGAAAGCGATCGGAATCTCTAAGACAAAGCACCGCGAACGCGAGAAGGTCAAGGAAAAGAGCAGGGAGCCGATGCGGTGATACAGATCCCGGCAGGCAGAAAAAGGAGGTGACTTATAACCGATGAATGGGAATAAAGCCAAGCTCGCAGCAGGACGCGCAGGTCCTGTAAAAAGAGAGAATGCGGATAACTCCGGAGGAAGAGACAGCCCCCGGAATGCAAAACCGGCAGTAATGAAACGAAAGAAGAAAAGAGGGAAAACTATTCGACAAAAGGCAGCGGAAAGGGCTGGTAAGATCAGAAAAGATCTGCAGAGCATACTGCAGGAACGACTGGCCTCAGTGGATATGCATAAGACACTTATCGCCGGGATCCCTTATGTGATCATCTTTTACCTGGTGGAAAAAGAAGCCTGGCTCTACCGCCACTGTACCGGGGATTCCATGATACAGAAACTGATGAACCTGTTACGATCAAGGATGTTACTTCCCTGGATATCTATGTTAAGGCTGAAGAAGGCAAGGCATATTATGTTGTGAACGGCGAAGCTGCCGGCGCAGTTGACCTGTTCTAATCTGCGGGTAATCCAGTTATAATTACAATAAAAATAGCGGCATGCTTAGTTGGAAGGCGACCATTATTCCTTCCAGCAGGCATGCCGGACTGCTGGAACTGCTTTTGTTTTCAGTCTCAAGTCCGTCATATTTATTTCATGACCCTTGCGTTTTTACGGATTCGAACCGCTTTGATAGCGTGACAGGCTATTTTTTTACCATTGTTCTTTGCTGTGAGGGTCACAATCTGTACAGGACGCTTTTTGATTCCATGGTTATCAGTCATGTCCAAAGATATTGCTGTAAGTGTCCCTGTATAATCTTCAGGCCGGTGGATTGGATTTGAACCAATAACAACTTCGTCCCTAACGATCTGATCTGCTGTTAAAATCCCGGACAGGATTTGGTTTTCAGCGCTCTACCAGATTGAGCTACCACCGGCATGACTAAATGGATCTGTAGCGTCTGCCCTTCGCATAACCGAAGGGGCTTCTTACGGAAAACACTTAGTGAATCGAAAATGTCGGATTCGAACCGCGTCTCTGCGTCCCTGGCGCAGTGTGTTGCCATTACACCACATTCTCAATGACAATCCTAACGGGAATCGAACCCGTACCTTCGGAGCGACAGTCCGGCGTACTAACCTTTATACTATAGGACTTTATTGTGGTTTTTATTGCAGGCGGACCAGCGGATGCCAGCCCGCCTTTATGCAATATAACACGTTTTTTCTATTGTTTTTTGCTATTTGATTCCGGAGAATCATCCGGTCATCCGCACCTGCGGGCGGGTATGTCTACGACAACGATGTCGTCCATGGTCACACCCAATATTGCCGCCAATATGACCAGGTTGTCGATGGTAGGCAAGGATGTACCGTGGATCCACTTGTAGATAGCCTGCGGAGTTGCGAAGCCAAACACCGCCTGCATGTCCTTTACGGAAAAGCCGGCAGCGATCCGCATCCTGTCGATGTTCTGACCGGTTGCAACAACGTTGATGTAAGGAACAGTTATCATGTTGCACCCCCTGTCCGGCAGCATAACCGGCACAGGGAGAGCTAGTTACACCGCCTTATTCACTTTCATTTTTCCGGTTTCTGTCCTGCTTTATTTCCGATGGCAGGAACAGATCTTCACAACCGTGATCTTTAAAACTCTTTCCCTTTTTCATAATGCGGCTCTCCTTTGTCCTGTTAATCGCCATGCCGCCATCTCGCTTCCGCTTACGCTTCAGCTCGATGTCGCGGCGTTCGCCGTATGCATCCAATCCAGCTGCCATCCGATTGTGAGCGAGCTCACATCGGCTGTCATCTGTCTTGTCTGCGCATGGCTCATTGCTTTCGCGCAAATAAAAAACCGCCTGTCTTTTCGGACAAGCGGAAGTATCAGCAACATAAGCTGTGATCAGTCTGTTCATTCCAGAGCATGTGCAAACACATCTGGATCCAGATATCCACTTGATCCGGCCTTGAAAAGGCATACCTTATTAAGCCATTCAGCTTTTTCAGCTGCGGGCATAATGGTTCCCTGAAGATCATTCGGGCGATATGTATTGCGTGAACTGAATGTATGTATCTGCAGCATTGCCTTTCCTTTCCGAACCTGCGGTTCTATTTTTTCTGACTTTCACTATAACACCGTTTAAAAGCCTTGTCATTATACTCGTAGTATAAACAATTGTACGAAAATCATAAAAAAATTAATTATATAGATGCCCAAACCTGCAGAAATCGGAATTTTTGAATTGCAATTCTCCCATAATAACTATAGATAAACAAACCTACACCTCCACACGTTGGAAGAAAGGAGCTATTATGCTTAAGAGAATTATTGTACCGTTAATAGCCATTATCCTTGGAATCCTGGTTATCCTCAACGTGGCGTATCCGCTGTTACTTGTGATGTAATGCTCTTACACATAGCATCCCCTGCTTGATCGCAGGGGATGCTATCATCTCTCATTACTTGAGTCTTATTTTTCGGACTTATTTTTTCTGTTTAGTCTGGTCAGCTTTTTCCATCCCTCTTTTCATATGCCAGAAGGATCCTGCAAAGACGCCTGCAACGATCATCAGCACGATCCACAGGATAACATTCGTGGTGTCGCCGGTCTCAGGATTGCTACGCTGCCTCTGGCTTGAAGAGGACGGTGTCGAACTGCCGCTCTTCGGGGTAGACGAGCTGCCTCCAGAGGAGGGTGTGCTGGTCTTTGTCTCTTTCGGTGCATCGACCATTGCAACCTTCTGGATCTCACCTGTTTCCTTAACTGTGAACTTCACATCCTCCGCAACTTCGTAGCCTTTAGGGGCTGTCACTTCACGGAGCGTATAAGTGCCGGGTTTGAGTTTTTCGATCATGTGAGGCTCCTTGCCGGAGGTCCATTCCTCAATCTTCTCGTTGTTGCTGTCGAAGATCGTGAGCTTTGCTCCGGGAAGTTCCTTTTTTGTCACCATATCGGTCTTGGAGATCTGCACCTTGGTGTAGTCGTCGACCATTGCAACTTTCTGGATCTCTCCAGTCTCCTTCACCGTGAACTTTACGTCCTCCGCACGGAGATATCCGTCAGGGGCAAGTTCCTCGCGAAGAGTATAAGTCCCGGCAGGCAGGCGCTCGATCATATGGGGTTCTTTTCCGGAGGTCCAGCTTGTGACCTTTTTGCCGTTTTTATCAAAGATGGTAAGCTTTGCACCCGGGATCTCTTCCTTTGTGACCATGTCAGTCTTGCTGATCTGAACCTTGGTATAGGCATTCTCTATTTATTCTAACAGTTTGCGCAAATTGTTCTTTAATACTTTTATTCCCGAAGCGCAAAAGTGTATTGATTTTTGGATTAATGAAGCGACAGAAAATGCAATTTCATATGAATCGACTCATGAATTGCCTCTCTATGACGAGATAGCACAATATAATATTCAAGTCTCGGAAAGAATTGTTCAATCTATCAATTCCCGGATGGAGAAAGAAGATATAATCAAGGAACTACGACGTGCCTTTAGAACATGTCCTTTTGACTTTAGTATTTACGAAAAGGCTGCTGAACTCACCGTCTTAGATGAAGAATCAGCTAAAACTGCAGGATTATTAGGCAGTTATAAGCTTCCGGATTATGTGCTCCAGTTATGCAAGGACAGGATGAGATATGATTCGATTCGATATTACTCAACTCAGTATTATTTATTTCAGTCTTATTCTTAAGAGGTGTCGATTTTGACACTTCTTGAGGTGTCGTTTTCGGTACTTCATGAAGTGCTGATTTTGGAACCTCTTGAGGTGTCAGTTTTGACACTTCTTGAAGTTCCTGTTTCGATACTTCTTGAAGTGTTGGTTTTGACACCTCTAAGCCATCATGAAACGGTTCTGCTTTGCCTGAAACCTCCTCACGATCCTCTTCTGAGTATAATTTTATGATCCTGTCTGCCTGTTTTTCCGGACCCATGGAAGCTGCTTTCAGGGCAGAAGTGTCATTTCCGGAACCTCTGTCAACAGAAACAGACGATCCTGACGTATCAGCATCATCACCCTTGGATCCTGTGGCCGGAATTCCTGAAGTATCTGTTTGGGAACCTCTGGAAACAGCCTCTTTCTCCTCCGGAACTGACAGGTTTTCCTCTTCGGTATCCGCATCGGACATGAAGCTCTTTACATACAGGATGTTCGGGAGGCCATGTCCCCTGCGTTTTTTCTCCAGCAAGCCGAATTTTTCCAGTTCTGCGAGCAGATCGATTGATTTTTTCTTGGAAAAACCCAGGTCTTTCTGTATTTCCCCAATTTGATATATGATGAACACACGGTTTTCCGCATCAAGCCATCCATTCTTCCTTGAAAGTGACATGCGGTCCAGAAGTATCCCATACAGCACCTTTGCCTGAAGTGAAAGGTCAGAAAAAGTATTATCTATCAGCATGATCTTCGGAATCCGTATAAAGCTGAACTGATCCGCCTGGGATCCATAGTAGTAGTTGAAGTGTTTACTCATGCTCCATCATCTCCCTTGAAGTTCAGTTATTCGCCATTCAGTCCTTCAAAATCCTGTTTATGTTTCCAGTCCGACAGCAGATCTTCAATGACATCCCTCATCTGCGTCGATGTGTAATGTGCCGGAAAGAACTCCCTGAGTTTCTTCTCTGAGAAGGTCAGTTTTGTGGCAGGTCCTTTGCCGGGCTGGCTGTTGTTCAGCATGGAGATCATTTTGGCCTGTGTGATAGCACCAGTCTTCATCTGAGCCCGCAGGAGAACAACCTGGTTCAGCCGGACCATGCCG
The DNA here is from genome assembly GCA_017469935.1 of Lachnospiraceae bacterium. Lineage (GTDB taxonomy): Bacteria > Bacillota > Clostridia > Lachnospirales > Lachnospiraceae > CAG-791. The sequence continues at coordinate 21,005 of JAFUFL010000032.1, forward strand.
TTGTCTTTAATGTATTCATAAAGCCACTTCTGGACTTCTTTATCGATGTATGAGATCTCGACGGCAACCGTAAACTGAAGACGCTTCTGGTCGACATACTCGAGAAGTTCCGGAATCAATTCGGTAAGGCGGATAAAACGATGAATCTGTTGTGTACTTTCTCCAACTTCTTCTGCAAGAATATCTCTGGAGGCTTTACCAAAAGAATTCAGACCATTTTGGTCTAAATTATCTTTTCTGGGTCTTCCTGCTTGTCGTTTGATTGCATCTCTCTTCATCTTGTAAGCAAATGCCTTTTCGCTCGGGAGCAGTTCCTCGCGCTGGATGTTGGCATCCACCATCTTTACTATGGCTTCATCATCAGTCATTTCTCGGATGATTGCCGGAATACGGTCCATTCCGAGAAGTATGGCTGCGTGCATCCTGCGGTGGCCGGAGACCATCTCATAGACGTCGTTCCCGATCGGACGGATGAGGACAGGAGAGAGAATGCCGTTTGCGCGGATGCTTTCAACCAGATCCTCCATCTTTTCGTCGTCTATCACCTTAAAAGGATGGTTCCTGAAAGGCTGGATCTTTACGACCTCTATGTCCATTGCGGATTCTTCATTGCTGACTCCGAGCAGTTCCTCTACACTTGTAAGTTTAATTTTCTGTCCTGGTCTGATCTTCTTCACCTTTGAGAACCTCCTTTGTCAGTCTTGAAAAACCTTCAGCAGCCTTGCACTTCGGTGCGTATCGGAAGATGCTGATCCCTTCTGAGCTTGCCTCCGCCACTTTTACAGAGAAGGGGATGAATGACTCCATGATGCCCACATCATTTCCGTAGCTTTCCCGGAGCATTGCCGTTATATCTTTTGCATAATTCGTCCTGTAATCCACCATTGTGATCAATATCCCCTCAACAGAGAGGCTTTTGTTCAGCCTCTTCTTCACAACGGAGATCGTTTTAAGGAGCATCTGCAAGCCAACGACCGGAAGATATGCTGCCTGCACAGGGATGATCACTTTATCTGCAGATACAAGGGCATTGATCGTCATAATTCCCAGAGAAGGCATGCAGTCGATCAGGATGTAATCGTAGGAATCGCGGATCGTTTCCAGGAATTCTTTGAGGATCATTTCCCGACTCATGACATTGGACAGGGATACCTCAATACCGGACAATTCCATGTTTGCAGGGATCAGGTCTACACCTTCATCGTGATGCAGGATCCCTTTCCGGGACAGGGACTCCTCCTCATTTATGATGTCCATCATCATCGTAGCCAGGGTCTCAGGGATACTGTCCGGATCCGGATATCCGAGGCTGACTGTCAGGCTCCCCTGCGGATCAGCGTCGATCAGGCATATCTTTTTACCAGCCATCGCCAGCCCGATCCCGAGGTTGGCAGCTACCGAAGTCTTCCCACAGCCTCCCTTTTGGTTCGCTATTGCTATCACTTTTGCCATTTCTTCGTCCTCCTGTCTGCTTTTCTCATTCCGCTTAATTCTCTGACTGCGTATTTCCAAGCTGCTGTGCCTGCCAGAGTTTCAGGATATCCAGGATCCTTTCCTTCATCCTTTCCGCTGAATATTCTTTCGGGAAAAACCTGTGCAGCTGTTCATTCTTGAAGGTGACCCGGTTGACCTCGCCTTTTTTGACCTCACCCAGGATCTTCTTCATTTCCTGCAGATCCAGCTCGCCGTCCCTGCTGAGTTTCTTCATCCTCTGTGCCTGCGACAGGGAAGGAGAGGACTGGGTGTATGCCATTGCCTGGATCAGGTTCTTCTGTTCCTCCTCCGTAAGGAATGATGCCTCATAAGCCGGGGTGAACCCGATCTTCCCGTCATCCAGCATCTCAAGGATCTCCGGTACAAGATCTGCGATCCTGAGGTAGCGCTGGACCTGTTTCGGGCTCTCACCCATCTCTTCACCCATGATCTCGATGGATTTCCTCCCCTTGTACTGGTAGTCATCCTGCCCATTGCTGCTGAACCCGTTCTTGCGCTTGATCGCGTCATACTTCATCCTGCAGGCAAAGGCCTTTTCACTGGGGGAGATGACCTCCCTGTGCATGTTGGAATCCACCATGCTGATCACAGCTTCCTCATCCTTAAGGACACGGATGATCACCGGGACTTTCCGGTATCCGAGCTTCTGTGCAGCATATCGTCTGCGGTTTCCGGAAATGATCTCGTAAGCCCCATCCGGGATGGGCCTTACGATCAGGGGATTCAGGATGCCGTACTTTTTAATGCTCTCCATGAGCATGTTCATCTGATCATCAGGTTTTACCTTGAAGGGATGTCCCCTGAATTCCCTGAGCCTCTCCACCTCGATCTCAACGATCCTTTCCTTTTCCCCGATCCCGCTGTTCTTCTCCTGCATGTTTGTCCTCCTTGTCTTTCCCAAACTCGTGAGCTCTGATGCCGCTGAACAGGTCTTTATCCTTACCCTGGCACCGGTGGCCATCCCCTCCGCTTTTTCCGGAAGAGAAGAGCAGATACTGGGTAAAAATGCTCCTCCCTGCAGGTGATTTGCCGATTTCTGCACGAAAAAAGCCCGTTCAGACCAGATCTTTGGTTTCAATCTGATCCAAACGGGCCACTATCCATTTGCCGTCTGCATTAGCAGGTGCTAAGAATTGTAATATTGTCTCTCCCGATCTCTGCTAACCGGGTTAGCTGGCAGGCTTACAGGCAGGAACGAATTTCACGGTTTTACTTCGTTTTTCATCGATTTTCCATACCTGACAGCCGGTGTTCCCCTTGTATTAGCCAGACCCTCTTTTGAGGCGATTAGCTGCGAAATGCTTTTCTTAGCTGGATACATAGTAGTTCAGCTAATTGCTTAGCAGGGAGGCTGCTCGTAATTTCATTTCCCTATAAACGAAAATGAGAGCGAGCGATTAGCCAGCTAATCGTTCCACTCTCATTTGAGCCCGTCCGCGAGGTGACTCGAACACCCGACCTACCGCTTAGGAGTAAATCGTTCAATCAAAAAACATGGAAAGGAGGGGCTTTCCAGGCCTTCATTTTCATCTGCACCCACTTTTGCACCCACCTTCTTCGTTTCAGGCTCCAATTCCATTCTCATATTTCTCGATGACCTGCGCCGCTTTTCTGGATGTTTCCGCCTTCCGGACTCGGCATCGGATTTCTGCCGGAGTCCATCACAGAAACATATACAACACAGGGGGTGATGAAGAAATATGAATTAGAAGATATAGACCGTTTATCAGAATTAGACATTACATTAATCAAAAACTGATTACCTCTGGTTCTGAAGAGAATGAGTAAACTACTGCAGTCACATCTTCAAGATAAAGTACTTCGAAAATCCCATCATCTAAAGAGTACATACGGGTCAAAGCTTCGCCATAAGCATCGAGCATTGCCTTGCGTGCTTCCCTTCTTTGATCACAGACCGCCTTAGCTTCGATGCGAATCCATTTGCCGTTTGACATAGCACACAATTCAACTTTTGGGTTGGTCATCATCTGCTTGAAGACTTTCTTTTTATTGCTGGTAGGGATATACAGTTTTCCCTCATACATGCTGATTCCGCCGAAAGGACGTACTCTGGGCTGATCCCCTTCATTGGTTGCAAGGTAATATACCCCGGCACTTTTCAAAAACTCCAGTATTCTTTCCATTATCTTTTCCCTCCAATGTATCGATTATTCTCTGAAACACAACTGTAATTATTCATTTGGAAGCTTATAAAATATTCTGCGCTTTATACAGCCAGTCCGGATTCGTAGCCTTCTTTCATGGCGATCAGGGCATTTCCGGCTTTCATCGCGCTGCCAACAACATGTACTTCATTACAGAGTTCTCTTGCTGTGGCTTCCAGCGGGTTATATGCTTTATATCCGAAGGCTGAGATCACCGAAACAGTCGGGATGGATGATATTTTACCATCCGAATCCTCATAGATTACTGAAGCATCATTTCTGTGATCCTTATTATCACATCCAGTGCAGAAAGCTTCGCACCGTCAGAGATGCCATAGCGATGATCAAGAAGCATGACCGGTATGTATTATCCCGTCAAAACAAAAAAGCCGGGGACCGCACCGGTACCCGTCAAGTAGACAATTAAAAAAACAAAAATCTTTCTGCCATCAGATTTTGATCTGGTGGCAGTTTTTATGCTGCCGCCAGATATTGTTCGTGTTTCTCCATCGGTGTCAAAACACCTAAGTTTCGCTGTAACCGCCTGTTGTTATAGTACTCGATATAGTTCTCGATCATCTTTACGAGAGCGTCTCTGTCGGTAAATCGTATTCCGTAGTACCTTTCCCGCTTCAGAATGCCCCAGAACCCTTCCATTGGACCGTTATCGATACACTTTGCCACTCTAGACATGCTTTGTGTCATTCCGGCTGCTTCGAGCTTGGCATGAAAGTTTCGATTCGTATACTGGAACCCTCTGTCACTATGGCACAATGGTGTTGCTCCCGGATTCGCGGCAATGGCTGCATCAAAAGTGTCAAATACCAATGGGTTATTGTTTGAATCACCGATTACATATGATACGATTCTCCGGTCGAACAGATCGAGAATGGCGCTCAGGTAAATCTTGTGAACTTCGATACCAGTGTAATACTTGAATTCCGTTACATCAGTCAGCCATTTCTGGTTAGGAGACTCCGCTGTGAATTCCCTGTTTAGAACATTTTCAGCAATGAACTGAGGGTTTGCTGCCTGTCTGGTGCAACCTTTGTTGCTGTACTTGATCGTAGATTTGATGCCTTTCTTCCGACAGATCCGAAGTACTCGTTTGTCGTTAACTTTAATTCCATGGTAACGCTCCAAGTCATCCCTTATTCTGCGATAACCTTTATCAGGATACTTCATGTGGATTTTTTCGATTTCATCAGCAATCTGTTCATTTTTTGATTCATAATCAGGAATGTCTCTATGCAGCCATTTATAGTATGCAGCCCGGCATATATGACCGAGTTTGCAAAGAACTCCGATCGGGTAACCATGCTCTTCGTGCTCTTCCTTGATCGCCTGATAGACTTGTTCATGCCTGACCAGGCTCAGCCCCGCCTCCTCTCTATCTCGTCGAGTTTTTTTAAGAAAGATGCCTCCATTTCAGCCCGTTCCTTTTCAGCGCGCAGAATCCTGTTCTCTGCGCGAAGCTTTTCTAATTCTGACATTTCATCCAATGGCTTTGTCCGCCCGCGTCTGTCCCTTAGAGCTTCAATACCACCGGCTTCATATTTGACAGTATAGCTTCGTGCCTGTTGATAGGATACCTTATACTTTGCTGCTGTCTCGGCGTAATTATGGTCATGTGCAATGCAGTATTGAACGATCTCCACCCTCTCGTCGAAGGATGTTTTTCTTCCTTTGGTCATGATGGTTGCTCCTCCTGTTCCGGAAGCTCTCAGCTCCTCATGACCATTATACTTTTTAATCCAGTTACGGAGTTGTCGGGTTGACTTGATTCTGTGCCTTTTGCAAATTTCCAGCAGAGATCCCTTTCCGGAAAGATAATCTCTTACGGCCTGCTCTTTCAATTCTTGGGAATAGTGCTGGTTTCCATTACCGAGAAAAGCGCTCTCGCCCATCGACTGGTAATTCGCCACCCAGCTATCAATGCTACCCCAGCTGACTCCAAGTTTTTTAGCTAATGCCTCTTTAGAGGAGTTACCTGTCAGATAATCTTTAACTGCATTGATGATGGTATCAGTACCAAGTTTAGTTCTTCTCAATGAAAATGCTCCCTTCCGGGCAAACAAGCTTTTATTTTTTCGCTTGTCTACCTAGAAGGGAGCATATCAGGTATGTCAGCCTCCGGCTATGTAATATCTATATTCAGTTCATTTTATTATCTCTTCATGATACCAGCTCCGGCATTCCATGCCTTCCCGACCTGCTCTCCGGTAACATAGTATCCGTGCTGGAACTGATCAAAGATCAGTGCCTGAAGCTTGACAGGATCAACCTTGCCATTTTCAGACAGAACTGATTCTTCGGCCTTCACATTGACGATTTTGCCAACGATTCCGTCAACATGGTCCGTATGCAGGAACTCAAGCAGTTCACACTCCATAACTACAGGAAACTCTTCGATGATGGGAGCATGGACTTTATCACTCTTTACAGCGTGATAGCCGGTCCTCTCAAACTTATCATTGATTTTGTTTCCGGAAGCAATACCGAAGAAATCAGCCACATCCATATGATCTTTGTCCGCAAGCGCAACGGTAAATGCCTTACTGGCTTTGATATTTAACCAGGTTCTCTTTCCTTCACCGATAAAGAGGATGATCTTATCTTCATCACAGATCTGTCCCCATGCCACGTTCATGACATTGACCTTTTCGTTTTCGTCATAAGCAGCGACCATCAGAACGGGCATCGGATATACGGCCTGAACTAATCCTAAATCCTTTTTCATTTTGTTGTCTTTCCTTTCTTTTTGCTGTCTTCATCACAGAAGTACCACCAACGGTAGTCATTTGGATCCGGGGCAGGATCATTTGCATAAGCCACGGCACAGCGAAATGCATATAAAACGCATTTATCCAACTGCCAGCCATTTTTCACACTCGCCGCAAAATACAGCTCGTCCGGATCGGCGTCTTTTAAATCAGCCAGGGAATGATAACCGAGCTCCATCAGTTCTTCTTCCTTTTTGCTCCGATTTCAGGCACCAGTCTCAAATCACTCATGGGATAACACCTCTGCTAAACAGTTTTATTTACAATTCCTGCGTAAAGTCCTCGATGGGCCGATACACGTCATGCCAGGGGCATAGGGAACACAATCATTGGAAGCATATCCGACAGGAAGCAGGCAGATCGGTTTGATGTACTCAGGAATGTCAAAAGCCTTAGCAACAGCATTTACATCAAACAGCCTGACCCAGACAGAGCCCAACCCCTGTTCCCAGGCTTCCAGCATCATGTGCGTACAGACAATACTGCAATCCATCTCGCCTGTACTGTATCCGCGTTCCGTCTGGCTTTTCCAGGTACGCCTCTCATCGCTGCAGATGAGAAAGACCATGGGGGCTCCATAGATACAGCGGCACAGCCGATTGATCTTATTCATGGCAGCTTCACTTTTCAAAACGTAGATCCTCTGCGGCTGATAATTCACGGCCGTCGGTGCCAGCTGGGCCGCCTTTAGAATAAGATCTATCTTTTCCTGTTCGACTTCACGGTCGGAAAAAGAGCGTACCGAGAATCTTTCAGCGGCAAGGTCTAAAAAGCTCATGCCTGCACCTCCTTAATTTTACTGGTACTGATGGAACACTTTCGCAAGGATCTTCCACTGTCCGTCCTCTTTGATCAGGCTGTGGAAATCCGTGAATGCAAGTCCGTGCCAATCCTCCAGCGTTACGCGGACAGCTGCTGCAGTCCCCTCAATACTTAGGACGTCAATCCTGGCCTTTGTTTCAGGTGCAGGGCCGAAGGCATCTACAGCGCCATAGAGAGCTTCGATCGAGCCATTGTAATACTGGCCGTTCAGGTAGCCGTACATCAGAGCATTGTCTGTAAAAGCCGGCTTCATGATCTCGCTCTTGCCTTCCTTACAGGCCTCGGTGTATTTTGTCACCGTTGCCAGAACTTCTTCATAATCGGATACTTTGATCTTGTCCATCTTGTTATCTCCTTTGCCGTTTTTGAATCATGATTGACAGATTCGTCTGTCACGGCTATAATTATAGCGTGAATTACCGATTTGACAAGAACGCACTTTTATGTGATATACTATCAAATAGGTGCGAGCTGAGAAATCAGCATAGCTGATTTCCCCTTGCGAGCGGATGTAACGTCTGCCCGCATTGGTAAGCTGACGAAATTGAGTGGGAAAAGCCCATCGGGTAAGGCCTAACCAGCCGCCCGTACCGAGTCCTTGGAGTCGAAGCGGTAACGTTAGATTTAAGCGTAGGACAGGGAAAGACAGAGCCGGAACGAAAGTGAAGTGATTGAGCCGGGAAATTATTATGTGGTCGGAAATGGCCGATGTTTTCTATTTGACAGCAGGCTACACTGCGACGACCTTTATGGTGAGGGCGTTGCGGCATCCCCCGGTCAGAGAACCTGGCGAGGTCTTTGAGAGCGATTTCGTACAGAACAGCTGAGATCCTGTCATCTCCCCGTTGAGGGTATGACGTACAACCAAGGGAACAAGGGAGGAAGTCAGAAGGATGGCAGGAAGTCCGATACGCCCATAGTACCGCAGAAACCTGTGAAAGCAGGCGGAGGGAAGGGGCGTACATTTAGCAGAATCAGTCGGAAAATGGCTGTACAGACAGGAGAGCTGAGAATATGGCGCACAATCTGGCTGATATACGCTACACAATAGTGTAGGAATGCTAAATGAGGAGCCGTATGCGTTAATAGCGCACGTACGGTTCTGATGAGGGGTCAAGGGCGTAAGCCCTTGGTCTACTCGAGTATAGTTAGGAGCTGCATATCATGAATCTAGAAAAGATCAGGTCCTACCATTGCCCCGTAGAGGCAGCAATGGATGTGATCGGAGGCAAGTACAAGGCCTTGATTGTGTACGAACTCATGGGCGGAACCCGGAGATACAATGAAATTCAGCGGGCTGTGCCTCAGGCAACTCCCCGTATGCTCAGCAAACAGCTGAAGGAGCTGGAGGAAGATGGGGTTATCAACCGCGTCTTGTATCCTGTAGTCCCTCCAAAGACAGAGTACTCTCTTACAGATATGGGGAAGACCCTGGTCCCGATTGTGGAAGCTCTTTGCTCCTGGGGAGAAAATTATTTCAATTTGGCCGGAGTTCCTATTCCTTGTGACAATTGATTGACGTCGGAAGGCACTCGAATTATCTGTTAAAACACAAAAGTCGGAGGTTGATTGATGTCAACCTCCAACTTTTTATATGCAGAATTCCTAATAGATAGGAAAAGTCATGATCTCATGAAGATTCCTAAGCTTTCCTGCGCTATCTGCAGGAGCCCCTCTAGAAGGCCGGCACCGCAAGGATGTCGGTAGCTATGTAAAGATGCAGGTTTTTAATCCTGCATCCCCTTTCCGGAAGGGCGGCCGATCAGCCGAACAGACCGGAAAGGAGCGGTACCAGGGTGATGCCGATGAGGGCGACACCGCCGCCGGCCATCAGCTGCTTCATGCCCTGGGACTTGGCACCGGGGTTATCGTTGCCGTAGCCTTCGAGCAGGTTGATCGCACCCCGGATACCAAGACCGGCACCGAGTGCCACGACGAGAGTCTGCAGTACACCGACTGCGCTGTTGAAAAATGCCATACAGAGGCCTCCTTTGATGATTCCCTTACGGGAGTAGTGGTGTTTATCGCTGCTGCAGCGACTGTTCTGTCTGAATTCCCGGTCCGATGGTCGGCCCCGTTCATCTTGATCTGCCTCTAAAGGCTGTGGGCTCATGCGACTTTTCTTCCAGACAACATGGCGGATCTCTCCGCTATGTAACGAGGCAGCTTCCGGGCTGCCTCAGGCCTCCACTACATCAAAGACTTCGTCCTTCTTCAGCTTCATGCGCCGGTTCAGGTATTTCTCGATGTCGAAGGTGTATTTCTTATCAAAATCCGCTGTGTACTTGAAGTTCGGGTGCTGGGTCAGGTCGTATTTATCCGAGAGGAACGGCCTGACGCCACGAAGCTGCAGGATACACTTGCTGCCGTTCATGACGGCCAGCTCATCCCGGCTCATCAGCTCCTTGCCGAGCTTCTGATAGTTGGTGCCATAGCTGGGACTGTTGCCTCTGGTATCGGAAGTATTGAAGGTATGGTCTTTTTGATCTTTGTACCGTTCATCGGTCAAGCTCCCTTTTTTTATCACGGTTGACGGCTCTGCCGGGCAGTTCGGCGATCCTTGCGGCGATCTGCCGCAGCTGCTTCAGGACACTCGGACGTTCTGATCTCCTCAGGGCTTTGGCAGAGTATTCGTTGAACGCTGCCGTCAGGGCATCCGCGTCCTTAGCCTTGAAGAAGACCAGGTACTTAGGAGGATGGACCGATGCATCCTTCCGGATCGCATAGTCCACACCGTATTTCCGGGCAACGCCTTCAAATCCCCTGAGATCCGTCTTCGATATATCAATGCTGCTGACGCCCTGGTTCTGGCCGATCAGATCGTTGCCCTTGCGGCGCTCCTCCACGATGCGGACGACCATAAGCTCTTCCATACCGAGAACAACGCAAACACCCGGTCATTCCATGCGGAATACCGGGTGTCTGAGGAGATGATCGATCAAATCTGTACTGCTGTTAATGCGGTATCCTTCAGCCGGAACCGTGGGAAAACACCGAGTACCCTTGAAGGAAAGATCGTCCAGGATGCTGACCGACTGGATGCCCTCGGTGCCATCGGCATCGCAAGAACGTTCGCGTACGGCGGCGAGCATGGACGGCCGCTGCAGGAATCCGTGCAGCATTTCCATGATAAGCTGCTGCTCCTAAAGGATACCATGAATACGGAGACGGGCCGGCAGCTTGCTGAAGAGCGGCATGCGTTTCTTGAATCGTTTCTGAGAGAGCTGCGAGAGGAAACCGGGGACTGCTGACAGATGCACATCACCTTTCCTGCCACAGAATGCAATCCGCGGCACTACGCCGCGGACCACGCTCTTTCCATATAGCTCGCATCTCCAAGGCCTTCAAAGGCTGCATCAAGGACTTTCTTGTCTGCCAGATCTTCATACACGTCAAAATCCTCCGCCTCTTCCGGCGGGATCTTGCCGTCGAAGTGCATCTTATAGGCGAATGGCCCATACTCCAGCCAGACCTCCAGCGTTTCCGTATTGTAGAAACTTCCGCCTCTCCAGCCGGCATCAAAGAGTTCCTTCCCCGTCTTGCCGACCAGCGCATCCAGTTCGGACTGCGGAAGGATCTGTTCGTTTAAGTTCTCGCGCGTCTTGATTTCCAGACCGGATACCAGTTCCGCTTCGTTTTTGTCATAATTCTCATCAAATTCGAGCGCGAACAGTTTCTTTGATACGTCAACCGGCAGATCCGCGGATACACGATATGGAACGCCGCCGACGGAGAAAACATAGATGTATTTGTCTTCCGTAGTCGCCCGCTGCTCGATATCTTCATCCTTTCCCGGCAGTGCAAATGCATCGCCAAGAGTCTTCAGGCTTTCGAGATCTATCTCGCCTTCCGACGCACTCACCGAACTATTTGTCTCCTGCGCCGCACTTTCCGGCGATACTTCTTGCGATGATGCGGGTCCTGATGTGGCTTTACCGCATCCCACAGAAAGCCCCAACGTCAAAATGGTTACCAAAATCATTGCGGTTTTCATTTTCACATTGACCTCCAATCGTATTTTCAGATACTTTTCAGTGTGTCTCAGACTTCGACGATCCCTCCATCCCGGGATCAGGGGCATCGGTATGACTTAAGAGATTGTGTTTTACATATACTCCATCTGGTTAAGCACAAACTCCCTGAACAGAGGAAGTACAAAAACCAGTCTTCCACGCATGCTTCCGTCAACCAGTCCCTTTCTGATTAATCTAAGCCTGTACTTGGAGAATTCATTTCCCTCCATACCGATATGCGTTCGGATCTCAAATACCGTTTCAAAACCGGTCTGTGCCATACAAATGACAATTTCTCTATCCTTTGCGGACAATTCGGACCACAGTTTTTCATAAACGTATTCATCCAGATACTGTCGATATTTCGTGATCACCTTCTTATAGTCACGGTTTTCTTCTTTATATGTAAAATATCCGAGTACCTGGAAGGCAAACGCAAAGCCCCTCGTCAGTTTTGCCATCTCCACGGCTGTTTTGTGCTCCACGCCCAGCGTGTTCTCATAAGTATCCGCCATTGCCGGGTAGTTCAATGGCTTTAGCTGGGTCTTTGGTGCTCTGTACAAAAAAGTGAGACTCTTCTCGTTCTGAAGATCATAGACATTCTCATACAGGCCTGTCATGATTAAAAACAGCGGCATTTCCTCGCGAATCAGAATCTGGTAAACGGCGGCAAATTTTCTAACATGCTCATTATTTGTCACCTCATCCACAGTAATCAACACTTTTCCACCTTTTTCGCGGATGCTCCCCAGCATTCTGAGAACAGCTGTTTCGTCATCCGTCACCGGCGGCTCTCCATCTACCTCAAGGCCAAATCCAAACAGGGAAAGATTAATTTTCGCATCGCGAAATATCTCATAGTATTTCCTGCTATTGCTCAGCTTCGCAGCAAGAGAATGGATCATATCCGATTCAGGACTAAGGGGAATCACTGTCCAATCGTGCATCTCTTTAAAACGCGCCGACAGCTCAGTAAGAAGAACCGTTTTCCCTGATCCCCTCACGCCTGTGATCATGTAGGTTCTCTGATTCACATACTCAGAGAGGAACGCCTCTATTATCTCACCGGCCTGAACAGGCCTTTCGATCAGCTCCGCCGGTCGTGTGCCGAAGGATAAAGAAAAAGGATTACTCATGCGCATCTCCTTTCTTTTTACTTTTTAGTTATATTTTTACTTTCAATTACTTTCATTTACACTTTTGGTTTTCTTTTACTCTATAAAATTCTCTTCCTTCTGTCAATCTCAAAAACACTGTTTGAGTCATATTACCATGATACACATCATTCAGTTGCAAAAGAAACGTAAGAATGTCATGCTTATACTATAGTGAATGAAGGACGGAAGTAAGAAAGGAGCAGCAAAGCATGCGTAAATTGTTGGACTTTGGCAACCGCTATGCGAAGGAGTGTTCCGGACCGCGTTTGGCAGAGAGGACGAGTGAACTGATATGGAAAACCGGGAAAATATGACACTGGAACGGATTACCATACGCAATATTGATTACGCCATTCAGATCCAGGAGGAACTCTTTCCCGGAGAAAGCGGAAGGACCAATTTCGAGGAATCACTGGACGAGAAATCCGGCTATGAATATTACCTGCTTTATGAAGGCGGAGTAATCTGAATTAAAATCTGTAAATTTAAAAAAACATAATAAAATCGGGGCTTTCCAGCCCCGATCAACAGCGTCCGCGAGGTGACTCGAACACCCGACATACCGCTTAGGAGCGGGTTTGTCACTCAAATTCCGTCTTTCATCTGTTATCAATTTGGCTTATAGTTCAATCACACTTTGACACCATAATGGTACAATCTCTGCTTTATCCACACACTTTCCATTTTTAAACACGGCTACTTGCCTGAATGCCAGTGAATTATCATATAATTCCACACGATCACAAAGGTTAACAACTGCTCTTAAATGCTCTAACGATTCTTTGTATCTTCTCTCTATATCTGCATCAGGTATTCCATGTCCGCCGGCTATAACTCTCTGTGCCACTCTTTTCTTGGCCAAGTCTGCTGACTCTAATCCAACGTAATACAACTCAATATAATAGCCATAATCCTTGGCACGCTGAATATTCCTTAAAATACTCTTTCCGCATAAAGTCGTTTCCTGATTGAAGGATCTTCCTTCGTCAAAATATTGCTTTATTGCCCTTACTGCAATCCTTCCCGCTTCCGCCACATCTTTAGAATTTTTCCAATCTCCAAGGCCTCGTACAATCTCGTCTACATTAACTCGCGGCATATTCATCATTTCCGGATAAGTCTGATAAAGAGTGGTCTTACCGGCTCCATTTACACCGGCAAAAATAATGTATTTCTTCAAAATCAAAACCTCTTTTCAGCAATCACTTTCTTTTGTCTCTGCTGCAGAACAAAGTCTGTTACGAGCCTTACAAACTCTTTTTCTTCTTTTGTTTTGGCCTTTTCCAGCAAAATATGAGTTTCATCAAAATTGATCGTCATACACTGCTCAAATAATTCATGAATTGCATTTTCATTCGACATAGCTAATACCTCAACCAAATCTTATATCATATTCATTTTCATTATTATACTTTCATCGTATATTCCCTGCAATCCTTCCATTTATCACAAAAATCGCGACCAACATCCCTCCAAAAAGAAGAGCCGGAGAGAAACGTGTATCACTTCTGATACGCCTTCTCCCCGACTCCTCTGCACCTTTCTTAAAATGTGCTGTAAGCGCGGTTGTATTGCCGTTTCTACGAGGGCTTCCATTTAGAATAATTATTTTCTTTGCCATTTCTGTATGATTCCTTCTGTACTCGATTGACCGCCCGCCGGTAAATGCATCAACACACTAGCACGAGCTGCACTTACTGGCTTATCGCACGAAACCACACAGCCCACCCATAGGATGAGCTGTGTGGATGTGCCGTATTCCACGCAATATTTATGCCAAAATATTGCGGAGCAGAATTACTTTCTTCTGTGTGACCTCTTCAAAGGAACTACTGATTCCCTCTCGTCCGATACCGGAATTCTTACATCCTCCGAACGGCATCTCATGGCTTCTGCAAAGCGTGGAAGCATTGATGTTCACAGAACCTGTGATCATCCGGTTGGCCACTCGGATTGCTCTCTTATAGTCTTTGCTGAATACAGCGCCGCCAAGCCCGTAATTCGTCTGGTTTGCAATCTCCACTGCTTCCTTCTCATCTTCAAATCCGATAATGGGAGCGACAGGACCGAAGACTTCCATATCCTTTGCAATATCCATATCCTTTGTAACATCTACCAGGACGGTCGGTGCATAGAATGCGCCTTTGTGTGTTCCGCCAATCGCTATTTTGGCTCCCTGCGCCACAGTCTCATCAATCTGCTTCTGCACTTTCTTAGCGGCCTCTTCCGTAATCAGGCATCCGATCTCACTGGAAGGATCGATGGGATCTCCCTGCTTGACTCTGCTGAATCGGTCTGTGAGCTTCTTTGCGAACTCCTCGCGAATGCTGTTCTGTACAAGAATACGCTTGGAACCGATGCAGATCTGGCCGGAAGTTGTAATTCTTCCCAGAACAACTTCTTCCACTGCCTGATCGATATCTGCGTCCTCAAAAACGATGAATGCGTCGTTGCCGCCCATCTCCAGTGATACATGCGCAAGATGCTTTGAACCGGAATTATAGACCTTTGTGCCGGTCGCAGTCGATCCCGTGAAGTTGATCATTTTGATGCCTTCGCTCTGTGTGAGCCACTCACCGATCGGAGCGCCTTTACCTGTGACCAGCTGCAGAACGCCGTCCGGAACACCCGCCTCTTTGAAGATCTCTGTCAGCTTGATCAGCGCGAGCGGATTATACTCAGAGGGTTTCACAATCGCTGTATTACCTACCAGAAGCGTTGAAGAGATCTTGTGGCAATACAGAAGGATCGGGTAGTTAAACGGAACGATGCAGGCAGAGACGCCCACGGGCATATGTACGGTCATGATAAGATTGCCGTCCATACCTTTTTCAATGCCGTTTTCAAAAAGGGTTCCTTTCAGGTGCTTATATGCCTCAATATACTCCTGAAGCAGATCACAGAACTCAGCAGCCTCACCGATCGCTTCAGCGATCACTTTACCGGTTTCTTTACAAAGAAGGGTCCCGATCTCATCAATTCTGCCTCTTGCAATCTCTACTACCTTGGTGAGCAGTTCAGCGCGCTTCCAGCCGGGAAGGGCTGCCCATTCGACCTGAGCTGCATTTGCGATTGCGATTGCTCTCTCTACATCCTCCTTAGTCGCGTCCGGGACCTGATCGATCACTTCACCGGTTGCAGGATTGTATATATCCATAACTGCACCGTTGGCTGCGTCTGTGGGAACACCGTTAATGATCATTTTTGCCATACTCTTTTCCTCCTAATACATTTAATTGTTACCTGTTGCTATACACCGGTTTCCTTTTCTGCGCAAAGGCCTGCATCCCTTCCTCTTTGTCAGGAAGTCCGTAGCAGATTGCTGACAGATTTCTTTCCAGCTCAAGTCCCTGCTGCGGTGAGAGACCTTGAGAAGCACTGAGTGCGACCTTAGCATATTTGAGTGCTGTCGGCGACTTTACTGCAATCTGTCCGGCAATGTCTTCCGCCTTCTGCATCAATTCCTCCGGAGCCGTGACATATTCCGCCAGCCCGATCTCCAGCGCTTCCTGTGCTCCGATCGTCCTGCCGGTAAAGATCATCTCTTTGGCTCGTCCCATTCCGACAAGCCGGGGAAGCATCTGCGTTCCGCCAAAACAGGGAATAACTCCAAGTCCCGTCTCCGGCATTCCGAATTTGGCCTTTTCCGAGGCGATTCGGAGATCACAGGCCATCGCAAGTTCACATCCGCCTCCCAAAGCATATCCGTTGACTGCTGCGATCACCGGAAACGGAAGATCCCCAAGCCGCGCCAAAGTGTTCTGGGCAAGTTCTGCATAGGACCTGTTCTCCTCGATCCCGGCTTCCCTGCACTCGGAAAGATCTGCACCGGCAGCAAATCCTCTGCCTTCGCCGGTAATGATGAGCACTCGGATAGCCGTATCTGTCAGCGCCCGATCAAAAAAGTCATTCAGCTCCTGAAAAGTCTGTGTGCAAAGCGCATTGAGCACCTCCGGCTTTGAGAGTGTCAAAATACAGACCCCGTCGTTTTTCTTTTCAACTCTAAACCCTTGATACATTTTTTGTTCTCCCTGTACTTCTTTCAATCCCCTCCGATGTCAACTATAATAGTATTGGATGATTTTCTGTATGGAGGGAGACAATATGAACTGGCAGCATCTTCAATACTTCAAGACCGTAGCGGAAGCGGGAAATTATGCAAAAGCATCCGAGCAGCTCTTCATCACAACCTCCGCTCTTTCTAAGGCGATCTCATCTCTGGAACAGGAACTCAATTTCCCTCTTTTTGAGAAATCCGGTCGAAACTCTGTCCTTACCCCTTACGGTAAGACTTTCAAGTCTTATGTGGACAAAGCGCTTGACACGATCGATATGGGTATCGCGGATGTTCAGTCGCAGCTGGATCTGTACACCGGCACGATCAATATTATGGGTACCTATATCATGTGTGCAGACTTCCTGCCGCCCAGAATCAGGAGCTTTATGGAGATTTATCCTCAAGTCCGTTTTTCCATGGTATATAACATAACTGCTGTGACGCTGGACAGCGTCATGAACGGTACGCAGGATCTCGGTTTTTGCGGCGAATTCGATTCGGATGATCCCCGGTACAAGAATATCGGTTTCTCAAATATATCCTCTGACGATCTTGTTATTATAACTCCGAAGGAACATCCTCTTTCGAAGGATTATTATATAGACTTCCGAAAGCTCGACGGTGAGAATTTCATCACGTACCGAAGTAATGACACCGGTGTGCACCGTCTTTATGTACAACTCTGTGAGAAATATGGTGTCAAACCGAAAATTGCTTTTGAAGTGCCCGATGACCAGTCAATCATCGGCCTTGTTGCCGCAGGTCTCGGCTGCGCGCTCATCGCGGATAATTCTTCTCTGCGGTCTGAGAATGTTCACGTTCTCCATTTCCGCGAAGATGAAGTTCCTAAATCCAGAAGCTATATAATCTGGCGCAAAGACCGGTATATAGCTCCTGTTGTCTCTGCATTTCGCGATTTTATTCTGGATGAGATTCCCGATTCTGTTTCTCACAGATAATGCCGTACGCTGTAAAAGCAATTGTGATAATGATCGGGATCAATGCCATGGGGACCGCTCCCCGTATTACGCCTGCTATGCAGGGGATCATACTCATTGTTATGACCGAAGTTACCAAAACGGCAACTGTGGGCGGGTCCACATATCCTTCCGAATGGACATCCAGCAGCTTTCCTGCCCAATCACCGATATAAACGCTGAAGAGTCCAAAGGCAAGTCCCCACAGGATTGCCAGGTCTCCTGCTCCAAGATCATATGCTGCCTTGGCTGCATATGCTCCGCTGAGTCCTACGTGATGGAATACAGGAATGTTTCTGCCGGTGCTCATATACAGAAAGCTGAAGATTGCGAGCGCCCAGATTGGTATCGTGCTCATCTCTGCAAGTGCAGGATTGTTAAAAGACTCTGCCGCCCTGCACATAGAGAGAACCAGATATCCGGCCAATACTCCGACACTTCCTCCTACCAGCAGCATATGATATCCTGTCGCACAGGTCTGCCAGGGAAGCCAGCATTTTGCGTCGAGCGCAAATCTCTTTTCGCCGGCAGACAGCTTTCCCAATACGGATCCGCAAAACACTTTTTTGGATATGATCATGATCAAAGCGACAGTCAGCGCAACCGTATCAACTTTTCCGCCCAATATCTGCGCTGCGAATGTATTAATATACCATCCTGCTATTCCAATTACTCCGCCAACGAAGATCACATCCGGTTTGTTCAACATGATAAGCGGTGTGAAAATATCGCGGCTGTCCTCAATATATCCTTTTTTGTAGGCATATGCGACTGCGCAGCATGCAGGTCCGAAAGAAATATGGGGGCCCAGAAACATGCCAAACGCAATTTCAGATACAAGATTATAGTCTGCGCCGAGAATATTGGCCGCTATACCGATAATGGCGACAAGTGCGGTGAGGATCACTGCCGCCACCGCACCTAATGCCGTCCCAATCACTCCCGAGGCAAACGCACTGACTGCAATAATGAGTCCTTGCATGATTTCCCCCTTTTATGATCACCGTGATCAGATTTCGTAAACGTTAGACTCGATATCTTTTTCAACATATTTGGCATAGAGTTCGTTCCACTTTCCGACAACTTCCGGAGAAGTGCAGTGACCGTCAAATGCCGCCTTGTCCTTCCACAGATCGATCGCGATCAGCTGGTTCTCATCGGTTACAGAAGCGCCGATGTAATAGTACAGATTGCCGGGCTGCTTGCGGAATGCCGCCTCAAGTCCTGCCTTCTTCAGTTCTTCGATATACTCCGCTCTTTTGCCTTCTTTTACCTGATATACGCCAAAAAACTGTGTCATTTCATGCTCCTTTCCCTATGCTGATGTTCTTTACCTTGTCGTCTTATTACATGAGGTGAAGATTTCTGAATACGATCGTCTTCTCCTGCGTTACTTCATCAAAGGAAACACAGACGCCTTCTCTTCCCAAACCGGACTTCTTGGCGCCGCCAAAAGGCATTTCGTGGCTGCGAAGAAGCGAAGATGCGTTGATATTCATGGATCCTGTGATCACTTCTCTGCAGACCTTCAGGGCAGTCTTCATGTTCGATGTGAATACGCAGCCACCAAGTCCAAGGCTTGACTGGTTCGCGATATCGATGGCCTCGTCAACGGTATCAAATCCCATAATGGATGCGACGGGTCCAAAGATTTCCATATCCTTCATGACATCCATGTCACGTGTGCAGTCAACGAGTACGGTGGGACGATAGAATGCGCCTTCATGTGTGCCGCCCAAAGCGATTTTTGCGCCCTGTGCCACGCACAGCTCAACCTGCTTCTGAACTTTCTCTGCTGCCGCTTCGTTGATCATGCAGCCCATATCGTTATTGTCATCGAGCGGATCACCCTGTTTGATCTTCTTGAAACGCTCGATCAGTTTATTTGTGAACTCTTCCTTTACGGAATTCTGGATCAGGAGACGCTTGGTGGCGATGCAGACCTGACCGGAGCAAAGGATACGTCCTGCAACAACTTCCTCAACTGCGAGATCGATATCACCATCTTCGCAGAGGATAAATGCATCATTCCCTCCAAGTTCCAGAGAGACCTTTGTAAGGTTCTTGGCTGCTGCCTCGTAGATCTTTGTGCCTGTTGCAGTAGATCCTGTGAAGTTGATCATGTGGATCTGGTCCGAATGTGTAAGACGCTCACCTACTTCTACGCCGCCGGTGATGATCTGAAGCACACCGTCCGGAACACCGGCTTCCTTGAACATGTTGACAAGTCTGATGCAGGAAAGAGGGTTATAAGGAGAAATCTTAACGATCGCGGTATTTCCTGCAAGCAGCGTGGATGAAATCTTCTGCGCCATAAGCTCAACAGGATAATTAAAAGGAACCAGGCATACAGATACGCCGTAAGGCATTCTGACAGTAACAAACAGATTTCCGTCCTGACCTGCTTCAAAACCGTTCTCGATCACGCGGCCTTCAAGGTGCTTGTATTTTTCGATATACTCCTGCAGCAGATCCGGGAACTCATTGGCTTCAAACTGAGCCTCTCTGAGTGGCTTGCCGCATTCTTTGCTCAGGAGAACTGCAATGTCATCAATTTCCCTGCGCGCGATCTCAACGACCTTATAAAGCATATTGGCTCTTTCGATCGGAAGAAGCTTTGCCCACTCTTTCTGTGCCCTGTTCGCTGCCGCAATAGCACGATCAACGTCCTCGATCGTTGCATCCGGCACTGTATCCAGAAGTTCCCCTGTAGCAGGGTTGCGGATCTCAATCACTTTCCCGTTTGAAGAATCAACCTGCTGACCATCAATTACCATCTTCATTACAATTACCCTCCTTGTGATGTGAATGATATTTTGTCTCAAGTACCATCTTTATGGAATTATTGTAATTTTGTGCAAAAAATAAAACAATTTGCCGTATTTCACCCATTTCTTTCCGCAAATTCATGTTTCTGAAATTCAAGAAACCGTTTCCTGAATTTCAACAATTTGCCCGCATTCAGGTTTTTCTGCTTTTTCGGAGGATTTCCAATGCCTGGTCATAAAGCTCTGATGAAATTGTCCGGTCGATCTTAACGCCTCTGACTTCGGGAATCTCTTTGCGAAGCATTTCTTCCACATAGGCTCGGGTTCCAAGGTCTGCCGATGCGCATCCTGCGCATGCTCCCTGAAGCTGTATGCGAACGACCCCGTCATCATAGCCGGCAAAAGAAATATCTCCGCCGTGACTGCGGATCATAGGCCGCACTGTGGTTTCCAATACTTTCTCTATTTTCTGTTCCATATATCTATCCTCTGTTTTGATCAAAGCAGAATCCCTCTGGCTTTGGCGTCAAAAGTCAGCTGTTCGCGGAATTTCGGATGGGCCACTGCGATCAGTGCCTGCGTCCTCTCGCGAAGGGTTTTGCCGCGAAGTCGCGCGATTCCATATTCCGTCACTATATAGTCGACATCATTTTTAGAGGTCGTAACGAGCGCTCCCGTTGACAATGTCGAAACGATCCTGCTGACCGTTCCGTTCTTTGCCGTTGAAGGAAATGCGATAAAGCTCTTCCCCCCGGGAGAAAGCACAGCTCCTCTGACATAATCCGCCTGTCCGCCGCTGCCTGATATATGTCTGATCCCCATACTCTCTGCGCATACCTGACCGAAAAAATCAACTTCCAGTGCTGCGTTTACGGATATAAAATCAGGCATCTTCGAGATAACTTCGGGATTATTGACATAATCCACCGGAAGCATCAGCACCGAAGGGTTGTCATCTATATAGTCATAGATCCTTTGCGATCCGAAAGCGAGTGTCGCCACCGTTTTTCCCCTGTGGATTGGTTTTCTCTCGTTCGTCACAGCTCCGCACTCAATGAGCCTGACCATGCTGTCTGTCAGAAGTTCCGTGTGGATTCCCAGATCCTTTTTACCGGTCAGCGCATTCCCGACAGCTTCCGGAACTGAACCAATCCCCAGCTGTAAGACTGCGCCATCCGGAATCTCTTCCGCAATATAGTTTCCGATGGCAGTGCTCACTTCGTCCGGCTTTGCGGCGGGCAGCACCGGGAGTGCACGGCTGTTCTCACATAGTGCCGTGACCTGTGATATGTGAATCTGCGGTCCTCCCGGCGCTCTGGGCATCCGATCATTGACTTCTAGATAGATTTTTTCTGCTTTCTCCAGAATCACTTCACTGTAAGAGGCAGAACATCCCGTTGAGAAAAAACCATGCTTGTCCATAGGGGATACACAGGCAAATACAGCCTCTACCCTTTGATGCTCACGAATCAGTCCCGGTACATCTCTGTAATAACAGGGCATAACATCTCCCCGGCTTTCATTGACAGCCTTACGGAGCCCGGCCCCTGAAAACCAGGTGACCGGCAGGATGCCGTTCACAGAACGGTCCAGCACCTTGAGCGGCTCCAGATCAAGCATCGCGTTCCATCGAACTTCGGATGTCCGGCTCATCCATGCAGGATCTGAAGCCCTCTCTCCAATCGCATCCATGATTGCGACCGGAACAGCCGCCGCAATATCCGTAAAGCAGTTCCATCCCGGCTGTACCTGTTCTGCAATTTCCTGTGCGGTCATTTGTTTTTGCAGATATAGTGACTTATGTCGGTCCATCGTGTTCCTCTTACTTCCCCTTAATAACTGCGCGGGAGATGACGATCTTCTGCACTTCCGATGTTCCCTCATAGATCCGCATTATGCGGGCATCGCGATACATCCTCTCAATCGGATAATCCTTCATATACCCATATCCGCCATGAATCTGCAGCGCCAGATCACACACATAGCATGCCGTCTCAGCTGAATAGTACTTTGCCATGGAGGCATTTTTGGAACACGGCTCCCCTTTCATTCGAAGCGCTGCTGCCTCGAGCGTCAGCAGGCGGGCTGCTTCTGTACGAGTTACCATGTCTGCCAGATACCACTGAAGGCCCTGGTTTGTATTGATCGGCTTTCCAAACTGAATACGCTCACTGCTGTACTTTACAGCTTCTTCAAGTGCTGCCTGCGCAAGTCCGAAAGCCTGAGCGGCAATACCGATCCGGCCTCCGTCCAGACCGCTCATGGCAACCTTAAATCCATCGCCGACTTTCCCCATGATCGTATTTTTGCTGACACGGCAGTCCTCCAGAATCAGTTCCGATACAGCAGCCCCGCGCATACCCATCTTATCTTCGGTCTTTCCCAAAGACAGGCCGGGGGTATCTCTCCCGACAAGAAAAGCGGTCATTCCGCCCTTTGTTCCTTTATCGGGGTCTGTGAGCGCGATGATCACAAAGTGATCTCCCTCGTCTTTGCCGAAGTTAGAAATAAACACTTTCGTTCCGTTCAGGATATAGTCATCCCCGTCCTGCACCGCTTTTGTACGCAGTCCTCCGGCATCTGAACCCGCTCCGGGTTCTGTGAGGCAAAAAGCACCCAGCTTTCCTTCACATGCTCTCGGAAGCCAGTATTCCTTTTGTTCTTCTGATGCCTGATGCAGGATGATATCGTTGACAAGCAAATGAACCGCCAGGATCTCCGCAGTACTTGCACAGCATCTTGACACTTCGGAAATGGCAAGTACTTTACAGATCTCGTCCATACCTGCTCCGCCGTATTCCTCCGGGATATTGAGACCCATTACCCCCATATCTGCCAACTGGGCAATCGTCTCCTTCGGAAACCGGCCGGTTTTATCTATTTCCTCCGCAATCGGACGTATTTCTTTTTCCGCAAATGCGCGGATCATATCTCGAATTGAACTCTGTTCTTCTGTAAATGAAAACATATATGCTCCTTCCCGGGTTACTCGTACTTATAAAAACCCCTGCCGCATTTCTTTCCTACCCATCCTGCTTTCACATATTGCCGAAGCAGCGGGCAGGGTCTGTATTTACAGTCTCCATAGCCCTCGTAGAGGACATTCATGATGGAAAGAACGGTGTCGAGACCGATAAAGTCTGCCAGCTGCAGAGGGCCCATAGGATGATTCATGCCATATTTCATAACTTTATCGATATCTTCTGCCGAAGCCACTCCCTCATACAATTCGTAGATCGCTTCATTGATCATCACCTGCAGCACGCGGTTTGATACAAACCCGGGCACATCCCGAACTTCTACCGGAATCTTCCCAAGCTCCTCTGCCGCATCTTCGATGACCTCATATGTCTCATCCGACGTGGCCAGTCCCCGGATAATCTCCACAAGCTTCATCACCGGGACGGGGTTCATGAAGTGCATTCCGATCACCTTGTCAGGGCGGTTTGTATTTGCTGCGATTTCGGTAATCGGAAGAGAAGATGTGTTGGATGCCAAAATACAGGACGGTTTGCAGATCTCATCCAGATTTTTAAAGATCTTTGCCTTTATGTCCATGTTTTCGACTGCTGCCTCAATGACAAGATCACATTCTGCCGCATCCTTCTGATCCAGAGAAGGAATCAGGTTGCCCAGTGTTTCCTTCTTTTTTTCTTCAGTGATCCTTCCCTTTGCCACATCTTTTGTGAGCAGCTTTTCAATAAATGCGATCCTTTTAGTGATAAATTCTTCCGCGATATCATTGAGGTATACCTTCTTACCTGCCGCAGCCATGACCTGGGCGATCCCGCCTCCCATCTGTCCTGCACCGATAACCATTACAGTGTTAATTGCCATTTTCCTTCTCCTCGTATTCAGCAAAGTAATTGGTTCTTAATTATTCCACTTCGATCAGGACCGCGTCTCCCTGTGCCATGCCGGAACAGATTGCGGCAATACCGGTTTTTTTGCCTGTCCTTCGAAGCTCATTGATCAGGGTCATCAGTATTCTCGCTCCGGTCGCACCAATCGGATGGCCGACTGCAACTGCGCCGCCGTTCACGTTTACCTTTGCGTCCATTTCTTCCGGCGTCATACCCAGGATCCCCAGGGAAGATACCAACGGGACCGCTGCAAACGCTTCATTGATCTCGATCAGGTCGATATCTTTTAAGGAGAGCTTATTTTTGCTCAGGATCTTCTGAATGGCAAGTCCGGGCACCGTTGCTATATATCGCGCATCTCTTGCCGACTGCGCATAACCTTTGATCACCGCCAGAACAGGCACTCCTAATTCCTCTGCCTTCTCCCTCGACATCAGGACAACTGCAGAGGCACCGTCATTGGTTCCGGGAGCATTGCCGGCTGTCACAGTATTGTCAGGATCAAACAGGACAGGGAGCGCTGCCAGTCCTTCCATTGTCGTATCCGGGCGAGGCGCTTCATCCTTTTCCACAATAGTCACTTTTCCCTTCTTCCCTTTTACTTCAACAGGGAAGCGCTCTTCGTCAAATGCGCCCTTTGCCTCTCCTTCAGCCCATTTCTTCTGACTTCTGTATGCCCAGGCATCCTGCATCTGTCTGGTCACACCATACTCTTTTGCTACGGCACCTCCATGTACCGCCATATGAACGTCATACTGAGGGCACCAAAGCCCATCATGCACCATTCCGTCCTTAAGCACTGCATCAAACATGCGGTGTCCCCATCTCATATCCATAGCCAGGAAAGGAGCGTTTGACATACTCTCCATGCCGCCCGCAACAATTACATCAGCATCTCCTGCTTTGATGATCTGCGCCCCAAGTGTGACCGCTTTAAGTGCGCTGCCACAGACTTTGTTGATCGTAACGCAAGGTACATCTACCGGAATTCCGCCGTTTTCAGCGGCTTGTCTTGCAGGGACCTGTCCCTGTCCTGCCGCGATTACAGTTCCGAATACCACTTCATCCACCTGTGCTCCTGTAATATTTGCCCTTTTCAGTGCCTCCTTAACCGCAAGGCCTCCAAGTTCAACAGCCCTCACTGTTTTCAAAGCTCCGCCAAGTTTTCCAAAAGGTGTTCGTGCAGCACTTACAATTACAACTTCTTTCATAATTTCCTCCATGTCGAAGCGCTTTGCGCCGGGTGACGCTCCTGCCACCCGGTCAAATTAAAATCCCTCATATATCTGTTCATTAGAGGATCACGTATCTTTCTTCTTTTCTGCGCGGAGCCTGCGGTTCCTGTGCCGGATATCCAAGTACGATCATTGAGACGAGTCTTCCCTTTTCGGGGGCAAACAGATCGCGGATCCTGTCTCCGCAGCTGACTTCAACCGGTGCTGTCATCCAGCAGCTTCCGAGCCCCAGTTCTGTAGCGCGCAGCAACATATTTTCTATTGCAGCCCCGACACTGAGCGTCATAGCATCAGCAACTTCAGGGGCATAATTGTCATGCTGCATGAAAGCCAGGACACAGGCGGGCGCCCCGCCCAATCTGCGTATAAATGCCGTTGTCTCAGACACGACCTCGGGATGATTTTGAAATGTTTTCTGCAGGTTCGGTTCAACCTTAAGCGAGACTTCTTCCATAATCTGACCGAGGAGATGCAACTGCTCGGGTTTGCTGATTGCGACAAAATACCAAGGCTGTCTGTTGACAGCAGAGGGTGCCCAGGCGGCCGCTTCCAAAAGATCCTTCAGCAGTTCTTCAGGAACAGGATCCGTTTTGTACTTTCTTACACTCCGGCGCGCTTTAATCGTATCTATTGTGTTCATGCTTTACCTGTCCTCAAATATCGGCGCGCGTTTCTCTAAAAACGCACTCATTCCCTCACGCTTATCATAAGTTCCGGATATGATCCCGAAGAGAGCTGCCTCATATTGTGCAGCGCTTCTGAGATCCGCTTCTGAACCGTAATCAACAGCGCGTTTGATTAAATCAAGGGATGTGGCGCTCTTGTTGAGGAGACTCTCGCACAGAGTATCTACTGCATTCATCAGTTCACCCTGCGGCACAACTTTGGTGACAAGATTCAGCCGCAGAGCTTCCTGCGCGTCAACCATTCTACCTGTCATCAGGATTTCCTTTGCCCAGGATCTGCCGATAATGCGAGGAAGGCGAATGTTGCCGCCAAATCCGCAGCAGACACCCAGTTTTGATTCAGGAGCTCCGAATTTGGCGTTTTCTGTGCAGATACGGAAATCACAGGAAAGCGCAAATTCGAATCCGCCTCCCAGGCAATACCCGTTGACAGCTGCAATGACAGGCTTGGAACTTCCCTCGATCGTTGCACACAACTTATGCCCGGTAAGGCTCCACCGATAGGATGTAAGTCCATCCATTTTCAGTTCTTCTCCTATATCTCCGCCGGATATAAATGCGCGCTCTCCGGCACCAGTCAGAACGATAACGCGAACCTGCGGATCTGCGATCAACTCTTCCATCGCTGCCTGAAGAAGAAAAAACGTATCCCAGTCAATCGCATTGAGCACATTTGGTCTGTTAATCGTAATGATTCCTTTCTTTCCGCTTATTTCTTTTATGACTGCATTCTTATCCATTTTGATCTCCTTAATTATCTGAAGCTGAACTCTTTAGGCCTCTTTCACTCCCGCAAGATGCTTTGCCAGCTCCTTCTTCATCTCAAAATTACCTTGTCTACCGATGATGATCTTCTGGGCTTGCGGTGAGCCTGCACCATGCATAGATTCCGTTCTGTAACCTACAGCCGCAGTTCCCAAAGCAAGGTTTTCGCACAGGCGAAGGACGCGGATCCTGTTTTCTGCATCAACTCCGCAGCCCACAAGATATTTCTCGACATACTTGCCAACTTCCTCGCTGCGAAGGTCTGCCTCGGACGGAGCTGTCACCATAATGCCGCCCGCAATATCTTCCATCAGGCGTACGATCTCATAAGGGTAGCGGGTAACATTCAGTTTGCAAACATTTGCCAGAAGCAGATCGACCATATAGTTGCCGGCTTTTGTCTTCCATCCCTCAGCGCCGGAAGCAATACCGCAGCAGTAGAGCTGTTCGTTAAGCTGTGTCATCTCCACAAGCTTATCCTTAATATGGCTCGCTTTTTCAGTTCCGTTATACTGTGCGATCAGACTGGCTGCGCCGATTACGACATCTCCCACGCCGCTCTTGCATCCTCCGTAACTGTTGCGATGTCCACCGGCAAACAGATCAACAAGCATACCTGCAAATTCCACTTCTCCATTGAGGAAAATGTTCTCGTTGGGCACAAATACATGATCCAGTACAGTCAGCGCTTCGATGCCTCCGAATGTAGCATTGCCCACATCGATATTTGCCGGATCCTCCATTTTACGTGTATCGCAGCTCTGTCTTCCTACGATCATCGTGATGCCGGGCGTGTCGAGAGGAAGGTGAAAAGCAATCGCATAGTCTTCCTGTCCGGGACGCATGGCTTGTGTAGGCAGGCAGACGATCTCGTGAGCATTTGTTGCGCCGGTAATGTGACACTTTGCGCCATTGACAACAACACCGTCAGGTCTGCGCTCGACGACACGCATATACAAATCTTTGTCCTGCTCATCGGATCCGATCTTGGCACCTCTCGATCCCTTCGGATCTGTCAGAGCACCTGCCACGATCAGGTCTTCGTCCTGGCACTTAATCAGGAACTTTTTAAAGCGGTCAAAATATTCTGTGCCGTATTTTTCATCAATTTCATAGGTGGTGGGATAGAATGCGTTTGCCATGTCCATGATCACGCACCGCTGAAAACAGCTGCCCGTCCTCTGTCCCATCAGGCGCTGCATTTTAGTCTTTTTGTTCAGATCCTCAATGCTGTTGTAGATATGATTGAACCTGTTGATCTTATGTCCAGTGAACTGGCTTGTCGCAGTCAGAAGATCTTCATATTCGGGCATCAAGGCCATATCGTAGATTTCCTCGAGACATTTTCTGGAAGGGATCAGCAGCGGGTGATGGATCGGGTCCTCAATCTTTTTTCCCTGAAACCAGATATTTCTCTTCATCTTTGCAAGAGATTCCACATACTGCTTACTTGTCATAAGTGCCATTGTTCTGCTCCTCCTTTTTCTTCCGGATCCTTTTCGTATCCTTTTCCGAATCTACTTGACTCCAAGTGCCCTGGCGATGACCATCTTCTGAATCGCATTTGCTCCTTCATAAATCTGTGTGATCTTTGCGTCACGCATCATTCGCTCAACCGGGTATTCTCTGCTGTATCCGTACCCTCCGTGGTACTGCACGCATTCCGTAGTAACCTTCATAGCTGTATCTGAACAGAAAAGTTTGCCCATTGCTGCTTCTGTTCCAAAAGGCTTGCCTGCATCCTTTAAAGCGGCCGCTCTCCACAAGAGAAGTCTTCCTGCATCGACTTGAGTCTGCAGATCTGCGATTCCGAACTGAACATCCTGGAACTGACTCAAACGCTTACCGAACTGCATTCTCTCCTGTACATACTGGCAAGTGACATCCAGCGCGCCCTGCGCAATACCGATGGCCTGTGTCCCCATACAGATTCTCCCCGTATCAAGAGAAGCAAGCGCAACTTTCATTCCGTTTCCTACGCCCCCAAGTACTGCGTCCTCTGGAACCAGGCAATCCGTGAAAACGATCTCTGCCGTGAGAGAACCGCGAATTCCCATTTTATGGATATGTTTCCCTACAGAAAAACCGGGCGCGTCCTTGTCGACGATAAAAGCAGTAAACTCTTTTTTGCCCTTTTCATTGATGCCCGTTACTGCGATCACAATATGAAAATCATTGGCCGGTGCGCTGGAGATAAACATCTTGGCCCCGTTGATCAGATATCCTCCATCTACCTTCTGCGCACGAGTCGTCATTCCGTTCGCATCTGACCCTGCGTTAGGCTCTGTCAGTGCAAATCCCATCAAATGACCTTCTGCCATCAGTGGAAGGTATTTTTCCTTCTGCTCTTTCGTTCCAAATTGATTGATACAGGTCATCGATACACAATGCGTGGATATAATACTGGAAGTTGCTCCGCAGACTTTGGCAACCTCCTCATTTGCAAGTACAAAGGAAAGAAAGTCAAGACCGGCTCCGCCGTACTCCTCGTCAAGCCAACAGCCAAGAATTCCTGCTTCTGCCAGCATTGCAATATTCTCTTCGGGAAAGATTTCCTTTTCATCAATCTCTTCGGCCCTTCCCTTAAATTCTTTCTGCGCAAGATCCCTTGCAAGATCCCGGATCATTATCTGTTCCTCAGTTAATTCGAACATGCTCATTCAGATTGCCTCCTTCTGCAATTTGGCTCGAAATGTGATTACACACTTATCATGGCGGATACTTTTCTCAGCGTCCAATTCGTAAATTTCAGAAAACTGATGACCTGTATGACTGCTTTTCTGTGTTTTATTCCTTCTCTGAACAGAAAGATTTCTCTATCAAAGAAGGCTGCGTCTTTCCTATTTTTAAGCTTTTTATTTTAATCAATTGTCAGTGAAGGGATTTCTGCCCGGTTATAAAGCACAAGCGCTTTATAGTTTTTATTCCCAAAGGGAATCCTTTTGATGAAAACAAGGCGTTATACATAGAAATTTTTTTAATATATCTTTTATTTAAAGGAACCTGACGAGGACAAGAAGAAAAGGAGCAGGACATGAAAGATAATTCTATTGACAGTCAGAACGAAATAAACACAACTACTTTTGACAAAAAACTGATCGGTCTTACAACGGGTTTCAGATCTATCCCTTACACATGGAGAGACAGCGCGCTTTATGCACTCGCTGTTGGTGCCGGGCCGAAAGATCTACAGTATACCTATGAAAAAGAAATGAAAGCTATTCCGACCTTTGGCGTTGTGCCTTACTGGGCATCCCTCGGCGTTTTGCCTCGTATTCCCCGCCCGCTGCCGGCTCCGGTTATCGCCGCGGAACAGGTGATTCATCCGACTGTGGCCCCCCTTCATATGGAACATGCACTCGTAATGCACCGACCGATCGATCCTATGGGAGGAACGCTGGTATACCAAGACGTCATCACAGATGTGTATGATCGCGGCAAGGGAAAAGGTGCTGTGATCCGAAGCAAAGAAGATATCTACGATGAAGCCGGAAATCTATTGTGTACAAATTATTCCAGTACACTGTTTCAGGAAGGCGGCGGATTCGGCGGAAAACCAATGCCCAAAAGTCCGATCAGAATCCCGGAAAGAGAAGCGGACATAATAGTTAATGATCACATATCGCCCATTCAGAATGTCCTGTACCGGCTTACCGGCGATATGAACCTGGTACATATGGATCCCGCATATGCAAAAGAAAAGGGATTTGACAGAGTCTTTATGCAGGGCCTTTGCTCTTTTGGCTTCGCTTGCAGACTTGCGATCGATGCCCTGATTCCGGGAGAACCGGAGAGAATGAAAAAGATATCGGCACAGATGCGTTCCATTGCGTTTCCGGATACTTCAATCATTCTGAAACTGTGGAAAGAAGAAGACGGGCGCTGTCTGTTCCGACTACTTGATGCGGCGACAGATGCCCCGATTTTGGATCGCGGCGAATTCTTATGGACGTGACAAAATCGGTACCAACCAATGTAAAAATCTCCCCTCCCTGTGGGTGGTGAGTTCAACAATGCACACGCGCGCGGTAGGTAGATGTTGCCTTACAGGCAACCCGCATGCGGCGCAGAGGCTCGCTTTGCGAGCCTTAACTAAGAACAATTCGTATTGTACTAAAAAGAGAGGAGTATCCTATGTACAGACAGCCCTTAGATGGAGTGAAAATCATTGACCTTTCCTACTATATTGCAGGACCTGGCACCGGAAAGATCCTTGCTGACTGGGGGGCAGAAGTAATAAAGGTTGAACCGCTCGGCGGAGAGCCCGGCAGAACGACCGGTGCTACCCTCGGAGCACCGATCGAAGATGATTGCAATCCATATTTTGGCATTTGGAACAGCAATAAACGCGATATTGCGCTGAATCTGAAGACTGCAGAAGGCAAAGAAATTATGGACAAACTGTTAAAAGACGCAAATGTATTTGTTACCAGTTTCCGTCCCGGCGCATTAAAGCGTCTCGGCCTTGATTACGAAACAGTCAGTCAGAAATTTCCGCATATTGTATGGGCTTCCATTAATGGTTTCGGAGAACAGGGCCCTGACTGCAACAAAGCCGGCTTCGATACGGTCGCTTATTGGGCAAGATGCGGCGCAATGCTCGACCTGACTGAGAGAGATACATCTCCCGTCAACCCGACCCTTGGGTTTGGAGATGCTTCAACTTCCTGTTCTCTTGCCGGCGGTATTGCGGCAGGACTTTATCAACAGGCAGTGACAGGCAAGGGCTGCAAAGTCATGGTCTCTCTGATGTCTCAGGCTTTATGGACAACGGCTGCACTGGTAACGACAAGCCAGTTTGGAGATACTACATATCCCAAATCACGAAAGTCACCGGCAAGTCCTCTGGTCAATTCCTATAAAACAGCTGACGGAGATTGGTATTTTACAAGTGTATTTGATGACAGGCAGTATCCTGTTTATCTGGAAAAGATTGCCCATCGCAAAGATCTTGCACAGGACCCTGAGTACGGAACATCCGAAGGTGCCTGCCGACATGCTACTTTTCTGACGCAGGTCATTGCCGATGAGTTTGCAGCCAATACCAGTGAAGAAATGTCCAGTAGACTTCTTGAGGCTGATATCGCCCATGAAAAACTCAGGCATGTCCGCGATACACTGCAGGATCCGCAGGCTCTTCTCAATAACTACATTGTGCCTGCGCAGCATAGAAACGGATCACAGACAATGTGCGCGCAGCCTCCCGTTAAATTTGACACGATCGACGTAATCCACAGATATGGAACTCCCCGGATCGGAGAGGATTCACGTTCTATTCTCGAGCACTGCGGCTACAGCAGCGAAGAGATTGCAAGATTGATCACCAGCGGCGTAACTCTTGCTGCCGAATGATTCTCTGAAAGGACCTCCTGACTAAAATATTGCATATGAAAAAGAGCTGACGGAAAAGGGTTATATACTGCCCCCCTTCTTCGCAGCTCTTTTTCTGTCGTTCTCTCTTTACGTCTTCTTTTTATATCTGACCCGGGACTATGTTTGAGAGTACATAATACTTGAACAACTTTGCTGCCGGCGTCATGTAATTGTCGCGCTTCCAGCACATATAAAGCGTTCTTGTCAGTCTCGGATTCGTTACGCGCAGGACACGGAGCCCTTCCAGAAAAATGGCAGGATTATCCGCAACAAATGCAATCCCCAGACCTGCCCGGACAAGTCCTGCCACAGTATTATCTTCATTAGCGCTGTAATTGACCTTAAATGCGGAAAACGGGATTCCCAAGGCCCGCGTGATAGAATGAATAATGCCTGTGTTGTCTGTATAACCGACAAAAGTTTCATCCCTGATCTCATCAATAGAAATTGTCTTTCTGTCTGCCAAAGGATGATCTACCGGTACGATCACTACCAGTTCTTCGATCAGAACCGGCTCACGGTCTATCATCGGATACCGGGAGAGATTGAACTCGCCGGTAAAACCAAACTCTATCCGCCCGGTCATCACATCTTCAAGTATATCCGCTGTAGATGCCTGGTAATAATTAAGCTTTATCCTGGAATGCCGGCTCGAAAACTGTTTGATTATATTAGGCATAAAATGCGCGCCCATGCTGAATATGGATGAAAAAGAGACAATTCCGTTATCCGGAGACAGCAGATTTCTGATCGTTACGATACTGTCCTCTATTTCTTTCGTAGCATTTGCAACAGAATTAGCAAGGATCTGTCCGTATTTGGTCAGTTTAATGTTTCGCCCTTCTCTTTCAAACAGTGGGAACCCCAGATCCTGCTCGAGATTATCAATTGATTTGCTGAGCGCGGACTGTGTTATATGAAGTGTGTTTGCCGCTCTTGTAAAATGCTCTTCTTTTGCTACTTCTTCAAAGTATTTGAGATACTGCCAGTTTATTGTTTCACTCATTGCTTCTCCTTTTATGCAATTCCAAGTCCGCTTCATTTCGAATACAATGCAGTTCACATTTGTTTTCTTTATTTTATCAGTTTTTATAATGACTGAACACCCAACACTACCCCTGCAATTATTAAAAACATAATAAAACCGGGACTTTTCAGTCCCGGCTAATGCGCGTCCGCGAGGTGACTCGAACACCCGACCTACCGCTTAGGAGGCGGTCGCTCTATCCAACTGAGCTACGCAGACAAATATGATGTTCTGAACTTATAAATTCAGAACATTAATATTATACACTTTTTTGACAAATATGGAAGACCTATTTTAGAGCTTGCAACTACGCCGCCGCACGCTCCCATTTTCTACAGATCAAACGAGAGATTCTCGTCCGGGAAATTGACGACTCCCTGCATCCAGACAACGCCCTTAAATCTCCTGCCGGGAGCGGGCTCCCCGAAGAGGTCCTTGGCGTTGATGCAGACTTTGAAGAGAAGGTCTCCGCACATGATCGTCAGGATCCAAATCTTCTCCTTCGTGATCGGGTTCTCGGTGATCTGACATTTGTCGATCTCGCCGAGCACCGAGTACAGGTCGCACTCCACGCCGGTGGGCATAAAGGTGGAATCTACGATAGTGTAGATATCGTCCTCCTGAAGCTTGTCCATGATCACCGCATACATATCCATGTCCTGCATGGTGAGATTCTTCATGGCGTCTTCATCGCCGCTGCGCGCCATATTCATCAGGTTGCGCCGCGCCATGTCCTTCTCTCTCGTGTCCTCGATTTCCTCTTCTGTCTTGAGGATCGGCAGCATCACGGTTCCGCTGGTGCACAGACCGGAAAGACATACGCTCGTCCCGGGAATCCGTTCCATCTGCGGGGCGCCGTATTTGAGAAACTCGACCGAGTTGATCAGACGGAAGATCAGCGTCGTGCCGACACTCAGGTCATCTACAACGCCTGCATAAGTGTGCCCCTCGATCCGCTCTTCCACGCTCACCTGCTCGATGGAGCTGACGGACTCGCTGATAAAATAGGGAAAGAGCGCTTCGCCGCTGAAATCATTTTCTTCGTCGAAGACGCCGACGGCACAGACCCCGTATCCGTTTCCGTAATCGACGCGAAGCTCTGCCATCATGGCGTCCTCGTCCGACGGATCCGTGATATAAGATCTGTGCTCGGCTTTTTCCAGCACCTCATCTATCAAGTTATATGTATCTCGGGCCTTCATCGGCTCTGAAAACCCTATAGCCCTGAAGTATTTGTGCAAAATATACCTCTAAACAAACATATGTTCATTATCAGTGTTTGGGCATCATCACTTCCATGCCGCCCATGTAAGGACGAAGGACAACCGGGATCCTGACGGATCCGTCTGCCTGCAGGTTGTTCTCGAGGAATGCGATCAGCATTCTGGGAGATGCCACAACAGTATTATTCAGTGTGTGTGCAAGATACTTCTTGCCGTCAGCGCCGTTTACGCGGATCTTGAGGCGTCTTGCCTGCGCGTCACCCAGGTTGGAGCAGCTGCCGACTTCGAAGTATTTCTTCTGTCTGGGAGACCATGCTTCTACGTCGCAGGACTTGACCTTGAGGTCAGCCAGGTCGCCGGAGCAGCACTCGAGCGTTCTGACCGGGATATCCATGCTGCGGAAGATCTCGACCGTGTAGCTCCAAAGCTTGTCGTACCATTCCATGGAATCTTCGGGCTTGCAGACGACGATCATTTCCTGCTTCTCGAACTGGTGAATTCTGTAGACACCGCGCTCCTCGATGCCGTGCGCGCCTTTTTCCTTGCGGAAGCAAGGGCTGTAGCTGGTGAGCGTCTGAGGAAGCTTCTCCTCGGGGATAATCTGGTCGATGAACTTACCGATCATGGAGTGCTCGGATGTTCCGATCAGATAGAGGTCCTCGCCTTCGATCTTGTACATCATGGCATCCATCTCCGCGAAGGACATGACGCCGGAGACGACAGCACTGCGGATCATGAAAGGCGGAATGTGATAATTGAATCCCTTGCCGATCATGAAATCTCTCGCATAGGAGAGAACTGCGGAATGGAGTCTGGCGATGTCGCCCATCAGATAGTAGAAACCATTTCCGGATACGCGGCCCGCGCTGTCCAGATCGATTCCGTCGAAAGTATCCATGATATCGGTGTGATAAGGAATCTCGAAATCCGGGACAACCGGCTCGCCGTATTTCTGGATCTCAACGTTGTGGGAATCGTCGGGACCAATCGGGACGGAAGGATCGATGATATTGGGAATCACCATCATATCCTTGAGAACGATCTCGTCCGCTTCCTTCTTAATGGCGTCGAGCTGCTCGAGGCGCTCTGCCATCGCATTGACCTTTGCCTTGACTTCCTCGACCTCTGCCATCTTGGAGGGATCCTTCTTGGCCTGTCCCATGAGTTTTCCGATCTCTTTGGAGAGTTTCTTTCTCTCCGCACGGATCTGGTCTGCCTCGCCCTGAGCGGCGCGGCTCTTTTCATCATATTCAATTACTTCATCGACAAGGGGAAGTTTCACATCCTGAAACTTTTTGCGAATGTTCTCTTTGACGATTTCCGGATTTTCTCTCAAAAACTTAACATCAATCATTTTCTGTCACCTTTCCTTGTTCCGGCTTTTTTACTGCATTACTGCGCGCCATATTATATCATGTTTCTCATGATTTTCCTAACATATTTGTAATTATTCAATGATCCGTCAGCTTATCGATGATCTTATCAAGGTCATCACTGTTGTAGAAATCGATCAGCAGTTTCCCATGTCCGTTTCTCTTTCTCTGAATCGAGACTTTGGTATGCAGGGTCTGCTGCAGCCTCTCCTCGATCTGCTTATAGATGATCGCAATACTCGGGTCTTCTTCCTGCTGCTTCGTCTCCGGCTTTTTAGTTTCCGTGTCATCCCGGCTGCTCAGGATTTCCTTGACCTTCTTTTCAGTCTCGCGCACGCTGAGTTTCTTATCAACAATTTCCTTTGCCGCCGACAGCTGCTGCTCAGGATCTTCCAGAGGAAGAAGCGCTCTGGCATGTCCCATACTGATTTCGCCGTCGATCACCATCTTCTGAACATTCTCTTCCAGCTTAAGGAGCCTCAAAGAATTTGCCACGGCGGACCGGCTCTTGGAAACCCGCTGCGCCACTTCTTCCTGTCCCAGGCCGAACTCATCCATGAGGCGCTTATAGGCTATGGCTTCTTCAATAGGGTTCAGGTTCTCTCTCTGAATATTCTCAACGAGCGACAGTTCCAGAATTTCCTTCTCTGTATAGTCCCTGACGATTACAGGTATTTCTTTCAGTCCCGCTTTCAGGGCAGCTCTCCAGCGCCTCTCGCCGGCTATGATCTCATAGTAACCGTCTCTCTTTTGAACCAGGATGGGCTGAAGGAGACCATAGGTCTTAATGGATTCGGAGAGTTCCTCCAGCTTGTCATCGTCAAATTTCTTTCTGGGCTGTTCCCTGTTTGGCTCCACCTCAGAGATTCTCACAATGACGGCATTCTTAAAACTGTCGGAAGACTTCTCTGTCTGCTCTTTTGTTTCCGGATCCTTAGTATCCTGATTTTTGTTATCTTGAATCTTACTATCCTGACCTTTGGATTTCCTACTCTTAGGACTATTATTCTCTTGTTCCTGCTTCTCGTCGCTCTCCGAAAGCTGCCTGACTTGATCGGGTTTCTCTGTTTTTTCTTCGGATGTTTCACGTGAAACATTTTTCACTTCTTTGCGTGAAACATCTTTTTCTCTCCTTGTTTCCGGAAAGAGACTCGGAAATGATTCCTCAGAATCTTCCTCATCATCAGCAAACAGAATCTCAACGCTGTCAGAGTCTGCCGACTTCATCGCTTGTTCAACTTCTTCCCTCATAGGGATCAAGGCGTCCAGACCTCTTCCTAAACCGCCGTGTTTTCTCGCCATTCTTTCTTTTACCCCGCTATCTTAGTATATGCTCTAAATTTGCGCTTCTGATCTGACGATCAAAGCAGGAAAATCATTTTTTAGTTACTCACCGAGTCCTTTTCGATTACCTCTTTGGCAAGTGCTCTGTAAGCCTCTGCGCCGGATGATCTCTTGTCATACACCGTGATCGGCTCTCCGTAACTGGGTGCTTCCGCCAGACGGATGTTTCTGGGTATGACTGTTTCATAGATGTGCTGTTCCACATGCTGTTTGACATTCTCAACCACCTGGGCGGAGAGATTGGTCCTCGCATCAAACATTGTGAATACGATTCCCTCTATATCCAGCTTTCTGTTCAGTCTCGCCTTTACCAGATTGATAGTGTGGATCAGCTGGCTGAGTCCCTCCAGCGCATAGTATTCGCACTGAATGGGCACGATCACGGAATCCGCCGCCACCATGGCATTAACTGTCAAAATATTGAGCGAAGGAGGACAGTCCATAATAATATAGTCGTAATCGTCCTTCACGTAGTCCAGAGCGTCTCTGAGAATGAACTCTTTCCTTGGAATTCCGATCAGTTCGATCTCCGATGCTGCCAGATTGACATTAGCTGCGATCAGATCAATGCCGTCCATGATTCCCCTGATAATGCATTCGTTGATCGTACAGTCGTCCAGAAGAAGCTCATAGACTGTGTTTTCCTGTTTGTTCTTGTCAATGCCGAACCCGCTGGTGCAGTTTCCCTGAGGGTCTATGTCCACGACGAGGATTTTCTTCCCTTCCTGTGCAAGCGCGGCAGAGAGGTTGATTGCCGTTGTCGTCTTGCCGACACCGCCTTTTTGATTTGCAACCGCTATAATCTTTCCCATAATTTTCTCCATTCAGTATCAATCAGTATCCCCAGGTCAGAAGATCCCAGTCCTCGCCTTTGACTCTTCCCAGATACCATTCCCAATTCTCATAGTCATAGTTCGGCTCCCAGGCGCCGCCTCCCTCCTTGGGAGAATGGAAATTGCTGGTATAGACGATACATTCGTCATACTTCTTATCCGTATTCAGAGTTCTGATATAACTGAGATTGTCGGTGCACTTCTGATCATCCGTATAGCTGATCTCGTAGAGAGTGCAGCCTTCCCAGGTACCGAATTCCGCAAGGATCAATTTGATCGCGGCATCCATATCCTCCCGGCTGTAGAGCTCCGAGGTCTTATAATCAATCTTTACATCGGCTGAGCCTGAAGCTGTTTTTGAAGTATCATCTGCAGCATCGGGAACACTCTTGACATCGGTCTCAGCCGTCTCCGCGGTCTGCTCCTGACTGTCCTTCTTATTTCCGCAGGCTGTCAGAGCCATAGCCAGAGCAATTGTCGTGATCATACATAACACGATACGCCTCATATTTTTAAATTTAATCATACTGTTCCTCCGTTCTCCAAATTTTTAAGCCCGCAGATCGGGCCCTGTATCAACATGGTCATAAATGCAATTATCTCAGAGGAAAAACCTCTGAGATAACTATAACACATGACTACTATTAAATCTATGAAGCGTGGCGGCAGCAGTTTGCATTCGCGCGACGTTTCACTTAATAGGTTCTTTTCCGGGCGTCCCCGCTTTTCTCGGGTATTTGGAAGGCGTGGCGCTTACTTTTTCAATTTTCACCAGAGATCTCTGGTAGTCTGTTCCCGGAAGAGTGAAGAATACTGTCTCTACATTGTCTCCTCCGAGCACTTTGACCGCTTTTTTGCTTTGATCAATCTCAGTCTGCACTGCTTCCGTCTTATAGGAGATAAAATATCCTCCTTTTTTCACGAAAGGAAGGCAATACTCGGACAAAGTAGCCAGATTGGCGACCGCTCTTGAACAGCAGAGATCCTGCTTCTCGCGATAACTCTTATTCCTGGCCAGTTCTTCCGCCCTTGCATGGATGCAGGTGACATTCGTCAGGCCGAGCTTTTGAACCGTATCTTCAAGAAATTTGATTCTCTTGTTCAGTGAATCCATGAGAACAACTTTGACATTGGGAAATACGATGGCAATCGGCAATCCCGGAAATCCGGCACCGGTTCCCATATCGAGAAGAGTAAGTCCTCGATCCATTGTTTCACGTGAAACAATTTTAGTGATTGTCAGGCTGTCCAGAAAGTGTTTCTCATAGACATCCTTTTCTTCTGTGATTGCCGTCAGGTTCATGACGGCATTCCACTCCAGCAAATTCTTGTAATAAGTATCAAAGGAAGTGAGCATCCTTTCGTCAATGCTGATTCCGATTTCCTCAGCATTTTTTATGAAATCCTTTTTGATGCTTTCAGTCATTAGACAATCCTTTCTATCTGAACTTATTTTTATTCAAACTTAGTTTTATCCGAACTTATTTCTGTGTTCTGAATTTTTCCAGATAGATCAGAAGAACAGCGACGTCGGCAGGAGTCACGCCCGACAGGCGGCCGGCCTGGCCGATGGAAGAGGGTCTGAATTCCTTCAGTTTCTGCCTCGCCTCAAGGCGCAGGCTCCCCACATCGTCGTAATCGATCTGATCGGGAATCTTACGACTCTCCATCTTCTCAAACTGTTCCACCTGTCTTCTCTGTCTGGCAATATAGCCCTCGTAGCGGATATTGATCTCTACCTGCTCCGTAACTTCCCTCGGAAGAGGCTTTCTGTCGGGATCGAGCCCGGCGACCTGTTCATAACCGAGTTCCGGTCTGCACATGAGCTCTGCCAGGCTGCAGGCTGTCTTGAGATCAGCGGAATTATGGGCGCGCAGATATTCCTGGTTCTCCCTGGCTGCACCGATCCGAATATTCTTAAGTCTTCGGATCTCATCCTCGATCATCTTCTCCTTTTCGCAGACATGGTCGTACTGCTCCTGACTGATTAGACCGACCCTGTATCCGTACTTGCGCAGACGAAGGTCCGCGTTGTCCTGCCTGAGCAGCAGTCTGTACTCGGCGCGGGAGGTCATCATTCTGTAAGGCTCTCTGTTGTCCTTTGTCACCAGATCGTCGATCAGTACACCGATATAGGCTTCCGAGCGCTTGAGCACCAGAGGCTCCCTGCCCATGATCTTCATGGCTGCATTTATTCCCGCCATGAGTCCCTGCGCCGCCGCTTCTTCATAGCCGCTGCTTCCGTTGAACTGGCCGGCGCAGAAGAGTCCGTCCACATCTCTTGTCTCAAGTGTGAGTTTGAGCAGGTTAGCATTGATGCAGTCATACTCGATGGCATAAGCATTCTTGACGATCACACAGTTCTCGAGACCGGGGACCGTCCTGTACATTCTCTGCTGCACATCGTCCGGCATGGAAGAGGACATGCCGTCCACATAGACTTCATTGGTGCCGCGTCCCTCAGGTTCGATGAAGACCTGGTGTCTTGTCTTTTCCGCAAATTTGACGACCTTGTCCTCAATGGAAGGGCAGTATCTGGGGCCGGTTCCCTCTATGATTCCGGCATAGATGGGAGAGCGGTCTATATTTTGGCGGATGATCGTGTGGGTCTCCTCATTGGTATAAGTCAGGTAGCAGGGGACCTGCTCGATCTGGACGTCTGCGGGATCCGTGGAATAGGAGAAGGGGACTACGACCTTATCTCCCTCCTGGATCGTCATCTTGGAGTAATCCAGAGTCCTGCCGTCCATTCTGGCCGGCGTGCCTGTCTTAAATCTGCGGAGCGGAATGCCGATCCCGTTGAGGGAATCCTTGAGGCCGGTCGATCTCTGCATGCCGCTTGGACCTGTCTCTGTGATGGATTCTCCCACCAGGCACCTGGCGTTGAGATAAGTGCCGGTGCAAATGATCGCCGCCTCACATCTGTAGACAGTGCCGGTATGGATTCTGACGCCGATGACTTTCCTGCCTTCCGTGAGAATCTCCGTGACCTCCGCCTGGCGGATGGTCAGATTCTCCTGGCTCTCCAGCACCTGCCTCATTGCCTTGGAGTATTCCGCCTTATCGGCCTGCGTCCTGAGAGAGTGGACGGCCGGTCCCTTGGAGACGTTGAGCATCTTGGACTGGATGAAAGTCTTGTCTATATTTTTTCCCATCTCACCGCCCAGGGCATCGATCTCCCTGACCAGATGTCCCTTGGAGGATCCTCCAATGTGCGGATTGCAGGGCATCATGGCGATGCTGTCCACATTCATTGTGAAGATCACGGTCTTAAGTCCGAGCCGGCTGCAGGCCAGCGCGGCCTCGACACCGGCGTGGCCGGCTCCGATCACACACACCTGTGTATCAATATGGTATTCCATATTCCGTCTTTCCTTTCATGGCCGGGGCTCGAAACCGAGCCGCTTCGCCGCATTTACTTACCCATACAGAACTTGGAGAAGATTTCTTCTACCAGATCGTCCTCCACAGCTTCTCCCAAAATAGTGCCGAGCACACGGTACGCATTCATGAGATCGATGGAGAAGAAGTCCTCGCTCATTCCGTTCTCGATACTGTCCTGTACAAGACAGATAGATTCGAGGGCTTCCTTCACTGCATTTTTATGTCTGAGATTACTGATAAAAA
The DNA here is from genome assembly GCA_017469935.1 of Lachnospiraceae bacterium. Taxonomy (GTDB): domain Bacteria; phylum Bacillota; class Clostridia; order Lachnospirales; family Lachnospiraceae; genus CAG-791. Next base: position 62,590 of record JAFUFL010000032.1, read on the forward strand.
TTTCGTTCTTCTCGGCGATCTCGCCGGTGTGGAAGAGACCGGAGACATACTCTCCGAGCTGTTCCATTCCTTCTCCGGTCTGCAGAGAGCTGTAGAGTATTGCCGGACAGTCTGCGCTCTTGGATGTGAACAGGTTTCTTACTGCTTCTTCCTGCACCCGGCTGGCCAGATCGGTCTTATTCATGAGAAGGATGCATTTCTTGCCTTCCTTCATTTTGCCGATAATTCTCTCCGCAATCTCCTCATCTTCTCCGGACAGGGCTCTGGAGCTGTCAATCACGAACAGGATCAAGTCTGCGCTGTCCAGCGCCTGCTGCGCCCTGTGCACGCCGATCTGCTCGACTTTGTCCTTCGTCTGCCGGATGCCGGCCGTATCTGTCAGATGCAGAAGAACGCCGCCCACCCTGACTGTCTCGCTGAGCGTATCTCTGGTCGTCCCTTCAATCTCCGTCACAATAGCCCTCTCTTCGCCGGCCAGATGATTGAGAAGAGAAGACTTGCCCACATTTGGCCTTCCTACGATGGCTGTTCGGATTCCCTCTTTGAGGATCCTTCCTTCCTCGGCGTGGGAGAGAAGAGAGCGCATCTCTTTTTCCAGCCCCTGACAGGTTTCCATGAGTCTGTCCGTATAGCCGTCCAGACTATAATTCTCGGGATCATCCAGCGCCGATTCAATAAAAGCAATCTCGTAGAGGATCTTCTCCCGGAACTCCTTGATCCTGGCAGAGACTGCGCCTTCCAGCTGCGCGGCAGAGGTCTTTCTGGCAAATTCGTTTCCGGAGGAAATCAGGTCCATAACTGCTTCCGCCCTGGCCAGGTCGATCCTTCCCCCTAGAAAGGCTCTCTTGGTAAACTCGCCGGGCTCCGCCATCCTGGCGCCGCATTTCAGGACCAGCTCCAGGATCCGGTTCATCAGGAACATGCCGCCGTGCGTATTGATCTCCACCGTGTCCTCAGTCGTGTAGCTGTGCGGACTCTTCATCCAGGAGAGCATGACCTCATCGATGAGAGTTTCCTTCCCGCTCTCATCCGTCTCCACTATATAGCCGAAGCGGATCGTCCCCGGTCTCCACTGAGCGATCTGTGTCCTGTCCCTCTTAGGAGTGCGATACAACTCCGATCCGATAGCCTCCGCGTCGGGACCGCTGATCCTTATAATTCCGATCCCCGCTTCCGACATCGCCGTCGCAATGGCTGCGATCGTATCCGTCTGCAGATGATCATACATAAGAGCCATAACTTTTCACTCCTTTTAAATACAGATTAATACCATAAGTTTAGCATAAAACTAAGAGCCGGGCACTTATCTTGTAAGTGCGCCGGCCCGCAGTTTCATTTTGCAATCATTCAGCGTCGGTCTGATGATCTGCTCCGTTATCAAACTCAGCAGCATTGTCAGATCCTCGGCGGTTTTCCTTAGAGCCGCGGAAATCGCGTCCCCTTCTTCCTCCGTGTCCGTTTCTGCCTTTTCCGTTCCTGCCGCGGCCGCCCTTGAAAGGACGCTCTTCTCCCAGCAGGTCCTCGCCGTTCTCATCCTTCTTGAGAGCTACCACAACCTTGCGATAAGGCTCTTCGCCTTCACTGTAAGTTGTAATGTATTTCTCATTTTGCAGAGCGGAGTGGATGATCCTTCTCTCATAAGGATTCATGGGCTCAAGTGCCACGGGCTGTCTGGTCCTCTTAACCTTGAATGCGATATTCCTGGCAAGATTTTCGAGGGTCTTCTTCCTTCTCTCTCTGTAGTTCTCGGTATCCGCCTTGACGTGAATATATCCATCCACGTCCTTGTTGACTACCAGAGATACGAGATACTGAAGAGAATCGAGGGTCTGGCCTCTCTTCCCGATCAGAACACCCATGTCTTCCCCTTCCATATTGACGGTGAGGATTCCGGTCTCTTTCTGATAGTCCTCATTGATCTCCACATCCATATCCATGGTCTTAAAGACGCCTACAAGAAAATCATGAGCAGTCTTTTTGACCTCGGCGATCTTTTCATCGGTAAGCTGAGGGATCACCGCCTTCTTTTTGGGAGCGGGAGCCGCTTTTTCCTCAGACTGAGGAGCCGCAGCTGCAGCAGGCTCGGCTGCTGTCTCGGACTTCTTGGGAGCAGAAGACTTTTTCTTGTTCTTTTTGTTTGTCTTCTTGTTCTCCTTTTCCTTGTCCTTCGCTTCCTTTTTTTCGATCTTTTCAGCCTTCTCGGACTCTTTCTTTTCCGCTTTTGTTTCCTTCTCGGGCTTTGTCTGCGCTTTCGGCTCCGCCTTGGATGCGGGAGCAGAAGCATTTTCTTCCTTCTTCTCAGCGGATTTGGAGGCGAGCTCTTTCTGTGCCTTCATCTCGACCTTGCCGATTACCTCTTCAAGCATGGCATCTCTCGCGTCGTCCTTGACTCTGGCCTTTATAATGCACGGCTTTGCTCCGATTCCGAGAAAACCGGACTTCTCTTTCTGTACGATTATATACTCCAGTCGACTGCTGGTCACAGACAATTTCTGGCAGGCTGTGGTAATAGCGTCATCCAGAGTCTTCTCTGTTATTTCGATATATTCCATGGACATATATTATCCTTTCTTGCCCTGCTTTTTTGACGAACCGGCGTTCGAATCATTAAAGCTGCTGACCATATTGGCTTTTTCGGCAAGACTTCCGGCTTTGTATTTTTTGCCGTTTGTCTGTCTGGCCTGCTGTGCCTTCCTCTCGGAATCCGCACTGACATTAGTACCCGTCCTGTCCTTCATCCTTCTGGTATTCATGGATGAATAGGTATTCATGGTACTGCTGCTGACGCGGTTCTTGTCCTTCTTGCCTTCTTTTTCTTCCTTTTCCTTCATCTTCTCAAGATTCTTCTCGACCATAGCATCGATATCCATCTTGTCGATCTGCTTGTTGATCACAACCTGCTGGATGCAGCGGATCACGGCGCCGGCGATCCAGTACAGACCCATACCGTTGGGAAGTGACCAGCAGAAGAACGCTGACATCAGAGGCATCATGACATTCATGGTCTTCATCTGCTGTGCCATCTGATCGTTGGAACCGTTGTCTGCCTGAGGCATGAGAGCGACGTTCAGATACTGCGTCAGGGCTGCCAGCACAGGAATGATGAGAGCGACGATGCATATAACGTAGGTCTTATTGGCAATAGCCTCTCTGAAAAGCGAAGAAGGTGAATTTGCCATATTCAGACCGAGGAAATTATTGTATCTGGTCAGATTTGTGACAGTCGTGCTGATATCGCTCTGAAGCTCAGTGAAGTGTTCGCTCAGAGCTGTCCAATCCGCGCTGTTGAATTTGTTGAGTACATCAATGAATGTATTCTGTACATATTCAGTGACGCCGTTCACAAAATTCTCGTTTTCAAACTGCTTTGAGAAATATCTGGCGGCAGTAGTGGACTGCAGATAAGTTCCTGTCGGATCCGCTTCGCGCAGCTTGTCTACCAGAGGGAAGAATACCTGCTTGATCATTGGAACATAAGCAGGGATGTTGTAAAATACGCGATACAGAGCGAGCAGGATAGGCATCTGGATCAGGAGCTGCACGCAGCTGCCGGTGGCGGATACGCCGTATTTGCCGTAAACCTCTTTGATCTCGGCCTGCTGCCTCTCCATGGATTCGGGATCCTTGCGGCCTTCATATTTCTTGTTGATCTTATTGAGCTCCGGCTGCATCTTGCGCTGCAGCTTGGAGAATTTCTGCTGCTTGATGGTAAGCGGCAGCATGGCCATATAGATCAGTACGGTCATGATGATGATAGCCAGACCGATGTTGGGAATTCCGATCATATTGAGAACGTAGAAAATCCCGTTCATGAACATTCCCAGCAAGCTGGCTATAGGTCCGATAATCATTCCGCTGGACTTGGTTAAAAACATTTAGTCCTCCTTAAGGATTAGTCAAAATACTGCCGGATGGCAGTTTCAGGGTACAGGATCATATCCTCCGTGAGAAAAGGGATTACATCTCAGAATTCTCCACAAGGCAAGAAGCCCTCCCTTAACCGCGCCGTATTTTTCCACCGCCTCGAGTCCGTATTCGGAGCAGGTGGGAATATAAGGGCATTTCGTGCTCTTAAGAGGAGAGATATACTTTCTGTAGAATTTAATCATCCATATGAGTATTTTTTTTGCCATAGATTCCAGCCTTTCCCGCCAAATGCAGAAGCGCGCCCTCTACCCTGTGATAGTCGGCATCCTTAGCCCTGGTCCGCGCCACGACTACCATGTCCAAACCACTATTGAACATCTGCTCATGCAGTCGATAACTTTCCCGGATCAACCTCGTAATCCTGTGTCTGACGACGCTGTTTCCCACTTTCTTACTCACAGAAATCCCGATCCTGTTCTTTCCCATACCATTTCCACACACGTACAGGACAAGATCGCGGTTCACATATGATTTTCCGGTGGAGTAGCATTTTCTGAAATCTTCGTTTTTCTTCAGAGATTCCATTCTCACTTTACCCTAAGTTAAAGGCTCGCTGTGCGAGCCGCCGCGCTTTGTGCGCGTCTTATTAAATAACAGTAACTATTCAGCACCCCAAGTGCTGAATAATTACATAACAAAGAAAGCCACATTGCTGCGGCTTTCAGATTGTCTGTCAAACGGTTAATTTCTTTCTGCCCTTAGCTCTTCTGGCTGCGAGAACCTTTCTTCCGCCGGGTGTGCTCATTCTGGATCTGAATCCGTGAACCTTAAAGCGCTGTCTTCTCTTGGGCTGATATGTCATTTTCATGTATGGTATCCTCCTTAATCAAGTTGCTTTCTAAACCATTAATACTTACCAAAGATGTGCGGTAATCCGCCGCCCTGAAAAGAGAAATCTTCACAGGCAGTTCCTCCTGCGGGCCATCCGGCTGCTCTGTGTGGCGAACAGCATTCTTATTATATAGATTTTCATTTCCCGGGTCAAGTAAAACTTATTGAAAATCCTTTATTTATCAGCTTTTTCGGCACTTCAAGATATTGAATCTCAAAATTTTTTTTTACAAGATATGGGGGATACCCTACTTATCCACATTTCCACATTGTTACTATCCATATATCCACATTTTGTGGAAATGTTGTGGATAACCCCCCTTTTTTGGCTATTTTTATCCACAAAACAGCCTTTTGAGCCCCTTTTTTTCCTCCTGTGCGATAGTGGAATATTCATTAAAAAAAATGTTATCCACAATCTTATCAACATTTTTCTGTAATTTGACAAATTTGAACAATTTTTACATTTATATTAAAATACTCATTAACTTACGATGGGGGTTTATCCAATTATGAACAAAGAGATCATCAAACAGAGCTGGCAAAATATTAAGGAACACATCCGGGATAATTACGGGCTCAGCAATATTTCCTACAAGACCTGGATCGAAGATCTTGAGATCGCATATATAGAAGATCATCTGGTCGTCATCCGAATTCCTTCCGACAATCAGTTCAAACTGACCTATATTTCCAAGAATTACAGCGATTTCTTCCGCGTCACGATCTCCGAACTGCTCGGAGAGGAGTATGACATCCGTTTTGTACTGGACCAGGAAGAGACTCCCGCCGCGCAGGAGCCTGCACCGGTCAGGACAGCGGACCGCGCCAAAATAGAGAGTGCCCATCTTCACCCCAAGTACCGATTCGACACCTTCATTGTGGGAAGCAACAATATGTTTGCGCACTCCGCCTGCCTCGCCGTGTCCGAATCGCCCGGCAATACATACAACCCTCTGTTTCTCTACGGAGGTGCCGGACTTGGCAAGACGCACCTGATGCACTCGATCGGACACTTTATATTGGAACAAAATCCCAATATGAGGGTTCTCTATGTCACCTCGGAGCAGTTCACCAATGAAGTAATCGAGTCCATCCGCGGAGGTAATTCCACCTCCATGGCAAGGCTGCGCGACAAATACCGCACCGTCGATGTCCTGCTCATTGACGATATACAATTTATAATAGGAAAAGAGTCTACACAGGAAGAGTTCTTCCACACCTTCAATGAGCTTCATCAGGCAGGAAAACAGATCGTTCTGTCGTCGGACCGCCCTCCCAAGGAAATGGAGACTCTCGACGAGAGATTCCGCTCCCGTTTCGAGTGGGGACTGATTGCCGACATCCAGCCGCCCAGCTATGAGACCAGAATGGCCATCCTTCGCAAGAACGTCGAGAGTTCCCACTTCAAGGTCGATGACCAGGTCCTGGAGTACATTGCTACCAATATTAAGTCCAACATTCGGGAACTGGAAGGCGCGATCAAAAAGATCAACGCCTACTCAAGACTTAATAATGTAGAGATCACTCTTGAAAACGCCAAGGAAGCTCTCAAGGATATGATCTATCCGGATAAGAACGACGTCGTCACGCCCGAGAGGATCATGAGCGTCGTCTGTGACCACTACGGCGTCAAACCGGCCGCGGTCATGTCACAGAAGAAAGACAGTGAGATCGTTATCCCCAGGCAGATCATCATGTATCTTTGCAAGAACTATACGGAAATTACCTATGACGCAATCGCAAAGATGCTTGGCAAAAAAGACCACTCGACGATCATGCACGGCGCCAACAAGATCAAGAACGATCTCTCCGAGAATGATGAGCTGAGGGGAAATATTGAGATGATCCTCAAGAAACTGAATCTGAAACCGTAAATGTGGATAAGGCTGTGGAAACAAAGAGGAATCTCCGGGGAATGGCTGTTTACTATGTGGATAGTGCTATTTTGCCCTTTTAAGCCATTTTGTACCCTCCCCCATACTCCTATTTGAGAGTGTGGACAGAAAATCAATTTTAAACGGTAAATCCGCAGTCATTTCCACACCGTTTCATTGTAATTTAAGTCAGAAAATACTATAATAAAGAGTGGTTATCCACATTTTCACAGGCTCTAATACGAAGATTACTATTTTTTCTTTACAATAAGAGCGCGATGAGAGACAAAAGCTGACCACTCACCAATTGCGGAAGGAACAGAGTTTATATGGAACTGAGAATTGCTAAATCTTATCTTTCACAGGGAATACAGATCGTGTCCAAGGCGGTGCCCAGCAAGACCACAATGTCTATTCTTGAATGCATCCTGATCGATGCATCCGGAAATGATATCCGACTGATTGCCAATGATATGGAACTGGGAATAGAGACAATTGTCTCCGGAATGATCCTCTCGAGAGGAATCATCGCGGTCGACGCGCAGATATTCTCCAGTATTGTAAGAAAACTTCCCGATGACGACGTCATTATCGTGACCGAGGGTGAGAAGATCACGATCACATGCCAGAAGGCCAAGTTTACAATCCTTGGCAAGGACGGCGCCGATTTCGCATATCTTCCCGAGATCGAGAAGAAGAATGAAGTGATAATTTCTCAGTTTACGCTCAGGGACCTGATCAACAGGACCATCTTCTCCATCTCCGGCAACGAGAGCAGCGGCATGATGACCGGCGAGCTCATGGAGATCAGGGACAACAGGCTCAGAATGGTCGCCCTGGACGGACACCGCATCGCGATCCGCAATGTGGAGCTCAGCAATTCCTATGAGGACAGAAAGGTCATCGTTCCCGGCAAGACTCTCAGCGAGATCAGCAAGATCCTTTCCGGAGATACGGATAAGTTTGTCAGCATCTATTTCACGGACAAACACGCGCTGTTTGAGTTTGATGACACAGTCGTGGTGTCCAGACTGATCGAGGGAGAATATTACAGAATCGACAAGATGCTCTCCAGCAGCTATCAGACAAGGGTCACCGTGCAGAGAAGAGAGTTCCTCAGCTGTATCGACAGAGCTACGCTCCTTGTGAAAGAAGAGGATAAGAAGCCCGTCATCATCATGATCGGCGATGACAGCATGGAGCTGAAGATCAATACGACGCTTGGCAGCATGGACGAAGTGATCGAGATCACCAAGGATGGAGCTGATATGAACATCGGCTTCAACCCTAAGTTCCTCATCGACGCACTCAGGGCCATCGACAGCGAGGAGATCACTCTCTATCTGGTCAGTCCTAAAGCGCCTTGCTTTATCAGAGACGCGGAAGAGACATACTGCTATCTGATTCTTCCCGTAAACTTTATCACAATCGACTGATACGGAGTAAGAGTGAAAAATCACTCTGATGAGCTGATTTTTCACTCACAAGGTTTGTGCCGAAGCGCCACAAACCTTGCAGATCGCATCAGAGAATTCGCCTTCGCGAAATTCTCCTCGCGTATCTCAGCGCAAGGCGCTTCGATATGGAGTAAACCATGGATCTGGAAATCAGAGATGAATTTATCAAACTCGGGCAGGCGCTTAAGCTTGCGGGGATCGCGGCCTCGGGAATCGAGGCCAAGATGCTTATTGAAGACGGTGTAGTTCTGGTCAACGGCGAGACGGAGACCAGAAGAGGGAAAAAGCTCAGAGACGGGGACACTGTCTCCGTGCAGGGCAATACTTTCACCGTTCGTGCAGCGGAGTAAGACACTTTTATGATCATAAAGTCATTGGAACTTTCTAATTTCAGAAATTATGAGTCTTTGCAGCTGGAGTTTTCCGAGGGAACCAACATATTCTACGGAGACAACGCCCAGGGCAAGACGAACATTCTGGAATCTCTTTACATGATCTCTACCACCAAGTCCCACAGAGGCGTCAAGGACAGAGATCTGATCAGGTTCGGACAGGAGGAAGCCCATATCCGCACTGTACTGATCAAGAATGATCTGGATTATCAGGTGGATATGCATTTGAGGAAGAGCAAGACCAAGGGAATTGCCATCAACGGACAGAGGATTCGAAAGGCTTCCGAACTGATCGGACTACTTCATATCGTTTTCTTTTCTCCTGAAGATCTCAGTATTGTAAAAGACGGGCCGGCACAGAGACGACGCTTTCTGGATATGGAGCTGTGTCAGCTGGACGCTTCTTATCTTCATGATCTGAACCAATACAACAAGACTATTGACCAGAGGAACAAACTTCTCAAGGACGTGTGGCAGTTTCCGCAGCTGGCGGATACTCTGGACGTATGGGATGACCAGCTGGTCACATACGGATCCAGAATAATTGCGAGAAGAAAAGAGTTTATAGAGGAACTGGCGCAGATCGTGGGAACGATCCACGAGAAGCTGTCGGGAGGAAGAGAGAAGCTGGTCATTTCCTATGAGCCCAATTGCAGCGAAGAGGATCTGGCTGCCAGATTAAGGGACTCCAGAAATAAAGATATTCATCTGAAGATGACAAGCGCGGGACCGCACAGGGATGATTTTTCCTTTGTCGGAAACGAGATCGACCTCAGAAAATTCGGTTCCCAGGGGCAGCAGAGGACTTGCGCCCTCTCGCTGAAACTGGCGGAAATTGAGCTGGTCACGAGGCTGATCGGCGACAAGCCTGTCCTGATGCTGGACGACGTTCTCTCCGAACTGGACAGCCGCAGGCAGAATTACCTTATGAACACGATCGGCGGGATTCAGACAATGATCACCTGCACGGGACTGGATGAATTTGTAAATAATAGATTTGAGATCGATCAGCTGTACCATATTGAGAACGGACAGGTAGCAGGAGGTTAAGCATTTAATGGACAGAAACGAATTTGACAACGATTTGAAAGACACTACCCAAGTCGGAACATATACAGCAGATAATATCCAGGTGCTTGAGGGACTCGAGGCCGTCCGCAAGAGACCGGGCATGTACATCGGAACTACTTCTTCCAGAGGTCTTCACCATCTGGTCTATGAGATCGTGGACAACTCGGTGGATGAGGCGCTGGCAGGCTACTGTACACATATCGAGGTGACGATCAATGCGGACGGGAGCGTCACGGTAGAAGATAACGGAAGAGGTGTCCCCGTCGGCATCAACCACAAGACAGGAAGAAACGCGGTCGACCTTGTATTTACCGAGCTCCATGCAGGCGGTAAATTCGGCGGCGGCGGATATAAGGTTTCCGGAGGACTTCACGGCGTCGGAGCTTCCGTCGTCAACGCGCTCTCCGAGTGGCTCGATGTCCAGATCAAACAGGGCGGGATCATCTATCACCAGAGATTCTCGAGAGGCAAGACGACAGTGCCTCTTGAAAAACTGGGAACCTGCGATATTTCGGATACCGGAACAAAGGTATCCTTTATGCCGGATCCGCTCATGTTTCAGGAGACCACCGTCTTTGATTACGGTACGCTCAAACAGCGCCTGAGAGAAATGGCATTTCTCACAAAGGGACTTAAGATCACGCTCACGGACCTTCGTGTGGAGCCGTCCGAAGAAGGAGAAGAGCCGAAGAAACCCAGGACCCATACTTTCTGCTATGAGGGCGGCATCAAGGAGTTCGTCGCTTACTTAAACCGCGGAAAGACGGCTCTCTATCCGGAAATTCCCTATTTTGAAGGGATGAAGAACAATGTGTATGTGGAAGTCGCTTTCCAGCACAACGATTCCTACAACAACAGCGAATACAGTTTCGTAAACAACATCAACACACCGGAAGGCGGCATGCATCTGGTGGGTTTCAGAAACGCGCTCACTAAGACCTTCAATGATTACGGACGCAGGAACAAGATCCTCAAGGACAGTGATCAGAACCTCTCCGGTGACGATATCAGAGAAGGAATTACCGCGATCATCAGCATCAAGATCGAGAATCCCCAGTTTGAAGGACAGACTAAGCAAAAGCTCGGCAACATGGAGGCGAGAGGAGCCACGGACAGCATTGTCTCCGAGCAGCTGACCTACTATCTGGAGCAGAATCCTTCCGTCGCGAGAAAGATCCTCGAGAATTCCCTCGCCGCACAGAGAGCCAGAGAAGCGGCCAGAAAAGCGAGAGAGATCACGAAACGAAAAGGGGTTCTGGAGACAGCTTCTCTTCCGGGCAAGCTTGCGGACTGCTCCGACAAGGATCCCAAGAAATGTGAAATCTTCCTGGTAGAGGGAGATTCGGCAGGAGGCAGCGCCAAGTCTGCCAGAAGCCGCGCGACACAGGCCATTCTTCCCCTTCGCGGCAAAATATTGAATGTTGAGAAGGCAAGAGAAGACAGAATCTATGCCAACGAAGAGATCAAGGCCATGATCACGGCATTCGGAACAGGCATTCATGACGAGTTTGATATCACAAAGCTTCGCTATGACAAGATCATCATCATGACGGATGCCGACGTAGACGGCGCCCATATCGATACTTTGATGCTGACGTTCCTGTACAGATTTATGCCGGAACTGATCAAACAGGGACATGTCTATCTGGCTATGCCGCCTCTCTACAAGCTGGAGAAGAACAAGAAAGTATGGTATGCCTACAGCGACGATGAACTCAACAGGATTCTCAACGATGTAGGAAGAGACCAGAACAACAGGATCCAGAGATACAAAGGACTCGGAGAGATGAACCCCGAGCAGCTCTGGGAGACGACAATGAATCCGGAGACCAGGATCCTCAAGAGAGTCATGATCAATGAGGAGACGGAGTCGGAGGTAGACCTCACTTTCAATATTCTCATGGGAGATAAGGTAGAGCCCAGAAGGGAATTTATTGAAGAGAACGCAAAGTTTGTCAAGAATCTGGATATCTGATGATCAGGGTTGATCAGCAGTTACATTAGTACAAGGTAGGTCAGGCATGGAAGAAAACATTTTTGACAGAATACAGGAAGTTGATCTGCAAAAAACGATGGAGACTTCTTATATCGATTACGCGATGAGCGTCATCGCGTCCAGAGCGCTTCCGGACGTAAGAGACGGGCTCAAGCCGGTACAGAGAAGAATCCTTTACGCGATGAGCGAGCTTAACGTAGGCCCCGATAAACCGCACAGAAAATGCGCTCGTATCGTCGGCGATACAATGGGTAAATATCATCCTCACGGAGACAGCTCAATTTACGGATCGCTGGTCAATATGGCTCAGCCCTGGTCTATGCGCTATACGCTCGTTGACGGACACGGAAACTTCGGATCCGTGGACGGCGACGGCGCGGCGGCCATGCGATACACGGAGGCAAGGCTCACAAAGATCTCCATGGAGATGCTGGCTGAGATCGGCAAGAATACGGTGGACTTTGTCCCTAACTTCGACGAGACGGAGAAAGAACCCGCCGTTCTTCCCAGCCGTTTTCCGAACCTTCTCGTGAACGGCACGACCGGCATTGCGGTCGGCATGGCCACCAACATACCGCCCCATAACCTGAGAGAGGTGGTGGCAGCGGTCGTAAAGATTATTGACAACCGCGTGGAAGAAGAGAGAGATACCGATCTCGAGGAACTTCTCTCCATCGTAAAAGCTCCCGATTTTCCCACCGGCGGTATCATCATGGGAACGGCAGGCGCTGCGCAGGCTTACAGGACGGGCCGCGGCAAGGTCGTGACCAGAGCCGTCACGGATATAGAGGCAATGGGCGGCGGCAAGAGCCGCATTGTCGTCACGGAGCTTCCCTATCTTGTAAATAAGGCGAATCTGATCCAGAAGATCGCGGAACTTGTCAAGAACAAGAAGATTGAGGGAATCACGGATCTTCGCGATGAATCGGACCGCGAAGGAATGAGAGTTGTCATTGAACTGAGGCATGACGCCAATCCCAATATAGTTCTCAATAACCTGTACAAACACACGCAGCTGCAGGACACGTTCGGGATCACTATGCTTGCGCTCGTCAACAACGAGCCCAAGGTCATGAATCTCAAGGAAATGCTGGTCTACTATCTGCGCCACCAGGAGGAAGTCGTAACCAGAAGGACGCAGTATGACCTCAACAAGGCGGAAGAGAGAGACCACATCTTACAGGGCTTGCTCATTGCGCTCGACAACATCGATGAAGTCATTAAGATCATCCGTGAGAGCGCCAATGTCCAGGAGGCCAAAAACAGACTGACAGAGCGCTTCGGGCTCGACGACGTTCAGGCGCAGGCAATCGTGGACATGCGTCTGCGCGCTCTGACAGGTTTGGAGAGAGAGAAACTCGAGAAGGAGCACGAGGAGCTTCTGGCCAGGATTGCCGAGCTCAAAGCCATCCTTGCGGACAAGAATAAGCTTCTCACCGTCATCAAAGAGGAGATCAATGTGATCGCCGAGAAATACGGCGACGACAGAAGAAGTAAGATCGAGCAGAATTTTGAAGATCTGGCGACGGAGGACCTGATTCCTAATGTCAATACAGTCATCGCGATGACTTCGCTCGGCTATATCAAGCGAATGACAGTGGACAACTTCAAGGTCCAGAATCGCGGCGGCCGCGGCATCAAGGGCGTGCAGAAGATCGACAATGACTATATTGAAGACCTTCTGATGACGAGGACGCATGACACGATCATGTTCTTCACGAGCCTTGGCCGGGTCTACAGCATGAAGGCCTATAAGATCCCGGAAGCCAGCAGAACGGCGCGCGGCACGGCGATCATCAATCTCCTGGAACTCAATCCCGGGGAGAAAGTCACGGCGATCATACCGATCCTGCACTACGATGAAGAGGCCAATCTCTTCATGGTGACCAGGAAAGGCATCATTAAGAAGACGGCGATTACCGAGTACTCCAACATCCGCAGAAGCGGCATTATCGCGATCACGCTCAAGGAAGGCGATGAGCTCATCGAGGTAAAACAGACAACGCCCGCCAATGACATATTCCTTGTAACTAAGAAGGGCATGTGCATCCGCTTCAGGGAGAAATCCGTAAGGGCTCTCGGCCGCACGGCTATGGGCGTCATCGGCATGAATCTGGACGATGACGACGAGATCGTCGGAATGCAGATCGATTCGCAGGGCGATTCGCTCCTGTTCGCATCCGAGTACGGCATGGGCAAGAGGACGAGCCTGTCAGAATTCAAGGTCCAGAACCGAGGCGGAAAGGGCGTCAAGTGTTACAACATCACTAAGAAGACAGGTTATCTGATCGGCGTTAAGGCCGTGACGGATGAGCATGAGATCATGATGATCAATTCCGCGGGAATCATTATTCAGATCAGGGCCTGCGACTTCAAGAGCATCGGCAGGATCACTTCCGGCGTCAAGATGATGAATCTTGACGAGGGCATCAAGGTCGTCAAGATCGCCAAGGTCCGCGGCAGCGACGAAGAAGAGCTGGCGGACGAGGAAGCGGAAGGAACTTTGACGGATGGTAACTGAATAACAGATATTGAGTTATATGATGCACACGCGTGCGAAAAGGTTGGTGCTGCCTTCCAGGCAGCCCGCACGCGGCGCAGCGGCTCGCTCTGCGAGCCTTGAACACAATATCTTGAGAAAAAGGACTGCAGTTGAATAAGTGCAGTCCTTTTTTTTGCGCAGAATTATCGGTAATAGGACTATTTGGAGCGGAAAAGAAAGTTAGTAAGTGTTAACCTTTCTAAGATAGATTCAACTAACTGGAGGAAAGTAATAAAAATGGTTGGTTTATACAGACGACATA
>JAFUFL010000033.1 GCA_017469935.1 Lachnospiraceae bacterium
ATCGACATAGGGCGGAGAAACAACCAGTCTTTTGTACAGGTGCCGTTCGCCAGGTTCCGCAGAGTCCTTCAGACAGTATGCGCGCGTTACGGGATCAGGGTCATCCTGCAGGAAGAGAGCTATACCTCCAAAGCCTGCTTCGGGAGACGGGACAGGATCCCGACATACGGGAAAGGGGACACAGAAGGCATAACCTTCTCCGGCAGGAGGATAGGGCGCGGCCTGTACCGACAGGATGACGGAAGGGTGATGAACGCCGATATCAATGGTGCCGTCAATACCGGCAGGAAGTATAACGAGAGTATCTATCCGGAGGGGATGGACTGCGGGTACCTGTATGGCACAGTGAAAGCCATGACCTATAAAGATATCCTGTGTGCGGGCCAGGAGAATCACAAAAGTAATCCCGGTGAAACGGGACAGCGGGCAAGTGTCTGCCCTGTGTCCGCGTAAGCGGCACGAAGCCCCCGCCTCTTAGCGTATGAGTAGGCGGTGGGTAGTTCACCCGATGATCGGATGCTTTTTGATATACTCAATGAATTTGTTGGTGCGCTCCGGGACGAAGATCCCTTTCTTCCAGATGACGCCGAACTTACTGGTGATCTCGGGTGTGATCGGAATCTGCACAAAGTCCCTGGGATTAGCCGGCAGTACGGAATACAGCATTGCGCCGCAGCCGCCGCTGCGCAGGAAATTGAGAATTGTGTACAACTGGCTCGTATAAGCGATCACGTTGGGTTCCATCCCCATGGCCCTGTAGCGGGCGGTCACCGTCTCATTCTGCACCGAATCGGTGTTGAAGAGGATCAGCTTCTCATCCCTGAGCATGTCGAAAGTTACTTCTTTTTCACCAGCATACTTATGATTTCTGCCGACACAGTACACATATTTGTCTTCCATCAGGACATGGGAATTGAACTGGTCAATATTGTAGAAATCCATGTTGACCAGCGCGCAGTCCAGCTTCTCCTCCTGCACCAGGTTGCAGGCCTTCACGGAGCCATATTCGAAAAGCTGTACCGTCAATCCTGTCTTCTCCTGGAACTCATCTGTGAGTCTTGGAAAAAACACGGTGCTGACAAGCGGAGGAATTCCGATCCGGATCGGCGTCTCTTTCTCTCCCAGAGAGGAAAACTCCGCCACCATAGCCCGCGTCTCTTTTAAGAGCGCCTCCGCCCTCTGATAAAAGGCTTCCCCTTCTTTGGTCAGAGAGATTCTGTTCTTCTCATGGTGAAACAGCCGGAGCTTTAACTCATTTTCCAGCTCGCGGATGGCAACCGAGATCGTGGGCTGCGTCACATATAATTCCTCTGCAGCGCGGGTTATGCTGTGGTAGCGGCAGACGGCGCAGAAATATTCTAATTGATTGAGTTTCATGGACACCTCATCTTCAAGGCTCATAGAGCGAGCCGCTGCGCCACGTGCGTTCTGCCCGTAAGGCAGCATCTTCCATTGTGCACACGTGTGCATCGTAAACTTCAGTGTGGTTATGTTATTTTAGTCCACTCATCTTTTTATAAACGTCGCCTCTTGCCCCTGCAAGAAGTGTACTGATCACAACAATTTTTCCATTTATTACAGTATACACAACCCGAACCCCGCCAAGCCTGATCCTGAAATAGGTGCTTCGCTTACCTTTAATTCGCTTAACATCAATCTTTTCCGGGTGTTCTCCAAACAATAATTCCTTGATGGAATCTTCGTACGCTATCCTTACATCTTCGTGCTGCCTGAAGAACATTTCTGCAGCCTTTGTGTATTGAATTTCATATGCAAATCCTGCTTCTGCTGCCATTGTTCCTCCAGTCATACTGAAAAGCGTCTCACGGATTCAATCGTCAGATCATCATCGGACAGACTGCCAAGTTCATCCAAAATCTCCTGCGTTTCTTCATTCGATGCATCTTCTACGTTCGCAGTAAGTCGGTAGAAAGGGTCATTCATCATCTTGAGAAGGTATTCATCCAATGCATCAGTCACGACGTCTGTGATAGACATATGAAACACCGCAGCAACTTTTTTGACATCCGCCAGTTTATCTTCATCCATCTTGATATTTATTGCCTTTGTAGCCATAGAATACACCTCCTTACTATATATACAATATATATGGTAAATCTGATAAATTCAATACTCTTCGGCTGCGGCGTGCAGGAACCGGCTCTTTTATGCTAAAATAGGGTTGGGCTGGGACGCACTATCCTGCCTGAAAAAAAATACAGGAGTACATCTATGGCACAAAATATCCTTTTGACCTCTCTGAGCGCGGCGGGAAATGCCCTGCCGCTGCGATATTTTTCCTTTCAGAAAGAGTTCGGCTTCGATTACTGCGATGCGCTTCTGGACGCAGAGGCCGGCATAAAAGCCGTACTGGCCAGATACGATATCGATGAGATCATCGTGATCGGCGGAGACGGAGCTTATGACGGGAAGGACAAACCCGATTCTGCTATCCCGCTCCAGCAGGGACGCAGTCTGTATTCCGAAGACAAGGCTTCCTTCTCCACCTTCCGTCTTCTTATGTACAGAATCGCGCAATATGCGGACGAGATGGTATCGGACCGGAAAGAAGAAGAACTCCTTCCCGCAGATGTGCGGGAAAAGCTGACCGGCTTCATTCAGGATTTCCATGCGGGCAGCGCCGAACTGAAGGAGATAAAATTCAACCGGCTCTTTGATGTGCTCTCGCAGAACGATCAGATCTGCGATGAGTTTGAGAAAGCGCTCTTTGAAGCCTATCCTGATCTCCGCAATTGCCAAAGCCTGTGCGCCCGGTGGATCAGGAATTATCTCTACAAAGCTCTCAAGCCCTCTGCCAAACTGGAGCTTCTGCCCGTCAACGAGAAAACCTGTGTCCGCCTTGTTCCCGCGGACAGCATGGAAGGAAACGGGAAATGGGTCAGCAATATGATGGCGATGAAGAATTCCATCCTGTTAGGCAGAGAAGACATAAACCTGTATGTTTCGCTCTGCAGTGACGACGCCACGGATACCTTCATTCTCATTAACGTGCTTGACATCCTGACTTCGATGCCGGAGAGCCGGGTCCGTCTGAAAAAGGTCTTCGCGCTGCAGGATCTTCAAGACCGCATGGCGGGTATTATCCGCGATGATACCGAAGTCTTTGGCGTTACCGAGCTTTTCCACGCGCTTCATTCCTTTGTCAATTACGGCAAGGCGGATATGATCGTGAAGATATGGGAAAAGAGCAATGAGCACAATGAGAGCATTGCCGGAATGGTTTATGCCATGCGGCATGTGGATGTGGGACTTTCCATGTGCAACATACCGGAGGTGGAGAGCGGCATCCTCCGCCTGCGAAAGCTCTTCCGGGACGAAGAATTCTGGAAAGAATCCGGCTACTACGGCATGCTTTTCAGCGTGATCGCGGAAAGCATCCGGGAGGATTACGGCTCGCTCCTCGAAGGCGACGGCAATGTCCCGTTTATCGAGCTGGTAAAATGGGCCTACCGGCATCAGTTCTACCAGCAGACCCTGACCCTGATCGAGTCCAGGGCTCCGGAGAATCTGGTGAGATCGGGAATCTTCTATTACTGCGGTGACGAGAAGACAAGAGAGCAAGTCACGGAGCTGTTCGCGCGCGAGCGGCTGGAGCTCAAGCCCTATGAATACTATAAGATAGACGAGATCGACCACTATTTCATCAAGAGTTACAACCGCGCAGGGGTCAGGGGCCAGGGCGATCGGGACGAAGATCCGCAGCGCGTGTACGCGGCCATGAGGACAAAGTCCCTCGAGAACACGGATTCCTCGATGATCACAGGTCTCTCCGCCTGCGACGACAAGGACACGCTGCAAAACGTTCTGTTCGCCTATTATCACTTAGGTTTTGTCCGCAACAAGATCAGCCATGCTGACGCGGATGCGATGGCCGAAAACCGCCTGATGGTTTCCGACAGCGACGACAGTTCCGCACTGACCTGGATGAAGGACAGCATCGACTTTTTCATCGACAGCTACGAAAAAGCGATGGCCCAGGTACAGGGCAAAAAGCCGCAGATCATTCTCATCAGCGGAAATGATGTCCGCAAAGCCGCGGAGCGCATGAGGCACGAAAGAGGAAGAAATAATTGACGAGCGTGCAAAACTTTGCCGCCCCGGTCTCTCGCAGACAGGGGCGGCTTATTGTTCGGATCATGTGTCAGTTCTTCTCAATCGTTTCAGGCTGTGTATTCTTGTCGATATATCGTACATAATTAGCCTTGCGGAGTCACTTTTTGAAAGAAGGGTTTTTAAAGACACATATGGCATTCCAAAAAGTGTTCGATATTTCATTTTCCCGGCAGCCACGCAGCGAAAACTGCCCAGCTTGTTAAGCGCCCCGGCTCTTTACGAACTCTCCTTAGTTGCCTAGCGTCAGCAAGGCCACCGTCTCAATCTTCCCTTCCGCATAAGGGAACATATCCACCGGCACCGCTTTCTTCATCTTATACCCGCCCTCTGTCAAAATAGCGAGATCCCTTGCAAGTGTCGTCGGCTCGCAGGATATATACACAATCTTGGCAGGCCTCAATTCCAGCGCCGCCATGAGAAACTCTTCGCTGGCGCCGCTCCTGGGCGGATCCAGGAAGAGAATATCAAGTTTCTCTTGTTTGGCCGCCATATCCCGCATGAACCGGCCGGCGTCATTCTTGAAGACCTGCACATTCCCGGCCTCGTTCAGCTTCGCGTTGACTTTCGCGTCTGCCACCGCGTCAGCGTTCAGCTCCACGCTGAGCACTTCCTTGCAGCGGTCGGAGGCGATGATTCCGATCGTACCGATGCCGCAATAGGCGTCCAGGATCCTCTCCTTCCCCGAAAAACCGGCATAATCCAGAGCGATATTGTAGAGCTTCTCCGTCTGCAGAGAATTGACCTGATAGAAGGATCTGGAAGAGAGCCGGAAGCGCTTTCCGCACAGAACGTCCTCTATATAGCCGGGACCGAACAGCACCTTCTCCCGCTCGCCGAGGACCATCGTGGTCTGCTTGTCATTGATGTTCTGCACGACCGTCGTGATCTCGGGATGGCGCTTTAAGAGGGCGTTCACAAATTTCTTCGCGACAGGAAAAGCGGACTCCGCCGTGACCAGCGTCACCATTACCTGCCTGGTACCCCGCGCGGTGCGAACCTGCACATAGCGAAGAAATCCGTTCTGCCGGTCCTCATCATAAACCCGAACCTTGAAGGATTCCATGAGCGCAAAAACAGTCTGGATGATCCTGTCCGCGCGCAGATCCTCGAGCAGACACGCCTTTACAGGCACCACCTCATGGGTGCCGGCCCTGTAGATGCCGCAGACGGGCCTGCCCTTCTTATCGGGGGCAAACACGCTCGTCACTTTGTTTCTGTAGTGATCCGGGTTCTTCATCTTCACGATCGTGTCCACGCGGCCAAACTCCCCGATCAGCTCTTCCACCAGCTGCTGCTTTCCCTGAAGCTGTTCCGGATAAGGAACGTCGATCATCGTGCAGCCGCCGCACTTCCCGGAGACCGGACATCTGGATTTTTTGGTTTTCGTGTTCTTCTTTGTTGTCTCTGCCATTTAAAACATCTTTCCTTCCGTTATGCAGGGCTTTCCTCTTCCTGCAAACTCAAATCATCGCATGTCAAGGCTCGCAGGGCGAACCGGCAAGCCTCTTATATACCGTCAAAGAGGCCGGCGTCGCTCCGCCGGCCTCCCTGTTCATTTCACATCATAAAAACTTCACTGATCAGATATCTGCCTTCCAGAATCCGTGCAGGTTGCAGTACTCATAAGCCGCTACGGGATCCGCCGCCTTGAAGACTGCCTTGGGCTCCTGGCCGGGTTCGAGCTCCGCATACTGGAAGCCGCTCTTGGTCTCCAGAATGATGAACTGAATATAATGTGCGTCTGCCATAGGATGTGCTACGCTGCCGACCTGAACAGTCACTGTGTCGCCGTCAACTGTGACTGCAGGAACGTGTTTCTCTCTTGCGGCGTCGGTCGTGCCCGGTTCGATTTCCTTCATGGGCTCGCCGCAGCAGGACGGGGAACATCCCTTCGCATTGAGTTTCAGGACCATGCTTCCGCACTTCTCACATTTGAAAAATCTGATTGCCATAATACACCCCTTTCCGGCCTCATCGGCCAAACAAAGTTTTGATATACCCATTCATGTGTTTATTGTAAAGCATTTGAGGACAAAAGAAAAGCTGATTCTATGTGTCTGCACCTGCACGATCCGGCACACTTTCTGTAATCTTTTGCCGATCACTCCTCCTCTTCCATCTTCTTCAGATGCTCTTCGAGCGCCCGGGCCGTCTCCTCATCCATTCCTGCCAAAAGACCGCCTTCCTTCTTGCCTTCCCTCTTCTCGTAGTGTTCCCGCATCATTCCTTTTGTGAGCATCAGCTCCTCCAGGAGATTCTGCGCCGACATGCGGTATGCGCCGGCCCCGTAAATGATGACCTGCTCCACCGCATCGGAGGTAGCCACCGTCACCTTATACTTCTTTGTGAGCTCGTGGGCAGCCTTCTCGATGTAGAGGTCCGCCGTCTCCGCCTCTTTGGTGTAGATGACGTCGATGTCCCCCACGCGGATCACTTCGCCTTTTCCTCCACGCACTTTGTAGGCGTCAAAAACCAGAATCACGTGCTCCTTTCGAAATCCCGCGAAATCCACCAGCAGGTCGATCAGCTTATCTCTCGCCGCCATGATGTCCTTCTGCGCCAGCTCCCGCAGGTCTTCCCAGGCAAACACGATATTATAGCCGTCAATCAGGAGATACTCTTTCTCCGACACTTTTTTGGCGGCGTGAGACCTTCTGTCCGGCGGATCCGCGCTGATCACGCGGGAAGCCTTCTTCCAGGACTTTACAGACCTTCCCGTGTCGTACTCCTCCTCGCCGAAACGACTCCTGATCGGCCCGTAGGTCCTCTCGAAGATCCTCCTGAGCTCATCTTCCTCGGCGAAAAATCTGGCCTCCCTCTCTGCGAAAGATGCGGGCTTTTCCTCTTTTTTGACGCCGGCGCGCATTCCGGTCCTGCCCGCGCCGCCGTAGGAGAGATCCTCGTCCCACTGCGTATCGTCATAGCCCAGCAGAGCCTTGCCGGTCCCGGGCCCGTCCGAAGGATCCCGCCAGCCGCTGTCCACGTGCATGCGCTCCCGCACTTCATACCAGGGCACCGGCGTGCCCGCACCGTGGGCGCAAAATACCGATCCGGTCGGGTTTCTGAGGTCCAGCTCAGGGTCATAGCCCGAGGCCTCTATAATCTCTTCCGCATTTACACAGGGCTCGTATCCCTTCAAGGTACAGGTGATCTGCCCTTCTCCGCGCGTATAGGCCGCCAGCGTCTCCGCGTAATTGGCAATCTTTGACACCGGCGCGCTTCCCGTGATGACGGAACGCCCATCCTCCAGGTCTGGCTGCGTGAAATTCGCGCCCATCTGCTGCAGGTCGTTCATGGCCCTGCCCAGGGATTCCTGCGGGATCTCCAGTCGGAAGTTGTAGAAAGGCTCCAAAAGGACACTTTCCGTCATCATCAGTCCCTGCCTCACCGCGCGGTAAGTGGCCTGTCGGAAGTCGCCGCCCTCCGTGTGCTTGAGGTGCGCCCGTCCCGTGAGCAGCGAAATCTTCATGTCGGTGATCTCCGCCCCGGTCAAAACGCCCCGGTGCCTTTTCTCCTCCAGATGCGTCATGATCAGGCGCTGCCAGTTGACTGCCAGCACGTCCGCCCTGCACCTGTTCTCAAATACCAGGCCGCTTCCGGGGACGCCGGGCTCCAGTAGAAGATGCACCTCCGCGTAGTGCCGCAGCGGCTCAAAGTGCCCCACTCCTTCCACCGCTCTGGCTATGGTCTCTTTGTAGATGATCGACGGATCGCCAAACCCGACCCGCATTCCCAGCCGCTCCAGGATCATGCGCTGCAGGATCTCTTTCTGCACCTGTCCCATGATCTGGGCGGTGATCTCTTTTTTCTCCTCATCGTACGTCAGGTGAAGGGTCGGATCCTCCTCTTCCAAAACAGAGAGGTTCCTGTACGCTTTGAACAGATCTTCACTGGGCGGCAGGATCACTTTGCAGCGAAGAACGGGCTGCAAAAGTTCCTCTTCCGCGCCGGCCTGCGCCCCGATTCCCTGGCCTACCCGGGTCCTTGTAAGGCCTGTCACGGCGCACACCTGCCCGGCGTGGGCCTCCTGGCTTGTCTCATACTTAGTTCCCGAATAAAAGCGGATCTGCTCCACTTTCTCCGGCATGCCCTTGTCGTCCGTACAGTCCTTCAGAGGCGTCTTCACCGAGAGTTTTCCGCCGGTCAGCTTCATCCAGGTGAGCCTTGCGCTCCCGTCCCTTGTGATCTTGAAGACCTTTGCTCCAAACTGTTCCCCGTAGACGGGAGGCTGAATCAGCGTGTCCAGGCACTCCAGAAGTTCTGCCACGCCCTGCTCCCGAAGCGCGGCGCCAAACAGCACCGGAAAGAGCTTTCTCCCCGCTGTCAGGCCGCAGATGTCGTCGACCGTGACCTCTTCGCCCTCCAGATAGCTGTTCATCAGGTCGTCGTCGCAGACTGCAATCTCTTCCTGCACGCCGTCTTCCTTAAGACTCTGCGCGAGACTTCCGGAAGAAACTGCGCCGGTGCCTGCGGCGCCCGCTCCGGGCAAGATGTCCACGCATCTCGTGCTCAGCTCTTTTTTGATGGCGGCCATCAGCGCCTCTCTGTCGGCGCCGTTTTGGTCCATCTTGTTGACGAAGAGAAATACAGGCACTCCGTAGTGGTCCAGAAGGCGCCACAGCACGCGCACCTGTCCGTTCACGCCGTCCGCCGCACTGATGACCAGCACCGCGCAGTCCAGAATTCCCAGCACGCGCTCCATTTCCGTGGAGAAGTCGACGTGCCCCGGCGTATCCTGCAGCGTGTAGGTCCTCGCGACCTCTCCCCGCTCCGAGGTGAACCTCGCCTGTTTGGAGAAAATAGTGATCCCTCTCTCTTTTTCCATATCATCGGTATCCAGGAACGCGTTGCCGTGGTCCACGCGTCCGGCGTTTCGGACCGCTCCCGTGATGTGCAAAAGTGCCTCCGAAAGCGTTGTCTTGCCGGCGTCCACGTGGGCAAGGATTCCCAGAATCATGTCTTGCTGTCTCATAGTTTTATATCCAATCCTGCTTTTATTCTCTGTTTTGGCAGATGTTTGCTGCTTTTGTTCTCTGTTTTGGCAGATGTTTGTGACAAATGCCCCTGTCAGGCCCGACAAAAAGTCAATTTCTGCGCAGAAAAGCAATTGTTTTACATCTGAAAATGATTATACTAAAGAAGTATTTAGATGGTAAATATTCAGTGCCGCGAAAAAAATGGTCAAAACAAGACACGGAGGCGCTGGACTATTGATTTTAGCCCTAAGGAGGAAAGGACGCATGCAGGAATACACTCCCGTCAAGGAAGGAAAGGTACGTGAAATTTATGACATCGGCGACAAGCTCATCATGGTAGCCACCGACAGGATCTCCGCATTTGACGTGATCCTGAAGAACAAGATCGTGAAAAAAGGAACGGTTCTCACGCAGATGTCCCGCTTCTGGTTTGACCTGACAAAGGATATCATCCCCAACCACATGATCAGTGTCGATGTAAACGATATGCCCGAGTTCTTCCGTCAGGAGCGCTTTGACGGCAACAGCATGCTGTGCCAAAAGCTCACCATGCTCCCGATCGAGTGCATCGTCCGCGGCTATATCACCGGCAGCGGCTGGGCCAGCTACAAGAAAGACGGCACGGTCTGCGGCATCAAGCTCCCTGAAGGACTTCAGGAGTGCGACAAGCTCCCTGAGCCCATCTACACCCCCAGCACAAAGGCTGAGATCGGCGACCACGACGAAAACATCAGCTTTGAGAAGAGCATCGAGGTCCTCGAGAAAGCATTCCCCGGCCACGGCCGGGAATATGCGGAGACCATCCGCGACTGCACCATCGCGCTCTACAAGAAGTGCGCGGATTACGCCCTCACAAGAGGCATCATCATCGCGGATACCAAGTTCGAGTTCGGCCTCGACGAGAACGGCAAAGTAGTGCTCGGCGACGAGATGCTCACACCCGACAGCAGCCGCTTCTGGCCCCTCGAAGGTTATGAGCCCGGCCACGGCCAGCCTTCCTTCGACAAGCAGTTTGTCCGCGACTGGCTCAAGGCCAATCCCGACAGCGACTACCTGCTTCCTCAGGACGTCATCAACAAGACTATCGATAAGTACAAAGAGGCTTATCACCTGCTGACCGGCGACACGATCGACTGAATACAGCCGGGAACTTAATATCTGCATATGCAAAGAGGGGAGCCCGATCGCTCCCCTCTCTTAGTCTGTTTTCTTGTGTTGCTGCCGCTGCTGATTGGCTGGCATCAAAGAGCTCGCGGCGCGGGCGGCTGTGATTTACGAATAGCCTGGGTCCGCGGCGCGAGTTGCTGCGATTCACGGACAGCTATGGCCCGCAGGGCGGGCGGCTGTGCCGCGCGCGGAGGTACTGACTTACATGGAATATGAACTGATAAGAAGTAATCGAAAAACACTTGCCGTGGAGATCAAGTCGGACGGCCGCGTCATTGTGCGCGCCCCCATGCGCGTTTCCAAGCGATACATTGAGTCCTTCCTCGACGATAAGAGCGAATGGATCCGCATCCACCGCGCGAAGGTTCTCGCCCGCAAGGCGCAGGAAGAAGCCAATCCGATTCCCGCCCTTACAGACGTCCAGCTGCGCGGCCTCAAAAAGAGGGCTTCTGTTGTGATCCCCGAGCGCGTCGCTTACTTTGCGCCGATCGTCGGCGTCGACTACGGAACCATCACGATCCGCAGCCAGAAGACCCGCTGGGGAAGCTGCAGTTCCAAAGGCAACCTCAATTTCAACTGCCTCCTTCTTTTGGCACCGCCCCAGGTCCTCGACTACGTCGTCGTTCACGAGCTCTGCCACAGAAAACAGATGAACCACTCTCCCCGCTTCTGGGCCGAAGTTGCCAGGGTAATCCCTGACTACAAGACAAGTGTCAGGTGGCTGAAGGAGAATGGAGGGCAGTTGATGCATCTGATCAGTTGACGGGTGCGTCACATCCAATGAATCCTCTCCAGAATCCTCAAAATCGCCGCCCCCTTCGGCACCTGCACGATATCCTGTCTCTTCAGCCCGCCCATACGGATCAGCACAAAGAAATACACGATGACCGCCGCAACAATCGATACTGCTGTCGCGATCAAATTCACAAAGTAAGTCCTCTCAAGAACAATCATTCCGCCCCTGAAAATGAGCTCATAGACGATCTTCGTCACTACGCCCATCACTACAGCGGCGATCACCGGCGGCCCGTAGACCTTGTAGATCTTAAGCCGCATTTTCAGGTACTTGCAGATAAAGCGGCTGTCGATAAGGAAGATCAGCACCGAGTACAGAACACTGCACAGCACAAGAGAGTGAATGCCGAGATCTGTGAAGAGGATTAAAACGCACAGGACCACCGTCTGGATTGCAAGGGCGATTCCGGCACTGACCAGCGGCATATGAATTCTTCCGATCGACTGCAGAACCGCGTTCATGATCGTTCCGACCGAATAGAAAATGACTGTCACAGCCAGCTCCGCCAGAAGGAGCGACGCCGTATCCAGCGTATCCCACTGCGGGAACAGGAGCATGGTGACCGGCTTTGCCAGCGCCATAAGCCCCACCGCGCAGGGAACCGCAATGACCAGCGTCATGCGGATCGCGTTGACGCTGCGCTTTCTCGTCTCTTTGATATTCCCCTGTGCGAAGGAAGTCGAGATGTTGGGCAGGATCGCCGCCGCCACCGCTGTCGCGATCGAAATCGGAATGTTGGTGATGACGACCGCTTTGTTGGAGAAGAGCCCGTACAAAGTCGTCGTCATGACCTCCTCCCACCCCCGGACGCCGATCATGATCTTCATAAAGATCGTCTGGTTCACGGAAGTCGTCAGGTTCAGGATGAAGCTGCTCAGGATAAAAGGCGTGATGACCAGAATGGTCTCCTTCATGAGCGGTCCGAACGGCTCCTCCTCATGCTCCGAATCCGCTCTTACGCGCGCCATGAACATCCCGCGGTGCCTCATGTAGACCGCGATCATAAAGAGCAGCGCCACGAGAACGCCGCTCCCGGTGCCCAGCGCACTTCCCATTGCGCCCCGGATTGCCTCTGCGGTATGGCCCTGTCCCACCACAGTCCGCATCAGGAGATAGGCCGCCAGAATACTTACCACCGCATTTGCGATCTGCTCCAGGATCTGTGAGACCGACGTCTGCAGCATGGACTGGTTGGCCTGGAAGTAGCCCCGCAGCACGCCCAGGATGCCGAACAGAAATACAGTCGGCGCAAAGACCTGCAGGACCGGAACGCTGTTGGGCGGCACCAGTGCTCCCGCGCCAAAATAGAGAAGGAGGCTCCCCGCGATTCCTACCGCCAGCGCGTAGATCATGGAACAGTGGAACACTTTCTGGGCGTTTTTGTAATCTCCCACCGCCATCTTCTGCGCCATCTGCTTGGAGATGGCCGAAGGCACTCCGAAGCTCGAGACCATCAGAACGATCGTGTAGATGTTGATCGCCGTTCCGTAATAGCCGTTTCCCTCGTCGCCGATGATCGCCGTCAGCGGCGATCTGTACAGCAGTCCGATGATTCGGGACAAAATAGAGGCCGCCGCCAGGATCCCGGCCTGCGCCACAACATTTCCGCCGCCCAGCGAGGCGGTCTTTTTCTTCTTATCTGAAGTTGTATTCTCTGAACTCATATTCTCTAAAGCCATATTCTCTGAAGTCATATTCTCTGAAGCCATATTCGCATCTGAAGCCATGTTTTGAAAGGTCCTCTGCTGTCTGTACTCTTGATCCTTCTGCAATGCACGCAAAAAAACAGGGTGACGAGCCTGACGCTCGTCACCCCATTATAAATGCCATTTTAAAAACTTACAACCGTGTTCAGCCGCCGATCATCCAATCGTACATTTCCTGATATTTCAGAGCGGACTGCTTCCAGGAGAAGTCGGCTCTCATAGCGCGCTCGACCATCTTGTTCCAGTCTCTCTTCTTGTCATAGTAAATCTTCTCAGCGTAGCGGACTGCATGCATCATCTCGTGTGCATTGTAATTGGCGAATGTGAAGCCCGTTCCTGTGTTCTCATACTCGTTGTAAGGCTCGACCGTATCCTTGAGGCCGCCGGTCTCGCGGACGATCGGAAGTGTGCCGTAGCGCAGGGACATCAGCTGGCTGAGTCCGCAGGGCTCGAACAGAGAAGGCATCAGGAATGCATCCGAGGACGCATAGATCTTGTGGGACAGCTCGTCGGAATAGTAGATATTCGCGGAAATCTTGTCGTTGTACTTCCAGTCAAAATAGCGGAACATATTCTCGTATCTCTCTTCGCCGGTGCCCAGAACGACGATCTGGATGGCGTCGAGGGAGAGCATTTCTTCCAGGACATAGGCGATCAGGTCGAAGCCCTTCTGGTCTGTCAGACGGGAGACGATACCGATCATGAAGCACTTCTCATCCTGCTTGAGGCCCAGCTCTTTCTGCAAAGCGATCTTGTTCTTGACCTTGTTCTTGCGGAAATCATCCACCGTATAAGGCTTGTAGATCTTCTTGTCGTTGTCCGGGCTGAAGTCTGTGTAATCGATACCGTTGAGGATACCGCGCAGGTCATTGGCACGGGCATTCATCAGTCCGTCGAGACCCTCGCCGTAGAACTGCGTCTTGATCTCTTCCGCGTAGGTCGGGCTGACGGTCGTGATGGCGTCCGCATATACAAGGCCGCCCTTGAGCAGGTTTGCGTCTTTATAAGCTTCCAGCTTGTCCGGCGTGAAATAGTAGCCGGAAAGTCCGGTGATGTCCTCGACATCCTTCACGTTCCACTTGCCCTGGAATTTCAGGTTGTGGATGGTCATTACGGTCTTGATGCCGTGGAAGAACTCATTGGCCTGGAATCTCTCTTTGAGATACACGGGAACAAGTCCGGTCTGCCAGTCGTGGCAGTGAATCAGGTCGGGACGGAAGCCGATCGTGGGAAGGGCAGACAGGCAGGCTTTCGAAAAATAAGCGAATCTGGTGATCTCAAAGAGCGGATCATCGGTATAAGGCTTATCTGTGGTGAAGAATCCCTCATTGTCGATGAAATAGAAAGTGATTCCGTTCTTAACCGTCTTGAGAACGCCCACATACTCACTCTTCCAGTGATAGTCCATATAGAAATGGGTGACATACTCCATCTGATCCTTGACTTCCTGTTTCATGCAGGAATACTTAGGAATCATGACTCTTACATCGTAGTACTCCGGATCAATATCCTTGGGAAGAGAGCCGACAACGTCAGCCAGTCCGCCGGTCTTGATGAAGGGTACGCACTCCGATGCGACAAATAATATTTTTTTTCTCTCGTTAGCTGCCATTGTTTGACCCCCTTGTATTGACATAGATTACAGATTTTTGGTGATTTTATAGTAGTATTATAACCTATTCAATCAGTTTTTGTGCATTGTTCTTATAAATTCCTCGAAAAAAGTACGAAACGGCTCTACGGTGCCCCTGCCTGTACTCTCTATTTTGCATACGGGTCGATCTCACTGTCCGCTTTTGTGCCGTTGATCACATCCATCGTATCGGATACAGCCTTCTTAAGAGGGTCAATCTCCAGTGTGCTCCTTTCCCCTCTTACGATGTACTCACAGACTTTCTCATCATAGCTGTATCCCAGAATTTCATCGAACTCGTCGCCGAACTCCTCCTCTGACACAGGCTCGTCGTCAATATAATAAGTATCGAGATGGTCAGGATATCCTGATCTTTTGGAAAAGGCTTTCTTTCCGATTTTACCGTCAATGTATCCATAGATGGTCGTCGTGTAAGAACCCCTGTCCTCATAATCTCCATCATAAACTATGATGAAATCCCGTTCCCCGTTACTGCGCAGCATAAAGGAATGACTTATATCATTATTGGTCTGCTCCATCTTGTGTACAGGTTCGACCCGCTGCGCCTTCCCGCCAATGATCGAGTAGATCATTCCCTGAAAACTCAGACTGTGTTCCTCTTTATAGACGGCGAGCAGCTCTTTGCTGCCGCTTCCATCCAGATCGAGGAGCGTCAGGTAACATAATCCGTTCAGTTCCGCGGGATCCGATATACGGTCATTTAGCTGCCACAAAGATTTCGAAACCCTCATTTCTCCGTATTCATTGATTAAATCATCAACGAACGTTTTGTACTGACTGTAAGGATTGCCCTCATCCGAGGTCCGCTCCTGCCCGCCTGTCCGGCCCTCTCCGTTTCTTACCCGTTCCTTGACATTACTTATTTCTGTTTCCAGACCATTTCGGTCGATGTCGTAATATACCCCCTTAGCGAGATCTTCTTCGGAGAGGCCTTGCTTCAGTGAGATAATCCTGTAGTCATATCGGTAATTCCAGATCCATTCATCAATCGCAGACTCATACTGTTCTTTTGTCACCTCATTGCCGCGCAGATGATCATACGTGATCTTCCGCGGCGGCGTGTCCAAAATATAGTACTGCTTTTCATAAATGCTTGTTTCTTCATTGTAGGATTCCGTGATGCTGCTCGCGCTGATCAGTCCCATCTCTTTGTCTTTTATGCCGAAGATCTTATAATAGTTCCAGCCGTCAAGACCAAATCCGCCGTCGATGAATGACTGCCCGGCATAATTCGTCTTGATATACAGGTTCCTGTAATTATCGTAAAAATTGTCGATCATCTCATCTGAAATGATCAGATTCTTTACGCTGCCGTCTTCGATCGTGTAGACAAAGACCGTATACTCCTCGTCTTCTATGTGCTTCGCTGCAGCCAGAAGTTCCTCAGTACCGTCATCGTCAAAATCGATCAGCGCCAGATAACACAGGCCCACCGCCTCGGCGCAGGCATTTTCATACGCCGGCCTGCCGCCGAGCTTATACGCGTTAATATCGAGGGGCCCGTACTCCGACTCAAGTTTCTCGATCACTTCTCCATAAAGGGAAATATCATTTTCATTCGTTCCGGTGCCCGCTTTTGTCTTCGGATCCGTTCCGGAATCTGTTCCCGTTCCCTCGCCGGGCTGCCCGGTTGTTTCCTGCGGCGGCTCCGTGCCCTTGCCCGCCGTACCCGCATGCAATTTCACAAAAGTGAAGACACCGAGGCTCACTATAATAAAGGCTACGGCCGCTATAAGAAGCACTATTTTGCTGTTGAGCGCATTCTGCGCCGTGCTTCTGCCCCGATTTTGCTGCGGCATTCTTCCGTCTGTCCGGCCGTACCCGGTGCCGCCGTACATCGGCTGCCTGCCCGGCTGTCCGTACTGTCCGTTTACGTTTCTTTGGCCGTTCTGCTGCGCAGTACTTTGCCTGTTCGGAACATTCCTTTTAATCTCTCCGCTGACTTGTTTCCCGCAATTGGGACAGAACATCGCGTCATCATTCAATTTCCTTCCGCAATAAATACAGTACATGTTGTCACCTCGCGCAGTTATCAGCTTCTCCTTCTATCATACTCCTTCCGCCCGCAAAATGTTACAGCGGCTTACAATCCGTTAACTTATCGCATTCCGCGGCAATTAAAAAAACAGAGACGAGAACCGCTCTCGCCTCTGTTTCCATTTTCAGCTCTCTTGCCTTATTTGGCATAATCCGTCACTCTGGATTCTCGGATCACACTGACCTTGATCTGTCCGGGATATTCCATCTCATTTTCGATCTTCTTGGAAATATCGCGGGCCAGAAGGACCATATCTGTGTCATTGATCTGCTCAGGAACTACCATGACACGAACTTCTCTGCCTGCCTGAATAGCGTAAGAATTACTAACCCCTTTAAAACTGTTTGTGATTTCCTCAAGCTGTTTAAGCCTGGTTGTATAGGTTTCCAGTGTCTCTCTGCGGGCACCCGGTCTCGCTGCCGAAATTGTATCTGCAGCCTGTACAATGCATGCGATCAGGCTGGTGGGCTCCACATCGCCGTGATGAGATTCCACTGCGTTGATCACAACCTGGGATTCCTTGTACTTGCGGCACAGTTCAGCGCCGAGCTGTACGTGAGATCCCTCCATTTCGTGGTCGACTGCCTTGCCGATATCATGCAGCAGGCCGGCTCTCTTGGCCAGACGGATGTCCAGTCCCAGCTCCCCTGCCAGAAGACCTGACAGCTGCGCCACTTCGATCGAATGTTTGAGAGCGTTCTGCCCGTAGCTGGTACGGAAACGCATTTTACCCAGAAGTCTGACGAGCTCAGGATGAATTCCGTGGACGCCGACTTCGAGAGTCGCCGCCTCGCCTTCTTCCTTGATCCTCGCTTCCACTTCGCGCTGTGCCTTGCCTACCATCTCTTCGATTCTGGCGGGATGGATACGTCCGTCCACGATCAGCTTCTCAAGAGCGATTCTGGCTACCTCACGGCGAATGGGATCAAATCCGGAAATAACGACTGCTTCAGGCGTATCGTCAATGATGAGATCCACGCCTGTCATTGTCTCGAGCGTGCGGATATTTCTCCCCTCACGACCGATGATTCTCCCCTTCATTTCATCACTTGGAAGCTGCACGACAGAGATCGTAGCTTCCGAAACGTGATCTGCCGCGCAACGCTGGATCGCGCTGATCACATATTCCTTGGCTTTCTTGTCTGCCTCTTCCTTGGCCTCCGCCTCAATCTCTTTGATCATGACGGCGGAATCATGTCTTACATCGTCTTCAACAATTTTTAAAAGGTATTCTTTGGCTTGTTCAGAGGTCAATCCCGAAATTCGTTCGAGTTCCTGTTGACGCTGCTCACCGAGTCTGGTGACTTCTTCTCTCTGCTTGCTCAGTGATTCTTCCTTGGACTGCAGACTCTGTTCCTTGCGCTCAAGATTCTCCATCTTGCGGTCGAGAGACTCTTCCTTCTGCTGAACCCTGCGCTCGTTGCGCTGCACATCGGCTCTGCGGTCGCGGATCTCCTTGTCCAGTTCATTCCTGGCCCGGATGGATTCTTCCTTGACCTCCAGCATTGCCTCGCGCTTCTGGTTCTCCGCAGCAGTCAGTGCCTCATCAATGATCGCCCTGGCCTTCTCCTGCGCATTTCCGATCGTCTCCTCCTGCTGCTTCTTGCGATAGTTGGAAGTGACCAGAAAAGTAACCGGTACAGAGATTGCAAGTGTAATAATCACTGCGATAATGGCAGTAGTCATACAGGAGCACCTCCTTATTAAATTCGCGTTTCACTGCCAGAGCGGATCCCGCTGACGTTGTTACGGCTCACAACACTCCGGATCCTCAGATGGCAGATTCGCACTAAATAATTTTATACACTAAAACCGTCACTGTCAAGCGATTCCGCGTCCATGACCGCGTTCATGGCCGTCCGCACGGAAGATTGACCGTAACCCTTTCTGTACAGGAAGGCCTGCATTTTATTCTTCTCTTCCCAGGTCGCATTCTGCGGATCAAAACCGCGTTTGCGCATGAGCTTTATGATCTGTCGGATCTCGGCTCCCGATCCGCGCTCCTGAATCTCCGCACTGATCACCTCGCTTATGATCTCGGAGGGCACACCCCGTGATTCCAGGTCCATTCGGATCCTGAGACGGCTCCGGTCCTCCCAATGCGCCTGCACATAGTTCTGCGCATAGCGCTCGTCGTTCAGATAGTTTGCCTCTCTGAGTTCTTCCAGTACCGATTCGACTACCTCTTCCTCAAAGCCGCCGGAAAGAAGCTTTTCCCGAAGGCGGCTGCAGGTATAGTCCCGCTGTGCCAGAAGTACGCCGCATTTGCGAAGGCACTCTTTCCTTCTCTGTTCCATATCCTTATCTGCCTCCGCCATTGACGCTTCCTTTCTGCGCACATCTGCGTCCCGTATCCGGACGTCCGGTATCAAAAATCTTCCCGAAATGAACAGGAGGCTGTCGCACTATCTGCCAAAATAGTGCGGCAGCCTGCTGCTGACTGTCCTGTTTATTCTATCAAATATCCTGTATCTGCAGATCTCAATCTTCGCTGTCCCCGGCCGCCCCTGCAGGAACCTCCGGCGCCTTGAAAGCACCGGCCGGATCCAGCTGGTAATACTCTCTCACCTGGCGGTCAATTTCCTCGAGGATCTCCGGATGCGCACTGAGATATGCCTTGGCATTCTCGCGGCCCTGTCCGATCTTATTGCCCTTGTAGTTGTACCACGCGCCGCTCTTATTGACGATGTCGCACTTGGCGGCGAGATCCAGCACATCTCCGACATAGGAAATGCCCTTGCCGAACATGATGTCGAACTCCGCTTCCTTAAAAGGCGGAGCGATCTTGTTCTTCACGACGCGGATCCTCGTGCGGTTGCCGATCACTTCGCCGCTCTGCTTGAGAGATTCGATCCTTCTCACATCCATTCTCACGGATGAATAGAACTTCAGCGCCCGGCCGCCGGTAGTGGTCTCGGGATTTCCGAACATGACGCCGACTTTCTCTCTGAGCTGGTTGATGAAAACCACCGCGCAGTTGGACTTGCTGATGACGGCGGTCAGTTTGCGCAGCGCCTGGGAC
The DNA here is from genome assembly GCA_017469935.1 of Lachnospiraceae bacterium. GTDB lineage: Bacteria > Bacillota > Clostridia > Lachnospirales > Lachnospiraceae > CAG-791. Next base: position 19,494 of record JAFUFL010000033.1, read on the forward strand.
ATAAGGCGTGCATGCAGGCCGACGTGTGAGTCGCCCATGTCACCGTCGATCTCTGCCTTGGGCACGAGGGCGGCGACGGAGTCGACGACGACGATGTCGATCGCCCCTGACCTGACCATGGTCTCCGCGATCTCGAGGGCCTGCTCGCCGCTGTCGGGCTGCGAAATATAGAGGTTGTCGATATCGACACCGATATTCTTGGCATAAACAGGATCCAGGGCGTGCTCTGCATCAATGAATCCCGCGATTCCGCCTCTCTTCTGCACTTCTGCGATCATGTGCAGCGTGACGGTCGTCTTACCGGAAGATTCGGGTCCGTAGATCTCGATGATCCTGCCCTTGGGAATCCCGCCGAGTCCCAGTGCGATGTCCAGGCTCAGAGAACCTGTGGGAATAGTCTCAATATTCATCTGAACGGAAGGGTCTCCGAGCTTCATGACGGCTCCCTTGCCGTACTGCTTCTCAATCTGCAGCAGCGCTGCGTCCAGTGCTTTTTTCTTCTGTTCGTTATCTATACTCATTTGATTCCTCCGATTATTCGCGAACGTTTGTTCTTGTGTTAGTATAGCACTCGCCCCTATGAGATGCAAGTGATTTCGGCAAAAAATCGAAAATACATTCGATTTTCATAATTGCAATTACTGCTTCTTTTGGAAAATGCCGGAAGCCGGCTGTAGATCTGCCATGAGATATTTGCGTCTGATTGCAGGGCCCGCAGCGGCGGCAGACGCGCCGCAGGCGCAGAAAAAGCGGAAAGCACAGCAAAGCACGGTGCTTCCGCTTCTATTATCCTTTCCGCTGTCCGTTTCTGTCAAGTCGTACCTTTGACAGGTGCAAGTCTCCGATTTCAGAGCGAAAATTCCCTGAGTTTGCGCTTGGAGATCTGTACCTCCGAGATCACGATCCCCCGGAACTGCTTCTGCTGCGCGCTCAGCGCCATGAGATCCTCAACCTCCCAGATCTCTTCCTTGAACAGGCGCTGCTCCCTTCCCAGGAGCCCTTTTTTGACAGTCGGGACGCTCAGTTTGACGCGGGCCTTCAGTCCGGAGTAGACCTCCGCCGCCTCATCCGACGGAGTCATATAGTAAAGATGGCTCTCCAGAGTCGTGTCCGGATCCACCTCCGTGACCAGGTAATGCCTGCACAGGGCTTTAAACCTGGTGTAAGTCTCATCGCTCTCCATGAGCTCCCTGTAGGTGCATTTGGCGCCGAAATAGACCTTGTACAGGTCCTGCATGATGTATTTAAATTCGTTTCCGGTTCCTGAATCAGTCATTGAATATCTCCGATCGCGCTTCCCGAGAGCCGGATCGCCTCACGAATATCGTCGGGATCCATATCGTACTCGGAGGCCAGTTCCTCGACGGTCACTTTTCTGCCGAGTTCCTCCGCAAGTTCCCTCGCCCTGTCGGCCACGAGGTTGACTTTCTCCTCAACGGCCTTCTCCGCCGCCTTTTCATCCAGGTTCATGGCGATCAGGTCTTCCATCGCGTCCATGATCCTGCGTCCCAGATAGCCGTCGACTTCTTCCGGGCCCTCCAGGGGCGCCAGCTGTGTGACGGCGATCAGCAGAGCCTCATTTCCCGTGCCGATCAGGTCCTCCATATAGACTTCCTGTCCGGCATAGAGCCTGGCGATGTCCACAACCTTCCTCAGCGAACACTCCACGAGTTTCTTCTGGGCCTCGCGCTCCCCCGCCATGGCGGAGAGCTTGATCGCCTCCAGCACACCCGCCGGAGGGATCTCGATCGCATCGATTATCTCCTCGTACTCTCTGAGATGATTCATCTCCTCTTCCGTGATCACTTCTTCGATGGGAAGCGCTTCTCCGATGCCCACGCCTTTGGTCTTCAAAAAGTCCTTGACCTGCGTCATCTGGGCGTCCGAAAGATCCAGATCCGCAAACGCCTCCCGCAGCTCTTCTTCCGTGATTTTATTGCCGCCTGCCGCGGCCTTCTTCGCTGTCTCCTTCAGTCTTTCCAGAAACAGCACCTGTTTTTCTCTGTCATCCATCCTGTGTCATTCTCCCATCATCACATCTGCAGGGATCCGCCAATCGGTCTGCCGCATCGCAGAGCATCGGCCGCAGATGCATCCTTTTCTCAGTTCTGGCTGCCCGGCGCCTGCATGTGGGGCCTCTCTCCCGCCTTCACATGAACATGCGTAAACAAGTGGTCCTGGCAGTATTCCTGTCCTCCCTCGCACTTGGAGCAGTAGCGGAATTCGAGATCCGGGTTGTCCGTCTGCGTCCTGCCGCAGATCGCGCACCTGTGCACGACCTTCCCGGTGCCGGAAGCCTGCCTGCGCGGCGCGCTGTTTGCCTTTTTCGCGCTCCCCCTTCCGGTATCGGTTCCGAAAAGGCCTGCCAGCTGCCTGCCATTGAAACGCACAGGTCCCTTAAAGCGCAGGTACAAGAGCCCGATGTTGACGAACGTAGCCGCGATCGCAAAGCGCGTCGCGCTCGAGGCGCCGATAAATTCATACAAAAGATAAGCGACGTCCAGAAGTCCCAGCCATTTGACCTTGATCGGGATGATGAAGAACATCAGGACCATGGCGTCCGGGAAAGTCAGCGCGTACGCGAAGAAGATTCCCATGTTTATATAATAGGTAGAAAAGGCCATGGAGTAGTAGGCAAAATACTGCGGGGCTCCCAGCTGCTCGATCATGCCCCCTCCGTTCATCAGGTAGGAGAAACCCATCCAGAGGAAGGAAGACAGGATCGTGAGCAGAATGCCGGTAAATATGAAGACATTGTACTGCCAGGTCCCCCAGACCCTCTCCAGCGACGTCCCTATGCTGTAATAAAAGAACATCATGATCGCAATAAAGAAAATATTGCTGGCCGACGGCGGGATCAGGATCCAGGATACCAGTCTCCAGATCTGCCCGTGCACGATGGCGTAGGGATTCAGGGTCATATAGTACAGAATCTGCGGATTTACATAGTAGATCACATATCCGATCAGATAGAGTATGATCAGCTTGAGGGAGAGATCCCTCACCGCGTATTTCTTAAACTTTCTCTCAAAATCGTTCATATTCATCACCTGTCATTTGAATCAGTATTTTTCAGACATTTTATCATCGCTTTCTTTAAATGTAAACGAGTCCTCCCCGACAATTGTCAAGTTTGGCCCGCGGCGGGAGACTCCCGCCGGTAAACATGTTTAAATTTTGCACAATGCAATACATTGCATTTTTGAAATTGCTGACTTATACTGTTCTATTAGACGTAAAGAATTGTAATTATTAAGGTTTTATAAAGTTTTTAAAGTTAGTAGGAGTTTTTCTGTGATTGCCAGAGATTTTACTTTAGGAATTGACATCGGATCCACTACCGTCAAAATCGCGATTCTGGATCCTGACCATAAACTGATCTTCGCAGACTACCGCCGCCATCACGCCGATATCCGCGGAACACTTCACGGCCTTCTCGAAGAGGCCGCGGGAGAACTCGGTGAATGCACCATTCACCCTGTGATCACCGGATCCGGCGGACTGACCCTTGCCAACTACCTGGGCGTTCCCTTTGTACAGGAAGTTGTTGCCGTTTCCACCGCTATTGAAGAGATCGCCCCCAAGACTGATGTCGCGATCGAACTGGGCGGAGAAGATGCCAAGATCATCTATTTCGAGAACGGCAATGTGGAACAGCGCATGAACGGTATCTGTGCCGGCGGCACGGGCTCCTTTATCGACCAGATGGCATCTCTTCTTCAGACAGATGCCCCCGGCCTCAACGAATATGCCAGGGACTACACGTCCCTTTATACCATCGCCGCGCGCTGCGGCGTCTTTGCCAAGTCCGATATCCAGCCCCTGATCAATGAGGGCGCCACCAAAGAGGACCTGGCCGCTTCCATCTTCCAGGCAGTGGTCAACCAGACCATCAGCGGACTCGCCTGCGGCAAACCGATCCGCGGCCATGTCGCCTTCCTGGGCGGGCCGCTCCACTTCCTGACAGAGCTCAAGGAAGCCTTTATCCGCACTCTGAAGCTGGATGAAGAGCACACCATTGAGGTGGAAAATTCCCACCTGTTCGCCGCCATGGGCAGCGCCATGAACGCGAAGGAAGACAATTATCTGACCCTCTCGGAGATGAAAGAGAAGCTCGCCGGCGAGATCCGGATGCAGTTTGAGATCGGCCGCATGGATCCCCTCTTCGAGAGTAAGGAGGAGTACGCCGCTTTTAAGAAGCGCCACAGCAAGGCCCGCGTAAAGCGCGGCAATCTGGCCGATTACCACGGCAACTGCTATCTGGGAATCGACGCCGGCTCCACGACCACCAAACTGGCGCTGGTCGGCGAGGACGGCTCGCTCCTGTATTCTTTCTACAGCGGCAACGAGGGAAGCCCCATCAAGACTGCCATTCGCTCCATCGGGGAGATCAAAAAGCTCCTTCCGGAGGATGCCCATATCGTGCGCAGCTGCTCCACCGGTTACGGCGAAGCCCTGCTCAAGGCGGCCTTCCTTCTGGATGAAGGCGAAGTCGAGACCATCGCGCACTATTACGCGGCGGCCTTCTTCAATCCCGATGTGGACTGCATCCTCGACATCGGCGGACAGGACATGAAGTGCATCCGCATCAAAAATCACGCCGTGGACAACGTTCTCCTCAACGAGGCCTGCTCCTCCGGCTGCGGCTCCTTCATCGAGACCTTCGCCAAGTCCCTGGATTACAGCGTGCAGGATTTTGCCCAGGCGGCGCTCTTTGCGGAGCACCCCATCGATCTGGGCACGCGCTGCACCGTATTTATGAATTCCCGCGTCAAGCAGGCGCAGAAGGAAGGTGCGGAAGTCTCCGACATCTCCGCCGGCCTTGCCTATTCCGTCGTCAAAAACGCGCTTTTCAAGGTCATCAAGGTCTCCGACGCTTCCCAGCTCGGGCACAATATCGTCGTACAGGGCGGCACCTTCTACAATGACGCCGTTCTGCGGAGCCTGGAGCTGATCTCCGACGGTCAGGTCATCCGTCCCGATATCGCCGGCATCATGGGCGCTTTCGGCGCGGCCCTGATCGCCAGAGAGCGCTATGACGGGGAGACGCCCGGCACCATGCTCTCCTTTGACGAAATCGAGAACCTGCAGTTCGAGACCTCGATCCGGAACTGCGGAAAGTGCAACAACAACTGCCGCCTGACCGTCAACCACTTCAGCGGCGGACGCGAGTATATCTCCGGCAACCGCTGCGAGCGCGGCCTCGGCCAGGAGATTAAAAAGAACGATATTCCTAACATTTACAAATACAAGCTCCGGCGGATCTTCGCCTACAAGCCCCTCTCCAAGGAGGAGGCGTACCGCGGAACCGTCGGGATCCCGCGCGTGCTGAACATCTACGAGAACTACCCCTTCTGGGCGACCTTCTTCTCGAAGCTCGGCTACCGCGTCGTGGTCTCTCCGCTCTCCACGCATCAGGTCTATGAGATGGGCATCGAGTCGATTCCCAGCGAGTCGGCCTGCTACCCTGCCAAAATAGTGCACGGCCACATCATGTGGCTGATCAAAAAGGGCGTGGATTTCATCTTCTATCCGTCCCTCTTCTACGAGCGCACGGAATTTGACAAGGCGGACAACCACTACAACTGCCCCATCGTCACCTCCTATCCGGAGAACATCCGCAACAACGTGGAGGAGATCGGAAGGGGCGAAGTGGATTTCCGCAATCCCTTCATGGCTTTCACAAGTGTCGCCACGGTCAGCGCCGCTTTGAAAAAGGAGTTCTCCTCCATCCCCGAGAAGGAAGTCGAGGAGGCGGTCTACAGCGCCTGGACAGAGCTCATGAACTGCCGGCGCGACATCCAGAAGAAAGGCGAGGAGATCCTCAAATACATGGAGGAGCACAATGTGAAGGGCATCGTCCTGGCGGGACGTCCCTATCACGTGGATCCGGAGATCAACCACGGCATTCCCGAGATGATCAATTCCTACGGGATCGCCGTCCTCTCCGAGGACTCCATCTCCCACCTGCAGGATCCCGAGCGGCCCATCGTCGTTCTGGACCAGTGGATGTACCACTCGAGACTGTACGCCGCCGCCAGCTATGTGCGCGGAAGAGACGATCTGGACCTGATCCAGCTCAATTCCTTCGGCTGCGGCATCGATGCCGTCACGACCGATCAGGTGGACGATATTTTGTCCGGCTCTGACAAAATATACACCTGCCTCAAGATCGATGAAGTCAACAACCTTGGCAGCGCCCGCATCCGTGTGCGCTCCCTGATCGCCGCCATCCGCATTCGCGACGCCAAAAAGACCAAGCGAAAGATGCGCCGGACCGCGATCAAAAAAGTCCCCTTCACAGAGGACATGCGCAAGAACTTTACGATTCTGGCCCCGCAGATGTCACCGATCCACTTCGACCTGCTCGAACCGGCGGTGCGGGCCTGCGGCTATAACCTGGTCGTCCTGCCCAACGACAACCGCAAGGCGGTCGACTACGGCCTCAAATATGTGAATAACGACGCCTGCTATCCGTCCCTGTTCGTTGTGGGACAGATCATGGAAGCCCTCAGTTCGGGCAAGTATGACCTGAACAGGACCGCTGTCATCATGACGCAGACCGGCGGCGGCTGCCGCGCCTCCAACTACGTCGGTTTCATCCGCCGCGCTCTCAAAAAGGCCGGCATGGAACAGATCCCGGTCATCAGCGCGAATATGTCCGGTCTCGAGGAGAATCCCGGCTTCAAGCTGGACCTCAAGCTCATCGGCCGCGCCGCGTTCGGAATCGTGCTCGGCGACGTCATGATGCGCTGCATCTACAGAATGCGTCCCTATGAGCTTCGCGAAGGCAGCGTCGAGGAGTGCCATCAGAAATGGCTCCGCCGTTGCTCCGATTTCCTGACGAAGACCTCCGGGCTCAATGTCCCCAAGGTTCAGAGAATGGCTATCGAGATGATCCGCGACTTCGACAGCATCCCGATCCGCGAGGAGAGAAAGCCCCGCGTCGGCATCGTCGGAGAGATCCTGGTCAAATATGCGCCCGCCGCCAACAACCATCTGGTGGACCTCCTGGAACAGGAAGGCGCGGAGGCGAATGTGCCTGACCTGATGGGATTCATGCTCTACTGCTTCTACAACCAGGTCTACAAGGCGGAAAACCTCGGGACCAGCAAGAAGACCGCTATGCTCTGCAACGCGGGCATCAAGACCATTGAGACGCTTCTCGGCCCCATTAACAGGGCCTATAAGAAGAGCCGGCACTTCGATGCCCCTGCCAGCATCTATCAGCTGGTCAAGTACGCAGAACCCATCGTGAGCATCGGCAACGAGACCGGCGAAGGGTGGTTCCTCACCGGAGAGATGATCGAGCTGATCCACAGCGGTGTCGAAAACATCGTCTGCATTCAGCCCTTCGGCTGCCTTCCCAACCATGTGGTAGGCAAGGGTGTCATCAAGCACATCCGGAAGCTCTACCCCATGGCCAATATCGCAGCCATTGACTACGATCCCGGTGCGAGTGAGGTCAACCAGTTGAACCGGATCAAACTGATGCTGGCCACGGCTGAAAAGAATGCGGCCCGAAAGGCCGCTGCCCAGGCAAAGAGTTCCCGCTCCGCTTCCGAGCGTTCCGGATCCGGCACGCGCAGAAAGCCTTCCGGATCGGCCTCTTCCTCGGGAAGAAAGCCCGGCCGCAGGCGGAAACTGTTTCCGTTCTGAATACCGCAAATAAGCCGCAGCGACTGCTTACAGCCCGCTGCGGCTTATTTCATTTGTCGACTCCCTGTCCAAATGGTCAAAACGCATTAAGAAAGGGTACTGATCTTCTTTACGACCGGTACCCTTTCTTAGTGTACTTTGTCCAACGGCTTAATCCTCCTTGAACTTTTCTGTATGATCCTTATCTTTCCACCATTTCTCTTTTTGTACTGATTGTACTGCGATGTTCATGGCTGATTTCCTGCACCTGAGTGTCGACCCTCTTAGTAGATGCTTTCTTATTCATCTGTTAAAGAGATTTGAAAATGTTTCCTTAGAGAACTTACCTGTTTACTTAATGCTGATCTACTATTTGATCGATGCGATAATCTGAAATATGGGATATGATCCGGATACTTCTCATCCTGCATCTTTCCGGTTTCCGATCAGATTTAAAATCCTGGTTTTCATCTCCGGGGATTCATTTGTTCGCTTGTCTGCATTCATGAGTTCTTCGGTTGACATCGAATCCTCTGTTTAGTCAGGCAGCTATCAAATCAAATTTCCTGATGTTCAAAGAAATAATCTGCTCAAATGAATGTCATCGCTATCTGCGTGTACTTAATTCGGATGTTTGTAGGTATCGAATACAGTTACTAAAGTTACCTTTATAGGTACTCCAGTGGAGTGTTCTGTCCTTCCTTTCTTCCTCTTGCCTGAGGAGTATTTGTTTTCTTTGTGAGTTTATTGTACAAAATCAGGTACAATTTGTCAACAACTTATATTTTTATTTCATTATTATCTGAATTTTCAGTCTTTTGCATGCACTTTCAGATTACTATAGAGCTATTGCGCTGCGGACGAGCTGCCCGCCGGGAGCCTGGCGGGCCGGATGGAATCCGAGACATCAAAAAAGCGTGTGAACGACCAAATCTGTCATTCACACGCTTTTGAATTTAACACGCTTTTGCTCAGTTTAGTTTAAAGGATACTTGTCCGTGATCGTCTTAACGATCGCCTTCGCCTCTTCGATGCCGTCTTCCTGCTTACTGATCACGATGGAGATTGCCTCGGCCACGCGGTCGAAATCTTCCGTGTTCAGGCCTCTGGTCGTAGCCGCAGGAGAACCGAGACGGATTCCGCTGGTCACGAAGGGAGATCTCTGCTCGTTGGGGATCGTGTTCTTGTTGGCAGTGATGTTGGCGTCGTCAAGGAGCTTTTCGACCTGCTTTCCGGTGAGGCCGGTGCGCGTCAGGTCAACCAGCATCAGGTGGTTGTCAGTGCCGCCGGAGACGATGTCGATGCCTCTTGCCTGAAGGCCCTTGCAAAGTGCCTGCGCATTGTCGAGAACATTCTGCGCGTAGACCTTGAAGGAAGGATCGAGCGCTTCCTTGAAGCAGACAGCCTTGGCTGCGATCACATGCTCGAGAGGGCCGCCCTGAATGCCCGGGAAAACAGCCTTGTTGAAGTTGTACTTCTTTGCCGCTTCCTCGTTTGCCAGGATCAGGCCGCCTCTGGGACCTCTGAGGGTCTTGTGTGTCGTCGTTGTCACGACGTCCGCATAGGGGAAGGGACTCGGATGAAGGCCTGCCGCCACAAGACCGGCGATGTGCGCGATGTCAGCCATAAGGACTGCGCCGCAGGCGTCCGCCGCTTCTCTGAACTTGGCAAAATCGATGGTTCTTCCGTAAGCGGATGCGCCCGCAATGATGAGCTTGGGTTTTGCCTCGATGGCGATCCTCTTAAGCTCGTCATAGTCGATAAAGCCGTTCTCGTCTACGCCGTAAGGAACAATATTAAAGTAGCTGCCGGAGATGTTGGCGGCGCTTCCGTGTGTCAGGTGACCGCCCTGGTTGAGGTTCATACCCATCATGGTATCACCGGGCTTAAGGATTGCAAATTCAACCGCCAGGTTCGCCTGTGCTCCCGAATGGGGCTGCACATTCGCGTACTCACAGCCGAAGAGTTTCTTGGCTCTCTCGATTGCGAGAGTCTCGATCTCATCGATCACATAGCATCCGCCGTAGTAGCGTTTTCCGGAATATCCTTCAGCATATTTATTGGTGAGAGGACTTCCCATCGCGGCCATGACAGCCTTGCTGGTCCAGTTCTCGGAAGCGATCAGCTCGATATGGTCATTCTGTCTCTTTATCTCTTTTTCAATGGCAGCTGCGATTTCCGGATCTGTCATCCTGACTTCTTCGATCGAATACATTTAACTCCTCCTGTGAGTGTTTTATCTGACGGACATTTGTCTTTTTAAGTTGCCAAAGTGTAGTATAACAAGGAGCCAAGAGCTCTGCAAGAGAATCTTCCACTAAATCGGGAATGCAGGATTCCGTTTCCGTTGTTCAAAATGCTCCATTTTTCGAACATTTTTTTCTCGCTCTTGTTTTTTTTCCGTTTTGGATGTAGTATTGCATCCGGATTGAGTATGACTTAAGAAATCAGCAAAGTATTTTGGATATTTCAAAGGAGATTATTTATGAAAGGTCAAATTTGGGATTCAGGATACGGATACGGACCGCTCGCAGGCAAGAGTATGCGGGATGGTGTTGTATCATAATTCTTGACAATTCTGCTTCACGGATTTATTAAAAAATCAAGTGAAGATGGAGGTCAAAATGGCACAGAAAAAAGTTTACGACACAGAGTTCAAAGTGCAGGCGGTAAAGCTTGGCAGAGAAATCG
>JAFUFL010000034.1 GCA_017469935.1 Lachnospiraceae bacterium
ACGATCGACGCCAAGATCTGGGATCCCAACAGCATGGGAATCGGCGAATTCGAGGAACTTGACTACGTGGATATCACGGGCGACGTCGTCTCCTTCCAGGGCCATCTTCAGCTCAATATCAAGAGAGCGCGCAAATGCCGCGAAGGGGAATACAATCCGGCGGATTACGTACCGGTCTCCGATAAAAATATAGATGATATGATGGGCGCCATCGGCAAATACATCGACAGCGTAAAAAATGAGTACCTGCAGACTCTTCTCAAGGCATTTTTCGTGGAGGACGAGCAGTTCATCGAGGACTTCCGCATGTCATCCGCTGCCAAGAGCGTGCACCACAGCTTTGTCGGCGGCCTTGCGGAGCACACGCTGGGCGTGACCAACCTGTGCCACTTCTTCTGCAGAAATTATCCCTATCTGAAGAGAGATCTGCTGATCACGGTGGCTCTTCTGCACGACATCGGTAAGACCAGGGAACTCTCCAGGTTTCCCCGCAACGATTACACGGAGGCGGGCCAGTTTATCGGACATATCATCATCGGCGTGCAGATGATCGACGAGAAGATTAAAGACATACCGGGATTCCCGGAGCTTCTGGCAAACGAGGTGCGGCACTGTATTTTGGCCCATCACGGGGAGCTCGAGTACGGCTCTCCCAAGAAGCCGGCCATTGCGGAGGCACTGGCACTGAACTTCGCGGACAACACGGACGCCAAGCTGGAGATCTTCAAGGAAGCGCTGCAGGCGGGCCAGCCGGACGCGGGCTGGATCGGCTATCAAGGACTGCTGGAGTCCAATATCAGAAGAACAGAAATATAAAAAAATGCTCGCAAAACGAGGCTCGCATTTTAAGAAGCCGTGCAGGGCACGGCTTCTGCCAGCGTAAGAGAAGGCCGAATTATGACAGGTAAAAAGAATAAGACTGCGGAATATCGCAAAGGACAGGAAATTAAAGTCCATATTATCGATATCGGAATGAGAGGCGAGGGAATAGGAAAGCTGGAAGACGGTTACACCGTCTTTATCAAGGACGCCGTGATCGGGGACTATGTCCGCGCGAGCATCATGAAAGCGAATAAATCTTACGCCTATGCGCATCTGGAACAGATTTTACAGGCTTCACCCCACAGGGTGGAGCCTCTTTGTCCTGTCGCGAGGCAGTGCGGCGGCTGTCAGCTGCAGGCCATGTCCTACGAGCAGGAGCTTGTCTACAAAGAGAATAAAGTCCGCGCGGACCTCATCCGGATCGGCGGATTCTCAGAAGAAGAGATCGACGCCGTGATGGAGCCGATCGTCGGCATGCAGGATAACCCGAAAGGACCTTGGAGATACCGCAATAAGGCGCAGGTTCCTGTGGGATACAGCGGCGGAGCGAAGAACAGTTCGGGGATTAGTCGCGGTGGTCGCAAGGGTGTCGCGAGGGGCGGAAGCAAAGGCGGTTCCGGCAGAGTCGTGGCGGGTTTCTACGCCGGCCATACGCACTCGATCATTCCCATGACCGACTGCATGCTCGGCGAGGAGATCAACAAAGAGATCATAGACCGGGTACTGACTTATATGGAGATCCATCGGGTGCCTGCTTATGACGAGGAGTCCGGAAAAGGGCTGGTTCGCCATATTTTGATCCGAAGCGGGAAGTTCAGCGGGCAGATCATGGTCTGCCTTGTGGTGAACGGAGACAGTCTGCCCTACGAAGCCGATCTGGTGGAGTTTTTGACCGGTGTGCCGGGCATGAAGTCGATCGTTCTTAACACGAACACAGAGCGCACAAATGTGATTCTGGGACGGAAACTGCGGACTTTGTGGGGAAGCGATGAGATTGAAGATACGCTGCACGCCTACGATCTGTCGGAGGACGGGGCTTTCGTGCCCGCCGAGGAAGCGGTCACATTCCGGATCTCCCCGCTCTCGTTCTATCAGGTCAATCCGGAGCAGACGCAGAAGCTGTATAGCCTCGCTATGAATTATGCCGGGCTCACCGGTAAGGAAACCGTGTGGGATCTTTACTGCGGAGTCGGAACAATCTCTCTGTTCATGGCGCGCAGGGCGGGAAAGGTTTTCGGCGTCGAGATCATTCCCGAGGCAATCGAGAACGCTAAAGCCAACGCAAAGAGAAATGGCATCGAGAATGCAGAATTCTATGTAGGAAAAGCGGAGGAAGTACTGCCGGCTTATGTGGAGAAGTGCAAGAAAGCAGGAGAGGACCCGGGAATCGATGTAATCTGTGTGGACCCGCCCCGAAAAGGGTGCGACAGCAAGTGTCTGGAGACGATTCTGGAGATTCAACCGGAGAGAGTTGTCTATGTGAGCTGTGATCCGGCGACGCTTGCCAGGGATCTCAGGATTTTGGCGGACGGAGGGTACAGGCTGCGGAAGGTGCGGCCGGTGGATCAGTTTGGGCATACGGTGCATGTCGAGACGGTAGTATTGATGTCGCGCATTCAGGGCTGATCGCGGAAAAAGCGCGGAAATACGGGCTTCCCGGGCAATTTGGCATCAGTGCTGAAGGGCAGATTTTGGCCTAAAAAACGCTCTGACTAAACTGATCCAAGGCCCTTGCCGGAGGGTTGAGTAGGCCATTTGGATGTCATAGGGTTGAGTGGCCGATTTAGATGTTTTTGCCGTAGGGTTGAGTTAGTGATTTGGATAACAGCGAGTTGAGGCTGTGATTTAGATGTTTGCAGAGATGAACTATATAGTGGAGCAGGAGTCAGGCTGGGCTGACAAGTCCTGTCAAGAGAGAAGGAAGAAGTGTACTCATGAAGCGTAAAACTACAAAAGAAATCCTTGCTGAATCGTTCAAGGAGCTTTCACAGACCAAGCCTATCAGCAAGATCACGATTGCCGATATAACGGAAAACTGTTCCATGACGAGTCCGACCTTTTACCGTCATTTCAAGGACAAGTACGATCTGATTGCGTGGATCTATGTCCAGGAGGCGCAGAAAAACGTGGACAAGATCGGGTACGACGGATATCTATGGAAGGATACACTTCTGGACGGCCTGCGCTATTATGCCGCGAACCATAAGTATATGGTCAATGCACTTAAACATACCAGCGGAAGGGATTCCTTTATCAACCAGATGACAAAAATGAACATCGGATATATCATGGAAGAGGTCAGGAAAAAGAATGAAACAAAAAGTATTCCCGAAGATCTTACTGCGTTGATAAAGATCTACTGCTATGGAACAGGACAGTATTTGTGTGAATGGCTGATGGACAGCAAACCTGCCTCCTGTGAAGAGGTGGCAGCGGCAATGGAAGCGTGTATCCCAGAAAAGCTAAAGCCCTATCTCTGCCAGTAGTCTGCTGATAAACTTTATAATTTCGGTGATTTGTAACGCGTTGTTATAAAGCACCTGATCTATAACTCGATATGCAAGCATATCTCTGCTATCCTATAGTTGTGCACAACAATGAGGCGCACAACAACGAAACGACCAGGAGGAATTGTTATGACTATCGACGAAAAGATCAAGATGCTCAACGATTATGCTATCGCGTGGTATTCCAGCTCTCAGGCGGATTATATCCATGAGGCAACCTTCCGTGCCCAGGGCTTTGGAAAGTTTGCGGATCGCTGCAAGGAAGAGGCGGAAGAAGAACTCGAAGAAGCCAGGAAGTGCACTCAGAGAGTGGTTGCCCTTGGCGGACAGCCCGTGTTCGGATGCATCGAGCAGCCGATCTTCTGCGAGATTCAGGATCTCCTGAAGGATTGGGACAACGGCTTCAAGGAGCAGAAGGGCGTAGAAGAGCTCGAAAAGATCGCAGCTTCTCTTACGGATGACTCCATCACCAGAAAGCTCGTGGAAAGCTTTGTTGAATGTGAGTCTGAGCACAGGGCCTGGGTAGCAAAACATCTTTTCATTATCGAAAAGATCGGCTATGAAAACTATCTGATCGAGCAGATGGACTAAGAAGCGGGAGGAAAACATATGAAGATTGCCATTTTGAACGGAAGTCCCCGCAAACAGAATACTTCCGCCATGGTGGATGCTTTCAAGGAAGGCGCGGAGAGTGCAGGCAACGAGGTATGCGTACTTCATGTTGGCAAAATGAAGATTAATGGCTGCCTGGCCTGTGAATACTGCCACGGCAAAGGCGAAGGCCAGTGTATCCAGAAGGACGATATGGCTCAGGTCATTGACGCCTATAAGTGGGCAGATATGCTTGTGTTCGCTTCCCCCATCTATTATTCTGAGCTGACCTCCCAGCTTCACGCTGCGATCCAGCGCGTGTACTGCATCGGAAAACCTGCAGCCACCAAGGCAGCGCTGCTCCTGAGCAGCGGGTCTGGTATGACTGAGACAGCGGAGGCTTACTTTAAGCAGCTTACCGGCTTCCTGGGCATGGAAAATTGCGGCATCTGCAAGCTTTCCGGCGAAGAGAACATGAATGAGCAAAAGCTTGCTGAGATCAAGGCCTGGGCTGCAACGATTAAGTGAAAAAAGGAAAAGAAGGAGCCTGGAAATATGGAAGAGAAAACTATCATCCTCGAAGCCATGAAAAAAGCCGGGGAGCCATTGAATGCGGGTAAAGTGGCTGAACTGACCGGTCTGGACCGCAAGGTCGTGGACAAGGCTTTTGCCGCGATGAAGAAGGAGGGTTCTATTGTATCTCCTGTCCGCTGCAAGTGGGAACCCGCTGAAAAGTAAGAAACAATCTGAGAGGCCGACGCTGTGAAATAGCTGCGCCGGTCTCTTCTGCAATACAGAAGGTTAAACTATATGAATAATGCATTGACACAGACAAATGAGGATAGCCTGCTTCTCGAAAATCAGCTCTGTTTTCCGTTGTATGCCTGTGCCAAAGAGGTGGTTCGTCAGTATAGAGAGCCACTGGAGCCGCTGAATCTGACATATACTCAGTATATCGTAATGATGGTTCTCTGGGAGTTCGGAGAAATGACAGAAGGTGAGCTCGGGAAAAAGGTACATCTTGATTCCGGTACTCTCGCTCCACTCCTGAAACGTCTGGAGAAGACAGGATATATCAATCGCGTCAGACCGGAAAATAATGAGAACAAACTATTTCTATCCCTAACGGCAGAAGGAAAGAGTCTGAAGGAAAGGGCGCTTGATGTCCCGTCCCGGATGCAGGGTTGCATTCCGCTTTCGGAAGACGAACTATATCTTCTGCGGGATCTCTTAAACCGCGCATTGGCAGAAATGAGCGAAAAGCGCAGGAGGTAGATATTATGCTGGAAATCGGAAGTAAGGCACCGGATTTTTTACTGCCGGATCAAAATGGAAAGGTCCACTCCCTGGCGGATTATAAGGGCAAAAAGGTGATTCTATACTTCTACCCGAAGGATATGACCGGTGGCTGCACCGCGCAAGCCTGCAGTTTCCGTGACCGCTATCCGCAGATACAGGAAAAAGGTGCGGTGGTTCTTGGCGTGAGCAAAGACAGCGTGGAATCCCACAAGCGTTTTGAAGAGAAGCATGGGCTGCCATTTCCGCTGCTTGCGGATGAGGCATTGGAAGTCATTACGGCCTATGATGTCTTGAAACCCGGCAAGGACGGGAAGCCTACGAAAAGCCTGATCCGGTCGACCTATCTGATCGACGAAAACGGTATCATTATCAGGACGTTCGGCGGAGTAAAGCCGAAAGAGAACGCTGACCAGATGTTGGAAGAACTGTCGTAAGGAGGCGCTTTATGGAAATCAAAGCAGTCAAATTCAGAACAGAAGGATTCTATTCCCAGCCCTTCGTCTTTGGTGGAGAAGAAGGACAGGATAAGTTTGATCCCAAGGTCCGCTATCGCGGCAGCCTGCAGAATTACCTGATCGATACTGGCGATGAAGTGATCCTGGTAGATACCGGCCTTCCTGCAGGGACTCCGGAAGAAGTGGTGGATGAGAACAGCGTTCTCTATACAGGAAAAGATATCTGCAACTATATGGAAGCTTTTGCGGCTCTTGGGTATAAGCCGGAGCAGGTGACGAAGATCCTGCTAACACACAAGCACGGAGATCACTCTGGAGAGCTGAAATCATTCCCCAATGCCCAGATCTTCGTGAACGAGGATGAAATAGGTGTGCCTGAGCTGCAGGGAATCCCCAATCTCGTGCCTGTGAAATTCACGGATGGTGCGTATTATAACTTCCCTGCATGTCAGAAGATTCAGGATGGGATCTTCTTCATTAAGGCAAAAGGCCACACCAACGGGAACAGCATCGTTGTCGTGGAGAATGACGGCTTATTCTTCATGATCCATGGTGACATCACATATGTGGACGAAGCCCTGTACGAAAACAAGCTGTCCGTCGTGTTTGATGATCTGGCTGCGGATCGGGAGACCTTAGACCGTGTGCGTGAGTTTGTTCGGAATCACCCGACGGTTTACTGCGGAACCCACACCCCGCAGGGCTATGAGAATCTCGAAGCCAAGCGAGTGATGGATCTGGACAATCCCGTACCTACGATTTGGCCTGAACTGGATTTCACTAAGAAAGAAGCTACCGGTAAATACGTCTGCTCCATCTGCGGCTATGTCTATGATCCTGCCGAGCATGACGGCGTTGCCTTCGAGGACCTGCCGGATGACTGGAAATGCCCTCGCTGTAAGCAGGGTAAGGATAAGTTCAATAAAGCATAAAGAAGGAGCCTTAGAAGATGAAGCCGGAAACAATCATTGGAATTGTAATCTGCTTGCTGGTTGTGTGCTGCCTGTTCACCCATCGCAGAGTGATCAGAGCGCTGATTAAGCATGAGCCGATGCCCAAGGCCCCAAAATGGCATTGCTGGGTGAAAAAAGAAAACAGAAGAGCCTAAGGAGGAAATGAAAATGGTAGAAAATGATAAGCAGGATGCTGTAAGTCTGGGTGATGGGCGTTACAAATGCCCATGTGGGTACATCTACGATCCCGAAAAGGGTGACCCGAAGCATGATATCCCTGCGGGCACAAAGTTCGAAGATCTCCCTGATGACTGGCGCTGCCCGAGATGCAAGCGCAAGAAGGAAAAGTTTGTAGCGCTCTAATAGTAAGGGACAGAATTCCTCGCGGCTTCTGATGACTGCGGGGAATTGTAAATCAGGAATGATCAAGGCTCCCACACTGCCATCAGCGGCGGCGGGGAGCCTTGCTTTATGCTTCGATGTCGATTGTGACCCCGGACTTGAAATCGATGATGAAGTGATCCTCGAAGACTGTAATATTCGTGATCAGGCGCTTGACCAGCGTCTCGTCAAACTCCGTGATGGTGGTGGGCTGCTGCCGGATGAAATCCTGAAGGTCTCTGATCAGACGCATCTGCTCATCCCGGACAACGCTGTCAACCTCGGCCTGCTTTCGCATGTCCCGGAGCTGGAGGATCTCGTCCGCGATGGCGTCATAGTCGTCCTTCTGGTTGGCTTTCTTCAGGAGTTCCTTCTGCAGTTCCCGGAGGCGTTCGTCGATGACCTCTGGCGACAGGGTGTCTCCCTGTTTGATTACCGTGGCGATGTTGGTCTGCAGGGCTTTTAGAAAGTCGTCTTTTTTGCAGAGCACCTGATTGATAGCCTGAACGACTACCTCCTGCAGGTATTCCTCATTGACCGTCCGCGCTCGGCAAACATGGCCGGTATTCTCTAAGCGGCTGACGCACCGCCAGACGACGGATTTGCAGCCACGGTTGTTCCAGTGGACGCGCCGGAAGAATTCTCCGCAGTCGCCGCAGAAGACCATCTGGGCAAAACAGTGCTTGCAGGAGTAAGCTCGGCGCTTTCCGTTATTGCTCAGGTGCACCGCACGTCGCCGGGCAAGCTCCTCCTGCACCAGAAGGAAGATGTCCTTCGGGATGATTGCTTCGTGATCGCCCTCTACGTAGTATTGCGGAACGGTGCCGTTGTTCTTGATCCGCTTCTTCGTAAGGAAATCTGTGGTATAGGTCTTCTGGAGCAGGGCGTCGCCGATGTATTTTTCGTTTCGCAGGATCTTGCTGACCGTGCTGGTGTGCCATTTTGCTTTGCCTGCGCCGGTGAGTATTCCGTCTGCTTCAAGACCGGCAGCAATCTTGTCCATGCTGAGGCCTTCGAGGTATTCCCGGTAAATCCGCTTAACGATTTCTGCCTGTTCCGGATCAATGATCAGGTGACCGTCGGCATCCTTGGTGTATCCGAGGAAGCGGTTGTGGTTGACCTGTACCTGTCCCTGCTGGTAGCGGTACTGCAGGCCGAGCTTTACGTTTTGCGAAAGGCTCTGGCTTTCCTGCTGGGCAAGGGACGCCATGATGGTCAGCAGCACCTCGCCCTTGGCATCCATTGTGTTGATGGACTCTTTCTCGAAGAAAACGGGAATATTTATCTCTTTCAGCTCCCGGATGAATTTCAGACAGTCCAGCGTGTTCCGGGCAAACCGGCTGATCGACTTAGTAATGATCATGTCGATGTTTCCGGCATGGCACTCGTCGATCATGCGGTTAAACTCGTCGCGCTTCTTTGTGTTGGTGCCGGAAATGCCGTCGTCTGCAAAAATACCTGCCAGCACCCAATCCGGATTCTTAGAAATATACTCCGTGTAATGCTCGATCTGAGCCTCGTAGCTGGTGGCCTGCTCATCGCTGTCAGTACTGACGCGGCAGTACGCTGCGACTCGGAGCTTTGGCTTTTCAGCTTTTTTGATGTTGTTTCCGACCTGTCTTCTGGCCGGAATGACCATAACGTTTCCCATCAAATCACCTCGCTTTTCAGCAGGCTGTAGATGTACTCGGCCTGTGTTGCCGGATTGTCATAATGCTCCATAATATCGTCAAAGCTAAACAGCTTCGCTATCTTTGGAGCTTTTCTTGTTGACTTCCGGTCTAAGCGTCCGAGGGCAGCAGCGCGTTTGATCCGTTCTGCCTGCACCTGATCAAAGGTTTCTTTATCAATGATGGCCGGATAGAAGTCATCACCGAGGTAATGCTCCGTCATCAGCAGCCGTTTTGCGGAAGCGTGATAGGTTTCGATTCCGGCTTCATTAGCGGCATTCTTCAGGCTCATCCCGTTAAGGTAGTTGGCGTAGAGCATCCGGAGCTTTCCGGCTGCAGCTTCGTCAATCACGGCGACACCGTTTTCTATGCGGTATCCGAATGGCGTATGTCCCATCTGATCACATCCTTTCCTTTAGTTTCAAACCGCATTTCAGCTCGAAAACAAACTCGCTTCGGGACTGGACGATAATGCGGTCAACAGTCTGTTCAAACAGCTCTTCGTCAAATGCGTCGAGCATAGCGCTTTTGCCTGCAAAGTGGAGCAGGGTTGTCGCCGCCTGCAGGTGACTGGCGTCGCCGCTGATGTTCTTGTTTAGCATGTCGATCTCAGCACGGTAATCGTCAGCCTGCCGGAGAAGGGCATTGTTTTCTTCGTTGTAAATGATCGGATCAATGTAGCCCTGTCCCATGAGCTTTGTCAGGGTCTCTCGCTGGTCGGAATTCTGAAGAAGCAGCGTTTGGATCTGCTGAATCCTTCTTAACGAGCCGTCCTTGTTCTCCGAGCGAAGGGCTTCGACATAAGGCTTCAGGATCATGCGGTGAGCGTATATCAGCTTGTTCATCATTGTGATGAAGGCGGCCTTCAGGACATCGTCCTCCACATATTTCATGGAGCATTGGCTTTTGTCGTTGATATGCGTATTGCAGCACCAAGCAGCATACTTATTCCCGGCGCAGGTATGTACCCGTCGCTTAAGGGTGTCACCGCACTCGCCGCAGATGATCCTGCCGGAGAAGCAGTAGCGATTTTGGTATTTATCGCTGCCAGTGATAATACCTTTCTCTCTCCCTCGCTGATGAATCAAGGCGCGGACAGCATCGAAGTCCTCCCGGCTGACGATTGCCTCGTGGTGATCTGCGAGGACATATCTGTCTTTTTCTCCGCGATTGATGTGACGGTTGAATTGGGAATCTGTATAGGTTTTCTGAAAGATTACGTCGCCCGTGTACTTCTCGTTTGCCAGCATGCCGCGAACAGTAGTAGCAGTCCAGCGTCCTCCCTTTTTGCTGGGGACGCCTTTCTCATTCAGAGCGTCAGCAACTGCCTGCGTTCCTTTTCCTGAAAGTACCTGCGCGAACATCCAGCGGACAACCTCGGCCTGCTCCGGATTGATCACCATCTGCTCACCATCCCATTCGTAGCCGTATGGCGGATAGCTGATTTTGAAGGTGCCATTCTGGAACCCCTTCTGAATCGACCACTTGCTGTTTGCAGAAATGGATGTAGACTCTCCCTCGGCCATACTGCTTAGAATGGCGAGAAAGAGTTCACTTTCCATCGAGCTGGTATTCAGGTTTTCCTTCTCGAAATAAATCGGGATGTTCAGCTCCAGCAGCTTTCTGACCATCTCCAAACAGTCGGTTGTGTTCCGGGCAAATCGGCTGATGGACTTCGTAATGATGAAATCGATCTTACCGGCCTCGCAATCGGAAATCATGCGGAGGAGCTCCGGCCTGCGATCCTTCTTGGTACCGGAGATACCTTCGTCAAAGTACAGACCGGCAAATTCCCAGTCATCCCGTCCGGAGATATAGTTTTCATAGTGCTGCTTCTGCGCTTCGAGGCTTTCGAGCTGCGCGTCAGTGTCTGTGGACACACGGCAGTAGGCAGCTACGCGAAGCAGCTTCATTTTTGCCTTCGGTGCCTTGCCAGCACCGAGTTTTGTGACCTTTTTCAAGACTTCACCTCCCTTCGGTAGTGTCGCATATTACCTCTGTTTTTAAGAGTTATCAACGGTATTCGGGAATATATCAGCGAGGAAGGGAGAGAAAGTTTTCCGGTTCATCTCGGACAATTTGTCGAATTGAGACAAGGAAATAAGTCCAGCATCCAGCATTGTTTTTGAGATCTGCTGAGCCCGGAAAAAATCGACATCCTGCTGGAACTGCTCCGGGGTAAAGAAGTGGTCTGTGCTTACCCCGTCCAGTGCCGCAGCCAGATCCGGATCGAGTATCTTCTTATCTATCATGGGAACGCCTCCTTCGGAATACGGATATTCAGAAGGCCGCTTGAAGGGGTGCTCCTGAAAATCTCTCACTTTCCACTGGAGGTGAGATGGGCGGATTGACGAAGGGAAATGAAAAAAGCCGCCTGTAGGCACAAAGCCCACAAGCGGCAACAGATCAGATGCGTGTTGTATAGTCGAGGGAGATCCAGCCAGCGCCGGATTTGAGGCGTCCCCAGCCAGCGTCAGAGCCCTGACCGGACTTGACCTCCAGAATCGTAAAGATACCCTTGCCGGTGTACTGGCCGGTACGGGAGTAGTTGGTTCCGGCTCCGGTGCGGATGTTCAAGTCACTGATATCGACGCGGACGAGGAAGGGAGTCTTTACCGCCGCCTTTCCTGCGTAGACGACCTTTCCAGAATCATCGAAAACAGAATAACCGGGATTGGCATCCGCGCACTTCTTGGCGTTGGCCAGTACCTTATAGGCTCCCTTCTGGGAAGCGGCATTCGACCAGCTCTTACGGACGCGGTACCATTTGACCGCAGCAGGAGCCTCGGCATTGTCGTACTGCGTGAGGTTCCATCTCTCGATGATGCTGCAGAGCTTGGAAACGTAGGTCGTGCTGGTGGCGTAGCCGCCGTCCTTGATGATCTGCACG
>JAFUFL010000035.1 GCA_017469935.1 Lachnospiraceae bacterium
AACGTGCAGAAGCAGCAGGGGCGCGAAGATTCCGTGCTCTCTTTCTATAAGAAGCTGGTCGCGCTGCGAAAAGATCCCTTATACAAGGAGACTTTCGTCTACGGCGATTTCGAGCCCTGCGAGGGCTGCGCGAGCGGCGTGATTGCCTACCTTAGAAAGAGCGCCGGGCAGACGATTCTGGTCGCGGGCAACTTTAATCCGAACGGGATAACTCTCCAGCTGCCGAAAAGGGAAGAAGGAGAGACATACACAGAAGGAAAACTCCTTCTCGGAAACGGGAAGGAAGCGGCCGTCGCGGACGGGTGCGTGAGCATAGAGGGGTTCGGATGCGCCGTGTTCCTTTTGAAAGAATAAATACAGAGAGGAAGTCACTATTTTGGAAAACAAGCCTGTATTGTGGATCATCATTCCCTGCTACAATGAGCAGGAGGTCTTGCCGGTCACGGCGCCCATGTTTCTGAAAAAACTGGAGTTTTTAGTGCAGAGCGGGCGGGTGGACGAACAGAGCAGGATCCTCTTTGTCAATGACGGGTCAAAAGACAGCACCTGGGAGATCATCAGCCGGCTGTCAGAGGAAGATCCCCGCTATATAGGAATCAGCCAGAGCCGCAACAGGGGGCATCAGAACGCGCTGGTCGCCGGCATGATGGAGGCAAAGGACCGGTGCGATATCACGATCACGATCGACTGCGACGGGCAGGACGACCTGAACGCCATGGACGAGATGGTGGATCAGTACCTGGACGGCTGCGAGATCGTCTACGGAGTCCGGTCGGACAGGGATACCGATACCTGGTTCAAGAGGACTACGGCACAGGGATACTATAAGGTCCTGGGAAGCCTCGGCGCCGAAGTAGTGTACAACCACGCGGACTACAGGCTCGTCTCTTCCAGAGTCCTTCGGGAATTCGCGAATTTTAAGGAAGTGAACCTGTATCTGCGCGGAATGTTCCCGCTGGTAGGGTTTAAGAGTACGAGCGTTTACTACAGCAGAAAAGAGAGAATGGCGGGCGAGAGCCACTATCCGCTTCGAAAGATGATCGCTCTGGCTTTTGACGGGATCACGAGCCTGAGCATAAAGCCCATTCACCTGATCACCGGACTGGGAATGTTCGTGGCGCTGATCAGTTTTGTGGGCGTGATCTGGTCGCTGGTCACCCACCTGCTGGGCGGAACGGTAGCGGGATGGGCCAGTATGACCTGCATCATCTGCTTTCTGGGAGGGATCCAGCTCCTGAGCCTCGGCGTGATCGGAGAATACGTCGGAAAGACTTATATGGAGACCAAGCAGAGACCCAGATATATCATAAGCGAGAGGACCTGGGAGAAGACCCGGGAGCCGCGCAGAAAAGAAAAGGACGAGAACTAAAATGGATTACATGATAAGAGCAACTGCCGCGGGCGCCCAGGTGCGCGCCTTTGCGGTCACTTCCAGAGATCTGGCAGCCTATGCGAGAGACGCGCATGATCTGTCCCCGGTCGCTGCCGCGGCGCTCGGCCGCACGATGAGCGCCGCCCTGATGATGGCGGATATGCTCAAGGGACCGCAGGACCTCCTGACCATCAAGATCGACGGAGACGGCCCTCTGGGAGGAATCCTTGTCACCGCGGACAACCACGGCGGCGTCAAGGGATATGTACAGAACCCGGATGTGGAGCTTCCCAATAATTCCTTCGGACACCTGAACGTGGGAGGCGCCGTAGGACGCGGAACGCTGACGGTGATCAGGGATATGGGCATGAAGGACCCTTACGTGGGCCAGACCGCCATACAGACGGGGGAGATCGCAGAGGACATCACGTATTACTACGCGGCCTCCGAGCAGATCCCTTCTTCGGTCGGGCTGGGCGTACTGGTCAATCGGAAGGAGAAGAAGATCCTCCAGGCGGGCGGATTTATCATTCAGCTGATGCCGTTTGCGGAGGAGGAGACGATCGCGGCCCTGGAGAAGAACCTTAAGGGAATCGATTCCGTGACCAAAATGCTGTCGGACGGCCTTACGCCCGAGCAGATGCTGGAAAAGGTCCTTGAGGGAATGAATCCGGAGGTGACAGAGAAGACGCCCGTCGCCTTCCGATGCAACTGCGGCAGGGAGAGATACGAGAGAGCTCTGGTGCTGCTGGGACGGGAAGAGGTGCAGAAGATCGTCGACGACGGGGAACCCGTGGAGATCACGTGCCAGTTCTGCGGGAAAAAATACAGTTTTTCTCCGGAAGAACTTGAGACAGTCCTGCAGAAAACTGAAAAAAAGTCGTAAGAATTGTCCGGTTCATGTTACAATACATGATTAAGGGAACGGCGATGTCCGTTTTCTTCCTCAGAAAAAGAAGAAGGAAGGGAAAAGAAAATGATTGATCGAGAGGCCCGTGGCGCCGGCAGTCTGTTTGGAGGCGGCTCCGCCGGTTCGGGGGATAATAATCAGAATCGAATCGGAATCAGCAACAAGACGATCGTCTATCTTGTGATCATTGTCCTGATCGCGATTCTTTGTGTCGTATACGGATTTCAGCTGCGCGACGCCCGCAGAGGCGGACAGGATCCGGCTGCGACGGCAGTGACCGGAGAGACCGCGGAAACTGCCGCGACGACAGAGCCCGCGGCGGAGCAGACGCCCGCAGAGGCGCCGGCCGAGCAGGCACCTGCGGAGAAGCCGGCGGAAGAACCGGCAGAGGCACCCGCTGAGGCACCTGCCGAGAAGGAATAGTAAATCAGAAACAAGGAGAGTAGTCAGAAACATGCAGCGTGAGAATTTAGGTAGTCGTTTAGGATTCATTCTGATCAGCGCGGGATGCGCGATCGGTATCGGAAATGTTTGGAAATTCCCGTATCTGTGCGGACAGAGCGGAGGCGGACTTTTTGTACTTATCTATCTGTTCTTCCTGATCGTGCTGGGACTTCCGGCCATGACAATGGAATTTGCGATGGGGCGCGCTTCGAGAAAGAGCCCGGTGAGAATGTACCAGGAGCTCGAGCCCAAGGGATCCAAATGGCATCTGCACGGGTTTTTGTGCATGATCGGCAACTACCTGCTCATGATGTACTACACAACGGTAGCAGGGTGGATGCTTCAATATTTTGTCAGAACGGCAGCGGGAAGCTTCGAGAATCTTGACGCGGAGCAGGTGGCAGGTGCTTTTACCGGCGGCCTCGCAAATCCGCTGATCCAGGTGGGCTGCATGGCCATCGTCGTGGTCCTCGGATTTTTCGTAAACTCCCAGGGGCTTCAGAACGGCCTTGAGAAGGTCACAAAAGTCATGATGCTGGCGCTGCTCGTGATCATGGTGATCCTGGCGGTCAACAGCATTTTCCTTCCCGGAGCGGGCGAAGGACTCAAGTTCTATCTGTTCCCCAGCCTCGAGAGGGCTAAAGAAATCGGTATTTTCCAGGTAATCGTGAGCGCCATGAACCAGGCGTTCTTCACGCTCAGTATCGGCATAGGCTCCATGGCCATTTTCGGAAGCTATATCGGGCGCGACCAGGCGCTGATGGGAGAGTCCGTCAACGTCATCATTCTGGATACCTTTGTGGCGATCTGCTCGGGACTTATCATTTTCCCGGCCTGCTTCGCGTACGGTGTGCAGCCTGACAGCGGTCCGAGCCTGATCTTTATCACGCTCCCCAACATCTTCAACCACATGGCAATGGGAAGACTGTGGGGCAGCCTCTTCTTCGTATTTATGACCTTTGCGGCCTTTTCTACGGTACTGGCCGTATTTGAGAACATTATGGCGATGTGTATGGACCAGTTCGGATGGACCAGAAAGCAGTCCGGTCTTTACAACACGATCGCGATGTTTATTCTATCTGTTCCCTGCGCGCTGGGCTTCAATGTGTTGTCCTCGATCCAGCCGCTGGGAGAGGGCTCCTCGATCCTCGATTTCGAGGACCTGATCGTAAGTAACTATATCCTGCCCATCGGCGCGTTCATCTTCGTGCTTTTCTGCACGTCCAGATACGGCTGGGGCTGGGACAATTTCGTGAAGGAAGCAAACGAAGGAAACGGCCTTAAGGTCCGGAAATGGATGAGGCCTTACATGACCTACGTTCTGCCTCTCATCGTCATCCTTGTATTTATTTTGGGAGTCATCTGACGACCATCAAGGGAGAATCGAATGTCTATATTCTTTTGGAAAAAGAAAAAAGCGAATTCTGAGCCGGAACCTGCAGTAGAGGAGCCTGTAGAGGTCGCTGCGGCCGAGGAGCCTGTTGCGGAAGCAGAGCCTGCTGAAGATGCAGTTCCTGCGGAGGCGGAGCCTGTTGAGGAGGCAGTTCCTGCGGAGGCAGAGCCTGTCGAGGAGGCAGTTCCTGCGGAGGCAGAGCCTGCTGAAGATGCAGTTCCTGCGGAGGCAGAGCCTGCTGAGGAGGCGGCTGCCGGATCAGAAGAGGTCCCTGAAGAGGGACCGGTGACGGAAGAACCAGAAACGGAAACAGATTCCGCATCCGAAGAGGCACCGGAAGAGGAGCCGGCAGCGGAAGAGGACTTTCCCGTGGAAGAGACGGCCGCCATTCTGGAGGCGGAATCTGAGACGATTGCAGAGTCGGCGGATATTCCCGTGGAAGATGCTGCTGCGGCGGCAGATAACGCAGAGTCAGATGCCGCAGAGCCCGATGCAACAGGGGATACGATCGCTATGCCGGCGGCGGAAACCGCTGCCGCTGTCACGGACGCGACTTCGGCTCCCGAGCAATCTGAACCGGTGCATCAGCCTGAACCGGCGCCGCAGCCGGATGCCGATCCCGAGCCGGAAACGGAAGAGGATGACTATGAGGAGAGAAAGCCCAGAAAGAAGGGACATGCCCTTCTGTGGATCTTCCTCCTTCTGCTCGTCATCGGGGGAAGTTACTATTACGGCATGACCTACTCCAGGACGCACTTCCTCGAGAATACGTATATCAACGGCCAGGAGGTCAGCGGCATGACCGCGCCGCAGGTCGAGAAGATCCTGTACCAGAGCGCGGATGAGTATGAGCTCAAGATCACCTTCCGAGACGGGGAAGAAGAGACCATCACCGGATCGCAGATCGGTTACAAAGTAAAACCGGACGGAAGCGTGGACCGGATCCTCCAGTCGCAGGATCACAGGAAATGGTATATGTGCTTTTTCCGGCGCACCGACGGGGAAGTGGAGCTGAAGACTATTTACGACCCCAACCGCCTCAGAGAGGCCGTCAGCGCACTGCCGGAACTTCAGAAGGACCACATGGTGACTCCTGTCGACGCTTATATCGAGCTGCAGGGAACCAAGTTCAATATCATCCCGGAAGTCGAGGGCAATTACGTCGAGGCCGAACTCGTGCAGAAAGCGGTAGACGAGGCCGTTCAGAAAGAAGCGACCAGTGTCGTCGTGACTGACATCGAGGGATCCTACAGGGTGCCTTCCGTCCGCGCGACGGACAAGGACATCGTCGAGAAATGTGATAACTACAATCACATGCTGGCGGGCAGCATCACATGGGATCTTCCTAACGGAGAAACGATGACGGTCGATGCCGAGACCACTGTAAACTGGCTGTCGCAGGACGAAGACGGCAACTATTACAGGGACGAGGACCTGTGGGAAGAAAAGATCGAGTTCTGGGTGGATGAACTGGCCAGAAACGTCAACACGGTTGGCAGGGATTGGAGCTTTGACGCGACAGGCGTGGGAAACATCACTGTCAGCGGCGGTGATTACGGCTATTCGGTCAATAAAGTAGACGAAAGAGAAGAGGTATGGGATCTTCTGTGGGACGGCGAGTCCGAGGAGAGGGAGCCGTATTTTTACACGACCCAGTACAACAAGGGAAGCGGCATCGGCGGAACCTACATTGAGGCCAATCTGTCCCAGCAGCATGTCTATATCTATATCGACGGCGATATGGTCTTAGACACGCCTTGCGTGTCGGGAAATACCAGCAACGGACACGGAACGCCTACGGGCGTCTATCAGATCCTCTATAAAGACACAGATACGGATCTGAAAGGACAGCAGCTCGCCAACGGCCAGTATTCGTACATTTCCCACGTGGATTACTGGATGCCGTTCTACGGCGGCTGCGGATTCCATGATGCAAGCTGGAGATCCAGCTTCGGCGGCAATATCTACAAGTACGACGGATCCCACGGATGCGTCAATCTGCCGCCCTCTATTGCACCGACTTTCTACAACTATGTCAGAACAGGTATGCCGGTAGTGGTTTTCTATTGATTTGTCGGATTTTTCAAGGGGGGCTGTGAAAATATCACAGCCCTCACTTTTTTAACTCAGGTGGGAAGTCTCCCGCTACAGGCGGTGAGTTTGAAACAAACCTTATTCAGTGGCGGGAGACAATCCCCCACTGAATTAAATGATGCACACGCGTGCGGAAAGGAAGATGCTGCCAAAAAGGCAGCCCGCACGCGGCGCAGCGGCTCGCTCTGCGAGCCTTGATAGCACATGAATCCGTTCCGGGCGCCGCGCCATGGAGAGGCCGGCCCGAGGCGGATGTCCGCAGCAGAGGTTTCAGATGCAAAAGGATTTAACACAAGGCAACCTGTTCGGGAAGATGATTCAGTTTGCGGTTCCCTACCTGATCGCCTGCTTTCTGCAGACTTTCTACGGAATGGCGGACCTGTTCATTACCGGACAATTTAACCAGGCGGCGGCTGTCTCCGCCGTGGCAGTGGGCAGCCAGGTCATGCACATGCTCACAGTGGTGATCGTAGGGCTCGCCATGGGCACGACCGTCTGTATCAGCAGGTCGGTAGGCGCCGGGTCAAAAAAGCACGCCGCCGGCTTCATAGGCAACTCCGCGGTGCTTTTCGCGGGCTTTGCGGCGGTCCACACGATTCTGCTGCTCATCTGTACCGGCGGGATCCTCCGCATTCTGGCGGTCCCCGCAGAGGCAATGGAGCAGGCCAGGCAGTACCTGGTCATCTGTTTTATCGGTGTACCGTTTATTACTGCCTACAATGTAGTGAGCAGCATATTTCGCGGCCTGGGAGATACAAAGAGCCCCATGATCTTTGTCGCCATTGCGGGACTGATCAACGTGGGATTTGACTATATTTTGATCGGACCTCTGGGGATGGGCGCGGCAGGCGCGGCGATCGCGACAGTCGGCTCACAGGCTTTTTCAGTGGTGATCGCGCTTCTCTTCCTTCTGAGGGGAAAAGAGTCGCTCGGTGTCAGCCGCAAGGACTTTGTTCCAAACGGAGATTATATGGGACAGCTCCTGGGGATCGGAGTTCCGGTTGCCTTTCAGGAGGGGCTGATCCAGGTGTCCTTTCTGGTCATCACGGCGATCGCGAACAGCCGGGGCGTCGATGTAGCGGCCGCTGTCGGAATCGTGGAAAAGATCATCAGCTTCCTGTTCCTTGTCCCGTCGTCCATGCTGTCCACCGTCTCGGCGGTCACGGCGCAGAACGCGGGCGCGGGCAAGCACGACCGGGGGCGCCTGGCGCTCAGATACGGAATCAGTATCTGTGTGACAGTCGGGCTGGTTGTCTTTGTGATCTGCCAGTTCGCCTCGGAAGTCCTTGTCGGGCTGTTTGTGGTAAACGAGCCGGAAGTAGTCAGGCTGGGCGGACAGTATCTTCGCTCTTATTCGCTCGACTGCGCGGCGGCGGGCATTCAGTTCTGCTTCAGCGGGTATTTCAGCGCGTACGGAAAATCGCAGTATTCTTTCATACACAACATAATTTCCATCGCGACCGTGAGAATACCGGGCGCCTGGCTGGCTTCCGTCATGTTCCCGGAAACCCTTTATCCGATGGGACTTGCGGCGCCGATGGGGTCGCTGCTGTCGTCGGTGATCTGTGTATTCCTCTACAGGAGGCTGACGAGGGAGATTGAAGGAAACCAGGGGAGCCTGCGAAAAGCATGAAATAGAAGGAGACTACCATAATGAGCGGGGAAGAGCATATTCACGCACAAAGCGGTGAGCATACGCATGAAGACGGCCATGTCCACGGCCATGTCCACACGCACGAGGATGGCCATACTCACACGCATGAAGGCAATCATAACCACAATCACAGCCATACACACGACCCGCAGCAGGTCCGCGCGATCGTGAACCGCCTCAAGAGGTCGATCGGCCATCTGGACAAAGTGCGCCGGATGGTGGAGGATGGAGATGACTGTGCAGATGTATTGATTCAGCTGTCCGCGGTGAAATCGGAGATCAATAATACCGGAAAACTGATCCTGAAGCAGCACATGGAGCACTGTATTGTAGAAGCTGTAAGAGAAAACGATCAGGAAGCAATTGACAGGATGAATGAAGCGATTGATCGCTTTATGAAGTAACGCACCACACGAGGCGGATCGCTCCGCGAGCCGTCATATTAAGGAGGGTAATTATGCAGGCCAAGTATCAGATCGACACAGATCAGAACAGGGAATTTCTCAGAGAAAATGCAGAGAATCTTCTGAGTTTCGGACACCGGTTTCCGTCTCCCGGCGGCGGATCCTACTACCTCGGCGATGACGGAACGCCTTGGAAGGACAGGCCCCGCGAGACGTGGATCACATCCCGTATGTGCCATGTCTACAGTATCGGCACGTTTTTGGGGCATCCCGGCAGCGAGGAGCTGGCGGACGCGGCCCTGAAGGGACTGCGCGGCGAACTCCATGACAAGGAGAACGGCGGGTGGTACAGCGGAAGAACGGCTGACGGCGATATTTTGCCGATGAAGCAGTGCTATGCGCATGCTTTCGTGATCCTGGCGGCGTCGAGCGCGGTGCTTGCGGGACGCCCCGGCGCGCAGGAACTTCTGGATGAGGCGATCGCCCTCTACGACAAGCGCTTCTGGAATGAAGAAGAAGGGCTTTCCTGTGACACATGGAACACGGAGTTCACGGTTCTGGATTCCTATCGCGGACTCAACGCGAACATGCACTCCGTGGAGGCTTTTCTGGCCGCGTCGGATGTCACGGGAGATGAGAAGTTCAGGGTGCGCGCCGGCAGGATCATCGATCACGTGCTGGGATGGGCTTCCGGCAACGACTGGAGGATCCCCGAGCACTACAGCAGCGACTGGAAGGCGGATCTCGAGTGCAACAAGGACAAGCCCGACGACCAGTTCAAGCCCTACGGCGCGACGCCCGGCCACGGCATTGAGTGGGCGCGCCTGATCACGCAGTGGGCGCTCTCTACTTTCGGGGATGACAAGGAGAAGGCGGCAAAATATACAGACGCCGCAGAAAATCTTTTTAACCGCGCGATCTCGGACGGCTGGAATTCGGACGGGGCGCCCGGCGTCGTGTATACGACGGACTGGAACGGCAAGCCGGTCGTCCATGACCGCATGCACTGGACACTCGCGGAGGCGATCAACACCTCGGCGACGCTTTATCATGTGACCGGACGCGAGAAATATGCGGATCTGTATGCGCAGTTTATGCAGTATCTGGATGAGAAGGTCATGGACCATGTAAACGGCTCCTGGTTCCATCAGCTGGATCAGAACAACAACCTCCTCACGACAGTCTGGCCCGGAAAGTCCGATCTCTATCACGCTTTCCAGTCCATGCTGATCCCGTATTATGCGGCGGATCTTTCGATCGCGCCGGCAGTGAAGCAGGGGAAGAAGATTTGACAGGTATGGCGGATAAGCAGATAAGACAACAGGATAACAGACAGAGGGCCGGCGGCGAACCGGTCAGGCAGAGCGCCGGAGAAAGTTCCGGCGACGACAGGCAGGCGCGGCAGCGGAGAGCAGCGAGGAGCAGACGCGCGGCGGCGGCCCGCAGGCGCCGCGAGAGGCAGATCCGGATCAGAATGGCGATCCTGGCGGTGGTCTTTGTAGTGCTTGCCGGCGGAATCGGTTTTGCGGCATTCAGGATCCACAGAAGAAATGTAATGGAGCAGGAGGCGGCAGCAGCTGCCTCCCGCAAGGCAGCGGAAGAAGCAGCGGCAGAAGCTTCCCGCAAGGCAGCGGAAGAAGCAGCGGAGGAAGCCTCCCGCAAGGCGGCCGAGGAAGCGGCAGCGGAGGCCTCCCGCAAGGCGGCAGCGGAAGCCTCCCGCAAGGCGGCCGAGGAAGCGGCGGCGGAAGCATCCCGCAAAGCAGCGGAGGAAGCGAAGGCGTCGGAAGACGCCGCACAGAAGTCCTCTCGCGAGAAGGCGGAGGAAGAGGGTGCACTGGCTGCTTCCCGCAAGGCCGCTGAAGAGGAGAAGGCGCGAGCCGAGGCCGCCAAGATTCCTGGACTCAATGCGAGCTATGATTTCAAGGCCGCGGAAAACATGGCAGAGATGCCCGAAGAGGTGGAAAGCACTTATGCGGTCCTGGTGGATCTTGTGGACGGCACGATCGTCGCGGGAAAAGAGTACGATACGGTGATGAACCCCGCCTCCATGACCAAAATACTGACACTTCTGGTGGCAGTCGAGAACATAGACCTGAAGAAGCTGGATACAGATACTTTTGAGATCACTCAGGACATCACGGATTATGTCTACACCAACCAAATGATGCAGGTGGGGTGGAATATAGGCGACACGCCTACGATCCGCAGTCTTTTGTACGGAACGATCCTGCCTTCGGGCGCCGACGCGGCGCTGGCGCTGGCGGAGTACACGGCCGGCTCCCAGGAAGCGTTTGTCGACATGATGAACAAAAAACTTGAAGAACTGGGCATATCCGACACGGCGCACTTCACGAACGTGGTAGGAGCTTATGATGAGGACCACTACTGCACGGCTCTGGACATGGCGACAATACTCAGGGCGGCCATAGACAATGAGACCTGCCGAGAAGTTCTCTCCTGTCATTATTACGAAGTACCGCCTTCGGGAGGAGAGGATTCACCGAGCATTGAGATCTCAAACTGGTTCCTGCGAAGAATTGAGGACAAGGACACCCATGGCGAAGTGATCTGCGCCAAGACCGGATATGTCTCGGAATCCGGCTTCTGCGCGGCGAGCTACCAGGAATCGGACAACGGCGGACATTACATCTGCGTGACCGCGGACACTTACAGCAACTGGGCCTGCATCTATGATCACGTGGACATTTATACGGCATTTACAGAGTAAGCTGAAACGGGCAGGTGGAATCGCTATGGAAAACAACAGGTTCGGCAGAAATACAATTATCGGAGGCGTGCTTCTTCTGCTAAGTCTTGCGGTGGCGGCGGTCGGTGTGATCGTGAGCCTTAAGACCGGCAATTCGCAGTATTTTCTGGCGTGCAGCATTCCGGCCGCCGTGTGCATAGTGGCGGGCGGTGTCATGATCAGGAATGACCTGCTCACGGGGGAGAGCCGGTTTCTTCTTCCCGAAGGGGAGCGAACGATCAAGGCCAAAGTAAAGGGCGTTACTAGAAACCTCCGCACGGAGGGAGAGAAGACGGTTTACTATGTGATCTGCAGCAGGAGTGACCCGCTGACGGGCAGGGAAGAGACGTACACCAGCCGGGCTTTTGACGAGTATCCCGGAAAGGAAATAATAGGGAGAGAAGTCACTGTCCGCATAGATTCCCGGGAAAAAGGGAAGTACACAGTGGAGATCGACGATCTTCTCGAAGAGATCAAAAAGGAGAAAACGAGCGATGAGCAGGCAGAGTGAGTGCATTGATGAATTTCTGAAAAGAGCAAAGGAGGACCGGGAGGTCTATATCACGGATGTGAGGCGATCTTTTGACAGGATCGGGACGCTGGCCTTCCATATCCATGTCTGTTTGTACGAAGGTGAGACGGAAGTGTTCCGGATGGCGCTCCCGGAGTGGGAAAACGCAGAGCAGAAGGAGTTCGTCGCCGAGTACATCAGGGCATTTGTCTTCAACCTTCTGTGCACGCTGGGTGCGCTCCGCGTGGTGATCTATCTGGACAGGAGCAACGAGGAGCTTTTGCAGATCGCGGAGGGACTCCGGGAAGATTTCCAGATGAAACTTGCCAAAACAGAGAGAACCGGATACGGAAAGAGCCTCAATGTAAATGAGAGGACGGTCGCGGCGCTTTTTGGAGGAAGCAGGGAATTCTCGATCGAGGTCAGGGACCTGAGCGAGGAGACGGAGCCCGCAGTGACTCCGTCGGAACCGGTCGGAAAGCCCGTGTTCGCGCTTCTTCCCGCGAGGGCGCAGAAGGCGTTTCTTCTGGGAATCGATGTCGGCGGAACGGATATCAAGTTCGCCGTCAGCCTTGACGGAAAGCTCGTCCGGTGCGAAGAGCTGAACTGGGCGCCCGCCTCCTTCTCCAGTGTGGAACAGATCACAGAACCTGTGCTGGAAGCGGCAGAGCGCCTGATGAAGCAGTTCGGAGACGGCAGAAAGTGGGACGGGATCGGCCTGAGCTGGCCGGACGTGATCATCCATAACAAGATCGTCGGCGGCGAGACCACCAAGACAAAGGGCCTGAGAGAAAACAAGGACAGGGACTACGAGGAGCAGTTTGCCGTGCTCACCGGACTCTGCGCAGAACTCGGCAAGTTTACGGTGAGCGGCAGCGCCGTGTGCTGCTGTAACGACGGACCGATGGCGGCCTTCACGGACGCCGTAGAGATGACGGCGCGGGGAGAAGACGTATCGAAAGGCTTTTTCGCTTACAGTCTGGGGACAGAGCTGGGCACGGGCTGGGTCCGGGCGGACGGCTCCATTCCGCAGATTCCCCTGGAGTTCTACCAGTGCATCATCGACCTGGGAAGCAGGATAGCGAGACAGTACAGCGCAGAGGATGTTCGGAGCTGCCGCAGCGTCAATACACTTCTTCCCGGAACGCTGCAGAAGTACACCGGTCAGTCCGGTGTATTCCGGCTGGCCTGCAAGGAGCTTCCGGAAAGGGAGCCGGCCCTCTATGAGGAAGTGCTCAGAAAAGGGCTCTTCAGGGTAAGTGAGGACGGATCCTTCATAGAAGTTCCCACTGCGCCAAAAGACAGACGCAAGGAGTGCCTGGAATTCTTCATGGAGAAAGCGGCCGGCGGTGAGAGCGAAGCCTGCCGCGATATTTTCAGGAAGATCGGAGAGTACATCGCCGTCACCTGGGCGGAAAATGAGTATATTCTCCATCCGGCGGCAAAAGAGCGAACGCTGTTCGGGAGACTTGTCAAGAGGCAGGAATGTTTTGACCTGATCAAAGAGGGCGCAGTCTCGAGAGAGCCTTCCCTTGTGATCCGAAATGCAGACGCCGCCCTGGCGGTCACGCCTCTGATGAGGCAGCTGGAGGGCGACCCGGTATTCACGGTGGCGCAGTTCGCGCAGGCCGTGGGAGCGCTGCACTTCGCGTGCCTGGGACTGGAAGAGGGCTGATCGGACGCTTATACTGAAATCGCCTTAACATTAATTGACTGTGCGGGAATCACTTATGCAGGAATCGTCGAATCAGGAATCACTTATACAGGAATTGCATAAATACAGCTACTGCCGTGTGAATATCGCGCTTGTTGCTTTGCAGGCTGCGGTCTTCGCGCTGTGCCTGCTCACGGGAAACAGGCTGTATGCAGCGGGGCGCTGCGGCACGGACCTGGTCCTGGACCAGAAAGAGTACTACCGACTTCTGACATCGGTCTTTCTCCACTCGGGGCTCTATCATATCGGCAGCAACATGCTCGTGCAGATCCTGATGGGAAACGCCGTGGAGAGAAACCTGGGACACATCAAATATCTGATCCTGTACCTGGTGGCAGGCGTCGGCGGCAACGTCATTTCGGTCCTGTACGATCGGGCGCAAGGGGTCAACACATATTCCGTGGGAGCCAGCGGAGCCGTGTTCGGCGTGATGGGAGCGCTGCTGGTCCTGATTATAAGAGGCAGAAAAAAACTGCGGACCGGCTCTTCCATGCTGGTCAGAGCGGGGTTCGCAGTTTTCTATGCGGTTTATGCGGGGTTCAGGACCCCTTATACGGACAATGCGGCGCACGTGGGCGGACTGGCCTTCGGAGTCGTGCTGGGCGTTCTGCTCACAGCCACACTGGATGATGTGGACCTGCGCGATCTTCGGTGAAGGAGCGCGGCGGCTTGTCAAGGCCCTTGGGCGGTCAGAAAAACCGACTATCTGAAAAATTAACTATCTGAAGAATCATTACTCGGGACAGCGTCACTCGGCGCTGTCTCTTTTGGTCTGCAGAATGCGGATGCCGTTTACCTCCAGCTCATCCACGACGGGGATCAGCAGATATTCCATTCCGTCTATGACTCTGGTCTTGAGCATATCCGCCATGTCCGACTTGACGCTGATCTTGAGGGAGGGAGATTTGACCTCCAGCCGGCTTGTCTCGACGAGATTTTCGGCCATCAGAGGGACGCCTTCTCCGACCGCCTCGTCATAGGCCTTGTCAAAATCGCCCAGAACGGACTGGTCGGCGCCGTTTTCCGACAGGAGGCGGCGCATTTGTGTCTTCTCGATCATGACGGGCTCCCCGGAGTCCTTGTTCTGCTCGATGATCTCTGTGACGGCGTCATTGATCGCCTTGACATTCTCAAAGTCACAGTTGCGGCCCAGCGTCTGCTCCACCATGCTCTTGAAGAGCTCCTTCTGGTCCGACTCGGGGATGGGCAGGACGCAGCCGAGAAGGTCATGGCTGATCTCTTCGTGGCGCTCATCCTCTTTGCGGCAGTAGTAGAGGAGACTGTGCAGATCGGGCTGCCTGTCGTTGTAGGCGGGGAACAGAAAACCGCTGACCGGCTTCTGGACGGCCCAGTCCGTGCGGCGGTCCAGGAAGGTGCATGCCTCCTCGTCGTAGCAGAGTCCTTCTTTCATGAGCGTCACCGGGCAGATGCAGCACAGAAGGAAGGAGTAGACGTAATCGGAGGCGTCTTCCATGTCGGCGTTGTCCGTTCCCTTGGCGGGAATATCGTAGACGCCGTGCATCAGGAGGATCAGGTATTTGGTCTCGCAACGGAAATTTTCCACTGTTTTGTTAAAAAAGAGAGTCAGGAGCTCGTCATTTTTCAGCTCCGACTGCTGAAGCCGGTAGAGAAGCTGCTGGCGGCCGCCTTCGGCCTCTTCTTCGAGAGGGAATTCCATGTTGAAGAGATTGCGGCCGAGCTTGCCGGACATGGCGCCGCGCAGGATCTCACAATATTTTTCCATGGATTCTTTCTCCATGGCAGCCAGAGAATCGTGGATCTCCCGGATGACTTCGCCCTCTTCATTGACGTAGCAGGCCCGGATTCTGTCGATGCAGCTGTCGGGCTTGACCAGTTTTCTTATCTCATTGATCGCTTTTTTGTCCATTCTTTACCTCGTATAATCAGATTGGCCGCTTTTTTGGCGGTAACATCAAATATACTACAGAAATTGTTGTTTCGCTAGAGGTCGGTTAATGGTATAATATATATTCAGATTGAATTATGCGCACAGCGCACAGAATGGGAGGAAATGTTCTATGGAAACTAATGGAAATCGTAATGACGCCAAGTGGGACGAATTTGAGAAGATGATGGAGGACAAAGTTGTCTTTACAGTTCCGATCGATGAGAGCGTCAAGGCTGGCGTCGTGACTTCGCTGAAAGGAGTCAGGGCATTTATTCCCGCGTCCCAGCTCAGCACGAGCTATGTTGAGGACACCAACGAGTGGATCGGCAAGGAAATCGATGTTGTGATCATCACAGCGGACAGAGAGAAGCAGCGTCTGGTTCTTTCCGGCAGAGAGGCCGCCAAGATCAAGCGCAGCCAGGAGAAGAAAGCCCGCATCGATGCTCTTGCAGTTGGCACTGTGCTCGAAGGCAAAGTAGAGACGATCAAGCCTTACGGCGCATTTGTCGATCTCGGCAACGGTATCAGCGGTCTTGTACACATTTCCCAGATGAGCACCAAGAGAGTTGCTACACCTGAGGAAGTCTGCAAGGAAGGCGATGTCGTCAAGGTCAAAGTAACCAAGGTGAAGGACGGCAAGGTCAGCCTGAGCATGAGAGCTCTCGAAGAAACTCCCGCTCCTGCAGAGGATGACATTCCGGAGCTTTCTTCTGTTGTTTCTCAC
Organism: Lachnospiraceae bacterium; assembly: GCA_017469935.1. Taxonomy (GTDB): domain Bacteria; phylum Bacillota; class Clostridia; order Lachnospirales; family Lachnospiraceae; genus CAG-791. Next base: position 15,876 of record JAFUFL010000035.1, read on the forward strand.
GAGAAAGCAACGACCAGCCTCGGAGATCTGCTCAAGAACATCAAACTGGACTGATTGTGTTTGGCTGTGCGAGCCTAACTTAAGAGGGGGAACGGGCGGTTTTATACCGCCCGTTTTGTGTATGTAGCCGGAGACCCGGCGGTTTTGCTGCCCGGTCCATTTGTTAAGTGTCCGAAGAGAGGCGGGAGAGTGGTTGCGTGGAAGTTTCAGGCCTGAGCGATAGAATAACAAAAGAATATGGTCTGCCGGCGGCAGCCATGCGGCGCAAAGCGGGAGAGTCCACTGTGTTTCCGGCAGCCTTGCAGCGCGTGATGCGGCCAGTGTGGCATCTGGTGCTGCTTTTATGCGTGCTTCTGTGTCTCGGGATCGGAATGGAGGTCTCGGCGGCAGAAAAGGGCTCGGAGCAGGAGACTTCTGGGCAGGAGACTTCGGAGGACCTTGTGATGATCCGCGTGGAGGGACAGCTCGAAGAGACAGACCGCGATGCGATCCTTGACCGGATCAATGCCATTCGGAAGGAGGCCTGCGAGGAGGGTGTGGGCAATCCCGTCAACGGGGAGCCTCTGACTGAGGCGGACTATGTGCCGCTGCAGTGGTCCTATGCGCTTGAAGAAATTGCAGTTCTGCGCGCGGCGGAGAGCACTATTTTGCAGGATCATGTGAGGCCGGACGGCAGAGAGTGCTTTACGGCAGCTCCCGAGGGCGTTTCCTATACGATGGAGACGCTGGCCTGGGGATTTGAGAGTGCGGTCGATGCCGTGGAGGGCTGGTACTCCGAGAAATCCTCTTACGTGGAGGCGGACGGGAACCCTGCCGGCCATTACATGGCGCTGATCAATCCGGAAAACCGATCTGTAGGAATTGCGCAGCTGAATGCGAAATGGCAGAGGAGTGCTTGCGCAGGAGCTTTTGGAGGGGAGAACTCGGTGACTGCAGAAGAATCCGGTGACGGTGAGTCGGTCTGGATGATTCCTCTGCGGAAGGATCTGATGCCGTCTGTGATTGAGAGGGCGATAGAGATCACAGCAGGGAGGATTTACAGGGCCGGACTGAGGATCATAGGATAGAGCAGGAAGGAATTCATATGCACGAGATGAGTTACGTGATCCGTTTCGTGAATCTTGCGCTTCAGAAAGCGGAGGAGAACAGGGCTTCCGGCGTGAGGAGTCTCACGGTGGCGGTCGGAGAGATGACGGATATCGTTCCGGAATATTTATATAAGTATTACCCTGATGCAGTGAAGGGGACCATCATGGAAGGCTCTGAGCTGAAAGTGGAGATGGTTCCTGTGAAGATTAAGTGCGGAAGCTGCGGAGAAGTGTATCATCCGGACAAGTCCAATTCTTATGCCTGCCCGTGCTGCGGAGGCAGTGAGGGCGCGATCTGCCAAGGGCGTGGGATGGAAGTCAGGGAACTTGAGATTATTACCGAGAATTCTTAAGTTCTTTCCGTTCTCGGATACATCAGTGCAGCTTATATCGCGCCTGAAATCCGTTCTCAGAAGCGTCAATGCCTGCGTCAGACTTGTCAATGCTGTCGATCCGGCAGTGACCGTTTCCAATCTCCAACAGTTTAAAGAACCAGGCAAGCTGGGACTCCTCCCCCTGTACCTCCAATACAACATGGTTATCATGATCCGTATCATTTGCCGCCCATCCGGTCACCCCGGCTTTTTTGGCACATTTCCAGCAGAAGTACCGGAAACCGCAGTGTTGTACTTTTCCGTGGATGTCACAGTGTAGTCTTTGTATCATTCTTTGACGGTCCTTTCGTTGTGAAGGCTCGCAAAGCGAGCCGGCGGTCACTTTATCTTCTCATACGCAAATCTCGGATAATTGTCCTCGATCACATGAATGATCCCGCATTTGGTGAACCCAAGAGAGGTCAGAAGCTTCTGCATGACCTTGTTGTCGGTGTGCGTATCGATCCGCATATGCCCGCACTGCTCAAAGGCCCATCCGATGCAGAACCTCCCGATTCCCCTTTCGGAGCCGTCGGAAGCAAGTCTGTGGACCACACCATACGCGCTGTCATCGATCCAGGCGCCCTCCGTGATCTCGCGGTAGGTCGGTTCGATATCCTCTCCCTGAATGAAGTAGAATGTTCCGATCACTTTTCCGTCGTCACCGGTGCACACATAACTGTTGCCTTCTCTGATATCCTTATGGAGCAGCGCCGCCGGCGGCCAGTTTGTCGGCCCCCACTGGTTGGGGTTTCCGGTCTTTGCCATAAAGTCTCTGGCATAGGCGTAGATCTCCATGAGCCTGTCAAAATCCCGCTCTGTAGTCTTTCGAATTTTCATACTTGTTTTCCTGTCTTTATCTCTCTGTTGAAACGCTATGTTCTCTTGTCGTATCGTAATATTCTCATTATATTTATTATTTCAGAAAATGTCGATTCTCTATTAATGTGCTTTTAGTCATTGTCAGGACGGATAGACGGAAGCTGAAAAGACAGTGCAGGAGCCAGAGAATGGTCAAGTGCACTGTCGACGGAAGCTGAAAAGACAGTACGGAAGCCAGAGAAGGGTCAAGTGCACTGTCGCAGGAAGCCAAAAAGACAGTGCAGGAGCCAGAGAATGGTCAAGTGCACTGTCGACGGAAGCTGAAAAGACAGTACGGAAGCCGGAGAAGGGTCAAGTGCACTGTCGCAGGAAGCCAAAAAGACAGTACGGAAGCCGGAGAAGGGTCAAGTGCACTGTCGCAGGAAGCCAAAAAGACAGTGCAGAAGCCGAAGAAGGGTCAAGTGCACTGTCGAAGGAAGCTGAAAAGACAGTGCAGAAGCCGGACAAGGGTCAAGTGCACTGTCGAAGGAAGCCAAAAAGACAGTGCAGGAGCCAGAAAACAGGAAAGTGCAATGCAAGTGTTGTAATCTCAGGGAATCTGCCCGGGACGGAACGAAGAGGCCTTCTGTGCCGGTCTCGAACCTGACAGCCGGATTATTCAGATTGGACAAATAGTTAAGTGATAAGTGGAGCATCCGGGAATTAATCCCGGGTGCTTTTTAGTGATAATACAAAAGAACCGCGCTATACTTAGTTAAAGACAAATAATTTGTGGGTTAGTAAAACAGACTACAGCGCAGTGGGAAAAAAGGAAAACTATGGAGTCAGGAGGGATCTTATGAATAAGATTTTGGCGGAAATAGTTCGGAAAATGGGGGAATGTCTAAACGCATATCTTCCGGAGATAAGCAGGTCAGAGCTTGAGGAGGACGGAACTGTCTACTACATGAACGGCAAAAACGGGACGGAATTTGATTGGCATGTTAACGACAGGCTTTCAAATTTCATGGTGTTCTACGATGACGATGATAAGCTCGGTGCTGTTAAAGCGTCTGTCTACCGTGATGGAGGAATGCTTATATACGTATATGGGGACCAGGGAAGGAGCATAAGGAAGGAAATCAAAGACTTTTTCCTTGATGTGACGGAAGAGGAGATGCTGAAGCTTGCCGTAAGACTGAGAACTTCCGCCGATGATAAAAGAATCTGGGATGCGGCAGTACAGAAGATCGATACGGATACAGAGCCGGACAAAGAAGCGGTTGAAGAATTTACTTCCAACATGCGGTATTACGAAGCTACGAGAAATAGAAAGGAGCTCCTTGCTAAAACCGCCTACGTTTCTCGAAAGGTATATGAGGAAGGCTGGATCGTGGGATACATGTGCCGCGATGAAGCCCTCAATGAGAATGACAGCGGCTGGTCATTCATGGCAGGAAACGAAGAAAAAGAGTACGTAGATGACTACAATAATATTGTTCTTATGAGAGTAGGCGCGGTCTACCAGAGAGATCCTGCTATTTATTCGCATATTGACAGTCCGGTCGGAACTAGACTTGTCAGAGTTTCGGCAGATCGTTTTGAGCCGGATGAAGAAGGAAAAGAGATCTACACGGAACAGAGAAAAATGTAGAGGAGAAACCACTGGTGAATCAGAGAGACTACATACAACATAGCGTTCAGATCAACGGGCTTGAAGTGCATGCGGTGTACAGCCGGGAGAGCATTGAAGGTATCTTCCTGCCGCTGCTCAGAAAGTTGACGAAAATGCAGAAGAAAAAGGGCAGCCGTGTTCTTGCGCTCCTGGCGGCACCTCCCGGAGCCGGGAAGAGCACTCTTCTGAGCTTTCTGGAAAAACTTGCATCGGAAGATGAACAGTCCGGCAATGTACAGATCATCGGGATGGATGGATTCCACAGGAGGCAGGCCTATCTCGTCTCCCATACCGTGATCAGGGACGGCGAGGAGATCCCTATGTCAAGGATCAAGGGAGCACCGCCGACATTTGACCTGGAGAAACTGACAGAAAGGCTGAAAAAGGTCGCTGCAGGAGAAAACTGCGGCTGGCCGATCTATGACCGGCGGCTGCATGACCCTGTTGATGATGTAATTACGGTAGATGGAGACATCGTACTCCTTGAAGGGAACTATCTTTTGCTGGATGAGCCCGGATGGAGAGAACTGAAAACATACGCTGACTACACAGTACTGATTCAGGCGGATGAAGATCTGCTTCGCAGAAGGCTTACCGACAGGAAAGCCCTGGGAACGGCATCCTATGATGATGCGGAAAAGTTTGTGGAATTCAGTGACATGAGGAACGTAAGGACATGTCTGGAAAAATCCGGTGATGCAGATCTGATCCTGAGAATGACAGGGGACGGGGAGTATGCGATCGTAAAAAATTGAATTGGCTGTTGGCGGAGCTGCAAAAACATTAATCGATAACATAGGGAGGTAAACCAAATGCTCACGGCGAAAGAAGCGTTACAGAAACTCAGAGCTGGCAACAAGAAGTATCTCACACAGAACATTGGAAGCGGCGATGTATCACCGGCGGTCAGGCTTCGGACAAGCGCGCAGGGCCAGCAGCCATACGCGATCATTATCACCTGTTCGGATTCACGTGTTATTCCGGAAAGTATTTTTTCGGCAGGAATCGGAGATCTGTTTGTGATCCGCGTGGCCGGAAATGTTATCGATGACCATCAGCTCGGCAGCATCGAGTACGCCGTAGAGCACCTCGGGACAAATCTGGTCGTAATGATGGGGCACACCGGCTGCGGCGCTGTTGACGCGGCAATACATCACGATCCGTCGGGGTTCATCAAGTATATTACCGATGAGATCAGGAATGCGATCGGAGAAGAAACAGATCCTTACCGCGCGACCTGTCTTAATGTCGAGCATGCTATAAAAGAGATCAGCAGCGCACTGGATATTGATCATCTGCGTCATGGGAAAGACCCTGCGGTGATCGGCGCGGTATACCATATAGACAGTGGTGAGGTCGAGTTTTTCCATTCGGATGAGATTTGAGGAAAGCGGAGAAATGTAAAACTGTTTGCAAAGTGTGTTCTCATTTATATTTTTCCTGTGTGTAGTGGCTGTGCCTTCTGCCCGTCGCCGCATCTGAACTGCTATGGTTTTTCAAGCTGGGAAGCTTCGGGCCGCTTCTGCATCTGGCGTCATTTACTATAGCTGTCATCTTAATGGCAGCGGCACACCGAAGGCTCGAAGCGATGCTGCGGCGAAAAAGGGCAGTTCTGAGCGGCGTCCTGTTTATTGCAGGCGTCGCAGGGGAAGAACTGCTATACCAGGGCCTGCGGCTGCTGGTTTTGCAGAAACCGGTGCAGTGGGACACTTTTTTCGGTGAAATCTTCTCACCTGTGATCCTGATTTTGTTGTTATTGCTTGTAACCTTCATTAACTGTTCGGACAGTGAATCGCAGGAGAGGAGTCAGAAATGACCGGGACAAATGATATTAGAACAGAACGGCTTGTAATGCGCAGATATCAGTTAGAGGATGCTTTGATCCTCTATAAAAAGTTTGGGTGTGATCCCGAAATGTATAAGTATTCCGGATGGAATCCGTATGCCTCATACGATATGGCGTGCAGTACGGTCCAAAGATTTGTGGAAGACTATAAGCTTCCTGATTTCTACGGTTGGGCTATCGAACATGACGGGCGGCTGATCGGCACAATTGGAGCTTATGATTATAATTCAGAACGGAATTGTATAGAAATCGGACTAAGCATTGAGAAAGACTCCTGGGGAAACGGCTATGCAACGGAGGCCCTGACCGGAGTAATAGGATATCTTACTGAGCACGAAGGCATAAAGGTTATTACTGCGTGGTGTGCAGCGGATAATACAGGCTCTAAGAGAGCAATGGAAAAAGCAGGAATGAAGCAGGTTGCCGTAGAAAAGGACGCTTTGGAAGTGGACGGAAATCGATATGATAAGCTGGTATATGAATATGACTCGAACCGGTAAATGTCGGCAGTTTGTATGGCAGAACGTAAGAAAATAAGCGTTTAACGATCAGCGGGGAGGCAGCTGTGGCAGAGATTGCAGCTGAGCTGTGAAGTACTTTTATATTAGCGGGTGATGTATGGGAAAAGTATATTTTGTGCGGCACGGTCGCAATCCTGCGCCGCCTATTATTTACAATACCAAAACGAAGTGCCAGAAGAGACAGGGCTGTCGCACTAAGAGGCTGAATATTACTTTGCAGGAATACTTCCACAGGAAGGTCATACTGTAGAAAGTGTAATGAGCGAAACGACTGCTGAAGAATGGCACGCGCTGTTTGACAGGACCCGAAGAGCGGACGTGGATGTGAAGATTCCAGAATTCGAATTTGAGTACACGAAGGACCTGACCGATCTCTTAAAGGATTTGGGGATTACATCCGTATTTGACCAAAATAGAGCAGATCTTCACAACATGATCACCATTGACGAAGCCTGTATTAAAAAGGTTGTTCATATTTGCTATAGTGCATAGAAATGCCGGGATCCCTATATTTATTGGAGCCGTTAACCATCTCGAGTAGGAGCTGTTCAAGCAAAGCATACATAATAATGTGAAGTAGAACAATCAAACTGATCAAGGCTGAAAAAGTGGGTACTTAATATGCAGGAGGAGCCAGATTTGTCCGACCACAAAATGGTAATGAAGTCAAAGTATTTTAATGAGCTTTCCACAAAAGAGCTATATGAGATCTTGAGAGCGCGGGCGGAAATATTCGTTGTAGAACAGAACTGCGTATATCAGGATCTCGACGGAATCGACTATGAAAGCCTGCATGTTTTCTTTGAAGAGGACGGGGCGGTTACGGCATATCTCCGGGCGTTTCATAAAGACGCAGATACCGTACAGATGGTCTTGCAGGCAGGTGAAATATGATTCTTTGGATTGCCACAGCATATGTGTGTTTTTTACTACAGGGCACTTTGTTTCGAAATGTTTCGAAACTTTTCCCGCACTTTTTAAAAAGAACATATATGTTTCCGGCTCGGCGCCACACTGGCCTGCGCCCAAAATGCCGCCGCCTCGCAACATTTAATGGTGTTCCCAAGTGAAAGGAGACCTAAAAGGACTATGCATGATTGGAACCATGATGGGAAAATTGATCTACTGGACGGGTTCATACAGGATGAGATAGAGAGCAGGAATACGGGTAACCGGAACACAGGCAATGGATCTGGAGGCGGCTGCATCACTATCCTCCTTGTTCCGATTATTATCTTGTTTCTGTATGCTTTAGTAATGAATGCACCAAGTGGTGTGTTCTCGTTTATATTATTCCTGGGCGTAGTGGCTGTGCTTATTGGCAAACTGGTGAGTTAATCTGATTGGCAGATATAAAGGAGACGAATATACCATGGAGTTACAAAACTGATACTTATATGCCTGGTAGTTCCCCGCCCATCTCAGCGCCACAGCCCCGCCCTTCAAAGAAAAAAATATCATAATTAAAAAAACACAAGACATTTTCTTAAAAAAGGTCTATAATACCGTTTGGTCTAATTGACATAAATTTAACTACTGAACGATCCATCCCGGCAGAACCGGGGAGAGGGCGTTCCGAACGGAAAGGAAATCGGAAATGGGAATATCAGTATTCTTAATCCTGTTCCCGCTGTGCTGTGCACCGGTGATGTATCTGATCACAAATGACAGACTGCGGGCGTACGTCACTTATGTGGCAGTCGGAATCATCGCGGCGGCGTCAGTGGCGCTGACGGCGCAGTGGGCCATGAACGGGGCGGTACCCGTTATGCTGTACGAAGAGACAGAGGCGGCGGACCATGTCATCCTCGTCGCAGAGCTGCTCTTGATGGTACTGGTCACTTATTTATGTTTTAAACATAAGAAGTACTGGATCAGTATTCTGTCTATCGTTCCGACGCTGCTGATCGCGCGGCAGGAGCTGAGCGGCGCAAAGCCCATGACGCTCTGCCATATTTACATCGACCACCTTTCGATCCTGATGTGCCTGATCGTCGGTATTGTGGGAAGCCTGATCGTGGTTTACGCGGTCGGCTATATGTACGGCTATCATATGCACAGGAAAGATGTGAGGGACAACAGAAGATATTTCTACATGCTTTTGTTTGTCTTTCTGGGCGCCATGTTCGGATTTGTTCTCTCCGAGAGCCTTCTGTGGATCGACTTTTTCTGGGAAGTGACCAGTGTGTGCTCCTTCCTGCTGATCGGATATACCAAGGAGCCGGAGGCCATCAACAATTCTTTCCGTGCACTGTGGATGAACCTTCTGGGCGGTGTTGCGCTGGCGGCAGGTATTCTCTATTTTGCCCGGTCGATGAACTGCGTCTCGTTCCACAAGCTCATCGAATTTGCGCAGATGGGTGAAGTGCCTGCGACGATCGCAGTGACGCTGATCGCCTTTGCGGCATTGACCAAGGCTGCGCAGCTGCCGTTTTCCACCTGGCTGATGGGGGCTATGGTCGCGCCCACGCCTTCTTCCGCGCTGCTGCACTCGGCGACCATGGTCAAGGCGGGCATCTACGTGCTCTTTCGCCTTGCGCCCGCTATGGGCGAGACCGCGACCGGAAACGTGGTCGTCTTTATCGGCGGATTTACTTTCTTTATGGCGTCCATTATGGCAATTTCCCAGAGCGACGGCAAAAAAGTGCTGGCTTTCTCGACGATCTCCAACCTGGGCCTGATGACGGCCTGCGCGGGTGTCGGCGCCCATGAGACGGTCTGGGCCGGTATTTTCCTGATGATGTTCCATGCGGTGTCCAAGTCTCTGCTGTTCCAGGATGTGGGTGCCACCGAGAATGCGACCGGCAGCCGCGATATCGAGGATATGCACGGACTGCTGTACCGCCTTCCGATGCTGGGCTTCTACATGTTCATCGGTATTGCCGCCATGTTCCTGGCTCCTTTCGGAATGCTGATCTCCAAGTGGTCGGCACTGAAAGCCGCCGTGGACAGAAATAATATTCTTCTTGTCATGTTCATAACGTACGGCTCGGCTACGACCGGCTTTTACTGGACAAAGTGGATGGGCAAGATCATAAGCCGAAGCCATGAGACGGGCGAGAGAATGAAGAAAGACGTCACGCAGAAAAACGAGAAGTTTTCGCTGACTGTTCACGCGGTCATGATGATCGCACTGTGTGTTCTGATGCCCTGGCTGTCGGGTCACTTCGTCGATCCGCTCCTGGTGGAGATGTTCGGCAAATTCACAAACGTCCTGCCGGGTATGATCCTTGTCATGATGGTTCTGATCATGTGCATAGTTTTGGCGATTCCGATCCCGGCTTATATCTATGCCAAGAACCAGAAGACCAATTACAAGCTCAACTACATGAGCGGCATCAATACCGGTAAAAACAACGGCTTTGTTGACTCCTTCGGAGAGGAGAAAAAACTGTGGCTTACCAATTACTATTTTGACAGACTGATCCAGCCGGATAAGATGATGGTCTACTGCCAGCTCCTGACGGCAGCCGTATTGGCCGTCATGGTCAGTTTCGTCCTGGGAGGTGTGCTGGTATGAGTATCAAAGCAGTGATTTCGGTAATTATGTATATATTGCTGGCGCCTGTGGCGGGAGGGCTGATGGAAGGCCTGGACCGCAAGCTCAGCGCCAGGATGCAGGGAAGGATCGGACCGCCGATCCTGCAGCCGTTCTATGACCTCAGGAAACTCATGAACAAGCAGGTCATATCGGTGAGCGTTCTGCAGTCTTCGCTCCTTCTGTGCTATCTGGCACTGATGATCTTCACCGGCGCGATCTTTTTCGCAGGGAGCGATATCCTGATGTGCCTGTTCGTGCTCACCACGGCTTCCACATTTATGTATTTTGCCGCGGTGGTGACGAGCTCGCCTTACAACACGATCGCCTCCTCGAGAGAGCTGATCCAGATCATGACTTATGAGCCCGCGGTCCTGATGGCAGGCGTCGGATTCTATCTGGTGGCCGGAACCTTCAGCGTCGCCAAAATAGCGAGCAGCAGCACAGTCATGCTGACCAGGATGCCGGGCCTGTTTGCCTCTTTTGTCCTGATCCTTCTCATCAAGATGAGAAAGTCGCCCTTCGACGTCAGCACATCCCATCACGCCCACCAGGAGCTGGTCATGGGCGTCAAAACAGAGATGGGCGCCCAGAACCTGGCGATCTTTACGATCACGGAGTGGTATGAGAACGCGTTTCTGATGGGGATCGTCGCCCTCTTTGTGGTGACATCCAACCCGCTCAGCTTCGTGGGCGCGGCGCTTCTGTGCGCGGCCGTCTTTTTCTTCCTGGTCCTGGCCGACAACGCCTGCGCGCGCGTCAAGTGGGGACAGATGCTGAAAATGACCTGGCTGTTCACGTTTTTCGCTTCCGGCGTCAACCTGCTGATCCTGATGCTGATCCGATGAGCGGCGGCTATATTTTGCACTATTGAGATAGAGGCTCGTTTCGCGAGCCTTGACTAAGGAGAGATAGGATACTATGGGTAAAGTCAAAAAATCTCCGTGGGTGCTGCACTATGACGGAAGCAGCTGCAACGGATGCGATATAGAAGTTCTTGCATGCCTCACGCCCGTCTATGACGCGGAGCGATTCGGCATCATTAATACCGGTGACCCGCTGCAGGCGGACATTTTCCTGATCACGGGCGGCATCAACACGCAGAACAAAGCAGTGGTAGAGCAGCTCTATGACCAGATGCCGCGTCCCAAGGTAGTGGTGGCTGTCGGCACCTGTGCCTGCACAGGCGGTATATTCAAGGAGTGCTACAACATACTCGGAGGCGCGGATACGACCGTGCCGGTTGATATCTATGTGCCCGGATGCGCGGCGAGGCCGCAGGCGATCATAGACGGCCTGATTCAGGCCATAGAGCTCTTCCAGAAGAGGAGCGACAAGCACGACAAGATCGAGCGCAGGCACAAGGAAGAGGAAGAGAGGAAAGCGCATGATAAAGTGTCCGGAAAATGAACTGATCGTGATCGAAAAAGGGGAGCTGCTCTCCAAGTGCATGGAGATGAAGGTGAACGGGCTGCGCTTTTCGCAGGCCTGCGCGGCCTTCTATGAGGGCAATTATGAGCTGAGCTATTCCTTTGCCGACGACGAGACTTATGAATACAAGACGCTGCGCCTCGTGGCCGGGCTCGACGAGGAGATTCCCAGCATCACGCAGATCATCCCCACGGCGGTCTTCTACGAGAACGAAATGGCGGAGATGTACGGCGTGAAGATACAGATGATCAGCCTGGATTATAAGAACAAGCTCTACCGAATCAATGAGGAAGCGCCGCTTCTTCCCAAGGACGCGAAGGCAAAGAACGCAGAAGAGGACGCAGGAGGTAAGGCTTAATATGGGTAATATCAGTGTAGTTCCCTTTGGCCCGCAGCATCCGGTACTGCCGGAGCCGATCCATCTGGATCTGGTCATTGAGGATGAAAAGGTCATAGAAGCTGTCCCGTCCATAGGCTTTGTCCACAGAGGACTGGAGAGTCTTATTGCCAAAAAGGACTATAACGAGATGGTCTATGTGGCGGAGAGAACCTGCGGTATCTGCAGTTTCGGCCACGGAATGGGATATGTGGAAGCGGTCGAGAAGATTATGAACATAGAGATTCCGGACCGCGCAAGATACCTGAGAACGATCTGGATGGAGCTGTCCCGCATGCACAGCCACCTTCTGTGGCTGGGCCTTCTGGCAGACGCTTTCGGCTATGAGAGCCTGTTCTATCACTGCTGGAGGATTCGAGAGCAGGTCCTGGACATGATCGAGGAGTCCACCGGCGGAAGAGTCATCTTCTCCGTCAACAAGGTGGGCGGCGTCATGAAGGATATGGACGCAGCGATGCTGGCGCGATTCAGCGAGAAGCTGGGCGAGGTGGAAGACCAGGTCATTGCGGTCAGGAAGAACTTCCTCTATGACAAAACCGTGCAGCTTCGTCTGCGCGGCGTCGGCGTCCTCACGAAGCAGCAGGCTCACGACCTGGGCTGCGCAGGCCCCTTCGGAAGAGCCAGCGGCATTGCGACGGACATGAGAACGCGCGGCTACGGCGCCTATGGCGACCTGGAATTCGAGCCCATCACGAGCAATGAGGGCGACAGTTTCGCGCGCTGCCAGTGCAGAATCGATGAGATCCTGCAGTCCATCGACCTGATCCGCCAGGCGATGGGAATGATCCCGGACGGCGATCTCTTTGTACCTGTCAAAGGAAATCCGAACGGGGAGTATTTCATGCGGATTGAACAGCCCAGAGGGGAGGCGGTCTATTATGTCAAAGGAAGCGGAAAACCGTATCTTAACCGTCTGAGGATCCGCACACCTACTTTCGCAAACCTTCCGGGCCTGTGCGAGACCCTCAAAGGGGCGGATTACGCGGACGTGCCGATCCTGATCCTCACGATCGATCCCTGCATCAGCTGCACAGAGCGGTAAAGCGCGGGAAAGGAGCTCAAATGTCAACATTTCTGAATTTTACGGGGACACTCCTCAAGAACCTTGTGAGCAAACCCGTCACCAAAAACTATCCCGAAGAGCCTGCGGTCTACCCGGAGCGAATGAGGGGACGCATCGTGATCGACATCGATCAGTGCATTTCCTGCGGTCTGTGCGTCCGCAGCTGCCCTCCCAGATGTATCACGGTGGACAAAAATGAGGGAACCTGGACTATCAACCGCTTTGACTGCATCGCGTGCGGCTACTGTGCCTCCAAGTGCCCGAAAAAGTGCTTGAAGCTCATTCCGGGCTATCAGAAGCCCGGGCGCTCCAAAGCGGCCGTCACCTATCACAAATCGGAAGAGGTGATGGAAGCGGAGAGAAAGAAAGCGGCTGAGATGGCGGCCAAAAAAGCGGCGGCCCTCAAGGCGGCCAAGGAGAAGGCGGCTGCGGCGGGTGCCGGGACTGCGGCAGCGAAACCGATGCCGGCGGCGGGCGCAGCACCTGCGGCGAAACCTGTGGCTGCGGCTGACGCAGCTCCCGCGGCGAAAACACCCGCAGCGGAGAAATCGGCAGAGTAACTCAGGGGGGATGCCCCCACTGAGTTAAATGATGCACACGCGTGCGGAAAGGAGGATGTTGCCTTACAGGCAACCCGCACGCGGCGCAGCGGCTCGCTCTGCGAGCCTTGAATAGAAAGGGCATAGATAACTATGTGTGTGGCAATGCCGGGCAAGGTGGTGTCCGTCTCAGAGCGGACGGCCCTTGTGGATTTTAACGGAAACAGAGTGAATGCCAGGACCGGTCTGGTAAAGATCGAGCCGGGCGACAACGTGCTGGTGCACGCGGGCTGCATCCTCCAGAAGGTCTCGGACAGGGAAATGGAAGAGATGAACAAAATCATGGAGGAGATGGATCAGCTCCTCTGATTCGGAATATATAATATGAATCTTGAAGAGATCAAAAAATACTTAAAAGAATATAACGGCCCGGAACTGAAGATCATGGAAGTCTGCGGAAGTCATACCGGCGCGATTGCCAAAAACGGCATCCCGGGACTTCTGTCGGACAGGATCCACCTGATCTCAGGTCCGGGCTGTCCCGTGTGTGTGACGCCTTCTTCCTACATCGACAGGCTGATCGACCTGTGCCTGACGCCGGGCAACTGCGTCGTGACCTTCGGGGACCTGATCAGGGTCCCGGGCAGCAGGATGAGCCTGCAGCAGGCCTCCGGCAGGGGAGGAAATGTCAGGATGGTCTATTCCCCCATGGACATATTTCCGATGGCGCACAAGGACCCGGACACCACCTTCGTATTTGCAGCAGTTGGATTTGAGACAACGGCGCCGGTCTACGCGCTGATGGCCCAGCAGATCCTCGAGGATCACATTGAAAATGTGAAGCTTCTGACCGCGCTCCGCACGATGCCGGGAATCATCGACCGCCTGTGCGCGCAGGGAGCCGACATCCAGGGATTTCTGGCCCCCGGCCATGTGGCGGTAGTTACGGGGAGCAAGGTCTTTGAGCCTCTCGCGGCAAAATACAGCATCCCGTTCGGCGTGGCCGGCTTTACCGGCGCGCAGATTCTGACGGCACTCTGCGGGATCGTGATGGCGTGCGAGAGAATGCAGGGCGGCTGCAGTCGGGTGATGAATTTTTATCCCTCCGTGGTGACGAGAGAAGGAAATACAGAGGCGCAGAAGCTGGTGGATCGATATTTTGACAGATCGGATGCGGTCTGGAGGGGCATGGGAATGGTCCCGGATTCGGGAAGACTTCTGCGCGGGGAGTTCGCACAGCTGGACGCCGGGAGCAGAGGGCTGAACGAGGACCACAAGATCAATGCGGGATGCTGCTGCGACAAGGTGCTGATGGGCAGGATGAAGCCCACGCAGTGCCCGCTTTTCGGAAAAGTGTGCTCGCCGCTTCGGCCGCAGGGCGCGTGTATGGTCTCCACGGAAGGAAACTGCTATACTTATTACGTGAACCACCGCGAATAGAAGACGGTTGGCGGATCGGGAAGGAAGGGCATTCAATGCTGCAGACAGCAAGGATCACAATGGAACACGGAAGCGGCGGACAGGCCACGGGAGAGCTGATCGGCGAGATTTTCGCGTCGGCTTTTGACAATGATGTGCTGGACCGGATGGAGGACAGCGCAGTGGTGCCCGGGAGCGGCCGCATCGCGGTGACGACGGACAGCTTTGTCGTCACGCCGCTTGTCTTTCGGGGCGGAGATATAGGGAGGCTGAGCGTATGCGGGACGGTCAACGACCTGCTCATGCGCGGCGCCGTGCCCAAGTACCTGACCTGCGGATTCATTCTTGAGGAGGGCCTTGAGGTCAGTCTCCTGCAGAGAGTCGTGGACAGCCTCGCCAAAACAGCGAAAGAAGCAGGCGTGAGCATCATAGCCGGTGACACCAAGGTCATCGAGGGAAACGGCGGTCTCTATATCAACACTACAGGGGTTGGTTTTGTTCCGGACGGAGTCGAGATCTCGGCGGCAAACGCACAGGCGGGCGACGCGGTGCTGGTGTCGGGAACGATGGGGGACCACCACGCGGCGATTCTGGGCGAGCGCCTGAACATCGAGTCGGACATCGAGAGCGACTGCGCGCCGCTCGGGGAGATCGTCCGGGGACTTCTGGACGGAGGAATCGAGGTCCGAACACTGCGGGACGTGACCAGGGGCGGACTTGCGACTGTACTGAAAGAGCTGGCCGCCGCTTCGGGAAAATGCTTTATGCTGGAGGAGAACGCGGTGCCGGTGTCCCCTAAAGTCAGAGATTTCTGCGGACTTCTGGGGTTGGATCCGCTCTATATGGGGAATGAAGGAAAGCTCGTCGCCGTTGTGCCCGGAGAGCAGGCTGAGAGAGCGCTCGAGATCATGAGAAATGCGCGGTACGGAAGCGGCGCGGCAGTGATCGGCAAGGTCCTGGAGGCAAAGGAAGGTGCGGGAGCAGGCTCTGCAGATAGGGGCGGCGCAGGCTCCGCAGAAGGCTTTGAGGCGGGCGAGCTGCTGATGCGCACGGAGATCGGCGGAATTCGAAGGCTCACTGTATTGCAGGGAGAGGGACTTCCGAGGATTTGTTGAGGGAGCTCGCACCGCAAGTCACGAAAATGGGGGAGTTTAACATGGAATACAAACTGAAACGGCTGGGCAGAGAACTCGCGGCGTCCGGAATAGTTCTGGAATTCTACAGAGATGATATGCAGCTTCCGGACGGAAAAGTTGAAAAGTGGGACTTCGTGCACCACAAGCGCGGGGGCGGAGCGTGTGTCGTTCCGGTACTGCCGGACGGCAGAATCCTGCTGATCCATCAGTACAGGCCTGCGGTCGACCGGGAGACGACGGAACTGCCGGCGGGCGCTTTCGATGCGGATGATCCGGATTTTGCCATCACAGCTTCCAGGGAGCTGGAGGAAGAGACAGGCTACCGCTGCGGAAAGATCAGCCGGCTGGTCCGGCTCGACACAGCGATTGCCTGGTGCGACGAAAAAGTGGAAGTATATCTGGCAGAAGATCTTGTCAGAAGCGGTGACCAGGCGCTCGATGAAGCAGAAGAGATCGGCATGGAAGCGTTCACCGTGGAGGAACTCAGAACAAAGATTTTCGCGGGAGAGATCCGGGACGCCAAGACTGTGGCCGGAATTCTTGCCTATTTTGCGGTGCTGGCGCAGCGCAGAGAGTAAAGAGAGCCCCTGAGATTGAGGATTTTTCAATCTCAGGGGTTATTTTGTCCGGCGCCGGTCTCAGAGCCTGCTCGCATGGCAGGTCAGATACAGGATTTGATATTCGAGGGAGGCAGTGTGTAAAAAGCGCATGCCTCCTTTTATGCGCTCGTCGTCCAGATTGGAGAAGGGATCATCGAGGACCAGGAAAGGCTTTTCGCCCGGATACATGGCATCGATCATGGCCATGCGCCGGCAGAGGCTGATCATGTCCTTGGTGCCTTCACTCATGAGAGAGGGATCTCTGGGAAGTCCCTGATCCAGGATCGTAATGCCCAGATCGGCATCTGTCTGAACAGACTCGGCGGACTCTCCGGTGAGCAGTCCGTAGTAGCGGCGAAAAGAGCGCAGGAACGGATTCATGTAGCGGGAGGTAAAAAGATTTCTTGCCTTTTCCAGATAGGAGAGTGTCTTTGCACAGGTTTCATATTGTTCAAGGAGAGTCCTGATTTCTGTTTTCAGGGCAGGAAGACTTTCCTGTGAGGTCCTGCAGTCATTAATCATCTCACGCAGTTCTTCGGACTGGCTTCGGACGTCCTGAAGGCGGGAGCGGCATTCTTCTTCCATGGCGTCGAATTCCGAGAGCGTCCTTGCCACATCGGGAGGAATCGAGCCGGAATCGGTTCCGGGA
Source organism: Lachnospiraceae bacterium (assembly GCA_017469935.1). Classification (GTDB taxonomy): domain Bacteria; phylum Bacillota; class Clostridia; order Lachnospirales; family Lachnospiraceae; genus CAG-791. The sequence goes on from JAFUFL010000035.1 coordinate 32,952, forward strand.
GCGGAACCGCCATTCGCAGAAGAAACGAGATCTTCTTCAATGGAAAAAGGAACGCCGCTCGCAGAAGAATTCACGTCTCTTTCCGCCTCTTGCACAGACATCTTCTGTGCAGAAACGTCCGCCTCTGAATTACGGATCCTGATTTTGTATTTCTCACACAGAAGTTTTTGCCCGCGGATCCGATCCTCTATATGGCGGAGCTTTCTGCTGAGTGAGCGGATAGAGCTCTTATACCAGTTTTTTTCTTTTCTGAGACGCCGGATTTCTTCTGAATTATCCGCGGGAAGATCAGAATGAACGGCGTACCAAAGAAGCCACACGCTCCCCGCAAGGAACAAAAACAGAAGGACCAGGAAAGGCATCGGAATCACGCGCGAGAGGCACAGAGCTGATAGGATCACTGCGAAGAGGATTCCTGCGGCGGATAAAGCCCTGATTCTGCTGAGCCGCTTATTTTGCAGGCGGGTGACGGCCTCGAGTTCCTGCCGGAGATCCTCTTTGACCTGCCGGTATTGTTCCTGTTCTTCTCTGCCTTGAGCCAGTATCCTCTGGCGCGTCGCATACAGGGAAGAGAGTTTCTCCTCCGCAGCCGAAAGACTCTCGCGTTCGCCTGCCAGCCGCTCTTCTGCGGCCATAAGTCGATCTTGTTCAGCAGCAAGACGCTCGCGGGCTTCTGCCAGCCTTTCCTCAGCAGCTGAGACCTCCTCTGCAGCAACCGACTTGCTTCCCTCAGTTTCCTGCGCGGGCCTCTCGGGGACGGAGAGCGCGTACTGCTGTTTCTGCAGGCGGATCCGGCTCAGCTGCTCGGTGAGCGCCTGTTCCTGAGCGGCGCACTGCTGCAGCTGCGCGCTCAGGGATGGCAGGCGGGCCTGATCTGCTTCGAGCAGAGCGAGCCGGTCCTGCTTTTTTCGGATCAGGCCGTTTGCCCGGTCGGGCCTCAGCCGCTCCATTTCCTTCCGCAGGCGCTTTACGGCTGCGTCGTAAGCCGGCAGGTCGTCCTGCTGCGCGGTGAGATCTCCTATTTTGGCCTGGATTGAGGTGGTCGCGGAAGTCTCGTGGTCAGTCTGGGACCAGAAAACCGTGCGGCAGAAGGAGTCCCGGTCGATGGAAAAGAGCTCTTCGCCGATCCGGTCCGTAAATTCGTCGCTTATAAAGCCGGTCTCATCGTCGTAGAGACTGAATTTGTCTTCCTTTTTGCGGGCGCCGAAGGTCCGCATCATGCGGAAAGTCTTCGAGCCGCTCGAGAAGGTCACGGATCCTCCGTAGACGCCGCCGCTCCAGGGGCGGTAGCGCAGACGCTCGTTTCCGTCTCCGTTTCTTCGGTTCTCGCCGTCAAATCCGTAGAACATGACCTTGAGAAATGCGGCCAGCGTGGACTTTCCCCAGCCGTTTTCGGCAAAAAGGACATTCAGGTCATCCTCAAAGTAATAGGTAAAGTCCCTCAATTTGCCGAAGTTTTCGATATGGCAGGAAAGCAGTTTCATCAATACTCCTTAAAACTTAAGGGGGATGTCCCCCGCCTATGCAGGCCTTGAATGTGTCAAAACAGCGCCTCCTCGGAGACCGTCGTCAAAACAGCGACTCCCCGGAGAGCGCCCGCAGGCCGCAGCGAAGGACTTCGGCCCGCCCTCTGGCATTGAGCGCCTCGTCGGCACTGACGACGCGGACAAATTCTCCCTTGAGAGAGGCGTCGCAGAGGAAATCCTCGGTGTGCACCACGGGCTCGGCGCTGCTCTTGTATTCAAAATAGTGATAGCGATCCTCCCATTCCCTCTGCACAAAGGCGGGATCCGGGCTGCAGCCGTAGTCCAGTTCGCCGGTCACTTCCAGGCGAACGAGATCGGCCTGGGAAGCGGGAGAGGCCTCCAGAACCCTTGCCATCCGCTCATAAATCTCCGTGTCCGAGGTGCAGCCGGTCACCGGGCAGTCGATCCGGTAAAGATTTCGGGAGGCGAAGGGAACAAAATGACTCTTCAGGCCCCTGCCGTGTTCGTCCGTCTCGAGCAGGATGAAGCCGCAGCTTCCGCACTCGTCAAAGCCTCGGCCTTCGAGAGTGCCGCAGTACGCGGCCGTGCCCCGCTCGTCGAGGGCAAAAGAGCGATAGTGGTGGAGATGTCCCAGAGCCAGATAGTCGATCCCGCGCCCGCGCAGGGCGCTCATCGGGAGCGCTTCCGGGTCCGGAGCCGAGTAGCCGTCCCGCACCTGGCCGTGCAGCATGACGATGTTGAGGCAGGCCGGATCAAGATCGGGGGACGTAAAAGGTTCGGGACCGGGTTCCCTGCCGGTAATACAGACGCGGCGCTCCCCGGAAGAGCCCGATGACAGCTCCCAGCTGCTCCAGGACTGCTCAAAGAGAAAAAGATTGTCGGGGCGGGGCCGCGACCGGAAGAGAACAGGACGGCCGTCATGATTGCCGCGAAGATAGAAGAAGAGGAGATCCGGACAGGAGAGGATCAGGTCCTCCACGGTGCGAACGGCGGAGGGAGAAGGAGAGTCCGTGTCAAAGAGATCGCCGCAGATCAGGACAGCTGCGGCGCTTTGCTCCTTAGCATAGAAACAGAGCCGCCGGAATGTGCCCAGCAGCTCTGCTCTTCTCTCCGCGGCCCGGGCCGCGTCAAATTTTGTTCGAAGATCCGCATCCAGATGCAGATCGCTGCAATGAATGATCTTCATTATTACCTTCATGTCGAAGCGCTTTGCGCTGAGACCGCGAGGAGAATTTCGCGAAGGCGAATTCTCCGATGCGATTTGCAAGGTTTGAGGCGCTCCGACTCAAACCTTGTGAGTGAAAAATCAGCTCATCAGAGTGATTTTTCACTCTTCTTTCTCTGTTTCAAGGATCAGCTTGTCGAGCAGGGCGATGGCATGCGCATCGCTCATGATCATGGAATCGAGATCGTTCTCGCGTTTGCTGACCATGGTGTCGGTGACATAGTTGTAGAGGAGTGTACCGACTGCGGCATTGCGGAATACGGTCGTGATCCTGTTCTTGTGCCGCCCGCGGTTGTATAAGGGAGTGATCCCGTAATCTTTATAAATGATATAGGTTATTTCCGGATAGGCGATGCGCGGGTCCATTATAAAGTAATTGAGGCAGTCGTATTTGGCAGGATCCCGGGAGGGGGAGTTCTGTCTTTTGACAATGTTTGAACGGATCAGTTCCAGGAGATTTCTGACCATGGGGGCGGGAAAACGAAGCTTCTCATTTCCGTCGGCTACGCCCATGTAATCGGCTGTATCGGAGATCAGGTCCGTGATAATGCCCGTCCGGGCAAATTCCTGCAGCGCCTGCGGATGGCAGATGACGATCTTGCCGTTTTTGCCGGCGGTTACGGCCCTCTGTTCCAGCGTATTCATGCCCGCGACGGCAAGCTCTTTAAAATTCAGGAACGCATACTGGCCGAAGGGATCAATCAGTTTGCGGAACAGGCTCTCAAAGTGCTCCTTCCGATTGCTGGCCTGTACCATATCGTACAGGGCCATCCACATCTCCCTGGGAATGTCGTCAAAACACAGGTCGGGGTGGATCAGGGCGAGCCTCGCTTTTTTGTCCAGCTCATAGAAGACCTCGTTGGGGTTTTCCGGAGCAAACTCTTCATCGGTGTTGGGAGTGATCTTGTCCCTGGTGTCAATACTGAGGAAGCGGTAAATATGGGATACATCCCGCTCTCCCAGCCTGCAGGTGCAGCATTCCCCGGAATCGGAGAAGAGGAGGATATAGTATTCCACATCTTTTTTCCCGTATGCCGAAGTATTGTTTCCGTGTGCGGCGGCAGAGGGAGAACCGGCCTGTGAATATTTGTGTTTCACAAGGCAGAAATTGCTGTGATCGGTCCAGTAGTGCCGCGAGATGATGGCTTTATTGACCGTGTAGTCCTCTACGCTGGAAAGAAGAGGCAGGATACAGTTGAGAAGGCGCAGATTAAACTGCGTTGCCTCCTTGTCTTCCGAATCCTGGACCAGCAATTTGTTTCTCTGCGATTCGGAGAGATAATGCCGGACATGAATGTCGGGCTGGCCGGCTGGAAGGAGAGCGTCCTCCAGGAGCCGGATTATGCGGGCAATCGTCAGCAGGCTTTTTCGGGAGGCCATAAATGGCATGCCGGAACGCTCGGTATCCGACGGCGTGCAGTTGTAGATCGTGAATATATACTCGTGTCGTGTATCGGGATCAGGACCTGCGGCGGCGCCGGTGCTTTCCGGGCGGTTTCCATTGCCGCAGAGACCGGCCAGAATGCAGGCGATCGTGTCAGGCGAATGCATGACAGCGGAGCCTGAATCATCAATATATTCGATGTTGTACATATTGACGGTCAGTTCCCGCGACGGTCTGCGCGCAAAGAGGTCAGCGATCAGCGGAGCATACACGGAGACATCCTGGGTCCCTGCCGCGAACTGGCGGGGGATGATGAGGCGGTTCATTGCGCTGATCTCATCTTCACTGAGATTCAGAATATTTTGAATAGATAAAAGGTTATATTCGGTGAACCTTCGAGGATCTTTGACAAAGCGATAGAATTTCTGCCGCGAGATTCCGATCTGCTCGCAGAATTCATTTACGGTAATTCCTTTTTGTCTGAGGTTGCCTGTAATAAAGGATAATAGATCTTCCATGGCAAACTGCGCTTTCTGATTTAACTTCCATACGGCCTGATGATGCGGATCAGGTCTTCAAAAATACGTCATGCTGGTTAATCTTTTTTATTATATCATGCATAGCCGAAGTACGTGCGGTGGGAATGCCAAAAAAAGAAGATATTTTGACATGTTTTCCTGCGGACAAGCTGTGAGACAAGTGTTTCAACATTTGAAACGAAGTATAAAACATAAATTGACGTTAGGACTGCTTGCTTATATAATAATTAACAAACAGCGATTGCAATGTCAGGAGGGGGAAGAATGAGTGCGATCCGTAATAAACAGAGGCTTATTCACCTCTACAGATACCTGATGGAGAACACGGATGAGGATCATCAGGCGACGACAAACGAGCTGGTCGATTTTTTGAGGCGGGAAGACGCGAATGTGAGCCGCAAAACGGTAAAGGATGATATCGATGTCCTGACCGAAGAAGGGATCGACATTATCGTCACCAAGAGCTTCTATAATTCCTATTTTATAGGAAGCCGCACGTTTGAAGTGCCCGAGATCAAGCTCTTGGCGGACGGCGTCGCGGGCAGCAAGACGATCTCGATGGAAAAGAAAAAAGAGATCATCCGCAAACTTCTCTCTATGCTCAGCGTCTTCCAGGCGGAGAAGATCGAGAAGCTCCTTCATTTTGACAACAATGCGAGCGCGGTGAGCGAGCAGCTGTATTACACGATTGACAGGATTTCCGACGCCATAAGCGAGAAACACAGGATAAGCTTTGGTTATTGCGACCCCGCAAAGGGCGGCGGAAAAGGGGAGGAAAAGCATATCGTCTTATCCCCTATAGTGATCCGAAGCAGCAACAATCACTTTTATGTATGCGGCTACCGAAAAGAGGGCGGAAAACCGAAAGTTTACCGCCTCGACCGAATGAGGCAGACCAGAGTCCTCGAAGAGAAAGGGGATCCGCAGCCCGACAGGGCGAAAGTCGACAGGTATCTCAGGAGCCTTTTCGACATGGAGACCGGCGAGATGACGGACGTGACGCTCGAGTGCTCGGATGAGATCGCGGAAGTGGTCAGGGAGCGGTTCGGGCAGGACGCAGAGACATGGAGAAGCACGCAGGACAGGTTTTATATAAAGGTTCCGATCAGTGTGAGCGCGGCCTTTTACGGATGGGTCTTCAGATACGGAGGAAAGATCCGGATCGCGGCTCCGGCGACGGTCCGGGAGGATTACCTTAGGAGAGCGGTCGATCTCATTAAATCGATGTGACATAGAGAAACCGGAAAGGGGACGTATCAACTGACACATTTTGTCTCAAAAATGTGTCAGTTGATACGTCCCCTTTATCACATCCGCTTTTATGTCACTTTTCGAGCCTTGACTTAGCTGATATACTTAGAATGGTCCCTACTGTGAGAAAGGGAACATCACGCAGACAAGCCATGGGAGTATCGGAATGCAGGACAAACTATACGAGATCTATACAGATGATTCGGGAGCTTTTACGGTCGGCAGCATAGCCGTCCGCAATAAGGATGACATTGTATTTAAGGGAGTCGATGAAGAGGGAAAGGTCAGCGCTTATTACGCGATGCCGCTCAGGACGGTCAGGGAAATGATCCCGGATACGCCTTATCTGCGCAAGATCGGCAAATATATGCAATATGCGGAGCTTCATCCCTATGACGGCTGGTTTTCGCTCCCGGAGATGGATCTCGATCCGGAAGGTCCTGTTTTGACCCAGGTCCTCAGGAATGCCATGAGCCGGGAGGCGCTGGTAACGGTGTGCAGGATCGGAGAGGAAGAGCTTCTGTGCGGATATGTGCGGGAGATCGAGAAAGGCAGAGTTCTGCTGGACTGCGTGGACCCGGAGTCGGCGGAAAACCTGACCCAGGTGAAACTCAGGATCAGGGATCTGGAATACATTGAATACGGCAGCATCGCGAATGAGCTTCTGAAGTTTGCAAACAGAAACTGAGAGGTCGTTTATGGATCACGAGTCGATGCGCTCCCTCATCGGAGCGGTCATACTGTGGGCGATGGGAATCGCGGCGGTACTATACCTGATCAGACAGAATTGGGAACAGATCAAGGAGATCTGTCTGGACGACAACGGCAGGTTTGATCCTTTAAGAGGGCTGGAGAAGAAGTTCTCGCAGAGCAGTGAACCGCAGCAGCCGGAGGAGAACCTTACTCCCGACGCGAAGTTCATGGCGCTCTTCATGAAACAGAAAGGGGCACGGATGGCCGGATTTGATCCCGAAAAAGACCATGTGCGCGAGCACATCATATTTCATGGGCGGGTACAGGGAGTCGGTTTTCGCTACCAGGCCATGTACGCGGCGCGCACCTACGGGCTGACCGGGTGGGTGGAGAACCTGCCGGACGGCTCCGTGGAGATGGAAGTGCAGGGGACGCCCGCGGGGATCGGAAGGGTCCTCACGCATCTGGGCAGCGGCCACTGGATCCGGATCGACGATATGGACGTGGAGGAGCTCCCGGTTGTGCCGGGGGAGCGCGGATTCAGCGTGCGCGGATACTGACCGGGTGAAAAAGCGCCCGCGAAAACAGGAACAGGAGGAGAAAGCCTTGCAGGCAGAGCTCAGCACACTCTGCTATCTGGAGAAGGACGAGCAGTATCTCATGCTTCACCGGGTAGTGAAGAAGAATGATGTCAATAAGGACAAATGGATCGGTGTCGGAGGCCATTTCGAACAGGACGAGAGCCCGGAGGAGTGCCTTTTGCGCGAGGTCCGCGAGGAGACCGGCTACACGCTCACGTCCTACAGATTCAGGGGCATAGTTACCTTTGTGTCCGGAGACGGAGTCACGGAGTACATGCACCTGTTTACGGCGGACGGGTTCGAGGGAACTCCGATTCCCTGCGACGAGGGCGTCCTGGAATGGGTCCCCAAGAGACGGATCGAGGATCTCAACATCTGGGAAGGGGACAAAATATTCTTCCGCCTCCTGACGCGGGAAGAGCCCTTTTTCTCCCTCAAACTGGTCTACGACGGAAAAGGAGGACTGGTGAGCGCCGCGCTCAACGGTTCTGCGATGCAGCTGTGAGGTAAATGTCAGAAGAGGCAGTATTTGTATTGAAGGAACGTTATTTAATATGATCGATAGTAAGAACAGAGCCTCCGGCTACAGAACATTTATAGCCGGAGAGATGCTGCTTGCCGCATCCGTGGTCGTGATCGGATTGTTCTCACACAGGAGCCTGATCGTAAGTTACGCGGATGAGACAGGCGGACGCGCGGCGGAGAGCTCGGTGCAGGAGGATCCCTCTTCCGTGTCGCCGGAAGAAGCGGCCGCAGGCGCGACACAGTCGGCGGCGTCAGCGACTACGGCAATGTCAACGGAAATAGCGGCCGAGGTAGAACCGGAAAAAGAGGGCGGCGCGCAGGCATCGGATCCCGGACCGGATGAGGAGAACGGCACGGAGTCGCCGGCCTACAGCAAGGTAAAGGAAGACGGCCGGTACATCTCGGATTCAGTCACAAAGGACGCGGAGCGTATGTACACAGAAAAAGAACTGATCCTGGTCAATCCATGGCATCTGCTTCCGGAGGATTACGAGCCGGAGCTCGAACAGGTGGAATACGGGCACCAGATGGATGTATGCGCGGCAGAGCACCTGCGGGATATGCTGGCCGATTGCAGAGCGGAAGGGCTCTCGCCGCTGGTCTGCAGTTCCTACAGGGAACGGAGCAAGCAGGAGCGGCTGTTCGAGAACGACGTCAGAAGATTTATGTACAGCGGAATGACCGAGGAAGAGGCGAGAGAGGAAACGGCCAGAAATGTCGCGATCCCGGGATCGAGCGAACACGAAGCGGGACTTGCCGTGGATATCGTCTATTCGGGAAGACAGATTCTCGATGAGCAGCAGGCAGACAATGAGACGCAGCAGTGGCTCATGGAGCACTGCCAGGAGTATGGCTTTATTCTCCGGTATCCTTACGATAAGCAGGAGATCACGGGAATCACGTATGAGCCCTGGCATTACAGATACGTGGGGCTGGAAGCAGCGCAGGAGATCATGTCCCGCGGAATCTGTCTCGAAGAATATCTTGGAGTCATAGACGCGAAAGACCGTTGATCATACGGATGATTTTTGAAGTGTGTTGTGTTAAACTCAAATTGACGGTTGTGTGCGCGGCGGCTCGCTCCGCACACCTTTAACAGCTATTTCAGGGGGTAACGCATATGGAAAAGGATCGTGTATACGTTACGGGACACAAACATCCGGATACGGATTCCATTGCCGCGGCAATCGGTTATGCATTTTATAAACGGGCGAACGGGATCAAGGCGATCCCCTGCCGCCTGGGCAAGCTCAGCGCTGAGACCAAGTATTTGCTTGACCGCTTTGGCTTTGAAGAGCCGATGCTGCTCGATGACGCCAGATACAAACTGGGCGAGATCAACTTGGACGAGCCGGTCTCGATCAGTCCGGATAAGACGCTTTTTGAGGCGATCAGGGTCCTCGCCAAAAACAACCGGCAGATCTGCAGCATTGTGGACGATGACGGCAAGCTGCTGGGCATCGTGACGCGCTCTGACGCGGCGGATATCGCCATGGGCGATACCGAGAGCACAGCGAGACTCCTCAAGGACACGCCGATCGAGTGCATAAAGACCGCCATCAACGGCAGGATCATCTATGAGGCGCATGACCGCAAGATGAACGGCAGCGTGGGCGTAATAGCGATCACAAGCGAAGATCTCTCAAGATTTGAGGTAAAAGACAGGATTATCATCACGGGAAGCGACGCGAAGGCCCAGGCGGATATGATCCGGCGGGGGGCGGCAGTGCTGATCGTTGTGCGGGCGGACGATGTCGCGCCGGAAGTGGTCGAGCTGGCAAAAGAGTGCAACTGCTCCATCATTATATCCGGGCACGGAACGATGAATACGTCCCGCTATGTCTATTTTGCACCGAGAGTGTCCCAGATGATGGTGACCAATCCTATTAAATTCTATGCGTCGGAACTGGTGGAAGACGCCGGGCGCAAGATGCTCCGCAGCCGTTTCCACGCCTATCCGGTCATCGACGACGACGAAAAGCTCCTGGGATATGTTTCCCGCTACCATGTCATGAACACGGGCAGCAAGAAACTCATCCTGGTGGATCACAACGAGTTCTCCCAGTCGGTGAGAGGAATCGAGAAGGCGGAGGTCCTTGAAGTCATCGATCACCACAGGATCAATGATTTCTCGACGAATCAGCCCGTCGCATTCCGAAACGAGATCATCGGGAGCAGCGCGACGATCGTGGCGACCATTTTCCGCGAGAACCAGATCCCGCTTCCCAAGAACCTGGCGGGTCTGATCCTGGGCGCGATCCTCTCGGATACGCTCAAGTTCCAGTCGCCTACGACGACACCCAAGGACATCGCGACGGCGCAGTTCCTGGCGGGAATCGCGGGACTGGACATCGATGAATTCGCCAAGGACATGTTCTCGGTCAGCGCCAATATCAAGGGCAAGAGCCTGAATGAACTTCTCAACCAGGACATCAAGTTCTTTAATATCGAGGGATGCAAGACCATGATTTCCCAGGTCATCGTCACGTCCGCGGATATAGCGAGGGAGAAGGAATCGCAGGTTCAGGAGCTGCTCGAGCAGTTTGTGAAGAAGAAAGAGCTGGATCTGTGCCTGATGGCATTTACCAGCATACTGGAGAACGGTTCCGTGGTATTTGCGGCAGGCGACAAAGCGGCCTGGGCGGCGGAGGCTTTCCCCGACAGAAAGGGAGAAACGCTCAGCCTGCAGGAGGGCGTTCTCTCCAGAAAATCACAGATTCTTCCCAGGATCACGGCGGTAGTTCAGAAATACGCGTAACATATAAGCGATTGGAAAAGGGGGATTAAAGATGGCCTTTTGGGATGAACTTAAAGAAAAGATAACGCAGGGCAGCCAGGAAGCGATCCAGAAGACGCGGGATATCGCGGAAGTCATGCAGACGAATGCCAGTATCTCGGAATCCAGGAGAAAGATCAACGAGCTCTATCTGGAGCTAGGGCAGGTACTTGTCAAGGAAGCTTTTGACGGAATGACTTCCGAAGACCTGGCGGCCATCCTGGATGATGAGACGGCGGATGGAAGCGCCCGCGAGATCGTGCTCAGAAACTGGAGAGAGATCTACACGAAAGTGCGATTCATCAGATCGGAAGAGGAAGTGATCGCGATCAGCGAAAATAAGATCAATGAGCTCAAGGCGGAGGAAAGGTGCCCCAGCTGCGGTTCTAAAATTCCAAAGGGCGTTGCATACTGCCCCGAATGCGGAACCAAACTGATCCGGAACGCGCCCGCGTATGAACAGACGCAGGACAGCGTGCAGCCCGCGGAACAGGAAGATGTTCCGGAAAGCTTTGATACACTGGATTTCGGGCCCGTACCGCCGGTTGAAGAAGACCCTCAGAGCGGGGAAGAGTAATACCCGGTCTTGGAAATTAGCCTTAGAAATTGGCTTTAGAGATTAGTTTTAGAAATTAGTCTTAGAAAAAAGGAGACGATATGGATATTGGAGTGATTGTCGCTTTGTCGGGACTTGGCTTCACGGCATTTCTCGTAGTTCTCATGGCAGTTGTGGCGGGCGTTTCCGCCGTAGTGGGAATCGGAAGCCCTCACGAGGATGAGTGACGGCGGCGCATGGCGCATAGGAGCGTATAAGAAACGTATACAGAGCGTATAAAGAACGCATCAGAAAAAGGAGCGGCCTTATCGGCTGCTCCTTTTCTTTAACCACAGGAAAAAGATTCCTTATGTATGTCGGATCACTGAAGCTTCATATCTCCGTCCTTGATCCAGCCTGCCTTGCGAAGAGGCATTGCGATCAGGGGAGTGAGGACGGCGGGAAGAACAAAGGAGATCAGGATCAGTCCGATCCAGTCCATGGCAGTGATGGCCGGCTTAGTCCCGGCAGCCACATCTGCCACCCATCCCGCGTAGACGCCGATCTGGCCGACCAGGCCGCAGGTGCCCATGCCGGAAGCTACGGCACTGGCGGGGTCATTCATCTGCAAATGGAAGACGCAGGTCGCGATCGGTCCGGTGATGGCGCTGGTCACAATGGGCGGGATCCAGATCCTGGGGTTTTTCACGATGTTGCCCATCTGCAGCATGGAGGTGCCGATTCCCTGGGAGACCAGGCCGCCCCATTTATTCTCTTTGAAGGACATCACCGCAAAACCGATCATCTGCGCGCAGCATCCCGCGACGGCGGCGCCGCCGGCGAGTCCCGTGAGGCCCAGTGCCGCACAGATCGCTGCGGATGAGATGGGCAGCGTGAGGGCGATGCCGATCACTACGGAGACGACGATGCCCATCAGGAAAGGCTGCAGGTCCGTTGCCCACATGATGACGGAGCCGACGCTGGAGGCTGCCGTTCCGATGGCGGGGGCGATCAGGGCCGAGAGCCCGACGCCGACCAGAATGGTGACGAGAGGCGTGACCAGGATATCGACCTTCGTCTCCTTGGAAACCGCTTTGCCGCATTCGGCGGCAATGACCGCGATGAACAGAACGGCCAGAGGGCCGCCCGCGCCGCTTCCGCCGCTGAGCGTCGTGCTGCCCAGCGCGTTGGCCGCGTATCCGACCGTGGCGAGGGAGAACAGGACGAGGGGAGGGGCCTGAAGCGCATAGCCGATCGCAATCGCCATCGCGGCTCCGCTCATGGAGGAGGCGTACCCGCCGCAAGTGGAGAGTGCGGAGATTCCCAGCTGGGAACCGAGCGTATTGAGGATCGTGCCGATCAGCAGGGAAGCGAACAGACCCTGGGCCATTGCTCCCAGCGCATCAATGCCGTAGCGCTTTGCGGAGATAACGATGTTTTTCCTTTTAAGGAATTCCTTGATATTCATTTTACTTTTCCTTTCTGCCGCAAGCCTGTAAATATGCAGGTTGACAGGTGTCTTGACACATCGTGTGTAATATTAATGAAAAGCAGGTATTCTGTCAATACCTGCTTTTCGCATGCTGTCATTGTTCGAATAAAAAACCACTTTTCCTCAGCTTTTGAAGGACCCTGTGATAGGTCTCCTCGTCGGGGCAAAATATAGTGTGCAGGTGGATTCCTCCCGTCAGGTCGCTGAGCGGGGCCGCATCGCTCTGTGAGACTTTCTCAATGAACTGCTCGACATCATAGCGGGTCGAGATGTCAAGCTGTCCGATCAGCTGTCCGTAAACCGGATGCTCTACTATGACATCCCGGACAAGGCAGCCGTTGTCCACCAGGATCTGAAGTTCCTCCTTCATCCCTTCCGGACTGTGCCTGCAGGGGATTGTGTGGACGATGCCTTCCGTTCCCTTGGTCAGCACATAGCCTCTGGGTGTTGCGGTGATATCGGTGCCCGAAGCCCGCAGCAGCGCAATGTCGCCGACAATGATCTGGCGGCTCACGCCGAACAAGCCTGCGAGTTTTCCCGCGGAAACAGGTTCGGCACAGCCGGCGAGAATCTTTATGATACTTTGCCTTCTTGACTGGGCCTGCATAGATTTTCCTGCCTTTCTGAGATCTTCCCTAAAATTATAGCTTTTAAGGGGAAAAATGCAAGAACGGAAGGAAGAGCCTCCGGAGCGCGCAAACTCCCTTATCCGCGCCAAAATCCATCTTCTTTTTCGGTGGTGGCTGGGGTATAATAGCATCGGAATTGTATGTTTTGCAATGAATCTGAGAAAAACGGGAAGAATGAGGAAAGGTACATGAACAGGAAACTGACGACAGTGGTTTTGTGCTGCGCGCTGCTGGCGCTTACCGCATGCGGAGGAAAGAAAGAAGAGAAGAAGGAAGAGACGCAGAATGCGGCCGCGGAGGCAACAAAGGAAGAGGCCGCCGCGCCCGTGAAATATACGCCGGCCGTCCATGAGGAAGGGAAGTACTACGTGGGACTCATTCAGCAGTCCGACAACGAGGCCCTGACTCTGGCTTCGCAGGGATTTCAGGATGAACTCAATGAGCTGATGGGAGATGAGGTCGTAATCGACTACCAGGTCGCAGACGGCACGCAGCCGGGGTGCGACGTGATTATTGACCATTTTATGCAGGATAAGGATGACCTTCTCGTGGCCGGAGGAACCCTGGCGCTCAGGCAGGCATCCGGTGTGACGAAGGATATACCCATTGTGGGAATGGGCGTCACGGACTTTATCATTGCCGGCGGCGTCAGTTCCGTAAATGAGCCGGGAGGAAACGTGACCGGGATCTCGGACCTTCCCCCCATGGAATCACAGAGAGACTATCTGGTGCACGTCGCAGGCGGCAGCAGGATCGGCATCGTTTACTGCAGCGAGGAGATAAATTCGGGCTTTCAGTGCAAGCTGATGAAGAGCTATCTCAGTGACGACGGCGCGGAGTACGGAGAGTATACGTTCCGCGATGAGAGCGAGATCGAGAGCGTGATCACCAAGGCCTGCGAGGAATGCGGGACGATCTATCTTCCCAACGACGACAAACTGGCAAGAAACATGGACCTGATCAAGAGGATCTCCCTGGAAAAAGGGACCAAGGTCTTCGGCTCCGATGAGAGCATGTGCAAGGCGGGCGCCCTGGCTTCTTACGGCATCGATTATTACGAGATGGGGAAGCGCACGGCGTCTGTGGCCTATGATGTGATGGTCTACGGCATCGACAAGCCCGACAACTACAACAACGAGGACGATGAAGCGGAAGACTATGAGGACAGAGGCGATATCTCAAGGATTTCCATTGACCGCATGCGCGATACGGCCGTCGCCTATTACAACCCCGTGACTGCCGAAAAGCTCGGCTGGACGCCTGACGGAACCTACACGGCAGTGGAGGTGGAAGAGGAAGCCGCACAGACAGCGCAGACCGGGGAAGGATCGGGCAAAGCCGAAAATACAAACCAGTGATGTTCTGAAGAGGCACTTGTTCAACGGTATTCATTAAAGGGGTCTGAATTTTATGAAACTTCTTCTGGCGGAAGACGAGCCGGCCATGTCCGAGGCTGTTACGGATATTCTGGAATACCACCGCTACCAGGTGGACGCCGTATTTGACGGGAAAGAGGCGCTGGATTATATACATGCCGGCGACTACGACGGGATTGTTATGGACATCATGATGCCCGGTATGACCGGAATGGAAGTCCTGAAACAGATCAGAAAGGAGGGAAACCGCACGCCGGTGCTCCTTCTGACGGCAAAGTCACAGATCGAAGACCGTATTGAGGGCCTGGACGCGGGGGCGGACGATTATCTTCCCAAGCCTTTTGCCATGGGGGAGCTCCTTGCCAGAATCAGGGCCATGCTCCGTCGAAAAGAAGAGTATCGGCCGGACGTCAGGCAGTTCGGCGACCTCTCGCTGGACAGCGGGAGCTCGGAGCTTCGCTGCGGGGACCGGTCGGTCACGCTGCCCAAGCTGGAGTACCGGATGATGGAAGTCCTGATGCTCAACCACGGGATCTATCTGTCCTCGGAGGACCTTCTGGAAAAGGTCTGGGGGTATGATACGGAAGCCGACATCGGAGCCGTGTGGGTGTATATCTCCTATCTGAGAAAGAGAATTGCGGCGGTGGGATCGGGCGTCAGAATCATCGCGAAGAGAAACATCGGATACACATTGTCTGCTTAACGGGAGACAGAATGGTCAGAGAGCTGCAAATCAAATTTGTCAAAACAGCGATGATCGCAATCACGGTCCTGCTCCTTGCGGTGACCTGCGCGATCAGCGGCATCTACAGCTTTAACGTTTACAGGGAAGCGGAGTGGACGGCGCAGATGCTGGCCTCTCACGGCGGTGTCCCGGCCTTCGACGACATGGAGGATGAGGAAAGGGAGCCGGCCGAGCGTGAGGAGGACGACGACTGGATCGAGGACTGGGATCCGGGGCCGCCTTCGCAGAAGAAAGAGGGCGATTTTCCCTTCAGGAGAAGGTTTTCCCCGGACGATGCCATGTCTGTCCGCTACTTTATTGTAAACTATGATTCGGAAAACGCGGTCGAATCCACGGACACCGCAAACATATATTCCGTATCGGACGAAGAGGCGAAGGAGTATGGACTGCGCGCGTCCCGGAGAACGGAACCGTCCGGCATCATAGGAGATTTCTTCTATTATATAGTAGAAAGAGAGGGGAAAAAGACGGCGGCGTTCATCGATATATCGTCGCAGATCTCCGCGGTGCTGTCCGTGGTCGTGATCTCCCTGATCATCGCGGCGGCAGCCTGGGTCCTGATGTTTGTCTTTGTGAGCATTCTCTCCGGCAAAGCGATCGCTCCTATTGCCGAGAACATTGTGAGGCAGAAACAGTTCGTCACGAACGCGGGGCACGAACTCAAGACGCCGCTCGCGATCATACTGACGAACACAGAGGCTCTGGAACTTTATAACGGAGAATCCAAGTGGACCCGCAACATCAAGACGCAGACAAAGAGACTGAGCGTCCTGATGCAGAACCTCCTCACTCTGTCGAAGATGGACGAGGCGGATTTAAAGCTCCCCATGCAGGATTTTGACCTGGGAGAGCTCATCAGGGAGACGGCGGCTCCCTTTGAAGAGCCGGCGCATGAGAAAAAGCTCGGGTTTATGATCGAGGCGCCGCAGATTACGGTCAACGCAAACAGGGATACCATGGCGCAGCTCATCGGGATTTTGCTGGATAACGCGGTCAAATATACGCCCGAGGGCGGAGAGATCAAAGTGAGCGCGTTCACGGAAGGAAAATACGCCGTGCTGCGGCAGTCAAATACGATCGAACCGTCGGATGTGGAAGAAAATCCGGAGAGGCTGTTTGACCGGTTCTATAGAAGGGACGAGGCGCGGACACAGAAGAAAGGCGGATACGGCATCGGGCTGAGCGCCGCCAAAGCGATCGCGGCAGCTAATAAGGCGCAGATCGGCGTCAGTTATAATGGAGAAGAAAGCATTGTTTTTGACGTGAAAATGATGCTATAATAATTAGCTAGTGGCAGTAATCATATAAATACGGCTAACCGGTGTATGATTGTGCGATTCCGAAAAGAACAGGGGTCTGAGACTTAGACTAGAAAGTATTGCGTGAAAGGGGAGGTTTCAGAAATGGACAGTAAGAAAAAGGCAGAAATCCTGAAGGGAGTCATTTTATCAAGGTATAAGAGCATCAGACAGTTTGCTGTTGTCATGAATATTCCGTACAGCACACTGATTACGGCGCTGGAGCGGGGCGTCGACGGGATGGCGTACAACACGGTGATCAGGATTTGCGAGGCATTATCCCTGAATCCGCTGGACTTTACTCCTCTCGAGGAAGGAAACTCCGTTTCCTCGCAGATCACAACACGTAAAGTGATGGATCGCTATTGGAAGCTCAATAAAGCCGGCAGAAAGAGAATTCTTGAGATCATGGATGACTACACGCTCATCCCCGAATACCGGGAAACTCAGGGGGAAGTGACGGCCGTAATATATAAGGAAGACAAGAGGTGAATATGAAGTTCGATTATTTAATCGTGGGAGCGGGTTTGTATGGCGCGGTGTTTGCTCACGAGATGACAAAGGCCGGTAAGAAGTGCTTTGTGATCGACCGCAGGGACCACATCGCGGGCAATGTATATACAGAGAAGAAGAATGGGATCAATGTTCATGTTTACGGCGCTCATATTTTCCACACTTCGGACAAGGAAGTCTGGGATTATGTCCAGAACTATGCGCAGTTCAACAACTATATCAACTGCCCGGTCGCACGGTATAAGGATGAACTCTACAATCTTCCTTTTAATATGAACACTTTCAGCAAGATGTGGAACATCCAGACGCCTGCCCAGGCGATGGAGATCATCGAGAAGCAGCGCAAAGAAGCAGCTGTGGAGAACCCCTCCAACCTCGAAGAGCAGGCGCTGTCCCTGGCGGGAAGAGATGTCTATACGAAGCTGATCAAGGGATATACGGAGAAGCAGTGGGGCAGAGACTGCAAGGAACTTCCTTCTTTTATTATCAAAAGACTGCCTTTCCGCTTCACCTTTGACAACAACTACTTCAACGATCCCTATCAGGGCATTCCGGTGGGCGGCTACACGCAGATCGTGGAGAAGCTCCTGGAGGGTATTCCCGTAAAGCTCGGAACGGATTTCAAGAAGGCCGTGAAGGAAGTGCCGGCGGCAGACGGCGAAGGTACGGTCTTTGAGATGGAAGGCGATACCTTTGAAAAGGTTCTCTACACCGGTATGGTGGACGAATTCTTCGAGGACTGCTACGGGCCTCTCGAGTACCGGTCCCTGAGATTTGAGAGCGAAGAACTCCCCGATACCGACAACTTCCAGGGAAATGCGGTCGTAAATTACACCGAGCGGGAAGTGCCTTTTACGAGAATCATCGAGCATAAATTCTTCGAATTCGGAAAGGATTCCGTGACAGGGGAGCCGATCAAGGGCACCATCATCACAAGAGAGTACCCGGCGACCTGGACAAAGGGAATGGAACCCTATTATCCCGTCAACAACGACAAGAACAATGCGGTCTACGAGAAGTACCACGCACTGGCGATGGAGAAGAAGAACGTGCTGTTCGGAGGAAGACTGGGCCTCTATAAATATTTTGACATGGACAAAGTGATCAGGGCGTCCCTGGACGCAGCGGCACAGGAGCTGAAGAAATAATTTTTTGGTCCCGAATGCCGGCCGATCATACTCGACGGACTTTACTCGGAGGCGGGCGGCAAGCCCCCTCTGAGTTCATTTTTTGATGGATACTGCTTGACTATGCCCATCAAGTATGTTAAGTTAGTATTCGAGATTGTCACAGGTCTTTTTTTTATGCACTAAAAAAGCCTGTATGTGAAGAAAATTAACGCGGAGGTGACACGTTATGCGTACAAGAATTACATTATCCTGCACAGAGTGCAAACAGCGCAACTACAATACCACAAAGGACAAGAAGGCTCATCCCGAGAGAATCGAGACCAAGAAATACTGCAGATTCTGCAAGAGACACACTACTCATAAAGAGACCAAGTAATTAAGGGGTAAGTGAAATGGCAAAGAACGACAGTACGGCCAAGGAATCAAAGTTCAGCACCTTCTGGAAAGGTGTAAAGGCTGAATTCAAGAAGATCATATGGCCGGATCGGGATACGCTTGTGAAACAGCTGGTCGCGGTACTGTGCGTTACCGTTGTCACCGCGCTTCTCATTGCGGTCATTGATTTCGGCGCGCAGAACCTGATCGAATGGCTGACAACATTTAAGGCGAACTGATGAGGTAAGTCAATGGCAGATAAGAACAAAGAGCATCGCAGCGGCGGTGTCCGTGTAAAAGCGGGCGTTCTTCCGGGTGTCCGCGAGATCAGAAGGCCTGATTTTACCAAGAAGGCAGCTGACCTCGAGAAAGCCGAGGCCGAGAGAGTCCTTAAGCAGGGAGAGGCGGATACGGATGCGGCTGACGAAGCTGCCGTGAAGGCTTCCCTGGAGGCGCAGGGCTCCGGCGGCGAGGAAGAGCAGCTTGATGAGAGTGCGATCACAGACGTGCCGCTCTGGTACGTGGCGCATACTTATTCCGGCTATGAGAATAAGGTAAAGATCAATATTGAGAAGACGATCGAGAACCGCCATCTTGAGAACCAGATCTTCGAGGTCAGAGTTCCCATGCAGGATACGGTAGAGGTCAGAAACGGCACCCGCAAGAATGTCTCCAAGAAGATGTTCCCCGGCTACGTGCTTGTCAATATGGTCATGAACGACGACACATGGTATGTGGTTCGAAACACCCGCGGCGTTACGGGCTTTGTGGGACCGGGAAGCAAGCCGGTGCCGCTCACCGAAGCCGAGATGAAGAGCCTTGGTATTCACACGGGCAGCATCACGGTGGACTTCGAAGTCGGCGATTCTGTCACTGTTGTGGCCGGAATCTGGAAGGATACGGTCGGCCAGGTGCAGAAGATCGACTTCAACAAGCAGATGACCACGATCAAGGTGGAGATGTTCGGAAGCGAGATCCCCGTGGAGATCAGCTTCGCAGAGGTCAGAAAGCTCGGCTGATCCGGCCGGACCGCTATGACATCACAATCAGTTATATGAGACGGATCCCTTTCGTCTGATATATAGAAACGGGCGGCATGACCGCCGCAAACAGTGGGAGCAGCGTAAGAACTGCGAATTTTACCACAAAGGAGGAAACAATGGCAAAAAAGGTAACTGGTTACATCAAATTGCAGATTAAGGCCGGCAAGGCAACTCCTGCTCCGCCGGTAGGTCCTGCACTTGGACAGCACGGTGTCAACATCATGGAATTCACCAAGCAGTTCAATGCAAAGACTGCTGACATGGGTGATCTGATCATCCCTGTCGTCATCACTGTCTACTCTGACAGATCTTTCAGTTTCATCACCAAGACTCCGCCGGCACCCGTTCTTCTGAAGAAGGCAGCGGGCCTGCAGAAGGCCTCCGGTGTTCCGAACAAGCAGAAAGTCGGTTCTGTCACCAAGGATCAGATCAAAGAGATCGCGGAAATGAAGATGCCCGACCTCAACGCAGCTTCCCTCGAAGCAGCTATGAGCATGATCGCCGGAACCGCCAGAAGCATGGGAATCACAGTCCAGGACTGAGACACACACAGGAGGAATAGAAGATGAAGCACGGAAAGAGATTTGCGGAAGCCTCCAAGAAGGTTGACCGCGCTAAATTATATGAGCCCGCAGAGGCAATCGCTCTCGCTAAGGAGACCGCATCTGCGAAGTTTGATGAGACTGTTGAAATCCACATCCGCACAAGCTGCGACGGCCGTCACGCCGATCAGCAGATCCGCGGCGCGGTAGTACTTCCCGCAGGAACCGGTAAGAAGGTCAGAGTCCTTGTCTTCGCTAAGGGCGCAAAGCTCGACGAAGCACAGGCAGCAGGCGCTGATTATGTCGGCGGCCAGGAGCTTCTTCCCAAGATCCAGAACGAAGGCTGGCTGGATTTTGACGTAGTAGTTGCTACACCTGATATGATGAGCGTTGTCGGTCGTCTCGGCCGCGTCCTTGGTCCTAAGGGACTGATGCCCAACCCTAAGGCCGGCACAGTTACTATGGATGTAACAAAGGCAATCAACGACATCAAAGCCGGTAAGATCGAGTACAGACTTGACAAGTCCAACATCATTCACTGCCCGATCGGCAAGGCTTCCTTTACACAGGAACAGCTCATGGAGAACTATGACGCACTTATGGCTGCAATCGTTAAGGCTAAGCCCGCGGCAGTCAAGGGCCAGTATCTCAAGAGCATCTCCATCGCTACGAGCATGGGCCCCGGCGTGAAGGTTATTGCAAACCGTTATTAAGTCATTAAGAGGAGAGGAGTTCCCGCAGGAACTCCTTTTCTTGTGTCACGGGGTGTGTCACGGGGACGTATCTACTGACACATTTTGGGACAAAATGTGTCAGTAGATACGTCCCCGTGACACAAAATGAAAGGAGCACCACAGTGTTCATGACCACAGTGTTCAGGAAAAAGATCGCGATCACAGCAGCACTTTCGGCGGCAGCCGTCTGCGCCGCTTTGATCTGGCCGGCTTCTCCCGGAGCAGCGGCAGAGACGCTCGGCGCGCAGGAGATCATGGTGAAGAGGGCTGCGGAGGCGGTCCTGTCTCAGGTCGAGCCGACAGTGGAGGAGTTCAGGAAAAAAGCCATGGACCCGGAAGGAGCCGAAGCCATCATCACGGCTTCCGGGAAAGTCCTCACCAGAGAGGACGGAAAATGGATCACCCCTGAAAAAGGCCCTTCGTCCGACAGCGAAATCTCGTTCGTCTTTGTGGGCGATATCATATTCGAGACGGGACAGAATCCGTGGAGCTCCATCGCCTATTCGGACGGGATCCGGGCCTGCTTTGACGACGCGACCTGGGAGACGCTGACGGGCGCCGATTTCCTCGTGGTCAATAACGAATTTCCTTATACGGACAGGGGAACGCCTACCGCGGGCAAGACTTTCACCTTCCGCTGCCCTCCGTGGACCGTGCAGTGGCTGGGAGAGATGGGAACGGACATCGCGGCGCTGGCCAACAACCACGTCTATGACTACGGAGAAGAGGGAGCCCTTGACACCTTCGACACGCTGGATGAGGAGGGGATTCCTTATATCGGGGCCGGCCGCAATATAGAGGACGCGGAGCAGACCGCTTACTGCATCGCAAACGGAATGACTGTCACGATCCTGAACGCGACGGAGATCGAGCGCTATGAGAACCCCGACACGAGAGAGGCCGGCGAGGACAGCCCGGGCGTCTTTCGCATGCTGGATACCACGCGCCTGTGCGAGAAGATCCGCGAGGCGAAAGAGAAAGCGGACCTGGTCATCGTCTACACGCACTGGGGCACGGAGAAGATGCCTTCCCAGGACTGGAGCCAGACGACAAAGGCGCAGGAACTGGCGGAGGCGGGAGCGGACCTGATCGTTGGATCCCACCCGCATGTCCTGCAAAATATAGAATATGTGGACGGCGTTCCCGTGTTTTACAGTCTGGGCAATTACTTTTTTGGCGCGGCGGCGCGGGATACGGGAGTGCTCCGTGTGACGGTAAACACGAAAGAACCTTCGATCAGCTCCCTGCAGTTCATCCCCATGCTGCAGTACCGCGGCGTGAGCACCGTGGAGGGTTCGGAGAAGCAGAGGGTTCTCGATGAGATGCAGAGCGTTTCGCCGGGAGTGGTCATAGATGAGAACGGCTATTTCACGCAGGAGTAGGCTCGGAATCAGGTCGCGGCAAAAAAGTGCAATAGAAAAGGGGAATCGAATCACAGCAAAATAGCTGTTGACAAATACATAATCGAATGGTAAGATACCTAAGGTTAAAAGCCAAGCCGAAGACAGCAGGTGCCGCAAGGCGTAAAGAGTGATCTGCCTGCCGAGGATGTGGATCGACACCCAGACATGCAGATGCATGCTGAAGTGGATTTGAATTTTCACCCGTCTTCGCGAAGACGGGTTTTTCTTCGTTTCGGCTCCAAAATCTATAAGGAGGTAACAAAATGGCAAAGGTTGAATTGAAACAGCCGGTCGTCCAGGAAATTTCCGCAGCGATCGACGGTGCACAGTCAGTGGTTCTCGTTGACCACAGAGGTCTGACAGTTCAGCAGGACACAGAGCTCCGCAAACAGCTCCGCGAAGCCGGT
The DNA here is from genome assembly GCA_017469935.1 of Lachnospiraceae bacterium. GTDB lineage: Bacteria > Bacillota > Clostridia > Lachnospirales > Lachnospiraceae > CAG-791. Next base: position 55,635 of record JAFUFL010000035.1, read on the forward strand.
GTAACTTATAAGGTTTATAAGAACACCATGATGAATTTCGCGTTCAAGGGCACAGATTGCGAAGGCCTCTCCGATCTTCTGAACGGACCCAGTGCTCTGGCAGTTTCCAAGGATGATGCTACAGCTCCCGCTCGTATCCTGTGCGAGTTCGCCAAGAAGGCTGAGAAGCTCGAGATCAAGGGCGGCGTTGTAGAAGGCAAGGTTGTGGATCCCGCAGGACTCGGTGAGGTCGCTAAGATCCCCACAAGAGAAGTCCTTCTGGGCAGACTGTTCGGCAGCTGGCAGGCTCCGATCTCCAGCTTCGCGCGCGTTATCAAGCAGATCGCGGAGAAGGACGGCGAGCAGGCAGCAGAGGCTCCCGCAGAAGCTTAATAACTTCATCTGCAGAAGTCTTTTCGATTCTGATCATTTATTTGGAAGTGATCATTTATTTAGAAGTTTTATTTCAAACTAATTTACATGGAGGTAAATACAATGGCAAAGTTAACAAACGCTGAGATCATCGATGCGATCAAAGAACTTACTGTTATGGAACTCAACGAGCTGGTTAAGGCTTGTGAGGAAGAGTTTGGTGTTTCCGCAGCTGCAGGTGTTGCAGTTGTTGCAGCAGGCCCCGCAGAGGCAGTTGAAGAGAAGACCGAGTTTGACGTTGAGCTGACAAGCTTCGGCGCTCAGAAGATCAAGGTTATCAAGGTTGTCCGTGAGATCACCGGCCTTGGCCTGAAGGAAGCTAAGGAAGCCGTCGAAGGCGCTCCGAAGGTAATCAAGGAAGCACTTCCCAAGGAAGAGGCTGAGTCCATCAAGGCTAAGCTCGAGGAAGTTGGAGCTACTGTTACCATCAAGTAATTGCTCTCAATCAGAAAATGAATTCAAGGGATCCGGCTGTCCATCAGGATGGCCGGATTTCATATCGATATGGAAGTTGCCCGCTGCGCGGGTCCCGGATCAGGAGACTGGTTATTAATACTTCATTCACAAATTATTAAAAAATAATTATTGACTGCTGGACAATGCGATGATAGAATATTATTCGCATCTTTTTTGCGTGCCGAGTTTTTGTGCTGCCCGAAAATAGTTACATAGCTGTCGGAGGGCAAAGGGCGCGTACAGACACATTATATATAGATTTCATACAATACGGGGTGAACCAGATGGAAAAATACAGGATACATCCTATAGGGGAAGGCAAGAGCATGCGCATGAGTTATCAGCGCCAGAAGGAAGTGCTGCCCATGCCCAACCTGATCGAAGTGCAGACGGATTCTTACAAGTGGTTTCTTGAGAAGGGTCTGCAGGAGGTCTTTGATGACATCTCTCCGATCGAGGATTTCAGCGGTAGGCTGAGTCTGTCCTTTGTCAGCTATAAACTTTGCGAAGATAAAGTTAAGTATTCCATCGAGAAGTGCAAGGAAAGAGATGCTACTTATGCAGCGCCTCTCATGGTTAAAGTGCGTCTTTTCGACAAGGAAAACGACAAGGAATTCAAGGAACAGGAGATCTTCATGGGAGATCTTCCTCTTATGACGAACACAGGGACGTTCGTGATCAACGGCGCAGAGCGTGTAATCGTCAGCCAGCTGGTCCGTTCCCCCGGCATCTATTACGGAATTGATAAGGATAAATTCGGCAAGAAGCTCTTCTCCTGCACGGTGATCCCCAACAGAGGCGCCTGGCTGGAGTATGAGACGGACGCGAACGACGTATTCTATGTCAGAGTAGACCGCACCAGGAAGGTTCCTGTCACGGTCCTCATTCGTGCGCTCGGAATCGGCACCGATGAGGAGATCCTTGATCTCTTCGGCGATGAGCCCAAGATCCGCGCCAGCTTTGTCAAGGATATCTCCAACAATTACGAGAGCGGTCTTCTGGAACTGTACAAGAAGATCCGTCCCGGCGAGCCGCTTTCCGTCGAGAGCGCGGACAGCCTGATCAATGCGATGTTCTTTGATCCCCGCAGATATGATCTCGCCAAGGTCGGCAGATACAAATTCAATAAGAAGCTCGCTTTCAGAAGCCGCATCAAGGACCAGATCCTGGCGGAAGACGTAGTGGATGAGGCAAACGGCGATATTCTGGGAACAGCCGGCGAAGTCGTCACAAGAGAGATGGCCGACGAGATCCAGAACAGCGCGATCCCTTATGTATGGATCCGCACGGAAGAGCGCAATGTCAAGGTGCTCAGCAACCTGATGGTTGACATTACACACTATGTGGACTGTGATCCCGAAGAACTCGGCATCACGGAACAGGTCTACTATCCCGCGCTGAGAGAGATCCTTCTTCAGTTCCAGGACAATGAGGATCCGGAAGCACTGGCAGATGCCCTCAGAAAGAGCGTCCACGAGCTGATCCCGAAGCATATTACCAAGGAAGATATCCTTGCTTCCATCAACTACAATATGCACCTGGAATACGGCATCGGCAGCAACGACGATATCGACCATCTGGGCAACAGAAGAATCCGCAGTGTCGGAGAACTTCTTCAGAACCAGTACAGGATCGGCCTTTCCAGAATGGAGAGAGTTGTCCGCGAGAGAATGACAACCCACGACAGCTCCGAGGAGATCTCTCCCCAGGGCCTGATCAACATCAAACCTGTACAGGCTGCTGTCAAGGAATTCTTCGGATCTTCCCAGCTGTCCCAGTTCATGGACCAGAACAACCCTCTGGGTGAGCTTACACACAAGAGACGTCTGTCTGCACTGGGTCCCGGCGGTCTTTCCAGAGACCGTGCAGGATTCGAGGTCCGAGACGTTCACTATACACACTACGGAAGAATGTGCCCGATCGAGACACCCGAAGGTCCCAACATCGGTCTGATCAACTCCCTGGCAAGCTATGCTCGTATCAATGAGTATGGTTTTATTGAGGCACCTTACAGAAAGGTCGACCGGAGCGATCCGATGAACCCGCGCGTCACCGACGAAGTCGTCTATATGACGGCCGATGAAGAAGATAATTACCATGTGGCGCAGGCGAGCACACCCCTGGACGAGAACGGATATTTTGTCGACAACAACGTATCCGGCCGTTACAGAACCGAGACTTCTTCTTATAGGAAGACGGTTTTCGAATACATGGACGTCTCCCCGAGAATGGTGTTCTCCGTCGCGACATCCCTGGTTCCTTTCCTTCAGAACGACGACGCTAACCGCGCGCTGATGGGATCGAACATGCAGAGACAGGCCGTTCCGCTTCTTACCACGGAGGCTCCGGCAGTCGGCACCGGTATGGAATCCAAGGCAGCCCGCGACTCGGGCGTGTGCGTGATCTCCCCCAAGGCAGGTGTTGTTGAATTCGTTGACGCCACAACGATCAAGATGGCTTACGACGACGGCACCAGAGAAGAGATTCACCTGTCCAAGTTTGAGCGATCTAACCAGAGCAACTGCTACAACCAGAAGCCCATCGTGTTTACCGGCGAGAGAGTGGCGGAAGGCCAGATCATCGCAGACGGCCCTTCCACCTGCAACGGCGAGCTTGCGCTTGGTAAGAACCCTCTGATCGGATTCATGACCTGGGAAGGCTACAACTACGAGGACGCCGTCCTTCTGAGCGAGCGTCTTGTCAGAGATGACGTATATACATCCGTTCACATCGAGGAATATGACTGCGAGGCCAGAGACACCAAGCTCGGCGCTGAAGAGATCACAAGAGACGTACCCGGTGTAGGCGAGGACGCACTCAAGGATCTGGATGAGAACGGAATTATCCGAATCGGCGCGGAGGTTCGTGCCGGTGATATCCTGGTCGGCAAGGTCACTCCCAAGGGAGAGACAGAGCTGACGGCGGAGGAAAAGCTTCTTCGTGCGATTTTCGGCGAGAAGGCCAGAGAGGTGCGTGACACTTCCCTGAAGGTTCCTCACGGCGAGTACGGCATCATCGTGGACACCAAGGTGTTTGAACGCGAGAACGGTGACGAGCTCAGCCCCGGTGTCAACAAAGCGGTCCGCATCTATATCGCACAGAAGAGAAAGATCTCCGTCGGCGATAAGATGGCAGGCCGTCACGGAAACAAGGGTGTTGTCTCCAGAGTTCTTCCCATTGAAGATATGCCTTATCTTCCCAACGGCCGTCCTCTGGACATCGTGCTGAACCCCCTCGGCGTTCCTTCCCGAATGAACATCGGACAGATCCTGGAAATCCACCTGTCCCTTGCGGCGGAAGCGCTCGGCTTCAACGTGGCGACTCCCAACTTTGACGGCGCGAGCCAGGACGACATCATGGATGCCCTTGACCTCGCCAATGACTATGTAAACATGGATTGGGACGACTTTGAGGCAAAATATAAAGAGGCGGTACGTCCCGAGACAATGAAATACCTGTACGACAACCGCGCTCACAGAGAGCTGTGGAAGGGCGTTCCGATCTCCAGAGACGGCAAGGTCTGGCTCAGAGACGGACGTACGGGCGAGCTGTTTGATAACCCTGTTACCATCGGCCACATGCACTACCTCAAACTCCATCACCTTGTAGACGATAAGATCCACGCGCGTTCCACCGGCCCTTACTCTCTGGTAACCCAGCAGCCTCTGGGCGGCAAGGCCCAGTTCGGCGGCCAGCGTTTCGGAGAAATGGAAGTCTGGGCACTGGAGGCGTACGGAGCTGCCTATACACTGCAGGAAATCCTGACGATCAAGTCGGACGACGTAGTCGGCCGTGTCAAGACCTACGAAGCGATCATCAAGGGAGAGAATATTCCCGAGTCCGGAATTCCGGAGTCCTTCAAGGTCCTTCTCAAAGAACTTCAGGCACTTGGCCTTGATGTGCAGGTTCTCGACGAGAACGGCGAAGTTGTTGAGATCAAAGAGGATATTGATTACGGCGACTCTTCCGTATACCGCTTTGAGATGAAGAACAATTTCAAGGATTACGGAAGCCCCGATCAGGCGCAGCTTGAGCGCGGCGGATTCAGCAGCAAAGAATTTAACGCGGCAGGTGAGCTGGAAGATGTAGAGCCTGAGCCTGACGGAAATTCGGACAGCGATGATCTGGACGGCTTCGGCGACGACATCGAATTAGAAGCTCTTAATCTGGATAACGACGGCTACACAAGCGAAGATTCCGGGGAGGATTACTAATGCCTAATACGAAACAGCAAAACTATCAGCCGGTTGCTTTTGAAGCGATCAAGATCGGGCTTGCTTCACCGGAAAAGATCAGAGAATGGTCTCACGGTGAAGTGACAAAACCCGAGACGATCAACTACAGAACACTGAAGCCTGAGAGAGACGGCCTGTTCTGTGAGAGGATCTTCGGACCCAAAAAGGACTGGGAGTGCTATTGCGGCAAATATAAAAAGATCCGCTATAAAGGCGTGATCTGCGACAGGTGCGGCGTTGAGATCACAAAATCCAGCGTCCGCCGCGAGAGAATGGGCCACATTGAGCTCGCGGCACCTGTTTCCCACATCTGGTATTTCAAGGGAATCCCCAGCAGAATGGGCCTGATCCTTGATCTCTCTCCGAAGGTACTCGAGAGAGTTCTGTATTTTGCCTCCTACATCGTACTGGACAAGGGATCAACCGATCTTCAGTACAAGCAGGTCCTTACGGAGCGCGAGTATCAGGAAGCGAGAGAAAAATACGGCAATAAATTCCGCGCGGGAATGGGCGCGGAGGCGATCAAGCAGCTGCTCCTTGATGTCAAGGTTGAAGAAGAGTACCAGGAACTGAGCGAGCAGATGGAGACCGTGCAGGGCCAGAAGAGAGCCAGAATCATCAAGAGACTGGAAGTCATCGAGGCCTTCCGCGAGTCCGGCAATTCTCCTTCCTGGATGATCATGGACTGCATTCCGGTCATTCCTCCGGATCTTCGTCCCATGGTACAGCTCGACGGCGGCAGATTTGCCACTTCCGACCTCAATGATCTTTACAGAAGGATCATCAACAGAAACAATCGTCTGAAGAGACTTCTGGAGCTGGGCGCTCCGGATATCATCGTCAGAAACGAGAAGAGAATGCTTCAGGAAGCGGTTGACGCCCTGATCGACAACGGAAGACGCGGCCGCCCCGTAACGGGCCCCGGCAACAGAGCACTCAAGTCTCTGTCCGATATGCTCAAGGGTAAAGGCGGACGTTTCAGGCAGAACCTTCTGGGCAAACGTGTCGACTACTCCGGACGAAGCGTTATCGTCGTCGGCCCCGAGCTGAAGATCTATCAGTGCGGCGTGCCGAAAGAAATGGCACTCGAGCTCTTCAAGCCCTTTGTCATGAAGGAGCTGGAGAAGAGAAACATTTCCCAGAATATAAAGAACGCAAAGAAGCTGGTTGAGCGCGTGGATCCCCAGGTTTGGGACATCCTCGAGGACGTTATCAAAGAGCATCCCGTAATGCTTAACCGCGCTCCTACACTGCACAGACTCGGAATCCAGGCTTTTGAGCCCATCCTCGTAGAAGGTAAGGCGATCAAGCTTCACCCCCTGGTCTGTACCGCGTTCAACGCAGACTTCGACGGCGACCAGATGGCTATCCACCTTCCGCTCTCCGTTGAAGCGCAGGCGGAGTGCAGATTCCTGCTCCTGTCTCCCAACAACCTGCTGAAGCCTTCGGACGGCGGCCCCGTCGCTGTTCCTTCACAGGATATGGTTCTGGGTATTTACTACCTGACACAGCAGAGAGACGGCGAGCCCGGCGAGGGAAGATGCTTCCACAGCATGAATGAAGCGATTCTCGCTTATGAGAACCACTACATTACGCTCCATTCCAAGATCAAAGTCAGGGTCAGCAAGACCGGAGAGGACGGAGAAGTCGTCACAGGCATCATCGATACCTCCCTCGGCAGACTCCTGTTCAATGAGATCATCCCTCAGGACCTGGGATTTGTAGACCGCACAAAGCCTGAGAATTTCCTGCTTCCCGAAGTGGATTTCCTGGTCAAGAAGAAAGACCTCAAGAAGATCCTTCAGGCAATCATCGACACGCACGGCACGTTTAAGACGGCCGAGGTGCTCGACCTGATCAAGGCCATGGGATATAAGTATTCCACGGTTGCGGCCATGACTGTTTCCATCGCCGACATCACTGTTCCTCCGCAGAAGAAGGAACTGCTCAGGAAAGCGCAGGAGACCGTCGACGTGATCTCCAAGAACTTCCGCAGAGGCCTGATGACCGAGGAAGAGAGATACAGAGCGGTCGTAGATACCTGGACCGAGACGGATAATGAACTCAGAGACGTGCTGCTCGCAAGCCTGGATAAGTACAACAACATCTTCATGATGGCTGATTCCGGAGCTCGAGGCAGCAACCAGCAGATCAAGCAGCTGGCAGGTATGCGCGGACTGATGGCGGATACGACCGGTCGTGCGATCGAGCTGCCGATCAAGTCCAACTTCCGTGAAGGTCTGGACGTTCTGGAGTACTTCATGTCCGCACACGGCGCCCGTAAGGGTCTGTCCGATACAGCGCTTCGTACGGCGGACTCCGGATACCTGACCAGACGAATGGTCGATGTCTCCCAGGAACTTATTATCCGCGAGATCGACTGCTGCGAAGGCAAAGAATCGATCCCCAGCATGACAGTGAAAGCGTTTACGGACGGCAAGGCCATGATCGAGGATCTGAAAGACAGAATCACCGGACGTGTTGTCTGCGACGATGTCAAGGACGCGAACGGCAATATCATCGTAAAGAAGAATCACATGGTCACTCCCAGCCGTGCGGCTGCTATTCTTGAGAGAGGCGTGAACAGCCGCGGAGACAAGATCGAAGGTCTTAAGATCCGCACGATCCTGACCTGCAGGTCTCACATGGGAATCTGCGCCAAGTGCTACGGCGCCAACATGGCGACCGGCGAAATGGTGCAGGTAGGCGAGGCAGTCGGTATCATCGCGGCGCAGTCCATCGGTGAGCCCGGTACACAGCTGACCATGAGAACATTCCACACCGGCGGTGTCGCGGGCGGCGATATCACACAGGGTCTTCCCCGTGTCGAAGAGCTGTTTGAGGCGCGCAGACCTAAAGGACTTGCAATTATCTCCGAGCTGAGCGGGACGGTTTCGATCCCGGACAACAAGAAGAGCCGTGAAGTCATTGTGACAAGTGATGAGACGGGCGAGTCCAAAGAGTATCCGATCCCTTACGGATCCAGAATCAAGGTTGTGGACGGCCAGGTGATCGAGGCCGGCGACGAGCTGACCGAAGGAAGCGTCAACCCTCATGACCTGATGAAGATCAAGGGAATCCGTGCGGTACAGAACTATCTGCTCCGTGAGGTCCAGAAAGTTTACCGTCTGCAAGGCGTTGATATCTGCGATAAGCACATCGAAGTCATCGTCAGACAGATGCTGGGCAAGATCAGGATTGAAAACAGCGGAGATACCAAGTTCCTTCCCGGAAGCCTCGTCGATGTTCTTGATTTTGAGGACGAGAACGAGAGACTCACTGCCCTTGACATGCAGCCGGCGGAAGGCAAGCAGATCATCCTCGGTATTACCAAGGCGGCTCTGGCTACCAGCTCCTTCCTGTCCGCGGCGTCCTTCCAGGAGACCACGAAGGTCCTTACCGACGCGGCAATCCACGGACGGATCGATCCTCTGATCGGACTTAAGGAGAACGTCATTCTCGGTAAGCTGATTCCTGCGGGAACCGGAATGAAGAGATACCGCAGCACAAGGCTCAGCACCGATGCGCGTCTGCGCAAGATGGCAAGTGCCGAGGAAGAAGCGGCGGTTGAGACAGAAGACAGTGCGAAGGCGGCAGAGATGATCGTCGAATCCGCAGTGGAAGAAGTCGTAAATTCCGGCGCTGAAGAGTAAGAAAGTGATTGACAAGTGCAAATCAGACTCATATAATATCATGGTGTGGCTCTTAGGAGCTGCACCATGTTTATTTTATAAGAAGGAGGTGAAATAGAATGCCAACATTTAACCAGTTAGTAAGAAAGGGGCGTCAGACTTCCGTCAAGAAATCTACTGCACCTGCACTGCAGAAGGGAATGAACTCCCTTAAGAAGAAGGCTATCGATGCCAGCTCCCCGCAGAAGCGCGGTGTCTGCACAGCGGTTAAGACTGCAACCCCCAAGAAGCCTAACTCCGCACTGCGTAAAATCGCAAGAGTGCGTCTCTCCAATGGAATCGAGGTTACATCCTACATTCCCGGCGAGGGTCACAATCTGCAGGAGCACAGCGTTGTCCTGATCAGAGGCGGAAGAGTTAAAGATCTGCCCGGTACCAGATATCACATTATCCGCGGTACCCTGGATACAGCAGGTGTTGCCAACAGACGTCAGGCTCGCTCCAAGTATGGCGCGAAGAGACCTAAGGCTGGAAAGTAAGATATTTACTATAAACTGATACCTGTAAGTGTTGGAATTCTATTTACAGATAGATCACAGCACGAACACATATCTAATAGTGAGTACCGATGAATTATCCATTGATAAGGAGGGAAGTAACGTGCCGCGTAAAGGACATGTACAAAAAAGAGAAATACTTGCCGATCCTTTATACAACAACAAGGTTGTTACAAAGCTGATCAACGCTGTCATGCTCGACGGCAAGAAAGGCGTAGCACAGAAGATTGTATACGGTGCATTCGGCAAGGTCGAGGCAAAAGCAGGCAAGCCTGCCCTCGAAGTATTTGAGACAGCCATGAACAACATCATGCCTGTCCTTGAAGTTAAAGCTAGACGAATCGGTGGTGCAACCTACCAGGTTCCGATCGAAGTCAGACCTGAGAGACGTCAGGCTCTCGCTCTTCGCTGGATGGTCATGTTCTCCCGTAAGAGAGGCGAGAAGACCATGGAAGACAAACTGGCCGGAGAGATTCTTGATGCGTTCAATAACACAGGCGCTTCTGTTAAGAGAAAAGAAGACATGCACAAGATGGCAGATGCCAACAGAGCTTTCTCTCACTACAGATTCTGATCGCAGCCTGACTATAACGGGACTGCTGCTTGAAGTTATTATACACATTAGGAGGAAGAGAAATCTGTGTCAACTAGAGAATATCCCCTGGAGAGAACCAGGAATATCGGTATTATGGCGCACATTGATGCCGGTAAGACTACACTCACGGAACGTATTCTGTATTATACCGGTGTAAACTACAAGATCGGTGATACACATGACGGTACTGCAACAATGGACTGGATGGCCCAGGAGCAGGAGCGCGGTATCACGATCACATCAGCGGCGACAACATGCCACTGGACTCTGCATGATCATAATGTGCCCAAGGAAGGCGCTCTCGAGCACCGCATCAATATTATTGATACTCCCGGACACGTTGACTTTACTGTCGAAGTAGAGCGTTCTCTTCGCGTACTGGACGGCGCCGTAGGCGTATTCAGCGCGAGAGGCGGCGTAGAACCCCAGGCGGAGAATGTATGGCGTCAGGCTGATACATACAATGTGCCTCGTATGGCTTTCATCAATAAGATGGACGTCATCGGAGCTGACTATTACGGTTCTGTAGAACAGATCCGCAACAGGCTCGGCAAGAACGCCATCATGATCCAGATCCCTATGGGCGCTGAGGATACTTTTACCGGTATCATCGACCTGTTCGAGATGGAAGCATATACATATAATGATGACAAGGGTGACAACATCACCATCGGTGAGATCCCGGATCAGTTCAAGGAGGATGCGGAACTGTATCGCTCCGAGATGGTCGAGAAGATCTGCGACCTCGATGAGGACCTGATGATGATGTACCTTGAAGGCGAGGAGCCTTCTGTGGACGAGATGAAGGCCGCTCTTCGCAAGGCAACCTGCGAGTGCAGAGCAGTCCCCGTAGTCTGCGGCTCCGCTTACAAGAACAAGGGCATTCAGAAGATGATCGATGCGGTCGTCGAATTCATGCCTTCACCTCTTGACATCCCTGCAATAAAAGGTACTGATCTTGACGGAAACGAAGTCGAGAGACATTCTTCCGACGACGAGCCTTTCGCAGCGCTCGCATTCAAGATCATGACCGACCCCTTCGTAGGAAAGCTTGCATTCTTCCGTGTATATTCCGGTGTCGCTAATTCCGGATCTTACATCCTGAATGCTACGAAGGACAAGAAGGAGCGTCTCGGACGTATCCTTCAGATGCACGCGAACAAGAGAACAGAACTTGAGAAGGTATACTCCGGCGACATCGCCGCAGCGGTAGGCCTCAAGTTTACGGCAACGGGCGACACACTCTGCGCGGAGACCAGTCCGGTCATCCTGGAGTCCATGGAGTTCCCGGAGCCCGTTATCGAGCTCGCAATCGAGCCCAAGACCAAGGCCGGTCAGGGCAAGATGGCCGAAGCACTTGCCAAGCTGGCTGAGGAGGATCCTACCTTCAAGCAGCACACCGACAAGGAGACAGGCCAGACAATCATCGCCGGTATGGGTGAGCTCCACCTGGAGATCATCGTAGACAGACTTCTTCGTGAGTTCAAGGTCGAGGCGAATGTCGGCGCACCTCAGGTTGCGTACAAAGAGACATTTACCAAGAACGTCGAACAGGAATACAAGTACGCGAAGCAGTCGGGCGGACGCGGCCAGTACGGACACTGTAAAGTCCGTTTCGAGCCCATGGACGCCAACGGCGACGAACTTTATAAATTTGATTCCGAAGTCGTCGGCGGAAATATTCCGAAGGAATATATCCCGGCAGTCGGCGAAGGTATTGAAGAGGCTATGAAGGCCGGTAACCTGGGCGGATACCCTGTGGTCGGCGTTCACGCCACTGTATATGACGGATCTTATCACGAGGTCGACTCCTCTGAGATGGCATTCCATATCGCAGGATCCATGTGCTTCAAGGAAGCTATGAAGAAAGCATCTCCTGTACTCCTTGAGCCCATCATGAGAGTCGAAGTTACCATGCCCGAAGAATACATGGGCGATGTCATCGGTGATATCAACTCCCGCCGCGGAAGAATCAGCGGAATGGAAGATATCGGCGGCGGCAAGATGGTAACAGGTTTCGTTCCGCTGTCCGAGATGTTCGGATATGCGACGGATCTCCGTTCCAAGACACAGGGACGCGGCAATTACTCCATGTTCTTTGATAAGTACGAACCCGTGCCGAAGAATGTGGCCGAGAAGATCCTCAACGAAAAGTGATTGCATTCTTATTACAATTTGATTATAATCGTAGCAGTGACTGTTTATACGACCCTTAAATTGAGAACAGTCATTGCAGCTATAATGAAAATCAAAAAAGTTGTATCTCAAATTATTTAAGGAGGAATTGAGAAATGGCAAAGGCTCATTTTGACAGAACAAAACCGCACTGCAACATCGGTACAATCGGTCACGTTGACCACGGCAAGACAACTCTTACCGCTGCTATCACATCCGTTCTCGCTGTAAGACAGGGCGGAACTGCTGTTGCTTTCGATCAGATCGACAAGGCTCCCGAAGAGAGAGAGAGAGGAATCACCATCTCCACAGCTCACATCGAGT
>JAFUFL010000036.1 GCA_017469935.1 Lachnospiraceae bacterium
GGCCACGCTGACTATGTCAATAACATGATCACCGGTGCTGCTCAGATGGACGGCGCTATCCTTGTAGTTGCTGCTACCGACGGTGTTATGGCTCAGACTCGTGAGCACGTTCTGCTTGCTCGTCAGGTCGGTGTTCCTTACATCGTAGTATTCCTGAACAAGTGCGACATGGTTGATGACGAAGAGCTCATCGAGCTGGTCGAGATGGAAGTTCGTGACCTTCTGACCGAGTATGAGTTCCCGGGCGATGATCTGCCGGTTATCAGAGGTTCCGCTCTTAAGGCTCTCGAAGATCCTAACAGCGAGTGGGCTGACAACATCATGGAGCTCATGGATGCTGTTGATGATTACATTCCGGATCCTCAGCGTGAGAACGACAAGCCTTTCCTTATGCCCGTAGAGGACGTATTCACAATTTCCGGTCGTGGTACTGTTGCTACAGGCCGTGTTGAGCGTGGTACTCTGAAGGTTATGGAGCCCGTCGAGATCGTTGGTATCAAGGAAGAGACCATGAAGTCTGTTGCTACCGGTATCGAGATGTTCCGTAAGACTCTTGACTATGCTGAGGCTGGTGACAACGTAGGTGTCCTTCTTCGTGGTATCGACAGAACTGCCATCGAGAGAGGCCAGGTTATCGCAAAGCCCGGCACAGTTACCTGCCACAAGAAATTTACCGCTCAGGTTTACGTTCTGACTAAGGACGAGGGTGGCCGTCACACACCTTTCTTCAACAACTATCGTCCTCAGTTCTATTTCAGAACAACTGACGTTACCGGCGTTATCACTCTTCCCGAAGGCACAGAGATGTGCATGCCCGGCGACCACGTCGAGATGACCATCGAGCTGATCCACCCCATCGCTATGGAGCAGGGTCTTACTTTCGCTATCCGTGAAGGTGGCCGTACTGTTGGTTCCGGCCGTGTTGCTACCGTTCTTGACTAATTTCGAACGAGCAAAACAGGTCTGTTAACAGTCTGAATAATTGAACGATCCGGATCCCGGTACTCCGTTTGGAGTACCGGGATTCTTTTTTTTGCAGCCGTGTTTGTGTATGTTTACGAATATTTAATGATTTTTGCGCTTTCAATTAGTTAGTTTTACTTCAAAAACGGACTGCGGTCTGTTATAATCATCTAGCGGCAAAAAAGTGTACTATTATTCTGCATTTTTTGCACGGGAACGGAAACTTCCGCGGGGAAAAATATGATAGATGAAAGAGTATGGAAAGCCGGATATGCGGCGGCAGTGGGATCGATCGTCCTGGTGGTCTTTCTGCTGGCGGCTGCATTTTTGACCGACCTGAGCGGCAGTAAGACACAAGATGAATCCGGGTCGGCACAGAGTACTTCCGGGGAAGCGCATTCTCAATCGGCTGATGGAGAAGGCGCCCGGGAGGATGAGTCGGCGGACGGGACCGGGGCGGATGAACAGTCCGATCCCGCGGCTGCGGACGGGGACCCGGGAGAATCTGCAGCGGAGATCATGGCCTTGAGCGGGAGCGACTTGTGGAGACGGTTCGACGGCGCGGTCCTCACCGGGGATTCGAGAGTGGTCGGGTTCTCCCTGTACACGGCGATTCCCGACGATCATGTAAAGGCAAGAAACGGAGCGACGATCGCGGAGCTGTCAGGGTTTTCGGAGGAGATCGCGGCGCTTGCTCCTGACCGGGTCTTTATCGCTTTCGGAATCAACGACATTAAATCGGCCGTCGGCGGAAATACGGCTGCCGGTTACGCGGAATATGCCGGAGAAAAGATCGGAGAACTGCAGGAGGCGCTCGGCGATGCACAGATCTACGTCAATTCGATCCTGCCGGCGAGCCGGACGCTTGCGGAGAGTGATCCGGATTACCGGAAGGTGGGTGCCTACAACAGGGAGCTCAGAGAGATGTGCCGGAAACACGGGTGGCACTATATAGACAACGATGAGATTGCGTCAAAATATGCAGATCTGTATGTCAGTGACGGAATACATTTGGAAGCAGGCTTTTATGAACACTGGGGAAGAAACATGCTGATCGCACAGGCCGGAGTTCATAAAGATGAAGGAGGAACAGAGGTTGACAGGTGACGAGAAGTATGACATCGGCTACTACGGAAATGATTCCATGACCGATGAGGATGTCGGACGCATTCTGCAGATCACGGAGCAGGCGGAACAGTTTGACACGATGATGATGTACTTTGACTGCGCGATGTCTCAGGTGAGGACCAAGCTTGAGATCCTCAACAAAGAGATGGCGCTGAAGAACAAGAGAAATCCTTTTGAGTACATTAAGAGCAGGCTCAAATCTCCCAAGAGCATTTACGGCAAGCTCAAGGTAAAAGGCGTTCCTTTTACTGTTGAAAATATTGAGAACACGATCAACGACGTGGCCGGAATCCGGGTGATCTGTTCCTTCATCGACGACATTTACAGCATAAGAGATTCCTTTGACGTGCAGGACGACGTCGAGATCCTCCAGGAGAAGGACTATATTTCCTCCCCGAAAGAGAACGGCTATCGGAGCCTTCATCTGATCCTTCGCGTTCCAATCTTTCTGGCGAGCGAAAAGAAGTACATGAATGTGGAAGTGCAGTTTCGGACGATCGCCATGGACTTCTGGGCCAGCGTCGAACATAAGATGAAGTACAAGAGGGAGATCAGCAACGCCGAGATCATTGTAGAGGAACTTCGCTACAGCGCGGACCTGATCAACCAGCTCGACAGGAGAATGCTCCAGATCCGCGAGAGGATCGAGCGGAGCGAGGTCCCCGAAACCGATAAGAATAAAGGATCGAAGCCGGAAGTGAAACCCGACTGAGGATCATCAGGTAAAAGAAAACCCTTTCCCCGCGGAATTTCCGCCGGGAAAGGGCTTTTTGTTGATTGCTGTTATCGGTCAATGTTTGCCAGATCGAAGTACCGGCTGTCAGGCTTAAGGGTGTCCGGCTGTCGGGGGCAAAAGGCGTCCGTCTGCCGGGTGCCAAGGCTTACCCGGCCTGCCGGGATGATCGGACTCATTTCGAGGCGGTCCATCTTCCGGCTGCGCCGCAGGGAAGGACCAGTCCGTTTCCGGCAACCGGGAGACCGATCTCGCCGGCCTCTACGCTTCCGCGGTGACTTTTGTCAATGGCGGTGTGCAGCAGATAGGAGAGCACGGCGGGCTGCAGCCCTGTGGTGTAGGAATTGACCAGCACGAAGAGCGGGTCGTCGGACAAAAGCTTGCAGGCATTCATGAGGAAGGGATAGATGCTGTCCTGGATCTTCCAGATCTCGCCCTTGGGCCCGCGGCCGTAGGAGGGAGGATCCATGATGATCGCGTCGTAGGTGTTTCCTCTTCGGATCTCGCGATCCACGAATTTCCCGCAGTCGTCCACCAGCCAGCGGATCGGGGCATCCTCGAGCCCTGAAATGGCGGCGTTCTCTCTGGCCCAGGTGACCATCCCCTTGGCGGCGTCCACATGGGTGACGCTGGCCCCGGCCTTGGCGGCAGCGACGGTTGCCCCGCCGGTATAAGCAAAGAGGTTGAGAACCTTCACTTTCCTCCCTGATGCAACGGCGTCCCTGATGATTTCGCTGAACCAGTCCCAGTTGACGGCCTGCTCGGGGAAGAGCCCGGTGTGCTTGAAGTTAAAAGGCTTGAGCCGGAAGGAGAGATCCTTGTAGTGGATCGTCCACTCCTCGGGGAGATCCCTGAATTCCCATTCACCGCCGCCCTTATTGCTGCGGTGATAATGACCGTTGGGGTTTCTCCATTCTCTGCCGCGCGGTGTCTTCCAGATCACCTGCGGGTCCGGGCGGATCAGCTTGTAGCCGCCCCACAATTCCAGTTTCTCGCCGTCGGAGGTATCCAATACCTGATATTCTTTCCAGGAATCCGCAATCCACATATTCTTTCGTGCTCCCAAATTGTTTCGTCTGTTAAAGCTTTTATGTTAAAAGGTTCTATTTATAGTAGAATAATAGTACTCAACAAAAGATACACTGAAAAAGAAGAAAACGCAACCGTGACAAAGGATTTGAAGGTGCACTATGCCAAAGAAGAACACGCGAAACACAAAAGGAAAGATCATCTCCGCAGCCTGGAAACTCTTTTATGAAAACGGGTATGACGCCACGACCATAGAGGACATCATTTTTGCTTCGGGGACGTCCAGAGGATCCTTCTATCACTATTTTGACGGAAAAGATGCGCTGCTGGGAACGCTCGCCTATGTCTTTGACGAAAAATACGAGAAGCTCAGGGAGACCCTTGATCCATCCCTGAATGCGGCGGACAAACTGATCTTTCTCAACCACGAACTGTTTGTGATGATCGAGGACAGCATCTCGCGCGACCTTCTCTCGGGGCTTTTGTCCACACAGCTGCAGGCGCAGGGAGAAAAGCACCTGCTGGATCGAAACCGCACTTACTTCCGGATCCTGCGCGAGATCATAACGGAAGGGCAGAAGCAGGGAGACCTAAGGACGGACTGCACGGCCAGCGAGATCATCAAGGCGTACGCGATGTGGGAGAGGGCGCTCATGTACGACTGGTGCCTGTGCGGCGGCGAGTATTCCCTGGTATCTTATGCCGACAGGATGACGCCCATGTTCCTTGAAAGCTTCCGCCAAAAGACAGAATGACAAATGTATTGACTTTCGAATGGAATATGATTTAGTGTATTGTACAGCCAAAATACAGCTTAAATAAAAGGAAATTGCAATTTAATGAGGCTCGGTGTATAGAATACGTTCTATACACCGTTCTGTATTTTATTCCGGCTTCTCTTGTGCTATAATGCGTAATTGTCCGGGCGGAATTCCGAATGCCCGGAGAGAATAAGCGCCGCAAGGCGAGGGGAAATGGAGAAATGTTATGACTTCAGCACAAATCTTGATCATTGTAACTATTGTTCTGTACATGGGGGGAATGCTTGCCATCGGCGCACTCTTCAACAGAAAAGGCGCGACCGAAACATCCGACGGCTTCTATATCGGCGGACGCTCTCTGGGACCTGTCGTCACGGCTATGAGCGCCGAGGCCTCGGACATGAGCAGCTACCTCTTGATGGGCCTGCCCGGTCTGGCCTATATCGCGGGTCTTGCGGAAGTAACCTGGACGGCCGTCGGCCTCTCGATCGGCACCTACCTCAACTTCCTCCTGGTGGCGAGACTTCTGCGCCGCTATTCTGAGAGGATCGGGGCTTTCACAATCCCGGATTTCTATTCCAGAAGATACAAAGACGAGAAGCATGTCCTGTCCTGTATCGCGGCGATCATTATCCTGGTATTCTTTATTCCTTATACCGCGTCCGGCTTCAAAGCGGTCGGCACCATGTTCAACAGCCTTTTCGGCTTTAATTACCACGTGGCCATGATCGTCGGCGCGCTGATCATCATCGCTTACACCACCATGGGCGGTTTCCTTGCCGTTTCCACAACGGACCTCGTCCAGAGTATTTTCATGACGATCGCGCTGATCATCATCGTGTTCTTCGGAATTGACAGAGCAGGCGGCATGGATGTAGTAGTGGAAAATGCGAAAGCTCTTCCCGGCTACCTCAATCTCACCCAGGGCTACAATGCGGCTACGGGAACGGCAGGTTCCTTCGGAATCTTCAGCATCGTGTCCACACTGGCCTGGGGCCTTGGCTATTTTGGCATGCCTCACATCCTTCTTAGGTTCATGGGAATCCGAAATGAGGAGGAGCTGGTGCTCTCCCGCAGAATCGCTTTCGTGTGGGTCGTAATTTCCATGGGCATTGCGGTATTTATCGGTGTCATCGGCTACAGCGTATCCCTGACCGGTGCGATCCCCATGCTCACCACAAGCTCCGAATCGGAGACCGTCATCATCCAGATGGCCAACCTGATGAGCCAGAACGGCGTCATCTTCGCGCTGTTCGCAGGTATCATCCTGTCGGGTATTCTGGCGGCGACCATGTCCACCGCGGACTCCCAGCTTCTTGCGGCGGCTTCCAGTGTCTCCCAGGACCTCGTGCAGGAGTTCATGGGCATCAAGCTCACCAGCCGCCAGCAGATGAGAGCCGCCAGACTCACCGTCATCGCCATTGCGGCGATCGCCGTGATCCTGGCCTGGAACCCGAACAGCTCCGTATTCCGCGTCGTCTCCTTCGCGTGGGCGGGCTTTGGCGCAGCCTTCGGACCGCAGATGCTGCTGGCCCTCTTCTGGAGAAGATCCAACAAGCAGGGCGCGATCGCAGGCATGGTCGCCGGAGCAGCCATGGTCTTCATCTGGAAGTTCCTGATCGCTCCGATCGGCGGATGGTTTGCTATTTATGAGCTGCTTCCCGCGTTCCTGATCAGCCTCGCGGCCAACGTTATTGTTTCCAATATGACGGCGGCGCCGGAGAAGGAGATTACGGATGTATTTGATGAGGTGAGGAAGAAGTAATTGTTGGGGAAAGCTTGCGTGCGGAGGGAAAGCCTGCGTGCGGAAGTGTATACCCTGTCTTCCGCTCCGGATGAAAGCGGAGAGAAAGCCTGCGTGTGGAAGTGTATACCCTGTCTTTCGCTCCGGTTTCACGGGCGGGGAAGATAATAGTGTAAAAAAAGGCGGAGATGGCATATGGTGCCATCTCTGCTTTTTTATGCGGAGGGGCTTCCCCGCCCGTGAAACCGGAGTGTATGACAGGGCGGTTCAGAACGCGCGAAGCTTGTCCGACCGTACTAAGGGTGGTTCAGAACGCGCGAAGGGTATCCGAACACACTCAGGATAGCTTGGTTCGCGCGAAGGGTATCCGAACACGCGCATGATATCAAGCCATAAAAACGATGTTGAAATCAAGCAAAAGTTCCTTTATAATGTCTCTGTTTTGACACGAGTCCCCCCCACAACCCAGATTTGTGAAAAATGACAAAAATGTTTGTAGATAAATACAAAAATTGTTCTTGCATTTTGAAGAGACCTCGTGTATGATGAAAAAGCTGTGACATGATAGCTGTGAAGCGTGAGGTTGCCGCTGTGGATACGGCGGGTTTTCCGTGGAGCGAATGTCTGGGGCGCCCTGATTGGCACAGGGCCGACCCGAAAACTGACGACAAGTCACTGTACCGATTGACAGTCTGCAATTCTGCGAGTAAAAGCAAGTTTTGCGAGCAGAAAATCAGAAACGACGTGCGAGAACCTGATCTCGAGAGATTCTTTGAGAAGAGACAGACAGGACACGCACGGGAGTGTGTACAGTCACCGCTTGTCGTACTTCATTAAAAAGTGCGAATAAGGAGGCGACTTTTTTTATGGCAAATCAGATTATGAGAATTACCCTGAAGGCATATGATCACAAGCTCGTGGATGCATCCGCGAAGAAGATCATCGAGACGGTTAAGAAGACCGGCTCCCAGGTAAGCGGTCCCGTTCCGCTTCCTACAAAGAAGGAGGTTGTTACCATCCTTCGCGCTGTTCATAAGTATAAGGACAGCCGTGAGCAGTTCGAGCAGAGAACTCACAAGAGACTGATCGACATTATCACTCCCACTCAGAAGACAGTTGATGCTCTTCAGAGACTGGAGATGCCTGCAGGCGTAGCGATCGATATCAAGATGAAGGCTCGCTGATCAGTACAAAGCAAAGCGTACATATAATAAGTACAGCGAACAAAACAAGTTAACAGATGCATACTCCATAATGCATTTGTAAATAAAACCTCTACTAGTATGACATCCCTTTTCGGGAGGAGGCCGCGGGAAAGAAGCGGCGATCCGATGAAGGAAAAGGAAAGGCAGGCGTCGCGGTGAGCAGTCAGACAGCAGGCTGTGAGCCGAGAGCAGGATCCGGAGGAGATCCGCAGGAGGGCGAGATGCCAAGAGCCCGAAGGAATAGCGCTGATGTCCGCTGTAGACAAAAATTAGCCGGAATTCCGGCGGAAAGAGGTAAAAATGAAGAAAGCAATTATGGCTACCAAGATCGGCATGACTCAGATCTTCAGGGAAGACGGAACACTCGTCCCTGTTACAGTCCTTGAGGCAGGCCCCTGTGTCGTAACACAGGTCAAGACCATTGAGAATGATGGTTATGAGGCAGTTCAGGTTGGCTTCGGTGAGGCAAAAGAGAGAATCACCACAGTCGACAAGAAGGGCAACAAGGAAGTTGCACACCGCCACGGCGTTGGCAAGGCTATGAAGGGCCACTTCGACAAGGCCGGCACACCGGTTAAGAAGCACGTTCAGGAATTTAAATTCGAAAACGCTGCAGAGTACAAGCTCGGCGACGAGATCAAGGCTGACATCTTTGCGGAAGGCGACAAGATCGACGCTACTGCAGTTACAAAGGGTAAAGGCTTCCAGGGCGCTATCAAGAGACTGGGACAGCACAGAGGACCCATGGGACACGGTTCCAAGTTCCACCGTCATCAGGGTTCCAACGGATCTTCTTCCGATCCGAGCAGAGTCTACAAGGGCAAGGGAATGCCCGGTCACATGGGCAGCGTTCAGGTTACGATCCAGAACCTGGAAGTAGTGAGAGTGGATGCGGACAAGAATCTTATTCTGGTCAAAGGCGCTATTCCGGGACCTAAGAAAGGTCTTGTGACTCTCAAAGAGACCACCAGAGTCTGAGCAGTGCCTTAGATGAGAAAGGAGGACCATTCAGATGGCAAACGTATCTGTTTATAATATGCAAGGACAGGAAGTCGGCAATATCGACTTAAATGATGCGGTCTTCGGTGTAGAAGTGAACGAGAACCTGCTTCACATGGCAGTTGTTCAGCAGCTGGCAAACAATCGCCAGGGCACACAGAAGGCTAAAACCCGCTCTGAGGTTTCCGGCGGCGGAAGAAAGCCTTGGAGACAGAAGGGCACAGGCCACGCAAGACAGGGTTCCACGAGAGCTCCTCAGTGGACAGGCGGCGGCGTAGTATTCGCTCCCACTCCGCGTGACTACTCCTTCAAGATGAATAAGAAGGAAAAACAGGCAGCAGTCAGAAGCGCTCTGACCGATCGCGTTCAGCAGAACAAGGTTATCGTTCTTGATCAGCTTGCAATGAGCGAGTTCAAGACCAAAGAGTTCGTCAAGGTTATGGAAAACCTTAAGGCGGCCGGCAAGACCCTTGTAGTTATGGCTGACAAGGATGAGCACGTAGTTAAATCCGCAAACAACATCCCTGCGGTCAAGACTACTCTTACATCCCAGATCAATGTTTATGATCTGATGAACGCCCAGACCGTGATCCTTACAAAGGACGCAGTCGCCAAATTGGAGGAGGTGTACGCATAATGGCAACACTGGAATACTATGATATTATTCTGAAGCCCATCCAGACAGAGAAAGCTCTGCAGGATATCGCGGAGAAGAGATACGCTTTCTATGTTCATCCGGAAGCAAACAAGTTCCAGATCAAGACTGCTGTTGAGAGAATGTTCGACGGCGCCAAGGTCGCCCGCGTGAACACTGTGAACTGCAGACCTAAGAAAAAGAGAAGAGGAATGGTCTACGGACAGACTGCAAAGCGTAAGAAAGCTTATGTTACGCTTACTGCTGACAGCAAAGAGATCAATCTCTTCACCGGACTTTGATAAATAAAAGCGGTGCAAAATTTTGCTTGTCAAAATGAATAAGCATGAAAAGGAGAACTAATCATGGGAATTAAAAAGTATACCGCATATACACCCTCCCGCAGAAATATGACCGGTTCCGATTTCGCTGAGATCACCAAGAAGACTCCTGAGAAGTCACTTGTTTTCTCTCTGAAGAAGAACGCAGGCCGCAACAACCAGGGTAAGATCACCGTGAGACATCACGGCGGCGGAAGCAGAAGAAAATACAGAATCATCGATTTCAGAAGACGCAAGGATGGAATCCCTGCAACAGTAATTGGTATCGAGTACGATCCCAACAGAACAGCTAACATCGCCCTGATCTGCTACGAAGACGGCGAGAAGGCATATATCCTTGCACCCCAGGGCCTCAAGGACGGCATGAAGGTTATGAACGGACCTGACGCAGAAGTCAGAGTCGGCAACTGCCTCCCTCTTGAGAAGATCCCGGTAGGTACAATGGTACACAACATTGAGCTTCACCCCGGCAAGGGCGGCCAGATGGTCCGCAGCGCGGGCGCAGCTGCACAGCTGATGGCTAAGGAAGGCAAGTATGCTACTCTGAGACTCCCTTCCGGCGAGATGAGAATGGTTCCTCTGAACTGCAGAGCAACCGTCGGTGTCATCGGCAACATCGATCACAACCTGATCAACTACGGCAAAGCAGGCCGTGTTCGCAACATGGGCATTCGTCCTCACGTACGAGGCAGCGTCATGAACCCCAACGATCACCCTCACGGTGGTGGTGAAGGCAAGGCTCCTGTAGGTCGTCCCGGACCGAGCACGCCTTGGGGCAAACCTGCACTTGGTTACAAGACGCGTGGAAAGAAAGCTTCTGACAAACTCATCGTTAGACGCAGAGGCGGAAAGAAGTAAGGAGGATTACCATGGCAAGATCATTAAAGAAAGGGCCGTTTGCAGACAAAAGCCTTTTGAAGAAGGTAGACGCTTTGAACGCATCGGGCAGCAAAGAGGTCATCAAGACCTGGTCCCGCCGTTCCACCATTTTCCCGTCTTTTGTTGGCCACACAATTGCAGTGCATGACGGCCGCAAGCATGTTCCGGTATATGTTACAGAGGACATGGTCGGTCACAAACTCGGTGAGTTCGTTATGACAAGAACTTACAGAGGTCACCAGGGCAACAACAAAGACGAGAGAAGATCTTCCGCCAACTGATCGGCCCGGAAGAGTTCACATTGAAAGGAGCGAGGAACTATGGCAAACGGACATAGAACTCAATTTAAGAGAGAGAGAAATGCCCAGAAGGATACAAGACCTTCTGCAAAGCTTTCTTACGCCAGAATCCCTGTCCAGAAGGCTTGCTTCGTTATGGACGCCATCAGAGGCAAAGACGTCGCAACAGCACAGGGCATTCTGACATACAACAACCGATATGCTTCGGAAGTTATCCTGAAACTGCTTAACAGTGCGGTAGCAAACGCAGAGAACAACCTCGGCATGAACGCAGCAAACCTTTATGTTGCTGAGTGCTATGCGTTTGACGGGCCTACAATGAAGAGAATCAGACCCAGAGCACAGGGCAGAGCATACAGAATTCTGAAGAGAATGAGCAACCTTAAGATCGTCCTTGACGAGAAAAAGGCAGAAGAGTAATCAGGATAAGAAAGGAGCCTTAAATGGGACAGAAAGTTAATCCTCATGGCCTGAGAGTCGGCGTCATCAAAGAATGGGATTCCAAGTGGTATGCCGAGGGTGATTTCTCAGACCTGCTTGTGGAAGATTACAACATCAGAAAGTTTCTGAAGAAGAAATTATTTAACGCAGGCATCTCCAAGATCGAGGTGGAGAGAGCTTCCGAGAGAGTTAAAGTTACTGTCTACGCTGCAAAGCCCGGTGTCATCATCGGTAAGGGCGGCCAGGAGATCGAGAAGACCAAGGCTGAGCTTCAGAAGCTCACCGGCAAGAAGATCTTCCTCGACATCAAGGAAATCAAGCGCCCCGATAAGGATGCACAGCTTGTTGCCGAAAATATTGCGAAGCAGCTCGAGGAGCGTGTTTCTTTCCGCCGCGCTATGAAGTCCGCTATGGGCAGAACAATGAAGTCCGGCGCACTCGGAATCAAGGCAGCTTGCGGCGGCCGTCTCGGCGGAGCTGATATCGCTCGTACTGAGACCTACAGCGAGGGAACCATCCCGCTGCAGACCCTGCGCGCAGACATCGATTATGGTTTTGCTGAGGCCAATACCACTTATGGTAAGGTCGGTGTTAAGGTTTGGATCTACAAAGGCGAGATTCTTCCTACAAAGAATACCGATTCGGCTCAGGCTTGAGTTAAGGAGGTACGTACACTATGTTAATGCCTAAAAGAGTTAAATATCGTAAACAGTTCCGCGGCAGCATGGCAGGTACCCCTACCAGAGGCACAACTGTCAGCTACGGCGATTATGGTCTGGTATGCATGGAGCCCGTGTGGATCCGTTCCAACCAGATTGAGGCAGCTCGTGTCGCCATGACACGTTACATCAAGAGATATGGTAAAGTCTGGATCAAGATTTTCCCTGATAAGCCGGTAACAAAGAAGCCTGCTGAAGTCCGTATGGGTTCAGGTAAAGGCGCAGTTGAGTACTGGGTAGCAGTAGTCAAGCCCGGCAGAGTCATGTTTGAGATTGCCGGTGTACCGGAAGAGACGGCTAAGGAAGCGCTTCGTCTGGCAGCTAACAAGCTTCCCTGCAAGTGCAAGATCGTTTCCAAGGCACAGGTGGAAGGCGGTGCAAAATAATGAAGAGCAAAGCATATTTAGAGGAATTGAGAAACAAATCTGTGGATGAGCTTTCCCAGGAGCTTGTCTCCGCTAAGAAGGAGCTCTTTAACCTCAGATTCCAGAATGCCACCAATCAGCTGAAGAATACGGCCAGAATCACTGAGGTGAGAAAGAACATCGCCAGAATTCAGACTGTGATTTCCAGCAAGGCAGAGTAATCCGGGAAGGTAAAGGAAACAAATCATGGAAAGAAATCTTAGAAAAGTCCGTATCGGCAAGGTAGTCAGTGACAAGATGGACAAGACAATTGTCGTGGCTATTGAAGATCACGTGAAACATCCGCTGATTGGTAAGATCGTTAAAAAGACTTATAAGCTTCGCGCTCACGACGAAAACAACGAGTGCGGCGTCGGCGATACTGTAAAGGTCATGGAGACCAGACCGCTGTCCAAGACAAAGAGATGGAGACTGGTCGAGATCGTTGAGAAGGCTAGATAACCAGAAAGGAAAACGAATATGATTCAGCAGGAAAGCAGACTCAGAGTCGCTGACAATACCGGTGCAAAGGAACTGCTCTGCATCCGTGTCTGCGGCGGCTCTACAAGAAGATATGCAAGAATCGGCGATACCATCATTGCAACCGTTAAAGAGGCAACGCCCGGCGGCGTTGTCAAGAAGGGTGATGTTGTTAAGGCTGTCGTCGTTCGTACAGTCAACACAACACGCAGAAAAGACGGCTCCTACATCAGATTCGATGAGAATGCGGCTGTCATCATCAAAGATGATCTGACACCTACAGGAACCCGTATCTTTGGGCCCGTCGCCAGAGAGCTTCGTGAGAAGAAGTACATGAAGATCCTTTCCCTGGCTCCCGAAGTATTATAAGGAGGATCAAAGATGGCAACGAGTAAGATCAAAGTTGGCGACACTGTCAGAGTGATCGCCGGCAAGAGCAAAGGTAAAGAAGGCAAGGTTACTGCAGTCGACCGCAAGAACGGAAGAGTTACCGTAGAGGGCGCTAACATTGTTACAAAGCACAACAAGCCTTCCATGGCTAACCCCAACGGCGGCATCACGCAGCAGGAAGCTCCCCTGGATGCATCCAACGTTATGCTGGTTGTTGACGGACAGGTAACCCGCGTCGGTTTCAGTGTAGAGAACGGCAAGAAGGTCCGTGTCGCTAAGAAGACCGGCAAAGTGATCGACTGATAACGGAAAGGAGATCTACCAATGTCGAGTAGACTGAAAGATCTGTACAACACAGAAATTCGTGAACAGATGACAAAAAAGTTCGGCTACACCAACGTTATGCAGGTGCCGAAATTAGATAAAATCGTAGTCAACATGGGTGTCGGTGAGGCAAGAGAGAACGAGAAGCTCCTCGAGGCAGCTGCCAAGGATATGGAGATCATTACCGGCCAGAAGCCCGTACTGACAAGGGCTAAGAAGTCCATCGCTAACTTCAAGATCAGAGAAGGCATGCCGATCGGCTGCAAGGTCACACTTCGCGGCGACAGAATGTACGAGTTCCTTGACAGACTGGTCAACCTGGCACTTCCCCGTGTCCGTGACTTCCGTGGCGTTAACCCCAACTCCTTCGACGGCAGAGGAAACTATGCAATGGGCATCAAGGAGCAGCTGATCTTCCCTGAGATCGAGTATGACAAGATCGACAAGGTAAGAGGTATGGATATCATCTTTACCACAACTGCACACACCGATGAAGAGGCAAGAGAGCTTCTGAGACTCTTCAACATGCCTTTTGCAAGAGACTGATCCGGGAAACCGGTACTTAGACCATTAGGAGGAAAAAATGGCTAAAACATCCATGAAAGTAAAGCAGCAGATGAAACCCAAGTTCTCCACGAGAGCTTATACACGCTGCAAGATCTGCGGTCGTCCGCACTCTGTTCTGAAAAAGTATGGCATTTGCAGAATTTGCTTCCGTGAGCTGGCTTACAAAGGACAGATCCCGGGCGTCAAGAAAGCAAGCTGGTAATAGCAGACGAATAATATAGGAGGCAAATCAGATGACAATGAGCGATCCGATTGCAGATATGCTTACAAGAATCCGTAATGCAAATACTGCGAAACACGATACAGTAGATATTCCCTACTCCAAGATCAAGTTCTCCATCGCGCAGATCCTGCTTGATGAGGGATATGTTAAGAGCGTTGACCTTGTTGACAACGGCAGCTTCAAAGACATCAGAGTTACTCTGAAGTACGGCGCTGACAAGAACGACAAGATCATCACAGGCCTTAAGAGAATCTCCAAACCCGGCCTTCGCGTATATGCGAACAAGGAGCAGGTTCCGAAGGTACTTGACGGACTTGGAATCGCAATCCTTTCCACAAACCAGGGCGTTGTGACCGATAAGAAGGCCAGAGAGCTCCAGGTTGGCGGCGAAGTTCTTGCATTTGTTTGGTAATATCGATAAACACTATTGTAAATAACACAGGAGGTACGGGCGAATGTCACGAATTGGAAGAATGCCAATCGCTATCCCTGCAGGTGTGACTGTAGATATAGCAGAAAATAATAATGTGACTGTAAAGGGCCCCAAGGGTGAACTGACCAGGGCTCTGCCGAAGGAAATGACGATTAAATTGGAGGATGGCAAGATCGTAGTTGAGCGTCCTAACGATCTCAAGAAAGAGAAATCCCTCCACGGACTGACAAGAAGTCTGCTTCACAACATGGTAGTCGGCGTGACCACAGGTTTCGAGAAGAAGCTGGAAGTCAACGGCGTAGGTTACAGAGCAGCAAAATCCGGAAATACGCTTACACTGAATTTAGGATATTCTCACCCGGTTGAGATGATCGACCCTGAGGGAATTACCTCAGAAGTGCAGGGTACTAACGTGATCATCGTCAAGGGTATTGACAAAGAAGCCGTCGGCCAGTATGCGGCAGACATCAGAGATAAGAGAAGACCGGAACCTTATAAGGGCAAGGGAATCAAGTATGCTGATGAGCACATCAGACGCAAGGTCGGTAAGACAGGCAAGAAATAAATAGCATAGATTTTGGAGGATAACAATGGTTAAGAAGGAAAACAGAAAGGCCATTCGCGAGAAAAAGCACGCCAGGATCCGCAACCGTTTCAGCGGCACGGCGCAGAGACCGCGCCTGGCTGTCTATAGAAGCAATAAGCACATCTATGCTCAGATTATCGATGATGACGCACAGAAGACTCTGGTATCCGCCGGCACCGTTGAGAAAGAGATCAAAGAAGCCCTTGAGAATACTGATGACATCGCAGCAGCCGAGAAGGTTGGCGAAGTGATCGGCAAGAGAGCTGTTGAGAAGGGAATCACGGAAGTCGTTTTCGACAGAGGCGGTTATGTTTATCAGGGCAAGATTGCAGCCCTTGCTGAGGCAGCTCGTAAAGCTGGCCTTGATTTCTAAGGAAGGGAGACTCACACATGAAACGTGCAATGATTGATGCAAGTCAGATGGAACTCACCGATAAGGTAGTAACCATCAAACGCGTTACGAAGGTCGTTAAAGGCGGACGTAACATGCGCTTTACAGCCCTGGTAGTCGTAGGTGACGGTAACGGCCATGTTGGCTGTGGTCTGGGCAAAGCAACTGAAATTCCGGAAGCAATCCGCAAGGGCAGAGAAGACGCAGCAAAAAATCTTGTCAGCGTTGCTCTCGACGAGGTTTCCAGTATTTCTCACGATTATATCGGAAAGTACGGCTCTGCACAGGTTCTGCTTAAGAAATCCCCCGATGGTACCGGTATCATCGCAGGTGGTCCCGCTCGTACGGTCTGCGAACTTGCAGGAATTAAGAACATCAGAACCAAGTCCCTGGGCTCCAACAACACGCAGAACGTCGTTCTTGCAACCATCAACGGCCTCAGCCAGCTGAAGGTTCCGGAGGAAGTTGCTGCAAGACGCGGAAAGAGCGTTGCTGACCTCAAGGGCTGATTTATAGCCAAAGCAAGCCGAAAGGAGAATTGGTATGCCTACAGATGTAAAAGAGACAAAGGCTGAGCCGAAAAAGCTTAAGATCACTCTGATCAAGTCTACCATCGGTGCAGTTCCGAAGAATAAAAAGATCGTGGAATCCATGGGCTTTAAGAAACTTAACAGCTTTGTGATTCTGCCCGACAACGCAGCGACCAGAGGCCAGATCCGCCAGATCAGCCACATGGTCAAGGTTGAAGAACTGGACTAAGGGAGGTATAAAATGGAATTATCAAATTTGAGACCTGCTGACGGTTCCAAGCACAGCAAATACAGAAAAGGCCGCGGCCACGCTTCCGGAAACGGAAAGACCGCTGGTTACGGACACAAGGGACAGAAGGCTCGTTCCGGCGCTCCCAGACCGGGATTCGAAGGCGGCCAGATGCCTCTGTACAGAAGACTCCCCAAGAGAGGCTTCACATGCTACAACAGCAAGGACATTGTTGCGATCGACATCACAAAGCTTGAGAAGTTTGAAGACGGTGCAACGGTTGATGTTCAGGCACTCAAGGACTGCGGTATCATCAAAGAGTCAAGGGACGGCGTCAAGATCATCGGATGCGGCGACCTTTCCAAGAAACTCAATGTTAAGGTGAACGCTTACAGTGCTGCCGCAAAAGCTAAGATCGAGGCAGCTGGCGGTACAGCCGAAGTCGCAGAATAACACAGGGAGAAAAATCTCCACTGAGTTATTGGATGCACACGCGTACGGAAACGTAGAAGCTGCCTTGCGGCAACCCGCACGCGGCGCAGCGGCTCGTAAAGCGAGCCTTAAATTTCGGGAATCAGACCGCTTTTTCCTCTGGTTCAAAATAGAGGGGGAAGCGGCATAGCCCGTTAACCTATGAGGTCTGTGTTATGTTAGAGTCTGTAAAAAATGCTTTTAGGTTAAAAGAGGTCCGGCAAAAGCTGCTGTACACGCTTGTCATGATGATTGTGATCCGTATCGGCTCACAGCTTCCGGCTCCCGGTATTGACAGGACATACTTCAGCAACTGGTTTGCCGCACAGACCGGCGATGCATTCAGTTTTGTCGATGCATTTACCGGCGGCTCTTTTTTGAACATGTCCATTCTGGCACTGAACATTACACCCTACATTACATCGTCGATCATCATCCAGCTTCTCACGATCGCAATCCCCAAGCTTGAGGAGATGCAGAAAGAAGGAGAAGAGGGAAGGAAGCTTCTTGTCTCCATCACCCGTTATGTCACCGTTGCGCTGGCTCTTATGGAAGCGGCTGCAATGGCGATCGGTTTCGGAAGACAGGGCCTTCTCGAAGAGTACAACGCCATCAACATTATCATGGTCATCTGTACGCTGACGGCAGGCAGTGCGTTCCTTATGTGGATCGGCGAGCAGATTACTGAAAAGGGTGTCGGAAATGGTATCTCGATCGTACTTGCTATCAATATCATATCCAGAATGCCTCAGGACATCGCAAGTCTTTTCTCTCAGTTCGTATTCGGAAAGACGATCGCCATCGGTGCGGTGGCAGCGCTGATCATCATTGCGATCATCGTGCTCATGGTTGTCATGGTCATCTTCCTCAACGACGCAGAGAGAAGGATTCCGGTGCAGTACGCACAGAAGATCCAGGGCAGAAGACTTGTCGGCGGCGCCAACTCCGTTATTCCCCTCAAGGTGAATACGGCTGGCGTTATGCCCATCATCTTCGCTTCCTCCATTATGGAGTTCCCCGTGATCATCTCCACACTGGCCGGTTACAAGGGAACGGGAATCTGGTCGGAAGTTCTCCGCTATCTTTCCTCTTCCTACTGGTGCAATCCCAGCCAGATCAAGTATTCATTAGGTCTTGTCGTATATATCGTACTGCTGATCTTCTTCGCGTACTTCTATACGTCAATCACCTTCAATCCGCTGGAGATTGCCGACAATTTGAAAAAGCGCGGAGGTTTCATCCCGGGTATCCGTCCCGGCAAACCTACAAGTGAGTATCTTAACAGAATCCTGAATTATATCATCTTTATCGGCGCGATCGGTCTTACGATCGTCGGTATCCTCCCTTTCTTCTTCAGAGGCGTTTTCGGCGCTTCCGTATCCTTTGGAGGAACCAGCCTGATCATCGTAGTCAGCGTTGTGCTTGAGACGATCAAGCAGATCGAGTCCATGATGATGGTAAGGAATTATAAGGGATTCCTTAACGATTGATCTTTGGCGCATGGTCCGGAGACGGTGAAACTGATGTTTTGCCGGCTCCGGTTTGATGCGCATCGAAAAAAACTTAAGAGTTAACTGTTTTAAGCTTCAGAGCGGAGAGCTCAGAATGGAGGTTGCAATGAAGATCGTTATGTTGGGAGCACCCGGAGCAGGTAAGGGAACACAAGCAGAGATGATCGCCGACAAGTATGGAATCCCGCACATCTCCACCGGTGACATTTTCCGTGCCAATATCAAGAACGGCACAGAACTTGGCAAAAAAGCAAAATCATACATGGATGCCGGAAACCTTGTACCGGATGAGCTGACCGTTGATCTCGTGATTGACAGAGTCGCGCAGCCCGATTGCGAAAAGGGATATATCCTGGACGGTTTTCCGAGAACGATTCCTCAGGCGGAAGTTTTCACAAAGCAGCTTGAGAAAAACGGTGACAAGATTGATTTCGCGATCGATGTTGAAGTACCGGACGAAAATATTGTAAACCGCATGGGCGGCAGAAGATCCTGCCCGAGCTGCGGCGCAACCTATCACATTCAGTACATCCCGCCCAAGAAAGAGGGCATCTGCGATGTATGCGGCACGGAACTTGTTCTCAGAAATGATGACAAGCCCGAGACCGTCAAGAACAGACTGAATGTTTATCATGAAGCTACACAGCCGCTGATCGACTTCTACAAGGCACAGGGAGTTCTCAGAGAGGTCGACGGAACAAAGGACATGAAAGATGTCTTTGCGGATATTGTTAAGATTTTGGAGGATTAAAAGTGTCAAAAGCAGATGTGATCGAACTCGAAGGTGTTGTAATTGAAAAGCTCCCCAATACACTGTTTCGTGTCAAATTGGAGAACGGAGCCGTTATTCTCGCTCATATCAGCGGCAAGCTGAGACAGAATTTCATCAGAATTCTGCCGGGAGATAAAGTTACTCTTGAAATGTCCACCTATGACCTGACAAAGGGAAGAATTATCTGGAGAGACAAATAAAAAACATCCGGAGAGATCTAAGAAAACATTTGCTATCGGCATAGTCGTGTGATATAATTCAAAGGCTGTTAAGAATTCGTAATGCGAATTCTTATTTTGCGCGTTAACAATAAGTCATGCTTTTACAGCATGATCGGATTGTTTAAAGTGCTGGCGTGCTTGAAGACCCGCTTGTGCGCCAGGGAAATTGCAGAGAATGATGAAAGGAGTAGACTATGAAAGTAAGAGCTTCCGTAAAGCCCATTTGCGATAAGTGCAAAGTCATTAAGCGCAAGGGTATTATCAGGATCATCTGCGAAAATCCGAAGCACAAACAGAGACAGGGTTGAGAAAGAGCCATTTGACGGCCTTCGAGGTCGCGAATTACTCTTTGATACCCTGCTGAATCTGGAAACCGCATGACAGTGACACGTGTGCGGGCTGTGACGGAATCGCAGCGGAAAGACCGGATTCGTCCGGTTGGGCTAATCGGCCCCAGTCAATCAGTAACGAATTAAGTAACTATTTAATGGAGGAGAACAAAAATGGCTCGTATCGCAGGTGTAGATTTACCTAGAGATAAGCGCGTCGAAATCGGCCTGACAAGCATTTATGGAATCGGCCGTACAAGTGCAACCAAGATCGTCGAGAAGGCAGGCGTCAACCCTGACACCCGCTGCAGAGATCTTACAGATGACGAAGTTAAGAAACTCAGCGAAGTTATCGCAGAAGAGTATATGGTAGAAGGTGACCTTCGCCGTGAAGTCGCTATGAACATCAAGCGTCTCACCGAGATCGGCTGCTACAGAGGCATCCGTCACAGAAGAGGCCTTCCGGTTCGCGGTCAGCACACCAAGAACAACGCAAGAACCAGAAAAGGTCCCAAGAAGACCATCGCAAACAAGAAGAAATAATATTCACTAATAAAGGGAAAGAAAGTAGGTTAGTTTTATGGCAAAGCAGAATGCTGCAGCTAGAAGAAAAGCTGCAAGACGTGTCAAGAAAAACGTTGAACGCGGACAGGCGCACATCCAGTCTTCTTTTAATAACACAATCGTTACTCTGACAGACGCTCAGGGCAACGCTCTCAGCTGGGCAAGTGCAGGCGGTCTTGGATTCAAAGGTTCAAGGAAATCTACTCCCTACGCAGCTCAGATGGCAGCTGAGACAGCTACCAAGGCTGCACAGATTCATGGACTGAAGGCAGTCGATGTATTTGTTAAGGGACCGGGTTCAGGAAGAGAAGCAGCGATCCGCGCACTCAATGCAAATGGTCTGGAGATCATCTCCATCACAGACGTAACTCCCGTTCCTCACAACGGATGCCGTCCGCCTAAGAGACGTAGAGTCTGACAAACAGTAATAATTCATCACCTCAGTCTCAGAATGCTCCGCATTCCGAGACTGTGGCGGTCAGAGGCGCTGCGCGCCTTGTCCGCCCCGAAAACGTATTTATGATCAGTCTGAAGAACAAGCTCTTCATCCTGCTCAAAATCCGTTTTCGTGGTGCTGAAATAGAAACATATTGGAAGAAGGCACTCATATGAGTGTTGTAAACAACAATCACGGAAATACCGTGACAGAAAGGAGCCACAATGGCAGTAGATAAGACACCAGTACTGAAAAGATGCAGATCTCTCGATCTGGACCCCACTTTCCTTGGCTATGACAAAAAGTCCAAGAGAACTCTGATCCGCAGAAGCCGCAAGATGAGTGAGTACGGCCTTCAGCTTCGCGAGAAGCAGAAAGCAAAATTCATCTATGGCGTTCTCGAGAAGCCTTTCAGAAACTACTATGAGAAGGCTGATAAGATGAAGGGCATGACCGGTGAAAACCTGATGACCATGCTTGAGAGCCGTCTTGACAACGTTGTTTTCCGTATGGGATTCGCAAGAACCAGACGTGAGGCCAGACAGGTTGTCGGACACAAGCACATCTTCGTTAACGGCAGATGCATCAACCTTCCTTCTTATCGCGTAAAAGCCGGTGATGTAGTAGAAGTTAAGGAAAGCTCCAAGTCTATCCAGCGCTTCAAGGATATCATGGAAGTAACAGCAGGAAGACTGACTCCCGAGTGGGTCGATGTCGACAAGGAAGCCCTCAAGGGCACCGTGAGCGCACTTCCCCGCAGGGAACAGATCGATGTCCCTGTTGATGAGATGCTTATCGTCGAGTTGTACTCCAAGTAATGCAATGAATGCCTGCACTGCGCGCTCGCGCGCAGGCAGGTTTATTGTACTTATTACGTAGACGATTAGCCGCGCAAAGGAGGGTATTCGCGTGTTTGATTTTGAAAGACCGAGCATCGAGGTCGTGGAGATCTCCGATGACAAGAAGTATGGCAGATTTGTAGTTGAACCCCTGGAGAGAGGCTATGGCATCACTCTTGGAAATTCACTGAGAAGAATCATGCTTTCTTCGCTTCCCGGTGCAGCTGTAAGCCAGGTCAAGATTGACGGCGTGCAGCATGAATTCGGCGCTATTCCCGGAGTCAAGGAAGATGTTACCGAGATCATCATGAATATTAAAGGTCTTGCTATCAAGAACAGCAGCGAGACAAACGAGCCCAAGAATGCTTATATCGAGTATGAGGGCGAAGGCGTAGTCCGTGCTTCTGATATTCAGGTTGACCAGGACATTCAGATCATGAATCCGGATCTTGTGATCGCAACGCTGAGCGGTAAAGATACCAAGCTGTTCATCGAGCTTACGATCACAAAGGGCAGAGGCTACATCAGCTCTGACAAGAACAAGACGCCCGATACAAAGATCGGTGTGATCCCGGTAGATTCCATCTACACACCCGTAGAGAGAGTTAACGTCACAGTCGAGAACACTCGTGTCGGTCAGCAGACAGACTACGATAAGCTCACACTTGACGTAACCACAAACGGCACAATCGGCCCTGACGAGGCGGTAAGCCTTGCAGCGAAGGTCCTGAGCGAGCACCTGAGCGTGTTCATCGACCTGTCCGAGAATGCCAAGACCGCAGAGATCATGGTTGAGAAGGAATATGACCAGAAGGAGAAGGTTCTCGAGATGAGCATCGACGAACTGGAGCTTTCCGTCCGTTCCTACAACTGCCTCAAGAGAGCAGGCATCAACACCGTTGAGGAACTCTGCAACAAGACCCCCGATGAGATGATGAAGGTCCGCAACCTGGGCCGCAAGTCTCTCGAGGAAGTCCTTGAGAAGCTCAAGGAACTGGGCCTGTCTCTCAACAACAGCGAGGACGCAGCTCAGTAAAGACAGCTGACGGCAATAGTTCAGTCAGCGGCACTTATTCAGCAATATTTTGACAGGATCCGCCGAGGTAAATCCGAAGAGTGCGAGGCGGTCGACGGCAGCGGCAAAGCCGCGAACCGGAGGGAGGTAAATCCCGAAGAGTGCTCCCTTCGGCGCTGTCATAAAGGAGGAAAATAAAATGGCAATGTACAGAAAACTCGGTAAGAAGACGAAACTCAGAAAAGCGCTGCTCCGCAACCAGGTAACCGCTCTGATCTACAAGGGCAAGATCGTTACCACCGAGGCGAGAGCTAAGGAAGTTCAGAAGATCGTGGAGCCCATGGTCACTCTGGCTGCCAAGCACAAAGATGGCTTCGAGGAAGTCACCGTTCAGGCTAAGGTTGCCCGCAAGGACAAGGACGGCAAGCGCGTGAAGGAAGTCGTCGACGGAAAGAGAGTTACTGTTTTTGATACTGTTGAGAAGAAGGTGAAGAAAGATTCTCCTGCACGTCTCCATGCAAGAAGACAGCTTATGCGTTATCTCTATCCCGTACTGGAAGTTCCTGCAGACGGCAAGGCCCGCAAGAAGAATTCCAAGAACGTTGATCTTGTAGAGAAGCTGTTCAGCGAGTATGGCAACAAGTATGCAAACCGTAACGGCGGCTATACAAGAATCATCAAGATCGGTCAGAGACGCGGCGACGGAGCGATGGAAGTCGTTCTTGAGTTTGTCTGATCACAGAGTTACTGACATACAGTAAGATTTTGATCTGAATTTTGATAGTAAGGTTTACAGGCCTCCGGGAATTTTTCTCGGAGGTCTTCTGTATTCACAGACATAGAATAAGAGGCGCCTATGATCAAAATAGAGAAGCTGATACACGATTATATACAGAGAGACGATGAGGGCAACGCGGCAGGTACATTCCGCGCGATCGGCGGGGTCGATCTGGATGTCAGTCCCGGACAGTTTATCGCGGTCCTGGGACACAACGGATCGGGAAAGTCGACGCTGGCCAAGCATCTCAACGCGCTGCTCTTTCCCACGGAAGGGACCGTCTGGGTGGACGGCATGGACACGAAGGACGAGAAAAATCTCTGGGAGATCCGCAGAGAGGCCGGAATGGTGTTTCAGAATCCCGATAACCAGATCATAGCGCAGGTCGTCGAGGAAGACGTGGGCTTCGGACCCGAGAATATAGGCGTTCCCACCGAAGAGATCTGGAAAAGGGTGGAAGAGAGCCTCAAGGCGGTCGGCATGTGGGTGCACCGCAAAAAGTCTCCCAACCGTCTCTCCGGCGGACAGAAGCAGAGGGTTTCCATCGCCGGCGTCATCGCGATGCAGCCCAAGTGCATTGTCCTGGATGAGCCCACGGCCATGCTCGACCCCAACGGCAGAAAAGAAGTCATTAACGCGGCCATGCAGCTGAACCGGACCAAAGGGATTACGATCATTCTGATCACGCACTATATGGAAGAGGCCATTAACGCCGATCAGGTCTTCGTCATGGACCGGGGAAAGATTGCCATGCAGGGTACGCCCCGGGAGATTTTCGCGCAGGTCGAGAGGATGAAAGAGCTGCAGCTGGACGTGCCGCAGGTCACGCTCCTGGCCTACGAGCTGAGGAAAAAGGGACTGAATATACCGGTCAGTATTTTGACCAAAGAGGAGCTGGCGGACGCGCTGATGGGCCCGGCCGCTGCGAGTGAGAGCGAGGGCAGCGCGGAGGATGACAAGGCGGCGCAGAGCGAGGAGAAGGAGGCACCCCATGGGAATCAAGGTTGACGATATAAGCTTCCTGTATGAGAGGGGAACGGCCATGCAGGTCACGGCGCTGGACCACGTCTCCGCCGAGATCCCGGACAATCAGTTTATCGGGCTGATCGGGCACACGGGATCGGGCAAATCCACCTTTGTACAGACGCTGAACGGGCTGCTCAAGGTTACTTCCGGTCACATTTATTACAACGGAGAAGATATCGACGGCGATAAGTTTGACAAAAAGAAGCTCCGCTCGGATGTCGGCCTTGTGTTTCAGTATCCCGAGCACCAACTCTTCGAGGTCGATGTGATCTCGGATGTAATGTTCGGACCAAGGAACCTGGGACTGAGTGACGCGGAGGCAAAAAAGAGAGCCCTGGAAGCGCTGGAAAGCGTTCGGATGCCCAAGTCGCTCTACAAATCTTCTCCGTTTGATCTGTCGGGCGGCCAGAAGCGGCGCGCCGCGATCGCGGGCGTCCTTGCCATGCGTCCCAAGATCCTGATCCTGGATGAGCCCACCGCGGGCCTGGATCCCAAGGGAAGAGATGAGATCCTGGGGCTGATCGCAGGCATGAAAAAGGAGCTCAACATGACGATCATCCTTGTCTCTCACAGCATGGACGATGTGGCCCGCTACGTGGACCGCATCATGGTCATGGGAGGCGGCAAGCTCCTCTATGACGATGAACCGGTCAAAGTATTCCGGCATGTGACCGAGCTGGAGGAACTGGGACTTGCGGCGCCGCAGATCACCTATATCATGAAACTGTTAAAAGAGAGAGGACTCGACGTCAGCAGCGATGCCCTGACGGTAGAAGAGGCCGCGGCAGAGATCATGGCGCATCGGAGGGAACTGCATGTTTGATTCAATTACACTGGGCCAATATTACCAGACAGACTCCGTGCTGCACAGACTGGACCCGCGCGTGAAGCTGGTCGGAACGTTCGTTTATCTGATCTCGCTGTTTGTCGTGGATTCTTATGTCGGCTATATTGTGGCGGCGCTCTTTCTCGCCGCGATGATCTTCTTATCCAACGTGCCCTTCCGCTACATTGTCAGGGGTATGAAGACGATCGTCTTTCTTTTGCTGATCACGGTGTGCTTTAACCTGTTCCTGACGCCGGGCGAAGTGATCTGGCAGGCGTGGATCTTCAAGATCACCAAAGAGGGCCTGACATTCGCCATCAAGATGGCGGTCCGTCTCAGCCTTCTGATCCTGGGATCTTCGATCATGACGCTCACGACGACGCCCACCCAGCTGACGGACGCGCTGGAGAGCCTTCTTAGGCCGCTGAAAAAGCTCCATGTGCCGGTGCACGAGATCTCGATGATGATGTCGATCGCGCTCCGCTTTATCCCGATCCTCATGGAGGAGACGGACAAGATCATGAAGGCGCAGATCGCCAGAGGCGCCGACTTTGAGAGCAAAAATCTGATCAAGAAGATCAAGAGCATGGTCCCGCTCCTGGTGCCGCTCTTTATCTCGGCCTTCCGAAGGGCCAATGACCTGGCGATGGCCATGGAAGCGCGATGCTATCGCGGCGGAGAGGGGCGCACCAAGATGAAGCCCCTGGTATATAAGGCAAACGACCGCATCGCCTATCTTGTGCTGCTGGCCTTTGCTGTTGTCTGTATTTTGACAAGAATCTATTTCTGACGGATTAGTCCAAACGTTGGTTTAAATGATGAAGAGAATACTGCTCACGGTGGCCTATGACGGCACCGGGTATTCGGGATTCCAGGCACAGAAAAGCGGTGTCCCGACCATAGAGAGAGAACTGAACAGAGCGCTCACGGAGCTGACGGGCGCACAGACCGAGGTGAGCGGTGCCAGCCGGACGGACGCCGGCGTGCACGCGCTGTGCAACCTGGCGGTGTTTGACACGGAGAGCCGCATTCCGCCGGAGAAATTCGCAAATGCGCTCAATGTGCGGCTCCCCGGCCAGATCTGTGTGCAGGAGTCCCGCGAGGTGCCCCTCGATTTTCATCCCAGGTTCTGCGACACGGTCAAGACCTACGACTATGTGATCTACAACGCGCCCTTTCCTTCTCCGCGAAGGAGCAGGTATTCCTTCTATTCCTACACGCCCTTCGATGTGGAACGGATGCGGGAAGCCGCGCAGTACCTGGTGGGGGAACATGATTTCAAGAGCTTCTGCAGCATTCACACACAGGCGCTGACTACAACGCGCACGGTGACGCGGGTCGAGGTGATCGAGAGGCCTTGTGAGGAGGAGCGGATCGCCAGGACCGCCGCTTCCGGCGCGCCGTCACCGGCCGAGGCCGCGGCGGGAGCGCCGCAGGGCAGTGCGAAATCCGCGCACAGAGGAGTTTCTCCGAGAGAGATCGTGATCCGTGTGAGCGGAACCGGTTTTTTATACAATATGGTGCGGATCATCGCGGGAACACTCATGGAGGTCGGCCGCGGGGCGATAAAGCCGGAGCAGATGGTCGCTATTTTGGCAGCCTGTGACAGGGGCAAAGCGGGGCCGACGGCGCCGCCGGAGGGACTTACGCTGGTGCGGTATCAGATACTTGCTGATGGCTCTGAAAAAATCATTGA
Source organism: Lachnospiraceae bacterium (assembly GCA_017469935.1). Taxonomy (GTDB): domain Bacteria; phylum Bacillota; class Clostridia; order Lachnospirales; family Lachnospiraceae; genus CAG-791. Next base: position 26,917 of record JAFUFL010000036.1, read on the forward strand.
CATCTAAATTTCTGCATTCTATAATATTCGGGTGCGACGGTGATGAACTGCGTCTATTTTGATGCCCAAACTCCCCGGTTTTGGATCAGGCACCGACTGCGAATCGCACACAAATGACTATCTATGACAGTTAACTGATAATGGAGGATATACGATGAAAACCTATATGCCTAGCGCAGCAAAGATCGAGAGAAAATGGTATGTAGTTGACGCTACTGATATGACCCTTGGTCGTCTTGCTTCCGAGGTCGCGAAGGTTCTTCGCGGCAAGAACAAGGCGATCTTCACACCTTTTATTGACACAGGTGATTATGTGATCATCCTCAATGCCGGCAAGGTAAAGGTTACCGGCAAGAAGCTTGATCAGAAGATCTACTTCAGACATTCCGAGTACGTCGGCAGCGCGAAGTACACAACACTTCGTGAGATGCTCGCGAAGAAGCCCGTCAGGGTTGTCGAGAAGGCTGTCCGCGGAATGCTTCCTAAGGGAAGACTTGGCGAGCAGATGTACAAGAAGCTTTACGTTTACGAAGGCGGCGAGCACAATCACGCAGCCCAGAAGCCTGAAGAGCTTAAGTTCTAATCGGAGACTGAAAGGAGATAAAAATGGCTAAAGCAACCACTTACTATGGAACAGGCAGAAGGAAATCCTCTGTTGCCAGAGTTTTTATGACCCCCGGTAAGGGCGAGATGACCATCAACGGCAGAACCATCGATGATTACTTCGGACTTGAGACTCTGAAGGTTATCGTGAGACAGCCCCTCGTTGAGACCCAGACTGTTGATCAGTATGATTTCAAGATCACTGTCAAGGGCGGCGGCACAACAGGCCAGGCAGGCGCAATCCGTCACGGTATCGCACGTGCTCTTTGCGAGGCAGACGCTGAGTTCAGACCCGTTCTGAAGAAGGCCGGCTTCCTGACAAGAGACCCTCGCATGAAGGAAAGAAAGAAATACGGCTTGAAGGGCGCTCGTCGTGCACCTCAGTTCTCCAAGAGATAATCTCTTCGGAACAATGTTTATCCACCCCCGAAAACGACCTGTTTTCGGGGGTTTTATATTTCTTTTTTATTCAGCACCCCGGAAAAAAGATTATAATAAGGTTCGGGGAGCTTGCTCGCCGAAACGTTTTTAATCTTTTTTCCGGGGCGGACAAGGCGCAGAGCGCCTCTGGACGCCCACGGTCCCGAATGCGAAGCATTTGGGACGTGGGGTGCTGAATAGATTAAGAAACATCATTTCCGATAGGGGGCTTGGGGATGAGAACAGGGTTACATATATGATCGAGAGAAAAAACGAAGTAAAACAAGGAGTGATCGCGGCTGTGCTGTCGGCGGCGGCGCTCGCCGGAAGTCTGTACGGGATGAAAGCGCTTGACTATCGGGGCGTCTTTATGCCCGGGACCGTGATCAACGGGGAAGACGCTTCCGGCCATACGGTCAGCGAGATGGAAGAGATACTCGGAAAGTATGATCTGGCGGTGCAATTCCGGGAAGGGAAACAGGAGCTGATCCCGGGGGAAAAAATAGACTATCACTATGTCTCCGACGGGAGTCTGGAATCGCTCATGCAGAACCAGAAGCTCTACCTGTGGGGACTCGGACTTTACAGGGAGACGCCCTACGAGATCAGTGAGGCCAAGGAGTACTCCAAGGAGAAGCTGCAGGCGATCCTTGATTCGCTGCCGCAGCTGAAGAAGGAGAATATGACGGCGCCCGAGGATGCCTGTCTGGGATATGAAGACGGGAAATTTGTGGTCACACCGGAAGTGGAAGGCACGACGCTGGATGCATCGCTCGCAAAGGAAATGATCATCGGGGCGGTCGAGTCGGAGAAGGAGACCCTGGACCTCGCCGGCGCAGAGGGAGTCTACAATTCTCCCGAGATCAGAAAGGACGATGAGGACCTCGGCAGGGAAGCAGAGCAGCTCAATGACCTGGCCGGAGCCAGGATCGTGTATGAACTGCCGGGCGGTGAGACCAAAGTGCTGGACGGTCCCATACTCAAGGATTGGCTGGAAGTCGACGACGAGGGAGATTACTATCGGGACGACGATCTCTGGGACGAGTACATCACAGATTTTGTGAAGGAGCTGGCCGACGAGGTGGATACCGTCTACAAGGAGCATCCCTTCACGACCCATGAGGGAGACGAGATCATGGTTCCCGGCAAAGGCTACTACGGCTACCGCATCGACAAAAAGAATGAGGCGGAGCGGCTGCGGGAAGAGCTGGACGGGAACGAACAGCTTGAACGCGAGCCGGTCTACTGGAGAACGGAGGCCTCGGATCCGGATGACAACCACGGATTCGGCGGGGACTACGTCGAAGTGGACTTATCACTGCAGCACATGTGGATCTACGAGGACGGGGAAGTGGTCCTGGAGACGGATATTGTTTCCGGCACGAATGATAATGAGCACAGAACCCCGGCAGGAGCCTTTTTTGCCTACGACAAAAAGAGAGATACGGTACTGCGCGGCGACAAACAGGACGACGGAGAGTGGGGATACGAGACACCGGTCAAATACTGGATCCGTCTGACGGACACCGGAATCGGCATTCACGACGCGGACTGGAGATACTCTTTTGGCGGAAATATCTGGCGATGGGGCGGATCCCACGGATGCATCAATACGCCTCCGAGCATGATGCCGACAGTTTTTGAGCTCATTTATGAAAATATGCCGATTGTGGTCCATTACGGGGATACTCAGTGAGAACCGACCGTGTTATAATCTAAATGAATTTTGTGCACACTAATATTGCCACATAAAGAAAAGGGGTAGTCATGAAAAAGTTAGAAGATTATATCCGCACTATTCCGGATTTCCCGGAGCCCGGCATCATGTTCCGCGACATCACGACTGTTTTCCAGGATGCGGACGGCCTGAAGCTCGCAATCGATTCCATGCAGGATCTGATCAAGGATCTCGATTTCGACGTGATCGTCGGTGCGGAGTCCCGCGGTTTCATCTATGGCGCGGCACTGGCTTACAATCTCCACAAGCCGCTGATCCTGATCCGCAAGAAGGGCAAGCTCCCTTGGAAGACCATTTCCGTGGACTATGACCTGGAATACGGAAAAGCTACGCTGGAAATGCACGTCGATGCAATTCAGCCCGGACAGAAGTGCCTGGTGGTAGATGATCTTCTGGCGACCGGCGGAACGGCGAAAGCCATGGCGCAGCTCGTCGAGAAGCTGGGTGGCGAAGTCGTGGACATGCTGTTCATGATCGAGCTGGCAGGCCTTAACGGCCGCAAGTTCCTTGAAGGCTATCGCGTGGATTCCGTGCTGGTCTATGAAGGAAAGTAATTACAATACAGTGATTTAAACAGCAGTAAAAATGGGCGCTTCGCCCGGCTTAAGAGACAGCCGGGCGGGGCGCTCTTTTTTGGCCGGAAAGTGCAAATTACCCCGGAGGTGATTTGTCGGCGGGTGCAAATTACCCCAGAGGTGATTTGCCAAAAAGTGCAAATTACCCCAGAGGTAGTTTGTCGAAATGTTAAAAAATATCATTAAAACCGAATAAATATAATCATTCTATTTGCGGCCCAACAGGAATAAAATCAAATCACGGTTTTTGATAATATTTAACTATTCATTTCAAGCCTATCCCACAAAAACCGATCTTAAATGATTGAGAGGTAATGCAACAATGATGAACTACAAGAAGTACATGCGTCAGTATTTTCTTCCTCCGCAGCAGTGCATGGAGTGGGCAAAAAAGGATCATATCGAGAAGGCACCCATCTGGTGCAGCGTCGACCTGCGCGACGGCAACCAGGCCCTGATCGAGCCCATGAGCCTTGAGGAGAAGATTGAGTTTTTCCAGATGCTGGTAAAGGTGGGCTTTAAGGAGATCGAAGTCGGTTTTCCCGCCGCCTCGGAGACGGAGTATGACTTCCTGCGTTCACTCATAGAAAGAAATATGATTCCGGACGATGTCACGATCCAGGTCCTGACACAGGCCAGAGAGCACATCATCCGCAAGACTTTTGAAGCGGTAAAGGGCGCCCCCAAGGCGGTTGTTCATCTGTACAACTCCACCTCCGTGGCGCAGAGAGAGCAGGTATTCAAGAAGAATAAGGAAGAGATCAAAAAGCTCGCCGTGGACGGCGCAAAGCTCCTCAAAGAGCTGGCGGATGAGACCGACGGAAACTTCCTGTTTGAGTACAGCCCCGAGAGCTTCCACGGAACAGAGGTGGAGTATGCCCTGGAGGTGTGCAACGCCGTGCTGGACGTATGGCAGCCCAACCCCGAGTGGAAGGCCATCATCAACATTCCGGCGACGGTGGAGACGGCGATGCCCCACATTTTCGCCTCCCAGATCGAGTACCTGAACAAGAATATGAAGTACAGGGACGGCGTAGTGCTCAGCCTCCATCCCCACAACGACCGCGGCTGCGGTATTGCGGACACAGAGCTCGGCATCCTTGCCGGCGCGGACCGCGTCGAGGGAACGCTGTTCGGAAACGGCGAGAGAACCGGAAACGTGGACATTGTCGCGGTGGCGATGAACCTGTTCGCGTACGGAATCGATCCGGAGCTGGATTTTTCCGATATGCCGAAGATCCGGGAGACCTACGAGAGGCTGACGGGCATGTATGTCCATCCCAGACAACCTTATGCGGGCGACCTGGTATTCAGCGCTTTCTCCGGGTCCCATCAGGACGCCATCTCCAAGGGCATGGCATACAAAGAGCAGAACGATCCCAACAAGTGGACGGTCCCTTATCTTCCGATCGACCCGCAGGACGTCTCGAGAACGTACGATTCGGACGTCATCCGCATCAACAGCCAGTCCGGAAAGGGCGGCGTAGCGTATGTCCTGAGACAGAACTACGCGATCGTGCTCCCCGAGAAGATGAGAGAAGAGGTGGGCTACGCGGTCAAGCAGGTCTCCGACGAGACCCACAGCGAGCTGGCGCCCCAGGCTGTCTACGAGATCTTCACGGACCGCTATGTGGATTACACTCCGCACTTTACGATCCCGGAGTGCCATTTCCGCCAGGCGGACGGCATCATGGCCGAGGCCACGATCGCCGCGGGCAACAACAGGACCGTCGTCGACGCCAACGGAAACGGCCGTCTGGACGCCGTCAGCAATACGATCAAGCAGTATTACGGCATCAGCTACGAGCTCTCCTCCTATGAGGAGCACGCGCTCTCAAGAGGATCCTCCTCCAAGGCCATGGCCTATGTCAGCATTCTCTGCAACGGCAAAACATACTGGGGCGTAGGCATTCACGAGGATATCATCCACGCCTCCATCAACGCTTTGGTGGTTGCGGTAAACAAGCTTCCGCAGCTGCAGGACAACGCGCTGGAGAAGGACAACAGGCTGATCGCCATGCTCAATTATATCCAGGCCAACTATCAGACCGTCACGCTCGAAGATATGGCAAAAGAGTTCCATCTCTCCACGCCCTATATCTCCAAGTACATCCGCGAGAAATCCGGCAAGACGTTCGGCGAGCAGGTAACGGCCGTCCGCATGAAGAGAGCCAAGACGCTCCTGCGAAACGGAAATATGACGATCGAGAACATTTCCTACTCCATCGGCTATCCCAACGCGGAGCATTTCTCCAGAGTCTTTAAGAAGACCTTTGAGGTATCTCCGGCCCAGTACCGCAAGATCGCGACCAAGCAGGCGGTGTCCTGACCCGCGACCTCAGCCGCCGGTTCTGAATCGGCGCGGCGCAAAAAGCAGTAAGACAAACAAAGGCCGCGGCGAGAGACTGATCATTCAGTCTTTCGCTGCGGCCTTTTTTACGTATCATTCGTGCGAGAACGCCCGGAAGCGCCCGGCAGTCGTTATTCTTTTTCCAGCGCGCGGAATGCGGCGTCCAGGTCCTCGTAGATCCCATAGCAAATCCTGCGGATCTCCTCGTCGGGCTCGGTCAGGTCGGGGATCATAATGGTGCGGCATCCCGCCGCGACGCCCGCGTAAATCCCGTTGCGGCCGTCCTCAAACACGTAGCACTGAGATGCCGGGAGGCCGATCCTCTCGGCGGCGAGAAGGAAAATGTCCGGAGCGGGCTTTCCGTGCGCGACCTCTGTGCCGCTTATTACGGCGTCAAAATAGTCATAGACCCCGGCATTGCTGAGGTTCCTCCTGATCAGGTCGGGCAGGCTGCTGCTGGCAACCGCCATCTTAACGCCGCGCCTCTTCATGCCCTCCAGGATCTCATACAGCCCTTTCTTGACAGGCACTTCTTCCTGCAGGCTTTCATCCACGAGCCGCAGACAGTCGTCGCAGAACCGCTGGGCGTCGACCTGAGGGTAGTAGGAGTGGATCACTTCCACCATATGGCTGCCGCTGGTGCCGCAGACCGCCTTGGGAAACTCGGGATTATGAGGCACGCCGTACAGATCCGCCAGGCGGACCCAGGTATCTCTGTAAACCCGTTCAGTATCAAACATCAGACCGTCCATATCGAAAATAGCACCGCTCAGCATAAGATTTCCTTTCTGTATTTTGCAGTTACTCAGCACTCTAAATCCCAAATGCTTCTCATTCGGGAATAATAATTACAATTTGTTAATAATTGCCTAAATAGAGCGTTCTGCAATTGAACAGTTAGTATAGATTGTATATAATGACGGTAGCATATTATGTAGGTAACTGTCCACTGTCATTTTAAAGAAAAGGAAAAGATAATGAAAAATCTGCAGTACACAGTTAAGAATCCTCTCGGAATCCACGCACGCCCTGCAGCACTCCTCGCCCAGGCATGCACCAATTTCAAGAGTGCGGTAATGATCGAGTGCAACGGCAATGTTGCATCCGGCAACAACGTCCTACAGATCCTCGGTCTGCACGCCGCCAAAGGTTCTGTGATTAATATCACTGCTGACGGCCCCGACGAGGCAGAAGCGATCGCGAAGATCGAAGAAGTCCTGGCGGATATCGCGCCCAAGGCTAAGAAGAAAGAGGTCCTCAAGGTCGCTTTCTTCGGCACCAAGGACTATGACCGCATGTTCTTCAGCGAGCTCTCCAGAGACAAGGGAGAAGGGACCTACAACGTCGATATCAAGTATTTCAACAGCCGTCTGACGATCGAGTCCGCGAACCTGGCCAAGGGCTACGACGCCGTCTGCATCTTCGTAAATGATGAAGCTCCCAGGGAAGTAATCGAGATCCTGAGCGAGTGCGGCGTCAAGCTGATCCTTCTTCGCTGCGCCGGCTTCAACAATGTCGACGCCAAGGCGGCGGCAGAGTGCGGCATCACGGTTCTGCGCGTGCCGGCTTATTCTCCTTATGCGGTCGCTGAGCACGCGATGACCATCCTTCAGGCGGCCAACCGCCGGATCCATAAATCCTATATCAAGGTCAAGGACAACAATTTCGCCCTGAGCGGACTCCTCGGACTGGACCTTCACAACAAGGTGGCCGGCATCATGGGAACCGGCAGGATCGGCCAGATCATGGCGAACATCTGCAAGGGTTACGGCATGACTGTACTGGGCTGGGACGCTTTCCCGAACATGAGCCTGGAGGAGAAGGGCCTTTTGAAGTATGTCACCAAGGAGGAACTCCTCAGGAAAGCTGACCTGATCTCTCTCCATGCGCCGCTCGTCATGGGACCGAACGGAACGTATCATCTGATCGATGACAACGCGATCGCCATGATGAAGGACAATGTAATGCTGGTCAACACATCCCGCGGACCGCTGGTCGATCCCGAAGCGCTGATCAGAGGTCTCAAGGCGAACAAATTCCACTGCGTGGCGCTGGACGTCTACGAGGGAGAGGATCCCAACGTCTACAATGACAGGTCGGACGAGATGATCGACACGGATATCGTGGCAAGGCTGACCATGTTCCCGAACCTGATCCTGACCTCACACCAGGCCTTCTTCACGAGAGAGGCCCTGCAGGCGATCGCGGCCGTCACCATGGAGAACGCGAGAAACTTCAACGAAGGCCTGCCTTTCGGCATGTCCGAAGTGAAGTGAGAAATTAGTATCCGATTGTACATTGACAAGTTGCAACTCCGATAGTAGTCTATTTACTGAATCAATAAACTGCTGGGGGAGCAATTGCTGAGACAGCTGCCCGGTCCGTGAGAGCGGACCGGAGCAGCTGACCCTTATTACTTGAACCGGGTAATGCCGGCGTAAGGAAGCACACGGTTGATGAGTGAACAGGCAAGCCGGGAGAAGGCTCTGATTTCACGGCCTGCTTTGCTGCGCTCTGACGCTGTGAACCAACTCCCCTCCTGCAAAAAAGGAGGTTTTTTTATGTCCAAAAGTGTAAAGGTGATTGTTTTTTGTGCCATGAGCATCGCGCTGGCGAGTGTGACAAGCATGATCAAGGTCTTTGAGTTTCCGACAGGGGGCTCAATCACCCTCTGCTCGACGCTCTTTGCGGTCCTGCCGGGCTATTTCTTCGGCCCCGCCGTCGGGATCGCGGCAGGATTTGCACACGGGATCCTGCAGTTCATTCTGGGACCCTATATTCTGACCCCGATCCAGGTCTTTATAGACTATGGCCTGGCATTTGCCGCATTCGGTGTGTCGGGATTTTTCGCTTCCAAGAGGTTCGGACTTCTGAAAGGATACCTTGCGGCCTGCGTCGGGCGCTGGTTCTTCTCGTTTCTCTCCGGCTGGCTCTTTTTTGGCGAGTATGCCTGGGAGGGATGGAACGCGGCGGCTTATTCCGCCGTCTATAACATCATCTACATTGTGGGAGAGGCAGTCTTCGTGGTGATCCTCATCAGTATTCCCGCAGTGGCAAACGCACTTGACAGGGTAAAGAAAATGGCCCTGGATATCTGAAACGATCGGAGATCATGACTGTATGGGAATAAACTTCAGCAGAGTATCGGAGCTTGCCGTCCCCTGCCTTATGTTCTGGGGGATTCTGGCGGCGTCTCTTGCGCTGGACCGAAGCAGGTTCAGAAACTGCATATTCCTGCTCCTTGCGACGGTGTCGGCCGCGCCGCTTCTGTGCGCGCTGACCGGCAGCCACGAGGAGGGAACGGCCAGGGCCCTTTCGATCATAGCCTTCATGGCGCTTTTGTCCGTGCCGGGGATTCTGATCGGAAACGGCGTGACCATGTACCGCAAGGAGGGAAGGAGCCTGGCCAATCAGCTGTCCCTCATCCTCGGGATCGTGGTGGCAGTGGGAGAGCTGTGCACATTTCTGTTCTATGTTTTTCCCATATTCTGGTCGGAGGGAAACTGGCAGTTCATCACAACGGGGATGAGAGTGCTCCTGTTCATCAGCCTGTCGATCACTTATGTGTCGGTGATCTTCGCGGCGTTCATGGGATATACGATCCTGCTGCAGCTGATCCCTCCCAAGCGAAATTTTGACTACGTGATCATTCACGGCTGCGGCCTGCTCAGGGGAAGAGAAGTGTCCAAACTTCTCGCGGACCGCATCGACAAGGCGATCGAGGTCTACCACAAGGATCCGACGCCTCCGATCCTGATTCCGTCCGGCGGAAAGGGGGACGACGAGGAGATCTCCGAAGCAGAGGCCATGGAGACGTATCTCATAGAGCACGGGATACCGGGCCGGCAGATCATCAAAGAGGACAAGTCCATGACGACCAGGGAGAACCTGCTGTTCTCGAAGAAGATCATCCGGGAGCGGGGCGGAAGCCCCTACGTCGCTCTGGTGACGAGCAATTACCATGTCTACAGGGCACTGAACCTGTGTGAGAAGATCGACCTGGAGTGCACGGGGATCGGGGCCCATGTCGCCTCGTATTACTGGCCCAGTGCCCTGATCAGAGAGTTTGCGGCTATTATGAGCGATAAGAAGAATTTCGCGGTGTTCGCGGCGGGATGGCTCCTCACAGTGGTCCCTTTGCTGTATATGATCATGGGAAACGCCATACAGTAGAAATCCGAGAATTATGACAGAAAATCGAGAGAAGACCGTCCCGAAGCGGACAAAAAAGTTCATAAAGCGGGGGATTTCCGTGATCCTTATGATCGGCGTCCTGATCGCGGCCATGCTCGAAGTGCTGACGCTTACGGAGTACAGCCCCCCCGAACGGGAACAGGTTGCCATCAACAACTTTGGCTGGGAGGCGGCAAGGCCCGGCGACAGCCTGAAAGTCCTCTTCTGGCAGATCGGATTCGCAGCGGGGGGCGGCAAGGCGGCCGATGAGGAGAGCGTTCGAAGCAACCTTTCCGGGATCGCGAGGGAGACGGCGCAGCTGGATCCCGACGTGGTCTTTCTGCAGGAGGTCGACCGCGACGCGACAAGATCGCACCGCATCGATGAGATGATCGAGCTGGTCAACGTATTTATAGATGACCATGAGCTCGATTTTACATCCGCCTTCGCGTACAACAGAAGCGTCCTCTTCGTCCCTTATCCCATTCCGCCCACAGGACTGGTCCGGAGCGGCCTGCTGACACTGACACGACGGCAGATGGAATCGGCGGAGCGGATTCAGCTTCCAAGTGCCGATAAATGGCCGGCCAGACTGGTCGGTTTCAAGCACTGCCTGCTGGTGGAGCGCCTGCCGGTGCAAAACAGCGACAGGGAGCTCGTTCTGATCAACCTTCAGACGGACGCCGGCAGCAGCTCGCAAGGGAAGTCGGAGCAGGAGAAAGCGATCCTCGGGTTCCTGCAGGAGGAGGCGGACAAGGGCAATTATGTCATTGCGGCCGGTGAATTGGATCAGACATTCAGCGATGCGGACGGAAGTCTTCTGAAGTATTACCCGGAGGGGGGCTGCGTCCTGTCCTCCAATATCGAAGTCCGGTCCTGCGAGAGAAAGAAAACGGGATCCGAATACGCGGGTCATGAGCCGGTTCTGCTGGAGTGCGTGCTCCGGTGACGGCGCCGGCAAAGAGCCGGCCGGCGAGCTTTTGTATGGCACAACAGGAAATGCCTGTGATACATAAATACATTGTTTTTAAGAGCTGATTTATGCAGTATAATTGACATATGAATCAAAACACAGGTGAAGGAGGAAATACACCATGGCAATATTAGTTACAGGCGGAACAGGCTTCATCGGAAGCCACACAGTGGTTGAACTTCTGCAGGCAGGATATGAAGTAGTCATCGCAGACAACCTTTACAATTCAAAGGCTATGGTGGTCGACAGGATCGAAGCGATCACCGGCAAGCGCCCGACATTCTACGAGCTGGATGTCTGTGATAAGCCCGCGCTGGACGCCCTTTTTGAGAAAGAGAAGATCGACGCGGTCATTCACTTCGCAGGATATAAGGCAGTCGGTGAATCCACGAGAAAACCGATCGAATACTACGAGAACAACCTGGGTTCCACGCTGACGCTCTGCAAGTCCATGAGAGAGCACGACTGCTTCAAGATCGTATTCTCTTCCTCTGCGACCGTCTACGGAGATCCCGCTTTTGTCCCGATCACAGAGGAGTGCCCCAAGGGCATCACGACCAATCCTTACGGCGAGACGAAGTCCATGCAGGAGAGGATCCTCACAGATATATGGAAAGCGGACGATCGCTGGAAAGTCATGCTGCTTCGCTATTTTAACCCGATCGGAGCGCACGAGAGCGGCATGATCGGAGAAGATCCCAAGGGAATCCCCAACAACCTGCTCCCTTACGTCGCACAGGTGGCTTCCGGCAAGCTGGAGAAGGTCCACGTATTCGGCAACGACTATGACACGCCCGACGGAACGGGAATCCGCGACTATATCCATGTCGTCGACCTGGCGAAGGGCCATGTCAAGGCAATCGAGGGTATGGAGAAGCTGGACGGCGTCAATGTCTTCAATCTGGGAACGGGACACGGCTACAGCGTGCTCGACATCATCAAGGCGTTCTCCAAGGCCTGCGGCAAGGAGCTCCCTTATGTGATCGATCCCAGAAGGCCCGGCGACATCGCGGTGTGCTACAGCGATCCCGCCAAGGCCAGGGAGATCCTGGGCTGGACGGCTGAGAAGAATCTCGAGGATATGTGCCGGGACGGCTGGAACTGGCAGAGCAAAAACCCTGACGGATACGTGGAATAAGCCTTCCGGGACTTTTACCGCCGGCGCGGGCGGTCATATGGAAACAACGGAACAGCTCTCTGCTGCAGATGCGGCAGAGAGCTATCTTTGTATCGAGGGGAGAGATAAAACGTGTTATTATGTGTATAACGGAAAGAAAAACTGCCCGGAACCTCGCGTCGGTCCCGGCGCGGAGCATCAGCCCGGGAAGCGGGCACAAAACCAGGGGAGGCGTACGTGAAAAGAAATAAAGTTTTGATTGCCGTACTGGTAGTGACGGCGGTAATAGCGGCCGTAATCGGCGGACTGGCGCTCGCCGGATTTTTCAAACTTACGCCTGTGAGGCTGGCCAGGAGAAGTGTAAAAGAGCTGGCCAAGGCAGAGTCCTTCGATTCCGAGATCAGCATGGAATATGAGGGGACCATAGACTTTATGGGAAAAGACGTGGAGTTTGCGCTGCGGGCGGACTGCGATTTTCAGGGAGTTACGAAATCCGGGACCAGCTATATAAACGGGACGCTGGGAACAAAACTTCCGATCCTCGGAGAACTCTCCGTACCGGTAGAGGGATATCAGCAGTACGAGGACAGCGGCCTCACCACTTACACCAGGTTCAATCAGTCGGATTGGTTAAAGAACAAGGCGCAGGCGGCGCAGCCGTCCGGGGAGGAAGTGCAGTTTGAACTTGATTCCAAAGTAGTGCTGGGCATCATGCAGAAGATCGCCGAAGGAGAGATCAAGGCGGATCTGGCGGAAGAGACGGAGCAGCTGCGCGGCCAGGAGGTATACAAGATGAATATCTCTGTCGCCGGAGATCTTCTCAATCAGATCCTGCTGGCGGTACGGGGAAAGCAGGGGGAAAACAGTGCCGCCGCGAAAGATTTTGACATTTCGGACGGAGACGCAGCGGTTGTCCTGTATATATACAAAGAGTCGAAACTGCCGGCGAAGATGATCCTTGACTGCACCGCGCTCGGAAGGGCGGTGATCCGAAACCTTCTTAAGAACAGTTCGGCCGGTGAGACCGTATCGACCGGTACGAACAGGTTTGTGATCACGGCGGACGTCCTGGATTACAATACGATCGATGAGATCACCATCCCGCAGGAAGTGGTCTCGTCCGCGGTAGTTCCGGAGCAGTTTGACCTGCTGAGTATTTTCATAAGAAAGTGACCTGATATGCCATTTACTTACAAGAAGACCGAATACCGCAGGGAAACGTGTATAGAGATCACCGGTTTTGAAGGAACTGTCAGGACGCTCACCCTCCCGGACAGGATCGACGGCCTGCCGGTGAGAAGCATAGGAAAGCACGCTTTCGCGGGAAGAAAAGATGTGCAGGAGGTAAGTCTTCCTCAGTCTCTGAGGAGGCTTAGCCTTTTTGCGTTTCACAATTGTTCCCGGCTCAGTACCATGTCCCTCTTCGACAGCGTCGACGATTATTACGACGGCGTGATCCGGCAATGCGGCGCCCTCGAAGAAATCACGATCCGGGGGAGCGGCGGGACCTTTGCACTGATGAAGGAGATGCTCGAAGATAATGACAGAGCCATGAGCTTTCACCTGTACCTTCCGGAGGAGGAGATCCGTCTCTCCTTTCCCGACTATGCGCTGATCGCCTCGGAGAATACCATGGCCAGAACGATCCAGTTCGCTTATGAGGGCGGCGGCTATGCCTACAGGAACTGCGTCAGGAAAAAGGAGATAAGATTCAGGGAATATGACCGGCTGTTTCCTTTCATGGAACATGATGACCCGGATTTTGCCGCCGTGATCGCTTCGGACAGGCTCCTGTATTCCCATGACCTCGATCCGTCTTCGGCGCAGAGATATACGGCGTTTTTGAAAGATCACGCGGCGGATGCGCTTAAGAACTTTATCCGAAAGGGACAGATGGAAAGAGTGCGGCTGATCACGGAGAACGGACTTGCGGACGGGGAGGCTCTGTCGGAAGCTTTAAAGCTGGCTTCCGAGAGGAAAGAGACCGCTATCTGCGCGGTCCTGATGGAGGGCGGCCGTGACAGCGCGGGCAAAGGGCAGGATCTGTCCCTTCAGCTCGATGATTGGGACGACTGGTGAAGAAAACGAGAGCACAAAGCAGAACAATACCTTTGACGGAACGTGAAACAGAAAGGAATCAGAATGTCTGAGACCAGAGAAAAACTGGAGCAGATGGGTTTCCGGATCCTGGACGCGGTGCGCACGGAGCTCCTTTTGTCCATGCGCTTCATGGCCCCGGCCCTGGGCAGCCTGGGCTTCAAGATGGATCTGGCGACGTCGTCCGCGGGAACGGACGCGGCCTATATACGGTTCAATCCCGGCTTTCTGCTGCAGGTCTACGTGGAGAGGCCCCGCAGGATGAACCGGATGTATATACATATGCTGATGCACTGCCTCTTCCGGCACATGTTCTCGGCGTCGGAACGGCAGGATCCCGAGCTGTGGGACCTGTGCTGCGACATCGCCGCGGAATCGGTGGTGGACTCCATGACTTACGACGTGATCGCGAGGTCCCACTCGCCCTTCAGGGAGGAGTGGTATGAGCGGCTGCAGTCCGAGGTCAAAATATTGACGGCAGAGAAGATCTACGCCTGGTTTTTGGACAGAGACCGGAACTACGCGGTCGAGGAAGCCCTGCGCAGGGAATTCACGGTGGACGACCACAGCTTCTGGCAGCGGCTGGAGGACGAACAGGAGCCGGAGAAGAACCCTCCGGGGACGCCGTCAGGCGCGCCGAACAGAGACGGCGGGCAGGGGCAGCAGGAGACGGAGCAGACCTCCCGCGACCTCAAACCGGTCAGCCCCAAAGAGGACGAGTGGAAGAAAAATGCCGAGAAGATCGAGGCGGACCTGGACATAATGGGAAAGGAGAAATCGCAGGAATACGGCTCCCTGTCCCGGATCCTTCGCTTTGAGAGCAGGAAACGGACCGATTACAGGGAGTTCCTTCAGAGATTCTCTGTTTTGCGCGAGGAGGCGGGAATCGATCCGGACTCCTTCGACTACGGGTTTTATTATTACGGCATGGAGATGTACGGAAACATGCCGCTCATCGAGGAAAATGAACTGAGGGAGATCCGCAAGGTGGACTCGCTGGTCATCGCCATCGACACGTCGGCGTCCTGCCAGAAAGTGCTGGTGCAGCAGTTCCTGAACGAGACGGCGGACCTTCTGGCCGGCATCGGAAGCTTTTTCAAGAAGACCGAGATTCACCTGATCGAGTGCGACGACCGGGTGCAGAACGACCGTCTGATCACGGACCTGTCCCAGCTGCAGCAGTATGCGCAGGGATTTGAGGTCAAGGGCGGATTCGGGACGGATTTCAGGCCGGTCTTTAACTATATCGAAGACCTGAGGGCGGCCGGCGAGCTGGAAAACCTCAAGGGACTTATGTATTTTACGGACGGATTCGGGGAATACCCGAAGAAACCGACGGATTACGACACGGCTTTCGTGTTCTTCAGGGACGAGGAGCTCGATGACACGGGAGTGCCGGACTGGGCGATCAAGCTCTTCCTGACGCCGGACGGGATGGAAACACAAGAGAGACGCGGGGGATCAAATTGAGTATCGGAGCAAGCATAACACTGAACATAAAAGAAGCAAAGCAGGAAGTCATCAACACGGTAAGGGCCTATCTCAAGAAGGATGAGACAGGGGCCTACGAAATACCTCCGGAGAGGCAGAGGCCCATCCTTCTCATGGGACCTCCCGGAATCGGCAAGACCGCCATCATGGAGCAGGTAGCCGGGGAGTGCGGGATCAGCCTGATCTCCTATACGATCACGCATCACACCAGACAGAGCGCGATCGGCCTTCCCTTCATCTCCAAAAAGGAATACGGCGGGGTGGAGCACTCCGTGACGGAGTACACGATGAGCGAGATCGTGGCTTCCGTATATGATCAGATCGAGGCCTCCGGGATCTCGGAAGGGATCCTGTTTCTGGACGAGATCAACTGCGTCTCGGAGACGCTGGCTCCGACCATGCTGCAGTTTCTGCAGTACAAGATGTTCGGAAACCACAAAGTGCCGGACGGCTTCATCATAGTCACGGCGGGCAATCCTCCCCAGTACAACAAGTCGGTCCGGGATTTCGACATCGTCACCCTGGACCGCGTCAAGAGGATCGACATAGAAGAGAATTTCGCCGTCTGGAAGGAATACGCCTACCAGGCGGGCATTCACGGCGCGATCCTGTCCTACCTTCAGATCCGCAGCAAGGACTTCTACAGTGTCAAAACACAGATCGACGGCAGGCAGTTCGTGACGGCGAGAGGCTGGGAAGACCTCTCAAGGATCATCAAGGTCTACGAGGAGCTGGGGATCGAGGTCGGCGAGAGGCTCTGCATCCAGTATCTGCAGGACCCGGAGATCGCGTCCGGTTTTGCAACCTATTATGAGCTGTACAGCAGATACCGCACGCTGTACAGGATCCCCGAGATTCTGGAAGGGGCGGTCCCCGAGGAGAGCGCGGCGCTCAGAGAAGCGCCCTTTGACGAGAAGCTCAGTATTCTGGGGCTTCTCATCGACAGCCTGAACGGGGAATTCCGCTCTTACGCGGAGAACCTGAGCGTGCAGAAGCGGGTCCTGGAGGAGCTGACGGACCTCAAAACGGATTTGAAAACGGAAATGAAAAAGGCCGCGGGCGGGGCCTCGGACGGCGCTTCGCGGGAGGCCCGCGGCGCCCGTGAGCTGCTCGCGGCGCGCAGGACCATGTGCGAGAAAGAGATGTCCCGCCGGGCGAAAGCCAGGATGCTGGACAGAGAGAGCGAGAGAGTGGAGAAGAAGGTCTGCATGAGGCTCCGGGAGATGGAGAAGCTCCTTGCCCTGTACGGAAAGGGCGACGGCCGGCAGGATTTCGGCCTCCTGAAGCGGGCCTTTGACGAGGCGGAGAGCCGCAGAAAAGAGGAGATCGCGGCGGCGGACAGGCACCTGACCAACAGCTTCCGCTTCCTGTCGGACACATTCGGCGAGGGACAGGAGATCGTATTGTTTCTGTCGGAGCTCACGGCCGGCTATTACAGCCTGAAGTTTGTAAATGAGTGCGGAAACGAGGCCTATTACAAGTATAACCGGCTCCTGCTCCTGAAGGACCGCAGGGAAGCGCTGCAGCAGGAGGCGCTGCAGCTTTTGGAGGACTGAGCATGGCTTTCTGGGGATACAGGCCGGTACTGCCGGAATTTGAGATGGAGGATCCCAAAGGGGATTTCAGGACCTCAGAGGTCATCGAGCAATATCATCTGAGCGGCAGGGCTCTGTACATGCCCGGAGGCGGATTTTCGTGGAAGTATCTGCCGCTGGACAGGATCCGGGGCGTGATCCCGGGCAGAGAGAGACGGGACGAGGAGAGCGCCATGGGCGGCTATCACATAGAGCAGCCGACGATCCGCGTGATCCACGAGGGCGGCGTCGAGATCCTGACGCTGGAAAGCGCAAGAGAGGCGGACAGGCTGTTCTCACTGCTAAAGAAAAAGTATCAGTAATAATTCAGCACCCTGCATCCCGATGCGACGCATTCAGGACTGCGGGCGCCCGAGACGGCAGCGAAAGGAGGGGCACAGTTGAAAAATTTCAAAATGGTCGTAAGTTATGACGGGACGCGCTATTTTGGCTGGGAACATCAGCCGGACACAGAGATGACCATTCAGGGGAAGCTGGAAAAAGTGCTCAGCCAGATGCTGGAGCTCCCCGAAGGGGAGTCCGTGACCGTGATCGGCGCGGGGAGAACGGACGCGGGCGTGCACGCGAGGGCCATGACCTGCAACGTACTCCTCGATACGGACAAGTCCGAGGAGGAGGTGCAGGACTACATGAACCGGTACCTCCCGGACGACATCAGCGTCAACAGTGTGAAGCTGGCCGCGGAGCGCTTCCACAGCCGCTTTAAGGCCATCGGCAAGACCTATCGCTACACCTGCTGGTACGGGAAGACCAAACCGGTCTTTGACAGGCGCTATGTGACCGTTCTGGACCGGCAGCCGGACCTTGCGCGCATGCGGGATGCCGCCGAGTACCTGACCGGCATGCATGACTACAAGAGCTTCTGCGGCAATGCCAAGATGAAGAAGTCGACCGTCCGGGTCGTGGATGTGATCCGGATCGAGCAGAGCGGCAATTATATCAGATTCTATTATCACGGCAACGGATTTCTCCAGAATATGGTCCGGATCATGACGGGGACTCTTCTGGAAGTGGGACTGGGCAAAAAAGAGCCGGAGGACATCTCGAAGATCATTGAGGCCAGGGACCGGAGCAAAGCGGGCTTTACGGCGCCCGCACAGGGCCTGTGCCTGATGAAAGTCGACTATTGATCTCCTGATGGGAGCGCGGAGGAGAGATGATGATCGATAAATACAAAGATGAGTTATTGCAGTCTTTTCTGGACAACTACTGCCGCATTTATTTGATCGATCTCGAGAAGGACACGATCGTCAAAATACTGGAGGCCGAGGGGGAGAACAGGGAGGATCCTGTAAAACAGAAGAAATATTCCGAATTCAACAGGATCTACAGTTACAGCATGCTGGAACCGGAGTACAGCGCATGGCGCGAGATGATGGGCAGTATTGAGAACATCCGGAAGGTGCTGGCGGACCGAAACAGCTTTACGCTCTCCTATCAGATGAAGGACGGGAGATGGATGAAGGTGGAGAACCGCATCCTGGAAAAGCAGAGCGGCGTTCCCGTCAAAGTATTTGCCTGCATTCCCAAAGAGGAAAAGGGGCAGATGGCGGAGAACGAGAAGATCCTGAAAGAAGGTCACACTATATTCACGTCGCCTGCGGAGCGCAAGCTGAACGAGGAGAGAG
Organism: Lachnospiraceae bacterium; assembly: GCA_017469935.1. GTDB lineage: Bacteria > Bacillota > Clostridia > Lachnospirales > Lachnospiraceae > CAG-791. The sequence continues at coordinate 45,677 of JAFUFL010000036.1, forward strand.
AAAAGGTGATCAAAGGCGTCCTGGCCTTCGATTCTATCTCCACATTTGAGATCAATGTCACCCGTAATAAAGTGATCTCCTACATCAACCGGAATGAAGACCTGTACTACACTGACAGGGGCTTCGAAATACCCGGAGATTTTGACAGCTATACGGAGTATTGGGCCACGAGGATCCTGTCCGACAACGCGGAGCAGTTCCGGGAACTGGTGAAAAGAGAGAACCTGATCACTATGTATGGGATGGGGGAGAGAGATCCCTGGATCGAATACATGGTGCAGGACAAGTTCGGAAACCGTATCTGGCTCCGGGAGATCATCGCGCTGTCCAAGAACGAGTTGACCGGCGACATTATGGCCGTGATCATCATACGCGATATCACGGAGCGCAAGAAAATCGAGTTCGAGAATACAAGGCGCCTGGACCTGATCATGGGACTGACCGGCGACTATGAATCGGTCTATTTCGTGGATCTGGAGACGGACTCCTACGACATTTACAGGCGTCAGGACAGGCTCATGACCAAGTACAGCAGCATATTCCTGCCCAGTTATTCCGATTCCATAGAAGCTTTCGCCTACAAAGGGGTCTACGGGCAGGACCGGGAGAATTTCATCCGGCTTCTCAGCATTGACTCGATCCGGAAGACACTGGAGAAGAAAAACGGTTTTTCTTTCTCCTTCCGGGCCGGAAATTCGGCTTTCCCGCAGTACTATCTGGTTAAATGCGTCAGGATCGGCAGCGGCAGGAACATACAGATTCTGCTGGGATTTGCCAACATTGAGGAGGAGAGGCAGGAAGAGCTCCGAAAGAGGAGACTTCTGGAGGACGCCCTGGAACAGGCCAGGCACGCGGCTGACGCCAAGAACACCTTCCTGTCCAATATGTCCCACGACATCCGAACGCCAATGAACGCGATCATAGGGTTTGCCAATATCGCCCGCGCGCATTCGGACGATCCGGACAGGGTCATGGACAGCCTGAACAAGATCATCGCATCCAGCAACCATCTGCTGCAGCTGATCAACAACGTTCTGGACATGAGCCGCATCGAGAGCGGAAGAATGGTGCTCGAGGAGACCTGGGTCGATATCCGGGAGATCGTGCAGGAAGTGACGGACCTGATCAAACCGGAAATATTATCTCACAGGCATGAGTACGAATTCCGCGTCGCCGAAAACATCCCGGATTATGTGCTCTGCGACAAGCTCAGGGTCACGCAGCTTCTGCTGAACCTTCTGAGCAACGCGGTCAAATATACCCCCAGGCAGGGCAGGGTCCGCCTGTCGCTCGCAGAGGGAATCGGAGCTCCCGTCGGGTATTTTGCCCTGGAGTTCGTCATAAGCGATACGGGCATCGGAATGAGCAAGGAATTCCAGAAGCGCATCTTCGAGCCCTTTGAGAGAGAGAACAATTCCACTGTCAGCAAAGTGATGGGAAGCGGCCTGGGCATGTCGATCTGTAAGGGAATCGTGGATTCCATGGGCGGCTCCATGACGATAGACAGCCGGCAGGGAAGAGGGTCCGTAGTCACCGTGAACCTCGCTATGCGCTACAAGAGCAGGGAGAGCGGCGAGACGCAGGCGGCGGACATACAACCCGAGGGCGCAGGGAGAGAGGCATCGTCCTCCCGCTACGCGGTGTTCAGCAAGGCGGCGGACGCGCCCGTAAAGAAGAAAAAGAGCGAGACCAGGATCCTGGTCGTGGAAGATAATGCGCTCAACCGCGAGATCGCCAAGGAACTGCTTGAAGATGAGGGGTATCTGGTCGAGACGGCAGAGGACGGAGAGACCTCGATCAATATGATCCGAAGATCCGACCGGGGATATTTTGACGCCGTGCTGATGGACATCCAGATGCCGGGCATCGACGGCTATGAGGCGGCCAGAAGCATAAGGAAAATGCATGACAACGAGCACGCCCGGCTTCCGATCATCGCGATGACGGCGAACGCGTTTGAAGAGGACATGGAGAGAGCCCGCAGCGCGGGGATGAACGCCTATATCGCCAAACCGGTGGAGCCCGAGGCCATCAAGCTGGTCCTGGAGAAGGTGATGATGCCGCAGGATACACAGGACGACATATAAGGAGAAGAATTTGAAAACTGCACTTGCAAGTGATTTTGACAACACGCTGTTCTTTATGGACACCGAAGAGAGGTTCAAGGCACAGGATATCTTTGAGATTCTCTTTTACCAGAAGAGGGGCGGATGCTTCGGGATCTGCACGGGCAGGTCCCCCGACAGCATTCTGGACACGGTGGGGAGCTTTATGCATCCCGATTTCATCATCTCGGTGAGCGGCGCGCTCATCGTTGACGGAAGTGGCAATATACTGGACAGCCACGCTCTTTCGCCGCAGACGACGCAGGCAATCATGAAGGACTTCGACAGCGAGGCCGTGATGGTCGTCCACGCGGGCGGAAAAGTCTATACCTTGGGAAAAGCCGAATATCCCCTTCAGATCTGCATAAAAGAGTTTGCGGAGCTGCCGCAGGATGCCATCTACGGCATCTCCATGCGCTTTAAAGACGAGAAGGCGGCAGCAGAGGCCGCCCTGGCCATCAAAGAAAAATACGGCGCTTATGCCGCGCCGTATCAGAATGTGAGAAATGTGGACGTCGTAGCGGCAGGCTGTTCCAAAGGGACAGGAGCCGCCAAAGTCAAGGAGCACTTCGGGATCGATAAGCTGGGCGGGATCGGAGATTCTTACAATGACCTGCCGCTCCTTCAGGCTTCCGACGTCGGATTTACTTTCCCGGACGCTCCTCAGAAACTGAGGGAAGCGGCGGACGAGATCGTTCTCTCCGTGGCGCAGGCCATCGAGAAGCTGGGGTGAGCACGCCGGTCCCCGCAGGCGGCACACGCGAAAAGGAGTTCTTGTCCTGCGGGCAGCCGCCTCGCGTCTCGCGTGAGAATTCCTCACTCCGCGAACTTTGAGAGCGCTTCTTCCCAGGCCGTCTGCTGCGGCCAGGAATCGTCGCCCAGGGTCTCCCTGAGAAAACGGAAATAGAAGGTCAGCTTTTCCTGCACGTGGCGGCCGGCAAAACACTCCTCGTACGGGGACTTTCCGGACAGAAGATTCTCCATCAGGCGGGCCCTGTCCTCCATGGGAAAGGTCTTGCTGTAGGGGTCGATAAACCAGACGTCTCCGGGGGCAGAGCCTCCCATGGCCGTGTGGTCGAGGCTTCCGGAGTACTCATAGCTCTCGCCGGTCTCGTCGATGTAGGCGTAATAGTAGGAGAAACCTTCCGGATTCAGGCGGTTCCAGGCCTCCTCGTCCAGGGATCCTTCCCCCGCGAAACGATAGTCGGCCGCATGCGTCAGCTCATGGATCACCGTGTCGGGGCTCAGGTCATCGTAAAGATCGAAGGCGAGCTGCATGGTTCCGTTGGACTCCGTGGCAAAGGCGCCGGCATTGGAAATATTGGTCTGCGCGTTCAGAGGGCTGAGCGTGCCCGTCAGGTAGAAGGCGATCTCTCTGTAGTACGTTCCTTTGAGGGCCTTAAAGTAGTTGTCCGGATAATAGGAGAGAACATTTTCCAGAACGGACAGGGAGCCGTCGATCGCAGCCGGCTCCTCGAACGGCTGCGCGCTGTAATCCGCAAATTCTGCGGGGACATTGGCGCCGATCAGGACGCGGATGCCGTATTTGTCTTCCAGGGCCTCGGCTCTTTTCGTCAGATCACCGTAGTCGACGGTTTCCGGCGCGGCGTACTCGGAAATCGAGGGCCCCTCCCACTTTTCGCCTTTGCAGGGAGCGGTGTCCCACAGGTACAAGTGCACCGGACGGCCTTCTTCATCGCTCAGGAGCCATAAGCACCAGTCCTCGCTCAGAGACAGGGGACAGGTGGAAAAGGCCAGGAAGGAATTCTGTGTGTTTTCGGAATCCGGCGCGGCGTCAGCGGTGCTGTCCGGCTCCGGCGCGGCGTCCTCCGCGCTCAGAAGGGCGATTATGTCATCCGGCAGGGTCATCTCTTTTTTGACATGGGCCGAAGGGGAACAGACGGAGACGGCGGGCTTTGTCCGGAATGTGGAACCCAGAAGGAGTCCGTCCGAACAGACGGAAAACCTGGACGGATTTATGTCGGAGAGATAATAGTCGCTCTCGCCGCCGGCCGGGTCGACATCCACGTAGACCTGCAGGGACGGATCGCGCCTGGAATAGGTGGAAAAAGTGAGCTTGCCTTCTGCTCCGCTCACGACCGGCGTGAAGGCACCGTATTCACAAGGGAGAGTCCATGTGACAGAAAGCCCGCCGTTTTCCGTGATTTCATATAGAATGCCTCGGTCGGAGGAGAGAAGCAGACGGCCGTCAAGCCAGTAAGGCTGGCTGTCTCTGAGGTAGGCGGGAAGGACGACCGCCTCGGGGCTGCTGCCGGGCCTGTACAGAATGCCGCTCCCTGCGTCGTGAAGGATCAGAGGGTCGGCCGAGAGGAAACTGAGCTGTGAGGAGCTGCCGCTTCCCGGAACTTCTTCTATCGAGAAGGTACAAAGTTCCTTCCTGTTGAAATCGGTGAGATCGAGGAGCTGCACGGAATAACCCGAAGCGGTCCCGTCCTGCGCTTTCTCTCCCTCCAGAAGGAGAATATGAGTCTCGTCGTACATCCCGGCGCAGCAGAGAGTCTTTCCCTCCGCGGGGCGGCACGGCGCGGTGATCTCATAGAGGGCCCCCTGGCCGGAGGAGAGAGGAATCTCATAAGAGGCGAGATTCTCACAGGCCTGCCGTTTTCCCTGCGAGTGCGGCGATCCTCCGCAGGAAGCGAGCAGGATGGCGGCGGCAAGGAGCAGGCAAAACAGTGAGAAACCGCGAAATTTGTATAAAATGCGGCACCGGTGTTCATCAGTGAGGCGTATAGTTGACATATGCATATGGTTACCTGGCAGTAGATTTCTATCTGTATTTTGACTTGTGTACACTTTCCGTTGTGTTCACTTGATTAGTAGATTACCCCTGTCGGGAACGATAGGCAAGAACGAATACATAGCACAGGAGGCAGAATGAAGAAATTAGGTTTTATCGGCACAGGAAATATGGCAGGAGCCATGATCGGCGGGATCCTGAGAAGCGGCAAGGCGAAGCCGGCGGATATCATAGGGTCGTGCCGGTCGCGGCAAAGCGCGGAGCGCGCGAGGGAGCACTACTCCATAGAGATGACTACGGACAACCGCGAAGTGGCGCGGAATGCGTCCATCCTCTTTCTGTCGGTAAAACCGCAGTTCCTGGACGGCGTGCTCGAGGAGATCCGGGACGTGATCCGCGAGGACCAGCTTGTGGTCAGTATCGTGGCGGGCCGCAGCATCGCCTATTTCAAGAAGATGCTGGGAGAGAAGGTGCGCATCGTGCGGCTCATGCCCAACACGCCGGCTCTTGTGGGCGCCGGCATGACGGCCGCCTGCTGCAGCGAAGCGGTGAGCGGCGAAGAGATGGAGATCGCAGGCGACCTGTGCAGGACGTTCGGACTGTTTGAGGTCGTTCCCGAAAACCTGTTTGATGCGGTGACCGGCGTGAGCGGAAGCTCCCCGGCCTATGTGTTCATGTTCATGGAAGCCATGGCGGACGCCGCGGTCCTGGCCGGCATGCCCAGGGCCAAGGCCTACAGATTCGTCGGGCAGGCGGTACTGGGCAGCGCGAAGATGATGCTGGATACCGGAAAGCATCCCGGGGAACTCAAGGACATGGTCACATCGCCGGCGGGGACGACGATCGAGGCGGTCAGAGTTCTCGAGGAAAGGGGTCTGCGAAGCGCGGTAATGGAGGGAACAGGCGCCTGTATAGAGAAATCTGCGCGGATGAACGCGTCAAAAGACTGATAATCGTTGCATTTGTCAAACAAATGGAGTATCTTAATTAAGATATTTTCTTTTGATGTATTATTTGTCCGAAATTAAGGAGTTATTGAGAATGAGCAGTAGTAAGGTGACCCCGCAGAAGACGAGGCCTCCCAGAAAGAAGAGAGCTGTCAGCAAGAAGAAAGCGCAGCAGAGGAAGATTAACAGATATATCCGGATAAGCGGAAGAGTAGCCTTTATCATACAGGCGCTTCTGTCTCTGGTCATGATCGTTACGATCGGAAGAACGGGAATGCTCCCCTGGAAATACATTGTACTGATCTTTATCGGGCTCACCGTGCTTGCGGCGATCACATTTGCGATGAACCTCAAGAGGAACAGAAAAGTCCGGCTGGCGGGAACCGGGATCAGCATTATCGCGATCCTGTTTATCCTTGTATTTACCAACTATTTCAACAGGACGATCGGACTGATCTCGGGCGGTGAGAAAGCGCTTAAGACAGACAACATGGTCGTGGTCGTAAGGGCGGACGATCCCGCCAAGGATCTTAAGGACGCCAAGGATTATAAATACGGCCTTCATAAGGCCTCCGGCGGAAGCGAGGAGATGATCACTGACATCGAGGGAGCTCTCTCCTCCAAGATCAAGGTGGAGGAGTACAGCAGCGATATAGAAGTCGCCAGGGCGCTGCTTGACGGAAAAGTGGACGCCGCGATCTATAATAAGGCTTATACTTCCATCATAGCGGAATCCCTCGAAAACGAAGAGTACGAAGACCAGGTCAGAGTGCTCTACCAGTACGGAATCCAGACCAGCATCGAGAAAGAGAGCGTTGATGTGGGCGAGCCCTTCAACGTGCTGATCAGCGGTATCGATGTCTACGGCGACATCTCCCAGACCAGCCGAAGCGACGTCAACATCATCGTGACAGTCAACCCTAAGACGAAAAAGGTTCTTCTGACGTCCACGCCCCGTGACTATTTTGTCCCGATTCCCGGGGTATCGGACGGCGTAAGAGATAAGCTCACACACGCCGGAATCTACGGCGTCGACGCCTCGATGAGAACGCTCGAAGAGCTGTACGGCATCGATATCACCTATTTCGTCCGCGTCAACTTCGATACACTGATCAAGCTGGTGGACGCTATGGACGGCCTCGACGTCTATGTCGAGTATCCGTTTGACTGCTACACGGACGAATACCATTTCGACAAGGGATGGCACGACATGTTCGGCGACCAGGTGCTCGCGTTCTGCCGCGAGAGATACAGCTTCGCGGACGGCGATAACCAGCGCGGACGCAACCAGGAGCAGGTCCTCAAGGCACTGATCGAAAAGCTCCTCTCGCCCGCGATCCTGCCGCATTATGCGGAGATCCTGGACAGTCTGGACGGATTCTTCCAGCTCAATATGCCGCAGGAAAAGATCGCCGAGCTGGTCAACATGCAGCTGACGGACAATGCAAGCTGGCAGATCCTCAAGCAGACGGCCGAGCAGGGAGAAAGCGCCCTGGAGACCACCTATTCCGCGGGCAGCACGCCGCTGTACATCATGTGGCCCGACGACGCGAGTGTTAAGACCAACACCGCGAGGATCGAGATGATCATGAGTGAAGGGTACACATCCAATGTGGAAAATACAGAGAAGGCGCAGAACGGCACAGAGAATACCGTCGCGGCACAGAACTGAATGAATGAATGAAAGGCCGCCGGCCGGGAATGAGTTCCCGGCCGGCGGCCTTTTCATCGCACACGGGGTGCGAAGCAATATCATTTTTTGTAACTATTCAGGTTTTCAGTGTTCAAATACGGATTCGTAGATTACCCGGCGCCTCTTGTTTCCTACAAACACAAATCCCATCCTGTAGACGAGAATGTAGGAGAAGAGAGCAAATCCCGTGGCGATCAGTACATCCGAGAAAGAGTGCTGTTTGAGGAACATCGTCGACAGGATGATCAGGAAACCGAAGAAGGTCATGAATATCTTGCTCGCTCTTGCCCTCACAAGCCCGGCATCTGTCTTCCACACGGCGATCATCACGCACAGGGAATTGTAAACGTGAATGCTCGGCGTCACATTTGTGGGTGTGTCGATCGCGTACAGCCTCTCACACAGATAGGTAAAGAAATTGTGTCTGGGCATCGTCTCCGGCCTCAGCAGCAGGATGTTGGGGAAGAAGACGGAGATCGCCAGGAATACCGTCATGCCGATCACCAGGAATGCGGCGGCTTCGTGATAGCTCTGTTCGTCCTGCAGAAACAGATAGAA
>JAFUFL010000085.1 GCA_017469935.1 Lachnospiraceae bacterium
GGCGCCGGCCGTCCTCTTTTTCACTTAACAAATGTGTCAGAAGATACGTCCCCATGTCACAGCTCTTCCCCTCTCGACTCAATCACCTTCTTATACCAGTAGAACGAATCCTTCCTGCTTCTGGAGAAGTCGCCCGTACCGTCATCATGCCTGTCCACATAGATAAATCCATATCTCTTGGCATACTGTCCGGTGCCCGCCGACACCAGGTCGATCGGCCCCCAGGTGGTGTAGCCGATGAGCGGAACGCCGTCTTCCACCGCCTCTCCCATCGCCTTGATGTGCTCCCTGAAGTAAGCAATCCTGTAAGGATCATGGATGGAGCCATCCTCTTCCACCTTGTCAAAGGCCCCAAAACCGTTCTCAACGACCATCAGAGGCGTTTTCGGGTAACGATCGTGCAGAAGATTCAAAGTATAGCGGAGCCCGTCAGGATCGATCTGCCAGCCCCAGTCGGAGGCCTTCAGGTAAGGGTTCTTTCCCGTCTTGATCATATTTCCGGCCGTCGTCTCGGCATCAGGGTCCTCCGTGACGCACCCGGACTGGTAATAGGAGAAGGTGTACATGTCCACAGTCCCCTCCTTGAGAATGTCCTTGTCCTCCTCAGTGATGAAGGAGGGATCGATCCCGTTCTCCTTAAAGAAGCGGAAAGCGAAGTCCGGATACTCGCCGCGCACCTGCACATCTCCGCAGAGATTATTCCTGATATTGTCCTCCTTCTGCGCCGCGAGAACGTCCTTGGGATTGGGCGTCAGCGGATAGACCGTGACATGGCAGATCATGTTGCCGATCACAAAGTCGGGATTGATCTCGTGCCCCATCTTGACCGCCAGTGCCGACGCCACGAACTCGTGGTGCAGCGCCGTAAAAGTCTTCTGCACGTCGCCACGCAGCTCTGTGAGCGGAATCCTGTGATCGGCGCCAATATCCCGCTCATCCATCAGGCCCAGGCCGTACAGGTTGCCGATGCCGCCCTCTCCCATGCAAGGGATGTTGATCTCATTGAAGGTCAGCCAGTATTTGACCTTATCCTTGTAGCGCCGGAAGACCGCCTCCGCATAGCGCAGGAAGAGATTAATCGTCTCTCTGGAATAAAAGCCCTGGTATTTGGTCACGATATTCCACGGAATCTCATAGTGGCACAGCGTCACCAGAGGCTCGATTCCGTACTTTTTGCACTCATCGAACACCTTGTCATAGAAAGCCAGTCCCGCCTCATTGGGCTCCTTGTCATCCCCGTTCGGGAAAATTCTGCCCCAGTTAATGGACAGCCGAAAGCACTTGAACCCCATCTCCGCAAACAGCGCGATGTCCTCTTTGTACCGATGATAGAAATCAATGGCCTCGTGGCTGGGATAAAACGCCTTCGGATCCGTCTTGGGCAAAAAAGTCCTGGGCGTATTTACATCTCCCCCCAGCAAAAGGTCCGGCACGCTCAGTCCTTTGCCGTCCTCCAGATAAGCGCCTTCACACTGATTGGCAGCCACCGCGCCGCCCCACAAAAAGTTCTCGGGAAATTTCATGCTAACCTCCTCTTTTACAACTGTTTTAGTAACCTGTTTATGTTCAAAGCTCACGGAGCGCCCCGCTGTGCGGGACGCTTCGGAGATCCATGACCCGGATTATACTGTCCGTCACTGAAAAATCTCGAAACCATCACCGAAACATTCATCGAAACCATCACCGAAGCACCGCCGAAACCGTCACTGAAAATACCCGCTCACCGTCCGGCAGACCCCGTCCAGGTCGCCGAAGGCCGAATAATCCGGGCTCTCCATGACTTCCCCGGTGATCTCATTAATTTCCTTCTTCACCCCGACTTCCAGCGGGATATCCGGCGTGACGCCCTGCTCGAAATCCGATCTGCCCCCGTCCGCCAGTTTGAACTTGCACCCCGAAACGGAGATCTCGAATCCCTCGCTCAGAGCTGCCTTCTGGATGCTGCAGCTGCCGCCTCCCGACCGCTCTCCGATCACCATGCCGCCCTCCTCCTTCACAAGGAAGGGGAACATATTCCCGCAGGAGAAAGACGCACCGCTCGTCATGACCGCGTAGTTGAAGTCGTAATTGACCTTGTCGTCCTCTTCGTTGATCTCTCCGTCCAGGTTCCTGTCCACGTCAAAATAGACCTTGAACGCCTGCCGGCTCTGTTCATTATATCCGTTCAGATAGTCGCGCCCCGTCATCAGCGAGAGCACGCCCATAGCCGCATCGGAATACCCTCCGGGATTCGTGCTGAGATCGAACACGACATTCCTGATCCCCTCATCCTCAGAAGCTTTCTTCAGCCCTCTCGCGGCCACTCCCATGGTGTCCTCGGGAAGCTCTCCCCCGCCGCTGTAATACGAATTCCATCCCTGCGCATCCACCGTAAATCCATTTAAAAGGATCACCGCCGTATCGCCGCATTTGTAATATCTGTTCGTCGAGAGCTCCTCGGGGCGAACGCTGTAGATCCCGCCACTGGCCGCGCTCAGATTTTTGACAAATTCCGACATCTCAAGGTTGTCAAATTTGGACCAGGTATAAGTCCTGAAATCCTTGTACCGGTCCGTCTGGTCCGCGTCGACCACCCCGATGGAAAGAGTCGTGTTGTTGTGCCCGTCCTCCATGGGTCCGTCCGAGAGTTTGAACATGGCAAACCAGAAATCTTTAAAGTCCCGAGACGAAAGCTCCCCTCTCAGCGCCTGCCCTTCCTCTCCCAAAGCCTCCAGCGCCTCGTCGAATCCCTCTCCGCGCAGGATCTCCGGATCGAGCTCGCTCCGCCCGGGGTACCCGTACATGTACCGGAAGATGAACCCCAGCTCCGCGTAGCTGTACGCGGCCAGGTCCTCCGCTCTCTCGCTTCCGGTCAATATTTTGTCAAAATATTCCGTATTAAAGTACCCGTTGTCCATCTCATAGGCCGACTTCTCGCGGCATACGTACAGACGGTCCCCGTTGCAGACCACCAGATTCTGCGCGATATCGGTCAGCCAGGACGACAGGATCGCGACCGGAAACCACACCTCGTCCTCATCCGCGTGCAGCGCGATCCCGAGCTTTCCCAGCTCGAACACGACCGGGGTCGGCTCGTCCTCGTACACCACCTCGCGCAGGCGCAGATAGGGCGCGTCGCTGTCCTTGAAGGATCCCGCTTTCCCTTCCCGCGCTTCGTCAAAATAGTTCTCAAAGGCCGGCATATCCTGCGCCGACACCGTCCCCTTCCCGATATCGACGACCGCCTGCGCGCCCGCGGCGTTGGTCAGGGTATAGACGCCGTCGCCGTCCGCCTTCACTGTCAGCCCGCCGCCGAGCATCAGGTCAAAATATTCCCCGATCCCCATATACGGCACATTGGGACTCTCCTTGTAAAACCGCACGGCCGCCGTCTGCTCCTCCGAGGCGGCCCCTACGACCTTAAGGATCTTTTCTGTGTACTCCTCCGTCTCGGTGACCGACAGAGGACTGTCCGTTTCGGACAAATCCTGCGCAGGAGCAGCTTCGCTGTCTTCGGGCGGCTCCGACTGCCCTGCCTGCTGGTCGGACCCTTCGGCTCCTTCCGCCGACTCCTGTGCCGCCTGCTGATCAGACCCTTCGGCTCCTTCCGCCGACTCCTGCGCCGCCTGCTGATCAGACCCTTCGGCTCCTTCCGCCGACTCCTGTGCGTGCGCGGTCTGCTCCCCGTTCCCGGAATAGGCCGCTGTATTATGTACTATTGTGAAGGCCAGCAGTGCGCACAGCACAACTGCCGCGATTGCTGCCGGATACAGTTTTTTATTCATTCCAACCTCGTGCCAAAACTCATTCAGATTTGCGTAGGTCCGTCTCTTCAATTGTATCATATCAAGAGCCGGAAAAAGGCAAAAAAAAGAACCTGCCTCATCAGCAAGTTCATTTCATATCTGCCGGCAGCGGGGGTCGAACCCGCACTCCCTTGCGGGAACGGGATTTTAAGTCCCGCGCGTCTGCCAATTCCGCCATGCCGGCAAGCCGTATAAATAAGACTGTCCAGACAACAGCCTTTATTGATGTACTGAGCGGCGGTCATAAACCGCCGCTCTCAAAGCCGTTCAAGGCTAAGTGGACCCTCGGGGACTCGAACCCAGGACCGACCGGTTATGAGCCGGGAGCTCTAACCAACTGAGCTAAGGGTCCATAACAGGCTGATTTACGTTCTGTAAATCCGACCTTCAACAATTTGATCTTCCTCAGGAAGCTCAACAGTTAATGCACAGCATTTACTGTTTATGACTCCGACGGGAATCGAACCCGTGTTACCGCCGTGAAAGGGCGATGTCTTGACCGCTTGACCACGGAGCCTTATATGCCTCTTCAGCTTATCCAGTATAGCAGAATTCATCGCCGTTAGCAACCGCATTTATCATTAATCGACCATGTGGATTGATCATTGATCGTCGTCTGCGGATTTCCCGTTAACTGCCGCAGCATACGCCTGCCTGCGATGGATTTACTGCACACCGATAAAAGAAAAGACAGCAGAAAACCTGCTGTCTCAAGCGCCCCGAGCAGGGCTCGAACCTGCAACACCGCGGTTAACAGCCGCGTGCTCTACCATTGAGCTATCAAGGCAAAATACTCTGTACCTTCAAAACTGAACACCGAAGAGCTTTCGCTCTTTCCAAGAACTTAAGGATAAGCTTCCGACCTATTAGTACGTGTCAGCTGAATGCGTTGCCGCACTTACACCTCACGCCTATCTACCTTGTACTCTTCAAGGGGTCTTGTGATGTCTCATCTTGAGGGGGGCTTCAC
>JAFUFL010000004.1 GCA_017469935.1 Lachnospiraceae bacterium
AATTTCTGATCCCTGAGGTTGATTTCCGCATAGCCTGCAGGGCTTCCCGCATATCACGGCTGGGCAAAGTCGGTAGAACCGATTTTTTGACCCGTTTAGTCAGCAGCGTCCGCTCGCGGAACGAGTTTCGCAACTACCTATCTGTTTCAGTGGGAATCCTGCCACCTATTCAAGGCTCGCGGAGCGATCCGCTGCGCCCTTCTCACGCCTCCTGATCCCGTCCTGAATAGTTACATTTACTTCATCATAAGAAAAATCGGAATCTGCATAATCAATATAAACCCGACAAGGATCCAGAAATACTTATTATTTGTCATCACAACTCCTTTCCCTGCACCGGCCTTCCGGTGGCAGGAACGTACCATTTTCGTCACAGCAAATGACGGTATGTTCTGAAGTAATAATAGCATGTCCAAAAGGGTTGTGTCACTAGTCAGTGCCGCCGGCACCTCTAAACAAAGCCGGCCGCCGGGACGCACCCGGCGGCACTGCCTTTTCGTTCTGTGTGTTGATCTATGAGTTGATTACTCAGGCTTTGCGGGCGGCTCACTTCCGTCACCGCTCGGCTTCTCGGGAGGGGTGCTCCCGTCTCCATGGCCGCTTCCGTCTCCGCTCGGCTTCTCGGGAGGGGTACTCCCGTCTCCATGGCCACTTCCGTCACCGCTCGGCTTCTCGGGAGGGGTGCTCCCGTCTCCATGGCCGCTTCCACCCTGGCCGCCGTCACCGTGAGAAGAGCCGGAACTTGTCTCCATCGCGATGGCCTCGCCTTCCGAAGCCGTGCCTTCCGTATACTCCTCGCCGTTTACATACAGCTTGTGGCCGTTCAGATTTATGCTGCCCGCGCTGCAGGTCAGGCTCGTGATATAGCTGTCACCGGTCAAAGTCCAAGTAGATCCGTCCTCAATCTCCACATAGACGTCGGCGGCCTGTCCGTCACTGTTGATCGCGCCGCTGAAGCTGCTGCTTTCCTTGAGGTACAGGTTCAACGAAGAGACTTCGTCCACGATCATATCGCCGTCAATGGTCTGCTGCGACGCCGTCATCGTCACATGGCCGCCGTTGCTGCCTTCACTTCCCCAGCCTGCTGCGGCTGCTCTCAGAAATACGCCTTCCTCATCTTCGTTTACAATAGCCGCCCCTGTCAGGTCGATGGTCGCGGTCGTATTGTTGACAAAAAATACATCGCCGTTAAGGTTCGTCAATGTCCCGCCGTTCATGGCAAAAGAGGCAAGGCCCTCATCTGCGTCGCCGGACATGGACTGATAGATCATGACCGCCTGGTACCAGTCGGATTTGTCACCGTTCTTTTTCACATTGCTGGCTGTAAGAGTCACATTGTTGAGTGTGACAGAATTTTGGCCTTCTACGACTACGCCCTGAGAAGCCGTGGATTCCATCTGCGCGTCACTGACCGTGATATCTGCCGTGGAGTAGATGACCGGAGAACCGGTTCCCTCAGTTGTATAGCTTCCGCCCGTCACATTCACGGTGCCGCCGCCTCTGTCGGAACGAATCGCCGCAGAGCTGTTGCCGGTAGTGTGGATCAGGAGGTTGGAGGCATTCATCGTGCCGCCTCCCGTCGTCATCAGGCCGCCGGAGCAATTGCCGGAGGTCTCGATCACAGAATCGGAGATGTTGACCGTCGTCCCTTCCCCATAGCTGAATACGCCGTTTGCATGGGTACCGTCGGTGTCAACCGTGATCTCGCTCAGCGTCAGCGTCGCCCCGTTTGTCGCAAAGACTGCCGCGTTGGCTCCGTAGAAATCCGCTTCATCGCCGGAGGCCTCTCCTGTCTTGACGACAGCGACGTTGGAGTAAGAAGCTTCTTCTCCGTCCGCCGTGATCGCGTGCTCTTCGTCTGTGCTGTTCTCGTAAGTTTCGCTGATCTCGATCTCCTCTTTTGACGGGATCTTCGCCGTGCTGGAGGAAGCGGCTGCCGTGTCGGTCTGTGCGGCATCCTTCTGCGCTTCTGCGGCATCCTTTGACGCATCGGTCTGCGCCTCTGTCTCGGCCTGTGCCGCGCCGGTCTCTGTCTCGGCCTGTGCCGCCTCGGTCTGCTCTGCATCACTCTGCGCTTCCGCCTCGACCGCGGTGGTTTCCGTCGATGTCGCCGCACCTGTGCTGCCGCATCCGCCGAGCACCAGGCTCATGATCATCAGGCTCGCTGCCACCATTGCTGTTGTCTTCTTTATCATAGTCTTGTTTTCTTTCTTCATTTTGTTCTCTCTCTTCATTTCTATCTACCTCGCTATTCTTTGTGCCTTTTTCGGAGAACTTCTTCATACCGTTTTCCGTTCGGTATGTAAAGAAGTATAGTTCGGCAAGCTTAGCTGAAACTTAGAGTTACAAATTTCTGAAAAAAAATATTTCTTATGCTATGATAGGCTGGTATTTCATTCAAGGCTCGCAGAGCGAGCCGCTGCGCCGCGTGCGGGCTGCCCTTCGGACAGCTCCTTCCTTTCCGCACGCGTGTGCATCATTTAACTCAGTCGGGGTTTTTCTCCCGCCTGAGTTCAAAGGCATTGAGGTAGAAAAAATGGACAACAAAGAGACTAATAAGCCAGCTGACCTCCGTGACGCCGACCTGATCTGGGAACCCGTCAGCGTCGAACATGTCATTCAGGACAAATGGATCGACCTGCGCAAGGTCGAGTACCGCTTCCCGAACGGAACTACATTCTCTCCTTACTACAATTACAGTCGGCGCAGCTACGTCGTGATCGTCGCCTCCGACGAGGATGGCAGGTATCTCTGCGTGCGCCAGTACCGCCACGGCATCGGTGAAGTGACCACAGAATTTGTGGCCGGCGGCATCGAATGCGAAAACGGCAGGGAGTACATCACCAAAGCAGACACCATAACTACCAGGGAGGACGCGCTGGCCGCCGCCAAGCGCGAACTCGAGGAAGAGACCGGCTACAGCAGCGACGAGTGGGAGCATCTCATCACCGTCCCTTCCGCCGCCACGATGGCGGACAACTACGCTTATATTTACAGAGCTAAGAATTGTCGTCGCACACATGAGCAGCACACCGACAGCACGGAATTCCTGCGGGTAAGAAAATACAGCCCCGACGAGATCGAAGAGTTGATCGCCGTGGGCAAATTCCAGCAGGCCATGCACATCATGGCCTGGCTTCTGGCGCAGCGGAAAGAAGGTTGATCAGGTGCCGAAAGCGGATACTGCTTTGGCCCGTTCAGCATTCCGGCAGATTAGGCATAAACAGCCAATTCTGCGAAATCATATTCTAAAGGTTGCTGAGAAAACGTGGTAATTGATCAATTTGAGAAGACTTTTTCTATAGGATTAGGTACAAGAATGCTTTATGCCAAAAATGAACCTAATCTATGTCATCAGCAAGACGAGAGCATTAAAAATTGGGAGCCAAAACAGCGAAAAAGCAAGTTTATGCCTAATAGCCGAGCCGAGCCTGCCAAGAGGCAGGCCGCCGCTCACCCCCACCACCCGAAGGGCTGAGACGGAATTGTCAGATTCACGGGAAAACGGTCCTAAATTTGTTTAAAATTGTCAAAAAAGTTAGTTGCACTAA
This sequence comes from Lachnospiraceae bacterium, assembly GCA_017469935.1. Classification (GTDB taxonomy): domain Bacteria; phylum Bacillota; class Clostridia; order Lachnospirales; family Lachnospiraceae; genus CAG-791. Next base: position 3,552 of record JAFUFL010000004.1, read on the forward strand.
ATGTAAAAATATTGTAAGGTAAGCCAGAAGATAAAATCTTTATTAAATCGGCAGAAGGGCTGTGTGCGAACGGAAGGGTCGTGTGCGGCCTTTTCTTATGTTAATTATTCAGCACCCCGGAAAAAAGATCAAAATAAGAGCCGGGGATCTCGCTCACCGGAACGTTTTTGATCTTTTTTCCGGGGCGGACAAGGCGCGGAGCGCCTCTGGACGCCCACAGTCCCGAATGCGAAGCATTTGGGACGTGGGGTGCTGAATAATTACATGAAAGAATCCTGATGAAACGGAGAAATGACAACTATGCATTATAAAGCAGTGATTTTCGATATGGACGGAACGATCCTGGACACATCCAAGGACCTGACGGCGGCGGTCAACTACGCCATGGCGAAGTTCGGACACCGCAGTGACTTCACTACTAAAGAGGGATGTCATTTTTTTGGCAGCGGTGCGCACACGGCCATCCAGCGGGCGCTGGCCAGGGAAGCCGGCATGAGCCTGGAAGAAATCCTTCAGATCGGTTCGGCCCAAAACGGCGCGGTGCCCGGCATCGACGAGGAGGAAGTGTGCAGGATCCTCGAGGTCTATCAGCCCTATTACAAAGCCCACAATGCTGTCCAAACCTGCGCTTATCCGGGGATCGCGGATCTTCTGAAGAAACTGCGCGGCGCCGACCTTCGAACCGCCGTGGTATCCAACAAACCCGATAATTCTGTGACGCAGCTGGCTCAGGACTATTTTGGCGGGCTGTTTGACCTGGCCATCGGGGAGACGGAGGGCATCGCGCGCAAGCCCGCGCCGGACATGAATTTCCTGATCCTGGACAAGCTGGGCGTCGATGTGGCGGACGCCGTCTACGTCGGCGACACCGAGATCGACATTGCCACCGCCCGCAATACTGGGATGGACCTGATCATGGTGAGCTGGGGCTTTCGGCCCGTCTCCTACCAGAAGGCGCTGGGCGCCACATCGATCGTAGACAGTGCCGATGAGATTTATTCCCTGGTCGCCGAAGGCGCGACTCGGATCTGAGCCGCCCGGCTATCACCCCTCATAACAAAGCCCGCATGGCCATTTGCAGCCATGCGGGCTTTTCCGTTTTCCGATATACACGAACTCGCAGCGCGGCCGCTCGCTCTGCCTTTCCGGCTGACCGCGCACGCCGCAGCAACTCACTCCGTGAGCTTTGCCCCTGTACCTCTCTTATCTCACTGGCACATTCTTTTCTCGAAGTGCGAGCAGCACTTCTCTCACGAGGAACCTCTCGACCTTGTGGTAATCGTCTTCATAACACTCCGCAATGATCGACAGCACCGCATAGCCCATTTCCACGGACAGGATGCCTTTGTAGTAAGGTCCGCTTATGATCTCGTGATGCTTGGCCGCGATCTGGGGAAGCGTGTTGCTGATGATCTCCTCCGCGTCTCTGATCGAGTAGTTGACGTCCACTTTGATCGTTATGGCGACCCAGGAGTTCATCTTGGTGAGGTTTGTCACACTCTTTATGTCCTTGTTGCCGATGACCTTGACGTTGCCGCCTCTTCCGATCAGTCTGGTACTCCGGACACCGACCTCCTGGACCATTCCCCTGTAGCCGTCAATATTTACAATGTCGCCGACCTGGTACTCGCCCTCGAAGATCATGGATACGCCGGCGAAGATATCGGCAATCAGGTCACGTGCGCCCATGGAGACGCCGATACCGATGACTCCGACGGAAGCCAGGATCGCGTTGGTGTCCACGCCCAGGTAGGACAGCGCGTAGTAAATAAATACAAGGATGCAGATGTAGATGATCAGGTTTGAGATCAATCTGCAGATCGTCTTTCCGCGGGAATTCAGCATTCTCCCCAGCATGTTCATGAAGAACCGGACGAACAGCACTACAAGAGCCAGGACTGCGAGCAGCATCACTATACTCGTCAGGGAGAAAATATTGAGTCCCCTGTTCCACTGTCCCTTGAGGACGTAGTTTAAGAGGAGATTTTCCTGCGGTGCATTGCCTGAGCGGACCGTCAGAAACATTCTGAGGAAGGACAGGGCGACCATGATCTCAAAGGCAACGCTGGCCCTTCTCTCCGGCGTAGCATTTCCCACGATATGCGTCAGCACGGAAGCGAGACGGCTGTGATTCGCGGGGCTGTCCTTCTTTCCTGCTTCGCCGTCCTCCGGCGCCTTTTGGTCCGGCTTCTCATTTTGCTGCCGTACTTTCTCGATCATCTTCCTGTTATATCCTATTGACATGTAGAGGAACACCAGCGCAAAGACCATCAGAAAACCGACCGCACAGATCAGGCCGTACCGGATGCCTTTGCTGAAAACCATGTCATTGGGAGTACACAGGTAGATTATGTCTCCGTTGCTCATCTTCTTGGAAGTACAGAAGTATTTTAATCCCCCTATCCTGGCGAAATCAGCCACTCCGTCCGTGAGCATGGATTTGCTCAGCCCCAGGTCGCCCGTATAGTACATGTACATAAAGTCTTCGCTTGTGGAGCTTCTGACATCCACTTTGCTCATGTCTATGATGAAGCTGAACATTCCCTGCGGCGTGAGGCCCCTCAGTACCTGAAGGTCCATTTCCTCCTGATCCGTCTGCTCCTTAGGTTTTACGGCGATGATCAGCGCTCCGTAGCCGCCTGTTTTTGGATCTTTCATCCGAACGCCGTACTGTTCGAGTTTTCTGCCCGTGACTTCATCCTTGAAGGCGCTGTGCGCAATGCCGGGAACTCCCTTGAGAAGGCGCCTGAAATCGGCACTGGAGACGGGATGATCCACATCGTCTCTTCCCAGCTCCATGTTGATGTAGTCCGTGCTGCACCCGGTCTCTTTCCCTTCCGAATCAAAGAGAATAATATATTCTGATCCGATGATCCTGTTAATTGCCTCCAGTTCTTCCTTGTTATTGAGCCGGGGTTCCTTCTCGATCAGCTGCGCGGCGCGCCGGGCGTACTCCAGATAAAGAGTCTGCCTGGCATTTTTCCGCTTTTCCAGATACTCTTTATTATTTTCAAGCTCGACGTCGATCACACTCAGCATTCCCTGATTATTATTGATCTGAATATAAATGCTGTTCAGCGAGCGGAAGAAAACGCTGGTCCCAAAGACGATGATCGCCCCGAGGACTCCGCAGGATAACGCGATCAGCCTTATCCTTTCCGGGGAATAGCGCTCTTTTTTCTTATCCGTGATGAGTCCCCTCGTCATTTCCCCGTACACAGAGGTGATCCATACAAGGAAGGTCAGGAGCAGGACCATGATCACCTGGATGCCGGCGTGCGTCTCCTCGATCGCCTGCCTGACGGCGTCGGAGCTGGTAGTCTGAATGACAAGGATGCTTTCCAGTCCCTGCACTTCCCGCACCACATAACTCATTTCCCCTTCGTCGGAAGCGAACATCTTCCCGTTGAGTGCCAGGAGTCCCGCCCGGTCAGAGGGCAGACCATAGTCTTCCGCGTTTTCTGTCAAAATACCGTTGTCCAAAAAGGCTTTCCCATAATAATAAACGAGATTTCCGTTCAAATTATAGAAAAAGCGGCTGTTTTCCCGATCGGGACACACAATGAAGATGTACACGCTGTAAGCCATCTCTATGGCAGAGAGCATTTCATCGTAATTGACATATTTATCCAGATATTCAAGCATGTCTCTGCCGTTAATGATCTCCACATAATAGTAGGGACCCTTTATGCGGCTGAAAAACAGGACGTCCCTCCTGCTTCCATCAGAGGTCGAGGTCATATAATCAAACATTCCTTTGGCAGAGTCAGCCATCTGCGGGTATTTGCAGATCCCCGACCTGATTCCGTCGCTGATGGTGACTACTCCGTTCTCTGCTTTGACGATCGCGCCTTTCCCGAGTTTCCCTATTGCGTCGTCCCCGAGCCTTGTGACCGTCTCATAGCTTGCTCTCGCAGTCAGATCGGCCTTGCACTGGCACTGCTCGTAGTACTCCTCCATCGCCTCGTCCAGATTCCTGGCGATCTCTTCGCCGGCATTAACAATGCCTTCGAACCTCGTATCATCGGGCTTATTGCCTGTTTGCTCATCCTGTTGCAAGGTCTGCATGGCGTATTTGAAATTCTGCGTCGAGAGAATGTTCATAAAGAGTATGATCACCCACAGAATGCCGCACAAAATAGCCCCGAGCAGAAATCCCCCTACAAATTTCCGGGTCGGATTTATAATTTTGACCTTCTCTTTTTTCTCCATTTTCTTACCCTTTAAGTCTCCCTGGCGCGGTCCCTTCGGCTCCGGATCGGCAGGCAGGTCACTTTCCCCCTTCTCTCACACACTGCCGAATTCCCTCCACGCTGCACTCCGAGGCGACGACAGCTTTCTTTCCTGTCATCCTCTCGAACTGCGCCGCCGTGAGCGGCCCGATGCAGACCGGCCGCGCTTTCGAGGGAAGTTTGTTTTTCTCAAGGAACAGGCGGACTCCCCCCGCGCTTGCAAATATGATCACATCGCAGGACATGTTCTCTGTTTTGCCGCCAAAAGACAGCTCCGAGGCCGCCTCCGGCTCCCGGTACTGCGTCCGGTAAATCTTACAGTCTTTATATCTGATTTTCTCATTTTTCAGTTCGTTTGTCAGTACCGGATTGCCCTCTGCCGCGCGCAGAATCAGGATTTTTTCGTCTCTGCCGCCGGCCGGGCCGTTCCCTCTGCCGGCTCTCGCGCACAGCTCCCGGGCAAGGTCCCGCGTGGTAAAAGTCCCCGGGACCAGGTCCGCATACAGGTGCGCTTTTTCCAGCTCCTCCGCCGTGCCTCTCCCGATACAGGAGATCTTTAAGTGCGCAAGGCGCCGGATGTCCGTCCTCCGTCCCGCCATCTCTTCCAGAAAGATCCGCACGCCGTTGACGCTGGTAAACACCAGCCAGTCAAATTCGCGCAGCTCCTCTTCTCCCGGAATCTCCTCTCTATGCGCAATGACCTCCACACAGGGAAACTGCCTCGCGGTGACCCCGTCCTGCTCCAGCGCGGCCGCCATTCTCTCCGTAAAAGAGCTTGTGCCCACGATCAGGGCGGTTTGATGAGGCGCGGCACTCACGGGGGACTTAAGGTGCATGGCAGCCGTTTTCCCGATCACAAGGATGGCCGGCGCTTCCACTTCCCCCGCGATCTGCGCGAGGTTACTCAGCTTTCCGTCCACCCGCTTTTCACCGGGCATAAAGGCACAGGACAGCACGCTCGCCGGCGTCTCCGGGTCCATTCCGGCTTCCAGAAGCCCGTCCGCGATGTCTCCCGCCCTGCTCAGTCCCATCAGATACACAAGTGTCCCCTTGATCCCCGCCAAAACAGAGAAGGATTCCGCTGTCTCCCCGGCTCCGTGTCCCGTCACCACCGTAAAAGAGGAGGCCATCCCCCTGTGCGTGATTGGGATTCCAAAGTGTTCGAGGGCCGAAATGCAGGAGCTGACGCCGGGAATCATCTCATAGGGTATGCCCGCTTCTTCCAGTGCCAGCGCTTCCTCTCCGCCTCTGCCAAAGACCGTCGGGTCGCCGCCCTTGAGCCGCACGACCTGCAGCCCCCTGCGCGCGCGGTCGATCAGGAGCGCCTGGATCTCCTCCTGCTCCTTTTTGTGCGCATTCTTCCTCTTTCCCACACAGACCAGTTCACACCCCTCGGGCGCTTCCCCGAGCAGCGCGTGGTCCAGAAGATCGTCATATACCACGACCTGTGCCCTTCGCAGGGCCTCCAGGCCTTTCACGGTGATCAGGCCGGCCTCGCTTCCCGCGCCGGTGATCCACACTTTTCCCGTCATATCTGCCTCCGTGTCGAAACGCCCTGCATCACGTAAAGCTCTGCGCCGATGCCGCCGACCCGGGCGTGAATTCCCACCGCCGACCGGCAGTCGCAGCGAAACCGGCAGAAAATTCCTCTCTCGATCTCATAGCGAAGGTAATTCTCCGGCGGCGTGATCCTGTCCAGAAGCCGTCTCATTTCCGTATCGGACTCTCGGCACTCGCAGGCCAGCATTCCCTGGCCCACTGCCGGGATCATCTCCTCCGGCTCGAGCACCCTCACGTCAAAATCTCGCAGGTCCGCCTCAATGCGGTCCAGTCCCGCTTTCGCGAGCACGATTCCGTCGTACTCGCCCCGGCGCAGCTTCTCCAGCCTCGTCGTGACATTGCCGCGGATATCCTTAAATGCAAACTCTGTGCCCCATTGCTCTCCCAGCGCCCGCAGCTGGCTGATCCGGCGCGGGCTTCCCGTGCCGATGGTCAATATTTTTCCGGTGACAGATGCTGCCGCGCTGCCGCCGGCGGGGGAGGCTGTCTTGTCTCCGGCGGAGGGCGTCATCTTTTCGCCGTCGGTGGAGCCCGTCTTGTTTCCTGCAGCGGGCTCAGGTTTTCCGGCGCCCTTGCGCAGGATCAGGCAGTCCCTGGGGTCCGCCGCGTCCGGCATGCCCGCTATGCAGAGCCCCGGCGCCATCTCATAAGGCAGGTCCTTGACGCAGTGCACCGCTATATCGGCCTCATTTGACAGCAGAGCCAACTCCACGTCCCGCACAAATGGCCCGTTTCCGCCGAGCGCGGTGACGCTGCTCTTTCGGTCCCGGTCCCCCTGCGTGCTCACCGTCAGAATGCGGACCTTGTATCCTTCCCTCTCGAGCAATTTTTTGACCAGTTCGTTCTGCGCCATCGCCAGACGACTGCCTCTGCCCGCAATACATAGTTCTCTCATCTTATTCCTCTGTATCAGACGCCCGCATCGGTCCCCCTGTCAGGTCCTGGTGTCGGAGCGCTGTGCTCCATCTCATCGATCATGATCTCAATTTCCTCGTCCGTCAGCCGGTTCTCGCTTTCGATCAGTGCCGCGAGAATGATCCTGTAGGCGGCCGCGCGCGCTTTCTGGTCCGCGACCCGCTCGGAAACCTCGCCGCGCAGATTTCCCATTCGTGTCAGGATCGGCCCGATCTGGTCGGGAAGTATCATTTCAATCTCCCCCCGCAGCTGCCTCGCGTAAGCGGGACTGGTCCCGGAGGTTGAGATCGCCACGGTGAGGCTGTCTCTTTTGACAATGCTCGGGAAAATAAAGTCGCAGTATTCCTGGTCGTCCACCACGTTGACCGGTATGCCCCGGCTGCGGCAGTCGCCCGCGACTTTTCTGTCCACCTCGCGGATTCCCGTGGCCGCCACCACATAGTCGCCCAGCTCAAGGTCCTTCTCCTCGTACTCCCTGCAGAGGATCTGCACCTCTCCGGCTCCCTTCCGCGGTTTTTCCGCGCGGGTCCCCTCGATCCCCGTCTCCAGGGCGATCACAATGATCTCCTGCGTAAAACGGCGGAGCCGGTTCACTTTCTCGTGTGCGACCGGTCCTCCGCCGATGATCAGAAACGTCTTATTTGTTATATCAAGATAAAAAGGAAAATAACTCATTAAAAGCCTTCTTGCCTGTGAATCAGTCTTTTGTATCGATACTGTATTTTATCATTTCCGTGCATTGCCGTCCAATCGGATCCGGCGCCCTCTTTCATCCTCTCGTCAGAACCTTCTCCCCCCGGATCACAGGCCGCAGGCGAAGGGCGGCGCCCGCTGCCAGGACACACAGGATAAAGTCCGGCACTACCGTAGACAAAAACCACACGGAAATAAGCTCTGCGAAGCCGATCCCTACGTCTTTCGATACCACCAGGTTAAACATCAGATAGTAATAGACCAGGCCGCACAGATAATACGCCATCTCTCCCCAGAAGGCCGCGAAAAGAAGTTTCAGGTAGCCGCTGCCCGGCAGAGTTTCCGATATTTTGCCTGCCACATAGGCCGCTGCCGCAAAGCCGATCAGAAAGCCGAAGGTGGGCTTCATCAGATACATAAACCCGCCGCCGTGGGCGAAAACGGGCACGCCGGCCAGCCCGATCAGCAGATAACATCCGACCGCTGCGAAGCCGCGCTTCGCGCCGAGAAGAAATCCGGCCAGCAGGGCGAAGAAAAACTGCAGGGAGAACGTCACCTCCCAGATTCCGATGGGAATCATGATCTTTATAAAGGCGCCGACCGCCATGAGAGAGGCGAACATCCCGCAGTAGACAATATCGGTTGTGCTGATTCCGCGCACCGCTCTTTTTTCGGTTTCCATGGGTTCCTCCTGAGGTTTCTTTTTGGGTTTAATTTTATTCTACCATTTCATTGTTCTTGCGTCTATTGCACAGGCAACCTTGCCCTCTCCGCCGTGTTCGGTTAGAATGAAGGGAACCTGTTAACCATGCACGCAGATGACCTGCCCCCTATATTATGAAAAAAGATTTTTCCCGTTCCAAACTGGCAATATTTGCCTCCTACATAAAGCCCCACGGCAAAGCCTTCGCCATCGACATGGCCCTCTCCGTGGGCATCGCCCTGGTGGACCTGATCTTCCCTTACGTGTCAAGATGGACGATGCGGAATCTCCTTCCCCAAGGGCTCTTCCGCACCTTCTTCACGGTGATGGCGATCATGCTCGCAGCGTACGTCCTGCGCGCGGTGTGCCAGTATTTTGTCACCGTCATCGGCCACAGGATGGGAACCCTGGTCGAGGCAGACATGCGGCGCGACGTGTTCACGCACATGCAGACGCTCTCCTACAGCTTCTTTGACCGCAACAGGACCGGCGTCCTGCTGGCCCGGGTCACAAACGACCTCTTCGAGATCGTCGAGCTGGCCCACCACGGCCCGGAGAACATTCTGACCTGCTCCCTCACGATCGTCGGCGCAATCATTATTCTGATGACGATCAATCCCGCGCTGACCCTCGTTCTTGTGGTCCTGCTGCCCGCCTGCGTCCTCTTCGGCGTAAAGCAGCGGCTCCGGATGCAAAGCGCCAACCGGGAAGTCAAGAAGCGCACGGGCGAGATCAATGCCGCCATCGAGAGCGGAATCTCCGGCATCCGCACCTCCAAAGCCTTCGCCAACGAGGAAGCCGAGGACGAGAAGTTCGACATCGCCAACGAGGCCTTCAAGGACAGCAAAGTAGCCTACTACCGCGCCATGGGCCTGTTCCACGCAGGAATGGAGGGCGCCGTCGGCCTCATGCAGGTCGCCGTCATCACGGTCGGCGGCTTCCTGATCATGCGGGGCAGCATGAACTACGTCGACCTGGTCACCTTCACTCTCTATGTCTCCACCTTCACCGCGCCGGTCCGCAAGCTCGTGCAGTTCATGGAGATCTACACCCAGGGCATGTCCGGTTTTGACCGCTTTGTGGAGCTGATGCGCACAGAGCCCGAGATCCAGGACGCCCCCGACGCCAAAATATTGACCGACGTCAAAGGCTCCATCGCCTTCGAAGATGTCTCCTTCTCCTATAACGACGGGACGAAAGTCCTCGATCACATTGACCTTCGAATTAAGCCCGGCGAGACCGTTGCCCTGGTCGGCGAATCCGGCGGCGGCAAGACGACCATGTGCCACCTGATCCCCCGCTTTTATGACGTGACCGGCGGCCGCGTCACCGTGGACGGCAACGACGTGCGTGCTCTCACCCAGGAGAGCCTTCGCAAGAATATCGGCATCATCCAGCAGGATGTCTTCCTGTTTGCCGGTACCGTCATGGAGAACATCCGCTACGGAAGGCCGGACGCCACCGACCGCGAAGTCGTGGAAGCCGCAGTGCGGGCCCGAATTCACGACGACATCATGCAGATGCCCGACGGATACAATACTTTTGTCGGCGAGCGCGGCGTAGTCCTCTCCGGAGGCCAGAAACAGCGCATTTCCATAGCCAGAGTCTTCCTCAAGAAACCGCCCATCCTGATTCTGCACGAGGCGACTTCCGCCCTGGACAGCGTCACCGAGAAACAGATCCAGGACAGCCTCGACGTGCTCAGTTCCGGAAAGACCTGCCTCGTCATCGCTCACCGCCTCTCCACAGTCCGCGGTGCGGACCGCATCGCCGTCGTCGACGGCATGCATATCGCGGAACAGGGCACCCGCGACGAACTGCTGGCTCTGGGCGGCGCCTACGCGCGGCTGGAGCGGGCACAGAGTGATAAATAATTTTAAGTAAGGATAAAAAACATGAACACCAACTCCCCCGATTACACCGATCCCGTCAAAATCATCGAACTCAAGGAGTCGATCCTCGAGGACAATAACAAAGACGCGCAGGACCTGCGCGATCAGCTGAAGGCGCAGAAGACCTGCCTTCTCAACTTCATGTCCGGCCCCGGAAGCGGCAAGACCACTACGCTCCTCGCGCTGGCAAAATATTTCAAAGACCGCATCAGCTGGGGCGTCATGGAGGCAGATATCGACTCCGACGTCGACGCGAGGACCATCCTGGCGGCCGGCATCCCTTCCGTACAGCTCCACACCGGCGGCATGTGCCACCTGGACGCGGACATGACAAGGCAGGGACTGCGCGCCCTCTCGGAAGTCGCTGACCGTCCTCTCGACCTGGTCGTTCTGGAGAATATCGGCAACCTGGTCTGCCCCGCCGAGTTCGACACCGGCGCCGCCATCAAGATGACCATACTGAGCGTCCCCGAAGGCGACGACAAACCGGCCAAATACCCCCTCATGTACGAGGAGTGCGACATCATGGCGGTCAACAAGATCGACGCCCTGCCGGTCTTCGATTTCGACAAAGAAAAAGCGGAGCGCTATGCAAGGCTCCGCAATCCCGATATCAAAATATTCTATATTTCCGCCAAGACCGGCGAAGGCGTTAAAGAACTGGCCGAAGAAATTATCGCAAGGGTACAGGCTCACAATGCGTGAGCGCAGAGTGCTTCGACATGGAGGTATCAATGGCAACCGTTAAAACCATCAAAATAGAAGAAAGCGTCTTTGCGGACAACGACACCGCGGCGGAGTCCATCCGCAGGAAACTCTCAGACAAAAAGACAACAATGATCAACGTCATGTCCAGCCCGGGCAGCGGCAAGACCACCCTGCTGACCCAGATCGTAAAGAGGCTCGGAAGCGAGATGCGCATCCGCGTGATGGACGTGGACATCGAGTCCACGCTGGACGCGCAGCGCGTCGCGGACGCAACGGGCGTCGAGGCGCTGCAGATTCACAACGGCGGCCTGTGCCACATCGACGCGGACATGGTGACCCGCGCCCTGGAGCAGTTCGCGCCGGAAGGCTCGGGCGTCCTGGAGCAGACGGACCTGCTGATCCTCGAGAACATCGGCAACCTCGTCTGTCCCGCGGAATTTGACACCGGCGCCCACAGGAACATGATGATCCTGAGTGTCCCCGAAGGCGACGACAAGCCCCTCAAATACCCTCTCATGTTCAGCGTCAGCGACCTGGTGGTGATTGGCAAGATTGACACTTTGGACTATTTTGACTTTGATCTGGAGGCGGCCAAAGAGCGAATCCTGCGCCTCAATCCAAACGCCGTGATCCTGCCGGCCAGCGCCAGGACCGGGGAAGGCGTGGACGCGGTCTGCGACTGGATCCGCGGCATCGTGAAGGTAAACGGGCAGCGCTGAGGGCTGAAGCCGTTTCGCCCGGCGGCCGCAGAAGCGGCCATACCAGCCTTAAAGCAGTCTTACGGAATCCGCAAACACAGTCTCCTGTCCGTTTCGCGCGACCATGAACAGATAATTGGGCTTTCCTTCGTGATACGTGAACTTGCAATCGTATTTCTGCACCTGTCCCAGTGTGAACAGCGCCTCCACCATAATGTCGGCTTCGTTCTTGCGCCGCGCCGCGGCGACCGGCACCGTGACCTGGTTGTCCGCCGCGCTCGAACCCCCGAACCTCTCGGGGATCACACTGACGGCGCACAGACGCCCGTTTTCCCGGTCGCACCGGATCATGTAATTCCACTGCATATCCTCCTCCCAGGGCGACTGCGCGTCCGCATAATAGGCGCAGCCTGTCGCATACTCGCCGATCACGGTGAAGGAGATGCCGTGCTCCTCCTCCCACTCGCTGCCGCCCAGGATCACATAAGCGGGGACAGACGCGGCGTCCTCCCTCATAATCGAGAGCTCCGGCTTTAAGACGACTACTTTGGAAGGCTCAAATTTGCGGATGACGTTTTCCGGGAGCAGTTCCTCGTCGGACAGCTCCTCCGTGCAGTACTCGACGAGGCACTCGCTCATATCCCTGCAGAGATGGTCCCCCATGTTCTCGAAGGAATCGGCGCACATCTGCACGTAGTCCGCCGGCGTTCCGGGTTCGTGCCACAGCTCCGCTTCTGTGTCAAAATAGCGGCACTTCAACTTTCTTCCATCCGGCACCATCTCTTCCTCATCCAGGATACAATCATTATAATCGCGGTACCGGCGGTCTAAAGTCCCCATCAATTCCTCAAAACCGTTTCGATCAAAATCCACGCAGTAATAGCGCGGCACGTCGCTTCCGCTGCAGAATACTCTGTAGTAGTCAAAAAAGTACCTGTGCGTTTTATGACTGAAAGGCATGATGCCTTTTTCATATCTGTAATACTGATCCACAAAGGACCGCGCTCCCAGCTTGATATCCTCCCTGGTCAGGACATAGTCCATGTTCCGGAAGATCTCGATCGGCGTCACGCTTCCGCTTGCAAGGGCCTGCGATTCCCCCGTCCCATGGACGGCCAGATACTCATCGCTGACATGCCCCCTTAGGATCAGCCATCCCAGGAAATAAGAGGCAGGTGTGCCGGCATAGTCATAGATCGCGTCCACCTCGCTCTCGGACATCGATGCGATGCGATCTGCAAACGCTTTTTTGCCCTCCTGTGTGTCAAGGCGGACCCCCTCTCCGTGAAGGCGCAGATATTCCGCCGCCGCGTCCTCGAAGGCCCACTCCGCCTTATCCTTGTCAAAAGCCGGCATTTCCGCGGGCCTTACGACGTTCTTCTTCACGTTGTTTCCCTCACTGAGCCTCGGCATAAGGAGACTCAGCGCTGCCAGCGGGATCGAGACAATTACCGCGACCCACCCTGCTTCCGGAATGTCCAGGGCAAACCAGCTGATCCCCATTGCGAGAATGAGTATCGAGAGTTTAAGTAAAAAACCCTGCAGAACCGGAAACTTACTGCCCTTACTGACCTTGTAAAAGCTCACCAGCGTGATCAGGAGCATCGCGGCGGCGCCGACGGTTATGGCCAGCACCATGCCCAGCGGCGCGCTCTCCCCGACCGAGAACCCTGTCAGGCCAAAGAGCAGCAAAAGCAGCTCCGCCACAGCACATATACTCAGAAAAATATAGCGCAGGATCATCATAGAAGCCTCCAAACTTAGACATATTCACTGATTTGTAAATTGGTTTACGGCCCGTCATGCGATAGAATACATTTGTGACCTGTTCAGCAACCCGGGACCCGGAGTGCTGAATAGCATATGTCTGTATTTTACCACTTGCGTGTGTCCAAAGGAGTATTGAAAATATGAATCAGAAAACCGGACTGGTCCTCGAAGGCGGCGCCATGCGCGGTATGTTCACCGCAGGCGTCCTGGATGTGATGATGGAAAACGGCGTCACGTTTGACGGCGCCATGGGTGTCTCCGCCGGTGCCGTATTCGGCTGCAACTTCAAGTCCCGGCAGATCGGCCGCTCTCTCCGCTACAACATGCGGTTCTGCGGAGATCCCAGATACTGCAGCGTCGAGTCCCTCATCAAGACCGGCGACCTCTACGGAGTTCAGTTCTGCTACGACGAAATCCCCAACAAACTGGATCCCTTCGATGTGGAAACCTATAAAAACAACCCTATGGTCTTCTATGCGGTCTGCACCAACGTAGAGACCGGAAAGGCCATCCATAAGCGCCTGGACAACGGCGACCAGAAAGATATGGAGTACTTCCGCGCCTCCGCGTCCATGCCGCTCGTCTCCCGCATCGTGGAAGTGGACGGCTACAAGCTGCTCGACGGAGGCATCACGGACAGCATTCCGCTGGCCGCCATGGAGCGCCGCGGGTATGAGAGGAACGTCGTCGTCCTCACACAGCCCCTGGAATTCGTAAAAGAAAAGAGCAGTACACTGCCGCTCATTCACCTCGCCATGCACAATTATCCCAATGTCATCAAGGCCATGGATGTGCGCCACATCCGCTACAATAAGCAGACCGCCTACGTCCGCGAGCAGGAACTGGCCGGTAATGCCTTTGTCATCCGGCCGCCCCATGACCTCGGCATCAGCCGCACGGAAAGCGACCCGGCGGAGCTTCGTAGGGTCTACGACATCGGCCGCGCCGAAATGGAGAGACTCCTGCCCGCTCTCAGGGAATTCCTTGACAGCCGGAAGTAAGGCTCACAGTAAAGCATATTAGTGGGGATGCCGCCTTGAGCGAAAGGTACAACCGGCGCTCTCTTTAGGCATAACCGCAATTATTGACAATTTCAGCTCCTAATTTTTTCTCTGACGCAAGTGTTTACAAGCGAGATTGGGAGAAAAATTGTCCATGGAGCACCTTATTGCCTAGAGCTGTGGAAAAAGACCTCCAGATTTGACTGGAAATCGCCGTTTTCTCGATGGCATTGGAATCTGTCATCCCCAAATATGAGTTTCATGCCTAAAATCACGGGGCGGCCGCATTTTTACAAATGCGTCCGCCCCGCTTCGTTGCCTTAGTACATCGATTAACGACTGACTTCAATATTTTCTCCGTCACATACAATTGTGATATCGCCGTCCTTGGTCTGCAGGCACTGTACGCCCTTCTCTTCCAGCATCGAGACCGTCTTTTTTTCTGCCGGATTCTTTTCAGAGTCACAGATGACCGCATAGGAAGGCTGCATGATGCCGACCATCTCCTCAAGGGGCTCATTGTAGAAGCCGTGATGCGGGATCTTGAGCACGTCACATTTCTGCACGGTTCCTCCGTCCAGCCACTGCCTGATACGCTCCTCCTCGATATCGCCGGTGAAGACCAGCCGGTTTTTCCCGAGATCCACCGTCGTGATCAGCGAGAAATTATTATCATATTCATCGTCGGTGTCCGGGATCTCATAGGACGCGGGCGGCTCGACCTTGACCTTAGCGTCCCCAAGCTGCAGATTCAGGACCTCGGCGACCCTCTCGGGTTCCATCCCGAGGTCATCCAATACGTCCACAAATTCCTTGTACTGCTTGCCGGTTCCCTCGTAGTCCGGCATCAGGATCCTGTCTACCGGAATGCCTTCCACCACCGTGTCCGTGCCTCCCACATGATCCTTGTCAAAGTGCGTGATCAGCAAAATGTCGACCTTCTTTGCGCCTTTCTGCGCCAGATAGTCCAGCACTTCTTCTCCGTCTTCCTTCTCCCCGCAGTCAATGACCATCACCGCGTCGCCGCAGGTGAGCACCATGGCGTCCGCTTTTCCGACCTTCAGGACCTTCAAGGTGAGCGGATTCAGGGAAGATGTCTCTTCCGACGACGCGTCCGCCTTGTCGGAAGGCGCCGCCTGATCGGACGAGGCCGTCTGGTCTGCAGGCGTCACCTGGTCGGACGACGCCGTCTGCTCTGCAGGCGCCGCCTGGTCGGACGATGCATCCGCCTTCTCCTGTGAGGTCGAAGTTTCCTCCTTCTGAGAGTCCGCCTCCTGCGTCTCCTGCGCCGTCTGCCCGGCATTCTCGCCGGAAGAAGAGCAGCCTGTGAGCGCCGAAAGGGCGATCACGCAGGCCGTCATTAATGCCGCAAGTTTTACGATTGTTATGTTTTTACTCGTTATTTTTGTCTCTCTCATTCCTGATTGCCTTCACTTGCTGTCACTGTCTCATCCGCGTTTACTTCTCTGTAGTCGCCGGAGATCGGCTCCGACTTTTTCCGGCGCGTTTCTGCCTTTCTCTTCGCCGCGCTCTCTTTTTCTGTTCCGCTCTCTGTCTTTCTCCTGGACGTTCCTCCCTTCCGGATTTCCTTCCAGTCAGAGAGCCAGTCCTGTCCGTTATGTCCGTCCGCGAGGAACTCGAAGGACTCGATGAAGAGGAATTTGCGGATGAAGAAGATCACAGCGATCGCGCCTACTGTCAGCAGGTTCTCCATAGCATTGCCGCCCTCCAGCACCATATGTCTGGAAAGCGCGAACAGGAGCACTTCCACGACACTGCCCGGCGTGTGCTTGATCAGCATCTTGATAAACTCAATGCCGATGACCAGGTCCAGAGCGCTCTCCAGGAAATGCCTGTAGGCCTCCGTCCCGTTGCTCATGGACCCCAGCAGCGGCAGCTCTCTGAGCAGAGGATACACACTGGCCAAAAATCCGAAGGCTACGATGATCGCGATGCCGATCTCGAAGATATCCATCAGATGCTCCATATGCGCGATAATGTTGTGGATCAGATCCCCCTTCTGCTCATGTCCGTTCTTGTTTTCCTTTCCGTTTTCTGACATTTCAAAATCCCCCGTTTGAATTTAAGGTTCGCAAAGCGAGCCGCTGCGCCGCGTGCGGGTTGCCTGAAAGCAACATCTACCCTGCCGCACGCGTGTGCATCGATGAACTCAGCGGGGGACTGGTCCCCCTGAGTTCATTTTCCCCGCCTTGACAGACGATCGCCCCCCAAAAAGAATTCTACTACTTTCTATTGTACTATAAATGCCTCCGCATTCCTTGTGGTTTTTTTTCTAAAATGCTAGAGTTATCACATGGAATGCCCCCATCACTATCGGCGGGCAGGAGGGGGAAAATTTTGGATTTTGACAGCAATGATTTCAGAGATCAATTAGAGGCGATCGTGTTCAAGGTGAAGACCGGCTTCGTCCAGGTGATCAAACTTCTGGTCTATGGCCTGCTTTGCGGTACACTTGTCGGCGCCGTGGCCAGCGTATTCGCGCTCGGCATCGATGGCGCCACACAGCTCCGGGCCCAGCACCCTTGGGTCATCTTCCTGATGCCTGTTGGAGCCGCTCTGATCGTCTTCTTCTACCAAAAGTTCGACCACAGTGAGGGAACCGACACCGTCCTCCTCGCGGTCACAAGAAATGAGAGCGTACCCGGCACCATGGCGCCGCTCATCTTTTGCTCCACTATCACGTCCCATTTTCTGGGTGCCTCTGTGGGCCGCGAAGGAGCCGCCCTGCAGATCGGTGGGTGCCTGGGCGATGAGATGGGCAAGCGCCTGCATTTCTCCGAGGGCGCAAGGCGCATCATGGTCATGTCCGGCATGAGCGCGGCCTTTTCCGCCCTTTTCGGGACGCCGCTGGCCGCAACGGTCATCGCCATGGAAATCAGCCACGTCGGTCTTCTGCAGTACGACGCGCTGGTTCCCTGCGTAATCGCCGCCCTGCCCGCCTACTATATTTCCGGCATGATGGGCGTAGAAAAACATCCTTGGGCGCTGGCAAGCGTGAAACCCTTCTCGCTTCCCATGTCCGTCGCCACCTTTTTCCTGGCAGTGCTGTGCGCCCTGGTGAGCGTACTCTTTGTCGTAGCCCTCGGAAAGATTCCGGCTCTGGCGCGAAAGATCCCGGCAAAGCCGATTCCCCGCGCCGTCATTATGTCTGTAGTCCTTCTGGGCATGACCCTTCTCTCCGGAGGCCAGTTCTATAACGGCGCCGGCGGCCACGTCATCACCGAATGCCTGCAGGGCGAGCCGGTCCCGGTCTACGCTTTCCTGCTCAAAATATTGTTCACCGCCGTCTCCATAGCTGCCGGCTTCAAGGGCGGCGAGATCGTTCCCTCGCTCTTCATCGGCGCCACTTTCGGGTCCGTCGTCGGCCCGCTCATGGGAATTCCCTCCGGCCTTGCGGCCGCCATCGGCATGGGATGCCTCTTCAGCTGCGTCACCAACTGCCCTCTGGGAACACTCCTGATCTGCTTCGAGATGTTCGGCTTCGAGGGCTGGCCTTACTACCTGCTGGCCATCGCCATTGCCTCCACGGTATCCGGCAACTACGGCCTCTACCACCACCAGAAGATCCGTTACGGCAAGCTAAAACCGGGCCGCGAAGATGCGAATGCGCATCACTGAATATGCTCGCTTGGCAAAGACGCCTAAATCGAAACGGGCAGGATCCGCGATTCGGATCCTGCCCGTTTTGTGTTTTATAGTTTGCCGGCCCGAAGCTCTCAGCCCGCCAGTTCCTCAGCAAGCTTCTCCAGCGCCGCCTCGCTGTCCGCGTTCAGTGCGGATTTGATCGTGACGGTGTTCTCGGCGAAGGTAATCTTCTTGGACTTCTCAAACATGGCCTTCATAAGCTTGGCCGCGACAGGCGCCCATGTGCCGTTCTCGATGAAAGCGATCGTGCGGTTCTGGTACTCGCGCTCTGTCAGGTGCTCGATAAAGGTGTGCATGAACGGGAAAATGCCGTTGTTGTAGGTCGTTGTCGCAAGGACCAGTCTGTCATAGCGGAAAGCGTCCTCGACGGTCTCGGGCATATCATCTCTCGCCAGATCACTGACGGCGACCTTGACGCCCTTGGCGCGCAGCATCTCAGCCAGCTTCTCGACAGCCGCCTTTGTGTGGCCGTAGACAGATGTGTAAGCGATGCAGACGCCGGGCTCCTCGGGTGTGTAGGAGGACCACTTGTCATACAGATCGATGTAATAGCCGAGGTTCTCGCTCAGCACGGGGCCGTGCAGAGGGCAGATGACCTGAATGTCGAGGCCCTGCGCCGCCTTGAGGACCTTCTGTGTCTGAAGGCCGTATTTTCCAACGATGCCAAAATAGTATCTGCGCGCCTCGCAGGCCCATCCTTCGGGATCTTCCACATCGTTGGCGCCGAACTTGCCGAAGCCGTCCGCAGAGAAGAGGACCTTGTCCGTGCTGTCATATGTGAACATGACCTCCGGCCAGTGGACCATGGGAGCAAACACAAATTTCAGGACATGCTTGCCCAGGCACAGCTCCTCGCCGTTTTTGACGATCTGCTTCTTCATGGCGTCATTCTTTCCGTAGAACTGCTCCATGAAGGTAAAGGTCTTGGCATTTCCGATCACGGTCGCATCGGGATAAACCTTGAGGAAGCTCTCAATATTGGCGGAGTGGTCGGGCTCCATGTGCTGCACTACCAGATAATCCGGCTTTCTGTCGCCCAGTACCGCTGCCAGATTTGCAAGCCACTCCTCGCCGAAGTGCTGATCGACCGTATCCATGACGACGATCTTCTCGTCCATGATCACGTAGGAATTGTAGGCCATTCCGAGCGGCACTTCATACTGTCCCTCGAAAAGATCGACCTGATGGTCATTGACGCCGACATACTTGATATCTTCTGTAACTCTCATATCGCGCTCCTTTATTGATGATTATATTGTTATTCTGTAATTGTGACACTAACGCCGCGCGTCCGCAAAACTCCCTTCCGCGCAATCCAATGTCCAATTACTAATTTACATTAAAAACCACTTTCCGTCCACTCCCGCCTGCCCCCTTAAGCAAAAAACGAAAAACGGATGACCCGAAGGATCATCCGTCAATGCTTATATTTCCTCTTCCGATCTGGATCGTCAGAAATCTCTTGCCGCTCCCGGGCTGCATATACTGCTTGCCCTTGGAGTCGCCGTTATAAGTGATCTCACCGCTCTCGGTCCCGATCTCCATCCTGCAGCGGACTAAAGGGTCGTCTGACTGCACTTTCACATTGCCCGCGCCCATTCCGATGTTCAGGCTGTTGAAAGTGCACTCCGCCATGGAGACATTGCCGGAATCCGAATAAATATCCACCGTTCCCAGGGAGACATCCTTCATGACAAGATCGCCGCCGCCGGACTGGATCGTCACGGTGCCCGCCGTAATGCCTGTCATGATAAACGTTCCTTCTTCCATTGCGATCCGCATCGTGTCGATGCCGACGCCCGAAGGGATTGTGATCACGATTTCCGGGGTGACGCTATCCGACGCCGCAGCTTTCTCCGCAGTGCCCTCCGACTCCGCAGCTTCCTCCGCAGTCTCCTCCGGCTCCGAAGCCTCTTCGGCCGTTTCCTCCGGCACCGCTTCCGCTCCGGTATCCGTCTCTGCCTCCGCTCCGGTATCAGCTTCCGCCTCTTTTTCAGAGTCCTTAGCCGCGCCCGAGTCTTTTGCCGCGCCGCTGTAGCCCTCCGCGGGCTCGTCCTCGCCCAGGACGACCACTGAGCCGTCGGCGCTCTTGCGGGCCTTCTCCTGCGTCTCGGCGCTTCCCCTGCCGCTCACGACCAAGGTCTCATCCTGCACCGAGAAGGAAGGGAGGCTGTCCCATCCCGCCGGGAAGGCGATCGCAAAGTCCTCGCCCGGACGGATCGTGAGCATCCCCTTGACGGAGTTGACCGCGATCCTGTCAAAATAGTCCAGAGCATAGGTCTTCTTGTCCTCCGAGACGGTATATCCTGAAGAAGAAGTATCTGAATAATAATTTTCCGAATAAGAATTATCTGAATATGAATTCTTTTTACCTGTGTCCGCCGTATCCGCATAAGCCGGGAGTACACTCTGCCCCATCAGAGTGAGTACAGCCAGAAGAGCCAACAGCTTCTTTCCGGCTTCCCGCAGCCAACTGTTCATATCGCCACAATCCTTTCCTCACGCGCCCTTGGATTGTTCAGCACCACACCGTCCCAAATGCTTTAGAACTGCATGCTGATAATTAATATCATTATAGCTAAGGAAAGGCAAAAATGTAAATCCTTTATTTCGTAAATTTTACATAATTATTGTTGAATGTGGCGATCCGTTTACAAGTTGTTTCTTCCTGTCAACTAATCTCTTATCAGACAATCTCTTATCGAATGGTCCCGTGATCATCCTGCCCGTAGGTCACGCCGTCCACGCTGAAGGAATTCTCCTCCTTGATGATGAAGATCATGGTCTTGCCCTTGTTGAGTTCGATCTCCTTGCCGTTGTCGTCGTAGAACGTGGTGGGCTTGTAATCGTTGCCCTCGCCCTTCTCCCAGGTGACATGGATCATGCGGCCGCCGGTGATGAAGAATCCGTCCTTGCCGTCCTCTTCGATGCGGATCCGCAGATAGTCGGAACCGTCTTCCCTGGGCTCCGCGTAAGCCCTCTGGATCAAAATATTGTCGAAGGCCATCTGCTCGTTGGTGACAGCGTCGCACTGGGGCTCCCCGTGAAGGGTCTTGTAGTACTTGCCGTCCTCCGGATTGTAGGTGAGCGCGGACTTTGAAGCCGGGAAGCTCTCCTTCATATCGACATAGACCGCGCTCACGGAATCGGAGTACTGCTTGAGGGTGTTTTTCTCTTTTGTAAAGGTGAAGTGCTTCTTGTTATAGTAAGCCCTTCTGTGCTCCGCGGAGAAGCCCGCTTCCTTGATCGCCGCCTTGATGTGCTCGGCGTCCGTGTAAGCCGTGTGCTCCGAGCGGCTCCAGGAGGGAACTCTGTAAAAGCAGCCGTAATCCGGTCCGAGAGGTCCGCCGACGCCGTTGATGTTGTCGACGTCCTTTCTTGTCAGGATGTCATCCGTGTAGTCGATGGGTCCGCCGAAGTGGATGATGATGGGATCCCACTCCAGTGCCTCGTAGACGAAATAGGCGCGGATCGAGCGGATGTTGCCGATGCGCTCCAGTTTCTGCCAGTCCTGGATGATGCCCATCTGGCGGCTCATATTGCCTTCTTCGCTGATCTCATAGAAGATGTCGACATTACTGAGTCCGTACTGGGGCTGGGCCTCCTTGTCGATCGGGAACATGACCGCGATCGGTCTCTGTTTTGCCAGCTCGGGATCGATGGCCTCGCCGGTCAGCACGCTGACATCGGAGTACTCCTGCGCATTTTCGTTTTTGTTCTTTTTATTTTCATCGGCGGTGCCTTCCTGCGCCGCCATCACTGTGGTCTGCTCTCTTCCTGCTGCGGTAAATCCCGTCCCCGGAAAAGCCATGCATACAGCCATTAACAGTAGTATTGCTTTCTGTTTCATTTTCTTTTCCTTTCTTAAATTTGGTAAATGTTAAAAGTGCAATGGTCTTTTTTACGGTAAAAAAAGACTCCTGCGGCAGTTTCCTCACTGCGCAGAAGCCTATTATAGTTCAAAAACGGTTCGGTTTCAATCGCTTCGAACAGCTGTTTTTGTTTTTTGCGTAGGTCGATTTGCACTACTTTTATTCCTATTTTGACAAGTACTCCTGCACCTTCTCCCTGTCGACCTTTTCATACGGAAGGCGGATATACTTGTTGTCTGTCATCTCGATTCCCTCGGGCAGCTCGATGTCTGCGGGGGAAACTCCCGTCGCGAGGGCGTACGCCAGGGCCTCCATGGCTTTGGCCTGCCCTGCGCTGTCGTTGTAGACCGTGCCCGTCATAAGGCCCTCCTCCACCGCTTTGAGCCCGACCTGCGTGCCGTCGATGCCGAAGATCGCCGGCCACTCATCCCGCGGGATCTCTTTGTCCTGATAGGCCTCAATGGCGCCCAGCGCCATATCGTCATTGTTGGCCAGGACCAGCTCGATCTGCGCGTCGCTGCTGTCGATCAGCTGCCCCATCTTGCTCCTGGACTGGGCCCGGTTCCAGTTGGCGATGGCGTAGCCCACCTTGTCCAGGATGATTCCCTGCATGATCATCGTGTCCACGGAGTATTCCGTCCGGATGATGGCGTCCTGGTGACCGGCCTCCCCCTCCAGTACGACGTACTGGATGCTGCCGTCTCCGTTTCGGTCCGCCTCGGGATGCGCCTTGAAATAGTCCGTCGCCATCTCGCCCTGCAGGGTGCCGGACTCAAAGGCGTCCGCGCCGACGTAATAGAGCTTGTCCCACTGCATCAGGTCCTCCTCCACCAGTTCCCTGTTGAAGAAGATGACCGGGACGTCGTTTTTCCTTGCCAGGTCAATGATCTCCGTGGGCGCGGTGCGGTCCACAAGATTGACGCAGATCACGCCGCAGTCGTTCTCGATCATGTCCGCCACATCCTCGTTCTGGGCGGCCTGGGATCGGGAGGCGTCCTGCACAACGGTCGCTATATCGATTCCCTGTGCTTTGCGGCTGTCCACGAAGCTGTTGAAGTCATTCATGAGCTCCATGAGAAAGGTGTCGTACTGGTCATAGACGCTCACGCCAATCCTGACATATCTCTCTTCGCTCCCGGCGTTTGCATTGCCGCAGGCGCCGGTCAAAAGAGCGATGGCCAAGGCGGTACTCCCCACGGCCGCCGCTTTTCGCATCCTCTTAAAGATGCCGCCTATACCCGGAACCTCTTTCCTCGGAGCCCTTTCCCCCCGAACTCCTTTCATCAGATCCTTTTTCTTCAGCCCCATTTTCATCAGACCCTCCGTCATCTCTGCAGCGGAAACAGGATCTCCTGATTTTCTTCTGCGAATAGTGTATCTCTGTGAATCACTCTGTGCAAAACAGTCCGCGCCAGAGGCATGACCCGGTTTTTGTGGATATAATCCGCCAGGTCGGTCACGCTCTGGTACCCCATCATGTAGTCCTCGGGTACCACCAGGCTCTGCGCGACGCCGCTGTCCAGATAATAAAGCGCTTTCATGGAAGTGCCTGTCCCGACCAGGGTGATCTTTCCGGGGAGCCCGGCCGCATATTCGCCGGCCGCCTCCATACCTGCGTTGTCCAGCGCGACCAGAATGTCCGGGACCGGATACTCCGCGAGCTGGTCCATGACGTTCTCCGATTCCTCGTTCTGGTACAGGATCCAGGATATTTTGCCGCCGCCGCTCTCAAGAGTCTGCTCAAATCCCGCCAGGCGCTCCTGCGCGGAGCTCATGGCTTCATTTCCCTTGATCACTCCGATGCTGCACTCCTGCAGCGGCTTCTGAGCAAATACCATGACCTCCCGGGCGATCGCTTCCCCGATGGCGGTGTGATCGGGGCTCACGATTCCCACGACATTACTCATGACCTCGTAATCGTCTCCGTCCACGATCTCGATATTTGTACTGCTGCTGTAGGTCTCCAGCATGCCGGCCGCCTCCGATCCGGACATCAGCTGTATGATCACGCCGTCCGATCCTCCTGCGACGGCTCTGGCGAGCAGAGACTCCTGATCCTGAAGCCCCGACAGTCTGCCGGTCGGCATGATCGTCAGACTGATCCCCTGTTCCTCTGCCGCCTGATGCATTCCGGCGATGAACTGCACCCAGCGGTTGTCACTGCTGTTGTCGATGATCACGTGGATCTGCCTGGGCGCTGCCGTGCGCCCGCTCTCTCGGATCATGATTACCGTCACGATCACGATTGCTGTCAGCATAGCCACGACCAGGGCGGCGAAATAATTATTCTTTTTCTTCATTCCGCGCCTCCCCGTTCCAGGTGCCGTGCTCCAGCGCGCGGCGGTTCCTCTCCGTGTAGGGCACCGCAGGCAGATGGATCGTCACGGTGGTCCCTTCATCCGGCTCGCTCTCGATCCTGAGCCCGTACTGTGCTCCGAACCGCAGCATGATTCTCTTGTGGACGTTGATCAGTCCCACGCCCGAGCCGTGCCTGCTCTCTCTCTCCTCGTGCTCTTCGTCCTCGAGGAGCTGCGCGACTTTCTCGGGCGGCATTCCCAGGCCGTTGTCCCTGACGCTTATAAAAATATCGTCTCCTTCTTTTCTTCCCTCGACCAGGATCTCCCCTTCATCGCCCAGCGCGTCGATTCCGTAATAAAGCGCGTTTTCCAGGATCGGCTGCAGGATCAGTTTGACCGTGCAGTAGCTTTCGATCTCCTCCGCTATGTTCCAGCTCATCTCAAAAGCTTCTTTGTAGCGCACTTTCTGGATATTCATATAGTTGCGGGCGTGGACCAGCTCGTCCTTAATGCTGATCACCGTCCGCCCTTTGCTCAGACTGATCCTGAAAAGGCTTGCCAGCTGCGTGACCATAAAGACGGCGTCGTCATTTCTCTCCCCCTCGATCATCCAGACGATGGAGTCCAGGGTGTTGTAGAGGAAGTGCGGATTGATCTGCGACTGCAGCGCGTCCAGCTCACTCCTTCTGCGCTCCTCCTGCTCCCGCACGACGTCGTCCATCAGCTTATTGACCTGCCGGAAGCTCCCCTGCAGACTTCTTCCCAGATGCTCGATCTCCGCCGGCCCTCCGATGTAGACGCTCTCGGGATCCACGCGGCCGCCTTCCATATTTTGGATCGATCGATTGAGGCGCAGGATCGGGCTCGTGATCCGGCCCGTCACAAGGCGGTTGATCACAAGGAGGGCCAGAATGGCCATCAGGAGCACCAGGATCGTAAAGTACTGCGTGCTGCCCGCCCCGAACCGGAAGCCGCTCGTGGGGATGACGCCCACCAATTTCCATCCGGTGTAGCTGATTGTCCTCACGATGACCACCCGTCGCTCGCCGTCGAAGATCTCTTCGTGAACGCCGTCCTCCAGGCCCGCGTCGCTGATGTTGTTCTCCTTATACTTCCCGACACCGATCTGGATCATCCTGGGGTGATAGATCAGCTCGCCGTCCCCGTCGCACAGGTAAAAATATTGATAGGAACTGCTTCCGTTGACCCGCTCCATCATCTGCTCGATCGTGTTGTAGTTCATATCGACGAGCAGCACGCCGCGCAACGGGACGCCACTGCTGGTCAGCTCCACGATCCTGCTCAGCGAGATGACCCAGTAGTAGCGGAAGGAGGAAGCGTCGAAAATGCTCTGCACGTGGGGCGTAGAGAAATGCAGGTTCTCCGGTTTGTTCAATGCCAGCTCGAACCACGGCTGCCCGCTCACGTCCAATCCCTCCTTGAGGGTGGATACGGGCGTCGCGCTGACAAGGCTCCCGTCCCTGCGAAAGAGAGCAAAACTGATCAGGTTATCCTTGTTGGCTTCATACAGAAGAGCCATCTCGCTGTCCAGGTTGTCCCTGGCCAGGTCTTTGTCCTTTATGGCCCCGTAATACAGGGCGTCGCTCACTCTGCGCATGGAGGTCAGATAGTCCTCGAAGTTGGCTTCCGTCTGGGACATCAGCTGTTCCGTGCTCTCCGTCATCATCACGCGCGTGCGCATCATAAATCTCTGATACAGAGAAAATCCCATGAGCAGCATAAAAAGGACTGAAACGACAGTAAAGGAGACCAGCACGGTGGCCTGGATCCCCAGTCCGCCCACTTTCTCCCTCCACTGACTCTTCCGGTCCGAAAGACGGCTTCTCTTCTCTTTCTGCTTCTTCCCCTTGTCTTCCAAGGATTCCTCCCGCTCAAAATTGCTCTTATTCCGATTTCGCCCGCTCTGTCACCGGCCTTATCTTCTCTCGGATCGATACTTGGACGGCGACACGCCGAAACTCTTCTTAAACACGTAGCTGAAGTAAGCCGGGTCCGCGTACCCGACCTGCGCGGCGATCACATAGGTCTTGTCGTCTCCTTCGACCAGTCTCTGCACCGCCTGCTCCATGCGGTAATCGGTCAAAAAAGCGATAAAAGTCTTGCCCGTCTCTTTTTTGAACGTGGTGGAGAAATACGCGGCACTGACGCCCAGGATCCCGCAGATCTTGTCGATCGTCAGGTCCTGGTCCCCGTAATTGTCGCGGACATAGTCGATGGCCTTGCCGACGAAAGTCTGCACCCCGCTCTCCCTGCTGATGCGCAGCTGCTCCCACATGGCCAGCGACACTTTGTACAGCCACTCTCTGAGCTGCCGGCTGTCCATGTTCGTCACGTTTCGGAACAGGCTCTCGTCCTCCCCGAAGATGGGCTCCGGCTCGATCCGGTTGCTGATCGCGAACCGATAGAGGGAACTTACGAGTTCCATGATCATAAACCGATGAATGCTCAGGGACACGCCCCCGGAAGTGAGTTCATCGACACAGGCGTCCGCTTCCTTCCGGACTGCCTCCTGCGTATTCATTTTGACGGCTTTGAACAGGGCGTGGAGCTTCTTCTGGGTATTATCCGCCGCCCTCCCTTCGCCGGGCTCGATCTCGGCAATATTGATCGCCCTTCCGGATCCGTAGATAGAACGGTAAGAGACCGCTTCTCTCGCCCCCTGATAGGATTCCGGGATCTGGGAGATCTCCGTGCATGCCTTTCCGATGCCAATCGTCACGACCGCCTGGCTGACATGCCTGGCAAGGCGGCAGAAGCTCTCCGCCTCGTCCGTGATCCGCACCACATCCTCCTGTGTCCTGCAAGGGGCCAGCATAACGATATTTCCTTCGTGGGGAAACATCTTGGCGTCCCATTTCTCCGCCAGACGCTCCCGCGCGAGGCGCCGAACAGACTCCGTCAGAAGCACCGCGCTAATCCCTTCCGGCAGCTGCGTGGTACTTGTGTGGACCACGACCACGGTGTACATGGGGCTGTCCATCTCGATCTGGTAGTCCCGCAGATACCCTGGGATACTGTCCTCCGCCACGTTTCCTTCGACCAGCGTGGAGTAGAAGTTCTCCTGCAGCAGCGGCAGACTCTCCATGTAGTAATCGCGAAGCTTCTGGACATTGCGCTTTTCATCCATCTCCCGGTCCAGGGATTCTTTGATCCTCGCAAAGATCCGGCGCAGTTCATCTGCGTCCACGGGCTTTAAGATATACTCCTCCACCTCAAGGCGGATCGCCTCCTTGGCGTATTCAAACTCATCGAAGCCCGAAAAGATCAGGATCCGGACCGTCGGATACATGATCTTGAGATTTCTGGCCAGCTCCAGTCCGTCCATATAGGGCATCTTAATGTCCGTCAGCACGACGTCCGGCGCCTCTGCTTCCGCCAGATCAAGGGCCTCGATCCCGTTGTGGGCATAACCCATAACGCGAAAACCGATTCCCTCCCAATCGACTTTCTTAAGCATTGTGCGGATGACATCTTCCTCGTCGTCCACCAAAAGAACCGAGTATAAGCTCATTGTGCCGTCCCTCATCTCACTCGTACTTGTCCTCGAGCTTCTTCCATAACACAAACAGGACCACGACCCACACAACGATCTGCACGAGAGCCGCGACCGCGTTGATGGACTCCAGGACTCCCATCAGAAAAGTGCCCACCGCGAAAAATATGAGCAGCCTTCCTGCGTCTCTGCAGTATCCCTCTTTGTCCTTGGGCTCCGGTTTTCCTTTTCCTCTGATGGCCTTTATATCCTTCAGAACCATTACCCTGTAGGCAAAATAGAGCGCCACCAGCCCGATCAGCGTGGGAATGCCCGCAAAATGTAAGAACTGTTCCAACATATTCAATCCTTTCCGTTCGGAATATTTCCGTATTCTGTGTGCTGCGCCCGCACCACGGGCCGTAAACTGTAAAAAGCGAGGGACGGGCATCCCGTGCCGTACAGGATTCCTGTAATCACGTGATGCCAGTCACTCGCTTTGCTGTTACTGCACCTCTGCCGCCATTTCAATGCTCGCAGAGCGGGCGGCCTGTATTTCGATAATTACTTCGAAGATTGCCTCGAGAATTACTTCGAGAATTACTTCTTCGCGACATACTTTCTGATATCCAGAGAGATCGCAATGTAGATGATGATACCGAGGGCGATCCACTGTGCGTTTGCGTTGACGCCCAGGAACTGCAGCGCTGCTTTCAGGAATTCGAAGACCGCAACGCCGATGACGGCGGAAGAAACTTTACCGCGGCCGCCGGTGACGGAGACGCCGCCGATCGTACAAGCTGCGATCGCTTCCATCTCGTAGCCGAGACCCAGGTTAACGGATGCACCGCCGGACTTGGCGCCCAGCATGAAGCCTGCAAGGCCATAGAAGGCAGCCGCCTTCGCATAGATCATGACCATTGTCAGTTTGACCGGAACACCGGCAACTTCCGCTGCCTGCGGGTTTGCACCGATGGCGTACATGTATTTGCCGTGACGGGTCATGTTGAAGATGAACCATGAAATAGCTCCGATCAGAATTGCGATCCATACCAGGTAGGGGATCATGAGGAATCTGCCGGAAGCAAGATTTGTGTACTCGGTAACATAGCCGCCCAGAGGAGTCGCATTGGTTACGATCAGGTTAAGACCGTAGACGATCTCCATCATTGCCAGTGTGGAAATGAAGGGAGGCACGCTCAGGAAAGCGATGAAAGAGCCTGTCACTGCACCGAAAGCGGCACACACTACCATGACGATGATGGCAGCCAGGAAAATGTTCATGGGCTTTCCGCCCTCGATAAAACGTCCCGAGTAGTCAGCCTTCTGCAGCAGGATACCTGCAAGACAGCCGCCCAGACCGATGATACGACCTGCGGACAGGTCGCACCCTGCGGTGATTACGCAGCCGGCAATGCCGAGCGCGATGACCAGACGTGCGGACATGTTCAGGAGCAGGTTCATCAGGTTGGATGAAGACAGGAAATTGGGTGACTTGATTCCCGTAAAAGCAACCAGAATAATGATGATAAGGATAACGCCGTAATTGATCAGGAAATCCTTTATATTAAAAGCTTTTTTATTCATTAGAATCCTCCGTTTCAAAGAGCATCTGTGTCAATGCTTGCAGCCATGAAGTCAGTTTCGGGCCGCTGATCAGAACATGGTCGCGTAACTCATGACCTTCTCCTGGGTCATTTCTGCAGGATTGGTGATCTCGCCGCGGATGTGGCCGTTGCACATGACGTAGATCCTGTCGGACATGCCGAGCAGCTCCGCCATTTCCGAGGAGATCATGATGATTGCTTTGCCCTGCTTCTGCAGTTCGACCATGATCTCATAGATCTCGTGCTTGGCACCGACGTCGATTCCTCGGGTGGGCTCGTCCATGATCAGGACGTCCGGGTCATTGGCCAGCCATCTTGCGATGATGACCTTCTGCTGGTTACCACCCGAAAGGTTTGCGATGTGTTCCTGCGCATTAGGGGTCTTGATAGACAGCTTCTTAATGCTCTCGTCCACGATCTTGTCGATCGTAGGATGATCCAGAACAAAACCTGCCTTAAGGTGCTTGTCATAAATGGAAATACCCGTGTTGTCCTTGATGGACAGGCATCCCAGAATACCGTTGCCTCGTCTGTCTTCCGTGATCAGACCGATGCCGGCGTTCATAGCCTTGCGGGGCGTCTTGGTATCCACCTTCTTGCCGCCCACATAGACCTCTCCGGACTGGATGCCGCGCATACCGAAGATCGCTTCCATGAGCTCGGTTCTCTGTGCGCCGACAAGGCCGCCGAATCCGACGATCTCGCCCTTGCGGACGTTGAACGAGCAGTCCTGGAAAGATTTCTCGTGGATCGAGCAGACGTTCTTTGCCTCCAGGATCACATCCCCGGGTGTGCAGGGATGCGGAGGATAGACGTTTGTCAGTTCACGGCCGACCATTCTCGCGATGATCTGGTCCGTTGTCATTTCCGCTGCCGGCCATGTGCCTACATACGTGCCGTCGCGCATGATGGTGATGTCATCGGAGATCCTCTTGATCTCATCCATCTTGTGCGAAATATAAATCATAGCAACGCCCTTATCACGAAGGTCATTCATGATACGGAACAGTACTTCAACTTCTTTGTCAGAAAGGGAGGACGTAGGTTCGTCGAAGATGATGACCTTCGCCTCGTGGGAAACCGCCTTCGCGATTTCGATCGACTGCATCTGGCCGATGGAAAGTTCGGACAGCATCGCCTTGGGATCAAAGTCCATACCGACTTGCTTGAGCCAATATGCAGTATCTTCATACATCTTCTTGTGGTCGATGACCTTGAGAGGACCGTAATTGCGGGTAGGGAATCTGCCGAGATACATGTTCTCGGCAACACTTCTGGGGAGGACAGGCTGAAGCTCCTGATGCACCATGGCAATACCCATCTTCATGGCTTCATCGGGATTGTTGATTTCTACCTTCTCGCCGTTTATATAGACCTCGCCGGCATCCATTTTATAAATGCCGAACAGACACTTCATTAACGTAGATTTACCTGCGCCGTTTTCCCCCATCAGTGCATGGACAGTACCCGGACGGACCGAAAGGGAGACGTTGTCCAGAGCCTTAACGCCGGGAAACGACTTGGATACACCTTTCAATTCAAGAAAATATTCTGCCATGCCAATCTCCTTTTTTAGTTTTCCCGCCGCTGCAGAGCCTGCCCGGCAGGACGGTTGTTGCTGTTAAAGAAAAGCAGGTGCGGCATGGCGCCGCACCTGCCGAAATAATCGTGATTCGAATCAAGGAACGATTTGAATTACTTCAGGGAATCAAGGATCTCTTGTGCGTTCTCAGTTGTGACCTTCTTGTAGTCGCACTGAATGTTGTGCTCGTTGCCAGCGCCGGTGATGTAGTTGATGGCTGCATCAGCTGCGTTGTGGGACTGTGCGAAGTGATCGTTGAAGACTGTGCCGGTGATGTCGCCGGAGATAACATACTCAACAACCTCGGTAAGAGCGTCAACACCTACCAGATAGATGTCTGTGCCAACCTTGCGGCCTGCGGTCTGGATCGCCTGCAGAGCGCCGAGTGCCATAGCATCGTTGTTGCAGAAGACTACTTCTACGTCGTTGCCATACTGAGTCAGAGCGTTGTTAACAAGCTCGTTGCCCTTAACCTGATCCCACATACCAACCTGCTCATCGAGCTTGTTGACTTCGAGACCTGCATCCTGCAGAGCCTTGATGGAGTACTCGGTACGATACTGAGCGTCGATGTTCTCGGGGTCGCCCTTGATCATGATGTAGTCGATCTTGCCGTTCTTGTTGAAGTCAACAGCGTCAAGGCCGAGGTCAGCGATGATCTCGCCCTGGTATGTGCCGGACTGACGGGCGTCGCATCCTACGTAGCAGACGTTCCAGTTGTTGTCTGCCCATCTCTGCTGCTCATCGGCAGCGGGCTCACGGTTGATGTAAACAGTAGGAATGTTCGCAGCTACGACCTTGTCGGTAACTGTGGAAGCGGAAGAAGAGTTAACCAGGTTGATGATCAGGACATCAACTTTGTCGGAGATGAAGCTGTCGATCTGACCGGACTGTGTAGCCTGATCGTTCGCGCCGTCAACGATGGTGATATTCTCTTTTGCGAAGCCCTTCTCGATGAGATACTTCTCGAGCTCTGTTCTGAACAGGGTCATGAAGTTATCGGAGAACTGATAGATGCAGACGCCGACTTTCTTTGTGGAAAGGTCGCCGTCGGTCGCTGCTGCAGCCTCACCTGCCGCATCTGCTGCGGGCTCAGCTGCGGGCTCTGCTGCTTCTTCAGCAGCGGGCTCAGCCGCTTCCTGTGCTGCAGGCTCAGAAGAGCTTGCGCCTGTGCTTCCGCCGCAAGCTACCAGCATGGAAGCTGCAAGGACGGTCGCTGTCATAATAGCAATAACTTTCTTAAACATATTCATCCTCCTGCGAATAATGTTAAAGGTTTCGCGCGGTGACTCCGCGCCTGTTACAATAAGCATTATAGGAAGGATGGTTTTTTCAAAACATTGAATATACTTTGGTGTTGTTTGAAAATTCTACACACATCTGTAAAAAAAAGGCCCGCGCCACCGCGCGAGCCCTGTCTCATTCTTCCCCGGATCCGTATTCCGGTTTATTCCTTATTAATTTATAAATATCCCATATTGTCAGCAACGCGATGAAGATCGCAGCCCCCTTGGCAAAAGGCCTGAGCCTGACCCGGCAGTGCATGTTGCTCAGATTACATATGTGCACAAGTGTCCCGGGGATCATAAACGTGACCGCGCATAGCACCAGTGCCGCAGCATCAAAAAAGAGTCTTACCGCCTTTTTTCTCACAAAGGTCCCGACCAGAAAGAGAAGCGCCAGACATAGGCCGCACACAGCAACTGCGATCTGCGCGTTATGACAGTTCATATAACTTCCATCCGCTTTGGGCAGGCACGCCGAAAAGATCGTCATGGAGCCTGCGGCAAGAAGCAGCCCGGCAACTGCCATAATCAGAGAACTTCCTCTGATCTTTCCTTTCATTCTCTTTCTCCCCTCATTTGGTACTGTATTCTCTGGTGTAAAAAGAATCCCTCCTGACTCTTTTCGAATATCCTAATGATAAACTGTAACTAAACAAATGTAAATCATTTTTAAACCATCGTTTTTCCGTCACTGCTTGTCGGCAAATTTGTAGCCGGCTCCCCAGACCGTGATGATATACTCCGGCTTCTGGGGATTCTCCTCAATCTTTTCCCGGATCCTTCCTATATGGACCATGACGGTCGCGGTGTCGCCGGACGTATCCTGCCCCCAGATCCGCTCCAGAAGAGTATCCCTGGAAAAGACCATTCCCTGATGGGAGGCCAGAAAATACAAAAGCTCATATTCCCGGTTCTTGAGATTGACTTCTTTGCCCCGCACCGTGACTCTCCGGTAGGGCACAGAGATCACGAGATCCCTGTAGCGGATCTCCCTGTCCTCTTCGCCGCCCTGTCCCAGGAGCGTCTCATGAATGCGTATATGCGCCTTGACCCTGGCGACCAGCTCGGCGGGATTGAACGGCTTCATGATATAGTCGTCCGCGCCCAGCCCCAGTCCCCGGATCATGTCTACATCCTCCGTCTTGGCCGTGACCATGACAATGGGAATATTTTGCTCGCGCCTGATCCTGCGGCAGATCTCAAAGCCGCTCATTCCGGGAAGCATGATATCGAGAAGAAGCAGATCATAGTCCCCGCTCAGCGCTTTTTTGTATCCTTCCTCTCCGTCGGCGCACAGTTCCACTTCGTAATCGGACGCCTCCAGATAATCTCTCTCCAGCTCCGCTGCCAGAATGTCATCCTCTACGATCAGTATTTTTCTCATGCCTTCTCTTCCCTCCTCGCTGACGGCAGCGCCATGGTGATGCAGAGCCCGCCGTCCGATGATGCCTCGACCTGTCCGCCCTGTCCCTCTATGATCCTCCTGACGATCGCCAGCCCGATCCCGCTGCCCTTTTCCGGCGACGTTCTCGATTGGTCCGCCCTGTAAAACGAATCGAAAAGGTGCTCCAGGTGTTCCTCGCCCACTCCGGGCCCGTCGTCCGAGAACAGGATTTCCACGCCCTGCGGATTTTGGCGGACCTCGATCTCCACTTTGGAGCGATCCGAGGTGCGGTATCGCACCGTATTCTCCAGAAGGTTCATGAACACCCTCTGCATCTCCCGGATATCCAGCGCCGCCTCCGCATTCGGGTCCTGCGTTTTGTAGATGACCTCCACCTTTCTGTCCGCGAGCCAGGCCTTTTTTTCTGCGAGGAACTGCCGGATATACTCATCCAGATTTACTTTTTCCGGATGCAGAAAGCCGTTTTCCGCGTCCATTTTCAGGAAGATCGACAGGCTCCCGGTCAGTCTCTCCAGGTCCTCCGCCCGTGTCAAAATAGCGTCGCAATACCTTGTTCTCTTCTCCGGTGTGTTTGCGATCCCGTCCTTGATTCCCATCGCATATCCTTTAATGGATGTCAGAGGGGACCGCAGGTCGTGCGTGATCCCTCTGAGCAATTCCCTCTGCTGCTGTTCATCCCGTTTCTGCCTGGTGAACGCTTCCTTGAGCTGCCGGCGCATAACATCAAATTCTTCGCACACCTCTCCGTATTCATCGCGCTCTTTGTAAGAGATCCGGTAGTTCAGATCCCCTTCCGCGACCAGCTTGGCGCCCTTTTTCAGCTGCCGCAGCGGAACCAGGACCGCCCTTGCGGTCATGCGGGAAAAGGCTGACGAGACGGCGGTGATACAGACTACGGTGATCAGAAAGAATCCGATTCCGATCCCCTTGGGCACCATATACAGCGGCGTCATCGATCTTTCCACGCCGGCGTCCACCCGGTCCTCGCTGTAGACAGCCGTCACATAATAGTCCCTGTCCGCATAGCTGATTTTCTCCCCGACAACAAGCTCCTTATCTGTCACATAGGAGAAGTTCTCCGTTACATTTCCGGCTCGTGCGAGCATTCCTTCGTCCGCCGGCTCCATATTTGTAAAAGAGACCCCATAGGGAGACCTGACCTGAATATGATATCCCAGGGCTTTAAGTTCCTCGATTCTCTGTGCCTCGGGCAGGAGCGTAATCTCCGTTTCCTTCCCGCCCTCCGGCAGGACTGCCTGCCATTTCATCTCGGAAATCTCTTC
Source organism: Lachnospiraceae bacterium (assembly GCA_017469935.1). Taxonomy (GTDB): domain Bacteria; phylum Bacillota; class Clostridia; order Lachnospirales; family Lachnospiraceae; genus CAG-791. The sequence continues at coordinate 38,215 of JAFUFL010000004.1, forward strand.
CTCAAAGATATACAGAATATTCGTCCTCTTTGTCAGTCTGTCAATGCCCCCCGCCGATCCGCTGCCCTTATTGAACGCCGCCTCGCTGAAAAAAAATACATATGCCACACTTACTATAAAGATCATCAGCGCAGTGATCATATTGGCCGCAAAGTTGCTGATCATTAATCTCTTTTGTATCGTCATCTGTTCTCCGTTGTTCCGCACGTTTTTGCTGCAACAATAGGATATCTTATTTATGTCCAATTCTAACCTTTTTTCAAAAAGTATTCACCAATTCCGAAAAATAACGAAAAAAATTCCGAACAACCTCAGCCGCTCGGAATCTTTTTCATTATTCTTCCGTGTTATTTCAAAAATCCGTTGACGATCTGCTCCTCGGCTTCCGCCTCGGTCAGGCCCAGCGTCATGAGCTTGATCAGCTGATCGCCCGCGATCTTGCCGATAGCCGCCTCGTGGATCAGCGCGGAGTCCGTGCAGTTAGCTTCCAGCTGCGGGACCGCCAGGATCCTTCCCTCATCCATGATGATGGAGTCGCACTCCGTGTGTCCGCTGCACGCTGCGTTGCCGTTTACGCGAAGATCCAGCTTCTGATAGGACTTGTCCCTGGCCACGGAGCGGGATACGATGTCCGCGCTGGATCCGTCGCCGTCCAGGTCGACCAGATAAGCGCTTGCGGCGTACTGCTCGCCGTGTGTCATCAGTCTCTCCTTGACGACAAGGCTGGCGCCGGCCGCTACTTTGGCAACCGTGCTTCTGTCCGTGGAGTCGACGCCCTTGATCTGGACCATCTCCATCTCCACGTGGCTGCCCTCTTCCATGTAGACTTCCGTGACCGGATTGAGAATTCTCTTGCCGGTGCCGTCGCCTTCGCCGTAGTGCTTCTCGACGTACTTGACATTGGAGTTCTTTCCCACATAGAAGCGGTGAATGCCGTCGTGCTCGGAGTCCATGCCGCCGCAGTTGCTGATGCCGCAGCCGGCGACGATGACCACGTCGCAGTCCTCCCCCACATAGAAGTCGTTGTAGACGACATCGTGCAGGCCGCTCTTGCTCATAATGACGGGAATGTGCACGCTCTCGTTCTTCGTGCCGGGCTTGATGTGGATATCAATGCCGCTTCCGTCCTCCTTGGAGACGATCTCGATGTTGGCGGAACTGGCGCGCCCGGCCAGCTGTCCGTCGCTTCGGATATTGAAGGCTCCCTCCGGAACCGTGTGCAGACCGGCCACTTCCATGAGGATCCTCTTCTGGATCTCGTCCATTTTCTTAAATTCCATCAGATTTCTCCTCCTTTCGCCTGACTTTTGGGAATGGGATTGCCATTCTCATCCGTGGGAACCTGCGGCACTGCGGCGGGCTTGCCGCCCAGCGGTACACAGACGCCCACTGCGGAAGTCGTTCCGATCAGGGACGGCAGGATCTCCTCGCGCGGTCCCATGCGGTCGATCTTTCCGTCCGCGACAACGATGATCTCGTCCGCGATCTCCAGGATCCTCTCCTGATGGGAAATGATCAAAATAGAGCTGTCCTTGATGGAATCTCTCATCTGCTCGAAGACCTCGATCAGGTTCTGGAAGCTCCACAGATCGATCCCGGCCTCCGGCTCGTCGAAGACGGAGAGCTTGGTGCCGCGGGCAAGGACCGTCGCGATCTCAATTCTCTTGAGCTCGCCGCCGGAAAGGCTCGCGTTCACTTCGCGCATGATGTAATCCTTGGCGCACAGTCCGACCCTGGACAGATACTGGCATGCCTCGGCGACCGTCACTCTGGTGCCTTTGCCGGAGGCAAGGCGCAGAAGGTCCAGGACCTGGATGCCCTTGAAGCGGACAGGCTGCTGCATGGCATAGGAAATGCCCATGCGCGCGCGGTCCGTGATGGACTTGTCTGTGATATCTACGCCGTCGAGCAGGATCTTGCCCTCGGTAGGTTTCTCAATGCCGGCGATCAGTCTCGCCAGTGTGGATTTGCCGCCGCCGTTGGGGCCGGTGACGACAACGAACTTATTGTCCGGAATCGTGAAGCTGACGTCGCGGATGATGCCGATGTCTTCTGCCCCTTCCCGAACGTCAAAACGAATATTTTTCAGTTCCAGCATTCTATGGTCTCCTTCGCTGCATGTCTACTGTTAGTTATAGTATATTATCAGTTCATTCTGTTGCGGCGCCTTACCGCCCGGGTCGATCCACAGATTCCCGCTGTTTCCCGGCGCGCAGACTTCAGCCGCATATTCAAGTATAGGCAACGTGCCGTTGGTTTGTAAATCCTAACTTTGACAATTGTCCACCTTGTGCCTTTACGGGCTCTAAAACACGGCGTTTTGCTGTGCGCAGGCCCCTCGGTCTTTGATTCGGCAGGGCCGCTGCGCCCGGTTTTTCATTCTTCGATCACCTGCCAGGGGATCTTCGCCGCGTCGAGTTTTTTGCCTGCTTCCGATCCCTCATGGCAGTGGATCACATATTTGTATTCCCCGCTCTCTTTATCCTTGACACCTACAGAGATCAGCGCACTTCCGTCCAGGCTCATCAGGATCCCGTCCTCTTCCTTATAAAAGGTGCTCTCGGGATCGACTTCGTACCGCGCAAAGAGGACTCTCTCCAGAAAACACAGCTCGATCTGAAGCCGGGCGGGAATGCGGATCACTTCCTGCGTGAATGTTTTGCCGTAGTCCGCCTCGAAGGCGGCGTATCCCATCTTCCTGAGTTTCTCGGGCAGCACGATCTCCCCGAACGCGTCATGCAGCAGGAAGGCGCCGCTGCCGATCCACTCCACGGAAGAAGGCAGCTGTACATTTTCGAGCGCCGTATACAGGAAAGCCTGGTCGCCGATCTCCTTAAGCCCTTTGTTAAAGACCGCGCTCCGAAGGCTTCTGCAGGTCACAAAGCACTCCTTGCCGATCACGCGCAGGGACCGCGGCATGGTCACTTTCGCAATCTCGGTGTTCAGGGCAAACGCCCTGTCTCCGAGCGTCTCCACGCCCTCCGGGATCTCGTAGTCCGCGCCTTCTCTGCGGACCGGATAACAGACCAGCGTCTTTTTATCACCGGTAAAGAGGACACCGTCTGCGCTGCTGTAATCGGCATTGTCCGAAGAGACCTCGATCCCGCTGATGAAAGAGTGCCCTCTCAGAAAGTCGATATCAATCTCCCTGACCGCCCCGGAGACCACTATTTTGTCGACCCCGATGCTGTAATTGAGCTTATCCTCCTTGGCTTCCGGGTCAAAACGCAGCGCCGTCACAGGGAGTCCCTCATAGGCGGACGGAATCTGCAGCGTTCCCGTCTCCTCCCCTTTCGCCTCCTTGTAGGCGTAGAGCTCTGCGCGGTCGCTGAAGACCCTGTAATAGAATGTCCCGTGGGCGCCTTTTTCGATGGCCTTCTCGAACTTTTCCGACTCCGGATCGATGACACTGTCCCAGGCGATGCCGTATTTGTCCGCATACTGCCGGGCCGCGCTGTCCTTAGAGCAGTGCAGCGTGCAGCGGTAGATCTCCTCGAGTTTTCCCGTCTCCCGCGAGGTCTCCTTTCCTCTCGGAAAGACATTTTCAGAAAAGCGAAAGACACTGTCGGGGACATAGAATCCCATAGTCTCGTCCATCGCCGTGAACAGGCCGCTCTGGAGTGTGGTGATCCCCTCGGGGATCACCAGTGAACTGCCTCTCATCATCGGAACTGTCTGGATCATATCCCCCGCTTTGTTTGTGATAAAGCCGCCGGAAGACGCGTAAACAGGATTGGCTCCGTCGACTTCAAAGGCCGCGATCTGCAGTGCCGTAAAGGCGTCTGTGCCGATCGAAGTGACAGCGGGGCCGATCCGGACGCTGTCCAAGGGCACCTGCCCTTCAGGGACCTCCTCGGCCGCCCTGTCCCTGCCAAAGGCCATGCTCCCGATCCGCTGCAGGGAGTCCGGGAACTGCAGCTCCGTCAGCCCATAGCACTCGAAGAAAGCGTCATTGGCAATCGTCCGCAGCGTCTGCGGGAATTCCACCTTTTCAAGCCCCGCCTGCGCAAACGCGCCGTAGCCGATCTCCTCCGTTCCTTCCTCCACTGTGTATTCTCCGCCGGCTCTCCCCGCGGGATACTGGACAAGGGCCTTTCCGTCCGCTGAATAGAGCACGCCGTCCACTGATCTGTAGTGCGGGTTCCCGCTCACTGTGATCTCCGCAAGATTTTTGCAGCCCGCAAAAGGCGCCCCGCCGATCTCCCACACCGAGTCCGGTATTTTCACCGCTTTCAGCCCGCTGTAGATAAATGCCGCTCTGCCGATCTTACTCAGGCCCTCCGGCAGCTGAATCTCTTCAATGCCGGAATTTCGGAAGGCGGACACGCCTATCGTCTCCAGCCGCGCCGGGAGCCTGATCTGCCGCAGTCCTTCCGTGCCGTAGAATGCGCTCTTCCCGATCTGCGTGACGCTGTCCGGGAGCGTCACGGACTCCAGCGTCCCGATTCCCGAAAAGGCGCTCTGCCCGATCGCTGTCACCGGCTTTCCCAAGACTCTGTCCGGCACGGCCAGTGAAGTGTCCTGCCCTGTATATTTTGTCAGCTGCGCGCCGTCTTCCTTCAGGTCAAAATACAGTGTCCCCTTCTCTGTCCCGATCTCTGCCGTCTCCCTCTCGCCTTCAAGGTCCAGCTCCACATAGTTCGTCCCGTGGAGATTTCCGTTCACGTCTTTCACCGTCACCTGGCAGATGCAGTCGACCTCAAATTCCGACGCCGGCTTCATGAAGAAGCGGAAAGAGTCGTCGATGGCCAGCTGGTAGAAGAGATACCCCTTGTACTCCCAGTCCGTATAGGGCTTCATCTGCCCGTTCTCATCTCTGACCGGGCAGATTGTGTCTCCGCCTGCGTCGACGATGGACCGGTAACCCGACACGTCCACGGAACCTTTGCCGCTCAGGGAAATGCCGCCGGCGTCGGCGACAACGTCCTGAATCGTCGTCTCCCGCTCTCCGCTCACGTTTCTGACAGAGACGGAGACCTCCTCGTCCACACTCTTGTCAAAGCCACTGAATTCATGCCCGCTCGACAGGATGGTGCCGGCGGTCTTATAGACACTCTCGCCTCCGCTGTCCGAAACCTGATAGCAGGCCCAGGGCCTTGCCGACTCCTGCAGATCCGTCTGGGCTGTCAGCAGGAGCGGGTCCTGCGGAACGTGCAAAATATTGTCCGGATCCGCGTAGATCCTCTTGTTGCAGGTCGCGATCTGATAGTCTCCCCATCCGTTTCTGAACAGCACAGTATAACAGCACTCCGAGGCATACCTGGCTTGTTCAGGGGTCAGCTGCAGCGTCCACTCTGCCTCTCCCTTCTGCAGGTCCGCCAGCGTCCAGTCCGCATCGGTTCCGGCAAACCACTCCTTTGTATAAGCGTCTATAAACGCCTCATACTCGTCGGAGAGCAGATCCTCCTTCGTGTAAAGCTCCTGCGCCGTCTCATACAGCTCTCGGTTGTCCCCGGGCAGATAGACGGAGACGCCTCCGGCCCCTTCCACGTTGGAGGTCGCTCTGACCACCATTTCCCCGACTGCCTTCTCCAACTCGCCGCTCTCCTGCGGAAGCATAACAGCCGTCCCGGCCGCAAGGTCCCGCAGATCGATCAGGTCATAGGCCTGTGTCTTGGTATCAGAGGCACTCAGGCCAAATGCCTTGGCCTTCCCTCTCGCCTGATTGAGCAGTGCATAGTTTCCCTTCCCGATTTCCGCCCTCATGGCGGCAAAGAGCTCGTCTGCCGCGTCGATCACCCGTTCCGTCCTCGACAGATCCAGGGCCGACAGCGTCACATCGGGATTAAAGAAGGTCGACCGATTTTTCTCATAATAAGCGCCGTAGGCGTCCACAATCCCGCTGACGATCTCCCTTGCGTCCGTAGTCTCGTTGAGGACGCGCAGAAATGTATAGTCCCAGCCTCTGCCGGGCTCGAGCTCCTCCGATCCCACCAGGTAGTCCGCGTAATTCTTCCACAGATTGGCGCTCTCGAGGCCTCCCATCAGGCAGGCGTCAAAGCCCACCCAGTCCAGCCTGGAGCTCCCTTTGGCGCTCTGTACGGCTCCTGTCTGCCCCTGTCCGAACACGGTCGCGTCCATGGCGCTGCGCATCTCTTCCATGAGGAGGCTGTCATTTCGGAACAGCTCGTCGCTCCCATATCCCCACAAGGGGCCTCCTCCATGATCCCACAGGATCAGTCCATAGTGCGCAGCCGGATAATTTTCTGTGCAGTAATTGACAAACTCGGCCAGCGTCTGCGGAATTCCCATGTTGGCGCTCGCATCCGTGCGGGCGATGATCTTATTCCCCGCTTCCTGCTCCTCCGGGTCTCTTGACATGTCCAGCACATTGTTGCTGGTACTCGGTATGTCGCTGACCCACCTCTTACTCCCCCCTGTATACACCAGGAGGTTGTTCTTCTCGAAGTTCAGGCCCGCCTGCCTCATCTCTTCAATGTCATTTGTCGCGCTCCCATAGCGGCTCTCCAGGTTGGAGCCCACAATGTAGACCATGACCGTATAGTCTTTTTCCCGCGAAACCTTCGGGGCTCTCTCCCCGCTTTCATCTGCCGCTTTGAGCACGCTGTTCGACGCGTCTTCTGTCTTTGTCTTCTTTCTGCCCGCGGCCGACCGGTAGTTTCCCTCCTTCTCTTCGATGATGACCAGGCCGGACTGTCCCCCTTCTTCGGAGCCCCCGGAGGCGGCATCCTGAGACTGTTCGGCGCTGCCGTCCCCGGATTGGTCAGAGACGGCGTTCGGCTCCGGCTCCCCGGCAGGCACAAATCCCTCACCGCTGTCAGTCTGACTCTGCGCGTCTGTCCGGCCTTCTGGCCCATCGCTGCCTGTCCGGCCTTCCGTCCCGTCGCTGCTGCCGGCGCCGCCCGAGGGGCCGGCACACGCAGAGACCGCCAGTAAGATTGAGAGCAATACTGCTGTAAGTTTTTCTGCTGCAGAACTTTTCATGGTAACCTCCCCGATAAGGAAAAAGCGGATATTATCTATCCGCTTCTCTTCCCCTGTGCCCATCACCAGCCGCGGCACGATTCGCTCTGGTCACTTCAGCTCCAGCCCCAGCATGGTCAGGTCGTCGAACTGCGTTCTGTCACCCACAAATTCCTTTACCCTCTTATTTATATTCTCAAGAAGTTCCTGGGGCGAGCCGTCCCTGCACTCATTCAGGGCCTGCGTCATCCTGTCTGTCGAGAAAAGCTTGTCATACGGATCCGTGGCCTCGGGCACGCCGTCCGTGTAGATGAATATTTTGTCCCCTTTTCCGAGCTGCAGTTCATAATCCTTGTAGACCATTCCCGGCTCAATGCCCACCGCGATATTGTGCCTGGTCTTGTAAAGTTCGAACTCGCCGTCCTTGTGACAGACGGCCGGGTCTTCGTGGCCGGCATTGACAAATGTCAGTTTCCCTGTCGAGATCTCAAGGATCCCCAGCCAGATTGTGACAAACAGGTTCTCGCCGTTGTGCTCGCATACTCTGTCATTTACATGCTCCATGATCTGCGCCGGCGTTCCCCCCATGCTTGTCCGAAGGCTGATCATGATGTTGATCGCCATCATAAACAGCGCCGCCGGAACGCCCTTGTCCGACACGTCGCCGATCCACATGGCCAGATGGTCGTTGTCCACCAGAATGAAGTTATAGAAGTCGCCTCCCACTTCTTTGGCGGGTCTCATGTAGGCGTAAACGTCAAATTCTCCCCTGTCCGGAAAGGCCGGAAACTTGGTCGGCAGCGAGCTGTACTGGATCTGTTTGGCAAAAGACAGCTCCGTCCCGATTCTCTCCCGCTCCGCGGTGACCAGCGTCAGATTGTCCACGTACTTCACCATATCCGTCTCCATCTTGTCGATGGAACGCGAGAGATTGTAAATTTCCTCATATTTGCTGACGTCCCCGAGCTCCTTGCCTTTGGTGTTTTCCCTGGCAAAACGGGTCGCCTCGTTGGAGATCGTCCGGATCGGGCCAACCACCCACTTTCTCAAAAAGCGCGCCAGAAACTGCACCACGATCACGGACAGGATCAGCGCGGCAATGACGATATAAGTCACAAAACTTCCTATTGCGGAAGCCAGCTCGCTGATCGGGCGCTGCACGCACAGAAGAGCTGCCACTTTGCCCTCGGAATTTTTGACGGGAACGATCATTGTAATGTGCTGGTGCAGGCCGGGCCCGGGATTAAACCGGTATATGATCTCATAGGGCGACTCTCCTTCATAAATGTCTTTATAGGCACTCCGATAATTCTCGTTTGTGGTCTCGCGCTGGTACCCCCTCTCCCACTCTTTGTAATTGGAATCATCTACCGAATTATCTACGGCATTAAAGACGGAGACAAATCTCCCGTAATCGCTCTGATCCACATCAATTACATAGACAAGGGAGACGCTCATCCTGGTGCAGTAGGCATTGAGGATCCTCTTGGTCCTGTTATATTCTTCTTCCTGCTGCCCGGCCAGATATTCCTTTATATGATCGCCGTTCACAAGGGAAGCTGCCGTATCCGCAATATGATAGGTTGTGTTGGAATATTCGTCGTCGAAGGCACTCGAAAACTTCCAGATACCGGCCACGCATACAAAAGTTCCGAAAGCAATCAAAAGCAGCATAATCACCGCAGTAATATTGAACGCCATATTGCTGCGCAGTTTTTTTATCTTATCGATCATGGCCTTACTTCCTCCTCGACCGGAACATGCAGCGCCTCCCGCCCGAATGCGAAGCCTTGGAGACGTGGGGAGCTGAACAGTTACTTTTATTTTATCATATACGGCCGCGGTTCATCACTAAAAAGACCGCTGCAGCAGATGCTGCAACGGTCTTTTCTGTTACGTCCGTAAAGCGGGAGGTCTTTTCTCGCTTCTTTCTCTATTTTTTTCTTATGACTTTTTTTATTTGACTGCATTTACCATGATCGCGACGTCCTCGGCTCCAAGACCATAGTCATCGTCACCGCCTGCGCCATAGGCCAGAACCGCGTAATTGTATTCGCCGTCCGTCCAGATCGTCTTCGTAGCTTCGCCTTCACGGTTGCCAAAGCACTTGACTTCCTGTCCGTCTACATTCTGCGTCCACTCATGCGCGTAAGCTGTGGAGTCAAAAGATACATCGCCGTCACCTGCGGGAACCTTGCCCTTGATCACGCTCATTTCAACAGCTGCCGCAGGGCAGAACTCCTGAACAACGCCGTCCATGTATCTGTAAGTGATGTCGCCCATTTTTCCGAGCTCGCCCAGAGAGATCACTGTTCCGTTCAGGTCGGCCATGGAGTCAAAGCCCGCGCCCTTCGCGGCTTCCTCAGCCGTAGCTGCCTGCGTCCAGTTTGTGTGTCCGACGGCCTCGCCGGTCTCCTCAGTCGCTGTTCCTTCTGCGGCGCCGGTCTCCTCACCTTCTGTCTCGGTAATTACCGTGGAAGGCTGCACGTTCATAGTGATCTTACCTGTCGTCTTGTCAAGCATGACAACTTTAACATCATAGGAGCCGGGAAGCGGAGCGCAGTGCGCAATGTCATCTCCCTCCAGAGTGATCTCATGATCCGGATTATCAAATGCGGGCGGCGTCGCGGTATCCAGGTCTTCCACCTGCTCACTCTTCTGTAGCTGGATCAGTACTTTGCCCTTCTCAAGCTCGGCGCCGAACAGGATCTCTTCTCCTTCTCCGACTTCCAGCGCACCGGAAGTGGTGGATTCGTCCTTGCCTGCATTGTCGATCGTAACTTCGCCCTCTTTGCCGTTCAGAATTTCAAAAGAGAGTGTGTAGGAATCTGATTCTGAACTCGAAGAGCAGGCCGCCAGTCCAAGTGCCATGACCATCGCAACTGCTGCTGTAAATAACTTTGTCTTTTTCATAACTTTTTTACCCTTTTATTATTTAAAACTATTGTTTTGTTGGTTACTGAATACATATACGCAGAGTTCTCCAAACCGCCACGCACAAATTTTGCGGTTTCGGGGCGCCGCCGCGACTCGTCCTCCCGGGCTTCACGCCGTCTTCGTTCGAGTGCTCGATATTTTGTCCTTCTTCTCGAAGCGGGCCCTGTTGGCTGCTTCGCCGGCGCCGGCTTTGATCTCGCCCGCGCTTGTCAGTGCCATCCTGGTCAGCTGAGGACCCACCAGCTCATAGACCAGCACGCTGAAGAGAATGATGTTGCGGACCATGCTGCCCATCTCCGCTCCCAGCGCCTGTGCCGTGACGACCATTCCGAGCGCCACGCCTGCCTGCGGGAACAGCGTGATGCCCAGATATTTGCGGACCGTCTCACTGCAGTGCATCAGCGAACTGCTCAGCCGGGCTCCTGAATACTTGCCGATGCAGCGCACCAGAATATAGACGATTCCGATCAGGATAATCGCGGGATAGCGGAAGACGCTCAGATCCAGTTCCGCGCCCGAGAGCACAAAAAAGAGTGCGTAGAGCGGGGCCGTCCACTTGGAGGAGCGGTTCATGATATCTACGGAATACTCACTGAAGTTGCAAAACACAGTTCCCAGCATCATGCACACAAGGAGCGAGGAAAACCCGATCCTGGCGCCGCCGCCCAGTTCAAACTCTCTCGAGGCCATCGCGATCGTCATGATGACAAAAGATATTGTGAGGGACAGGCGGTTGGAGTTGGAAAAGAAAATCTTCTCCAGAACCGTCAGCAGCGCTCCCATGATGGCCCCCAGAATCAGCGAGAACACGATTTCCAAAAGCGGATTCACAATAACGGAGACAACATCAAGTGTGCCTCCGACCATGGCCTGCGCCACGCCGAAAGAGACGGAGAACACGACCAGTCCGACCGCGTCATCCAGCGCGACGATCGGCAAAAGGAGGTCCGTCACCGGACCTTTTGCCTTGTACTGCCGGACGACCATCAGCGTCGCGGCGGGGGCTGTTGCCGAAGCAATCGCGCCCAGTGTGATCGCCACAGGCAGCGGCAACACTTCCGGCCCCAGCACAAAGTGCAGCAGGATCAGAACTGCGTCTACAAGAAGTGTTGCCATAAGCGCCTGGATCACTCCGATCACAGTCGCCGTTTTTCCTGTCTCCTTCAGCTGTGCCAGTCTGAACTCATTGCCGATATCAAAGGCAATGAATCCCAGAGCGACATTGCTGAGAGCGCTGACGCTCTCCAGATCCTCCATACTGTTAAATCCGATTCCGTGAATGCCCAGCTTTCCCAGCATAAACGGTCCCACCAGGACGCCGGCGATCAGAAACGCCGTCACATCCGGGAAATTCAGCTTCAAATACTTAAACACACGGGTCATCATAAGGCCCGCAAACAATGCCAATGCAGTTTCCAGTAATAAGCGCATAATAAGCCTCCTTTACAAACGGTTTATTTTAGCACTTGTTTCCTGAAATGCAAGTTTTTCGGCATTATGATTACTTATTCGTATATAGTTGGTTGAGAAATTAATTTTGAGGCATTTTTTGTGGGTGATTGGCAGCAGGGTGATGGGGGAACCGGCGGCCTGTTGTTGCTCTTTTGCTCTTTCGGAGGTTTGTTGTTGCTCTTTGGCTCTTTCGGCGGCCTGTTGTTGCTCTTTGGCTTCCTCGGCGGCTTGTTCTTGCTCTTTGGCTTCCTCTTTTTGAGCCGGTTGGACTAAAGCCGCATTTTTTACTGCCTCGGCCCCCATGAAGAATTTCTGAAACAGCTTATTCCTGTTGATTTGACGCAAGAATCCTGCCCCAATAGTGGCATTTTCAACTTTTCTTATTTTTTGCATGGGGGCCACAGGAACAAAATCATGTCAAATAATCCAACACATCGAAATCCCACTCGCAATTCACCCGGCGCGCAGAGCAACCAGGCATTCAACTTGTAACAAGGGAGCAGTCTCGTCTCCTCCAGGAAAAAGCGGATCTTGAGCAACAAATTCATGCTGCCCCTCCCGGAGCTCTCACCTTTGTCAAAAACAAATCAAAAAACAGAATCTACTACAAATGGTATGTGAGAAACGAAAATGCCGGTTCTCGCCGCACCAAAACCTATCTTCCGCGAAAGAAAAGGCCATATGCCAAAAGACTGGCAGAAAAAGGCCTTCGCCAGGCACGCCTCGACGATATCAATCGGGAACTGAAAGCGTTGGACGCTTACCTGCGTAAGCACTGTGACAGCTCTTTCTGGAACAAACTGATCACTTCTCCCGGCTACGGAGAGCTCTACGCCGATGATATAATCCCGACAAATGCTAAATTAGAAGACGAGCTCGAGAAATGGGCACATGAGAAATTCGAGTCCAATCTCAAGCACCCTGAAGAACTAAATGTTCCGACAGATTACGGTATTTTCGTCCGCTCCAAATCAGAAGCCATCATTCTTATGCTTCTCGTCATGTACCGCATTCCTTTTCGTTATGAATGCAGGCTCGACGTCGACGATCATGTTTATTATCCGGATTTCACAATCCGCCATCCTCTCACCGGCGAAATAATATACTGGGAACATGCCGGAAAAATGGATGACCCGGCCTACCGATCCGAATTTCTCACAAAGACCCGCATCTATTACAATAACGGCATTCTTCCCGATCATAACCTGATCCTCACCTTTGAGAGTAAAGGTCATCCCTTGGACATTTCCATTGTCATGGATAAGTTCAGAGAATTCTTCTTCTGCAACAAGCAGGCTTTAAACTGAGCCAATGCCAGCGTGAAAAGTTTGTCCTTGCACTTTTTTGAGCACCGATTCTTCAGATGCAATCCACAAACTTCACCACAAACCCGCCCGCCTATAGTATAATTTATCTAAACTATTTCTAAACTAAGCAGTGCAGCAGGCACTAACAGGAGGGTTATCTTATGATCAGAAGAAGCAAGGATAAAGAAAGCATCACAAAGCCGGCTCCCTTTAATGGCGTTGGTGAGATTACTGTAAGAAGTCTTTTGAACAGTCCTGATGAAATGGAAAATAAGGGGCGTGTTTTCGCGCACACGACGGTTTATCCCGGAAGCAAGATCGGCCTCCACACCCACAATAGCGACGCAGAGACTTATTACATTCTCTCCGGCAGCGGCAAATACAACGACAACGGTACAATTGTCGATGTACAGCCCGGCGATGTATATTACTGCGGCGACGGCGAGTGTCATTCCATCGAGGCGATCGGCGAGCCGATCGAGATGATTGCGCTGATTCTTTACACGACCTGAGTTCCATTAACAGTTAAGACTCGGTAAGTGAGCTTCTGCTCGCGTTGACAACACCAAAACAGGGTACATTTTGCTGATTAAAAAGCAAGATGTATCCTGTTTTTTTGTTGCCTGGGAAGCTTGGGAAACTTATTTATTTGCTGAAGGAGTCCGAATGAGTTCTTTCCCATGTCAAGGACAGAAAGCAGCGCATTCGGTTCAGTTTAAATTGTTTGTTGGATCATAACAGCAATTTTTCTTCCTTGTGCCCCCATGTCATTTTTCTCTTGCCTGCTATTTTCATTAAAAATGAGGAATATTCTTCCGGCGTTGGACCATAGCCGGCTTTTTTGCGGCTGTGGCCCCCATACGGCATCGTGATGCCGTATGGGGGCCACTCGCTTCAGCTTGTGCATTATAGTCCAACCCGACCAGAAAAGAGCCTGAATAAGCGTCCGATTCAACCGCCTGCCCATTTTCCATGGAGGCAGGCGGTCAATAGCAAGCTCATATAATCCAACCGCACTTTTTTCCCTCGCCACAAGGCACACCCCGGCCCCGCGAGCTCCCACCGCAAGACATCCCAAGCCACAAACAAGAGCAATTCCCCCGCCGCAAGGCACCCCCCAGCCCCGCATGCTCACCCCGCACGACCCCCCAGAGCCCCCGCAGTGCCCCCAAAAGCACCCCTGCCCACAAAAAAAGGCCGCCGGCTCCCGCCGACGGCCTCCCTTTTTCATTTCATTCAGCTGAAGTACACAAGCTGTGCATTGTTGTAGTAAATATCCTCCAGCTCCTTCTGCGTAAAGACGTTGGATTTCTCAAGATAGTCCGTGAGGTGCTCGTAGGTATCCTGCGTAGCCGCAAACGGAGCATCGGTGCCCCACATCATCCTGTCCGCGCCGATGATCTCTCTGGCTTCTGCCAGGGTATCGACTGTCTCGGGATAAGGATAGACATCGGGAGCCATGATCTTGGGCATTGCGGCGATGTCAAACCAGACGTTAGCCTGGGTGAGCATCTGCAGCTCTGCTTTCCACTCTTTCTTCTTCTCGCGCATAGGGGCAAGAAGGTGGCAGATCACGACCTTGAGGTCCGGGCATCTGTCAGCGATGCGCATCAGCGCGGTGGTCTGATGGCTCTCCATCAGGATATCGCCGACGTCCAGCGCTACCACGCCGTGATTCTTCTCGATCATCTTGTAGATCTCCATCATTCTGTCGCCGGACAGATCGAAGGGATCATGGCAGCCCATGAGGCCGCCGCCGGAGCTGACTTCGAATTTGACAAGGCGGAAGTGCTTCTCCTCGAGGAATCTCTGCAGGGTCTCCATGTGATTGGTAGCGAAAGGCTCCACCTCACAGGAAGGGCAGAAACGATCGGGATACTTCTCAAGAAGCTCCTCGTGGTAAATGTTCTGGAAGCCGTACATGCTGCCGTTCATCAGAACAGCTTTTTCTACGTTGTTGCGGTCCATGATCGCCAGGGCCTGCTCTGCGGTAAAGCAGTCTTCGCCGTACTCACCCGTCTGGGGGAAGAGCTGGAATACTTCGCCGCTGCCCCACTGGCACTTTCCGCCGCCGATGGCGCGAAGCTCGCCGCGTCTGCAGTATCCGGCTACGATCTTTGCCAGATGTAAATGTGCATCAATTTTTTTCATAAGTAATCCTCATTCAGATGCTGTTGTAACTGTTCAGCACGCGTCTGAGTCATTTACGATCAGGCGCTCGCTTTTTTGACCTTTTTGACTTTCTTTCTGGACTGGTCCGCGTGCTGCATAGCGTCGAATGCGACTGCTACTACGATAACGAGACCTTTGACCAGACCGGCGTGTGTGGACGGAACGGACATCAGGTTCAGGCCGTTGTTCAGAAGTCCCATCAGGACGGCACCGAAGATGGCGCCGGGAACCGTACCTTCGCCTCCCAGAAGGGAAACGCCGCCGATAACCGCTGCCGTGATAACATCGTTGGTGTAACCTGCACCGGTGCTGGAAGAAGCCTGCTGTGTCATGGAAGCAAGTACGATACCGCCCAGAGCTGTTGTCAGACCGGAAAGTACATAGCAGACGATGGAAGCAAGCTTAACGTTGATACCGGAGATCTCGGATGCTGTGGGATTGCCGCCCACTGCATAGACGTATCTGCCGTAAACCGTCTTCCGGAGGATATACCAGCTGATCAGTGCGATGATCACCATGAAGTATACAGGAAGCGGGAATCCCAGGATCTTGAATGCGCCGATTGCCGTGAAAGCGGGAACCGTGCAGCTGACGATCTTGTTGTTGGTGAAGACCATTGCCAGCCCCAGGAAGATACTCTGTGTCGCAAAGGTTACCAGGAAGGCCGGGATCTTAAACGTCGTTATGATAATACCGTGAATCGCGCCTGCCAGTGCGCCTACGACCAGGGCTGCAAGTACGCCTGCGATCACAGCAACGGGCGTATCGCCCAGCATATGCGTGACAGAGACGACTACAACCGCGGAGAACGCGCACAACGTCGCGATGGAAAGGTCGATACCACCGATCAGGAATACGAAGATGGATCCGCTGACCATGATGCCGATAACGGCTACAGACCACAGCACGTTACTGAAGTTGTCCAGTGACAGGAAAGCCTTCGGACGAAGGATTGACAGTACCACTATGAACACGACGAGGATGATCGGTTTACTGTATTTACTCCAGTTAAAATTCTTCATCATTCCGCCTCCTCTTCTACACCCTGTCCAGCGGAGAGAACCTTGGACTGCGTGACCTCAACATTCTTAAACTCTTTTACAATATCGCCCTTGCGCATGACGATGATCCTGTGCGATACGCGCAGCAGCTCCTGAAGGTCAGAAGTAACTACGATGACCGCGACGCCCTGCTTGGCAAGGTCTTCGAGGATCGAGTAGATCTCGTCCTTGGCGCCGACGTCGATACCTGCCGTAGGCTCATCGACGATCAGGAGCTTAAGATCTCTCATCAGCCACTTGCCCAGGACGACCTTCTGCTGGTTACCGCCGGACATAACGCCGACCTGCTTGTTGGGATCGGAAGGACGGATATCGATCGCCTCGATTGCTCTCTTACTCATCGCCAGCTCGTCCGCATCCGAAATGGATGTGCCGTTGATCTTGACGATGTCGTAGTTGGTGAGCGCGACGTTCTTGGTTGTGGACAGGAGCGGGATGAATCCCTGGTTTCTTCTGTCCTCCGGAACGAATCCGATTCCTTCGAGGATGCTTGCCTTCGGGGAAGGATTAAGCTTCTTGCCGTCCAGCCACACTTCGCCGGATGCAGCCTTGTCCACGCCGTAGATCGCACGGACAACTTCTGTTCTGCCGGCACCGATCAGGCCGCCCAGTCCAAGGATTTCGCCTCTGTGGACCTGGAAGCTGATATTGCGGTAGCGGTCGGTCTTGTCAGTGAGATTTTTGACATCCAGTCTGACTTCCGCGTTGTCATCGGAGTGCAGCATCTTGCGGGAGCCGGCGGACTCGTCGACTACCTTGCCGATCATGGTCTCGATGACCTTGGCGGGGATGATATCTTCTTTCTCAAGGACTGCTGCGTTCTTACCGTCGCGCAGGATGGTAAGACGGTCGGAAAGCATATAAACTTCCTCAAGTCTGTGAGAAATGTAGATGATCGAAACGCCTTCACTGCGCAGCTTCTGGATGATCTTGAACAGCATCTCCGCTTCTTTACCGGAAAGGGATGCGGTGGGCTCGTCCATGATCAGAAGCTTGGAATCCTGGGAAAGACCCTTGAGGATCTCGATCAGCTGTCTCTGTCCGATACCCAGATTGTCCACGACGGTCGTGGGCTTTAACGGGAACTGGTACTTGTCGATCAGTTCCTGTGTCATCTGGTTCATCTTGGCGTAGTCAATGAAGGGACCCTTGCGGGGCTCTCTGCCGAGGTACACGTTCTGCGCGACCGTCAGCGGAGGGATAACGGAAAGTTCCTGATAGATACATGCTACGCCGAGCTTCTGGCAGTCCTGGTAGCTGTTGATCTCTACGGGCTTTCCTTCCCAGTAGATCTGTCCGTCATCTTTGGTATAAACGCCGGTGATGATCTTGATCAGCGTGGACTTGCCCGCGCCGTTCTCTCCCATCAGAGCGTGTACTTCACCGGCTTTTACTTCAAAGTGAACATCCTGAAGAACCGGAACGCCGGAAAAGCTCTTATAAATGCCTTTGGCTTCAATTAATGTATTTCCTGCCATTATTCAAGCCCCTCCTTAGCTCCTTCTTCTCTTGCCTTGCGGTCCATGCGTGCCTTGTAAGTAGCGTCGAAGATGACGACCGCAATGATGATAGCTCCTTTAATGACATACTGATAGGCTGTGTTGATGGACAGCTTGCGGACACCGTTCTCCAGTGTCGCCATGAACAGTGCGCCGATCAGTGTTCCGATCACGTCGCCGCTTCCGCCGGACAGCGCCACGCCGCCGACGACCGCCGCTGCGATCGGGTTGAATTCAAAGTCCATACCGATTGCCGTGGTAGCACTCTGCAGTCTCGCCGTTGTGAAAATAGCGCCGATTGCCACGGTAAATCCGGTGATCACATAAGCGATCAGCCTGGTCTTCGCGACATCAATACCGGAAAGGGTAGCCGCTTTTTTGCTGGCGCCTACGGAATACAGATTTGTTCCGAAGCGGGTATACTTCAGAGTGATCTGGCCTGCCGCCACGATGATGATCATCGCGATGATAACATAGTAGAATTTGCCGATTCCGGTTCCCAGCCAGGTATACTGGGAGTGATTCATCGGCTGGCTCTTAATAACGCCGTTGGCGTCCCTGATCGCGATAATATAGGTGAGAGCTCTGAAGATACTCATTGTTGCCAGTGTTCCGATGAATTCGGGAACATTAAACTTGGCGACAATAATACCGTTGCAAAGTCCGCAGAGCAGACCGACCAGGATACCCGCGAGCATCATGACCGAGAAGGGAAGCAGCGTGTACGCATAGATGTTGGCCATTGTCATTCCGACCAGCGCCATCATACTTCCTGTTGAAAGGTCGATACCAGCAGTAATGATAATAAATGTAACACCAACGCCGATGATCGCCGGTATGGATGCGTCTCTGACTACTTCGATCAGGTTATCGAAATTGAAGAACTTGCCTTTGCCCGCTCCTGCAAGGATGGTGAACAACACAACAAGTATCAGCAGCATACCGATCGAGATCAGGCGTCGCATCGTTGTCTGATTCATCCGTTTCACTTGTTATTTCCTCCTCTCGTACACATTCCCGTACATACCGTCCCGACCTGTGACAGCGGGTCGCTGACCGGTCCGGACACTGTTTTGGCATGCTTGTTCCGGCATGCTTGTTTTGGCATGCTGACTTCGGGAGAGTGCATAAGGGCGGGTATCAAATGATCCCCGCCCATTCTTTCTCACTGAAAAAACAGCTTACCAGCGATCTTCCTCAGCAATAGTGCCAACGTTCTCTTTCGTTACAACGATGGGCTCCATGATGACCTTAGGAGTTGCGGTCAGGCATGTGTAATCATACTCGGAACCGATCATGAGCAGAGCGATCTTCGCTGCCGTAGATCCTTCGTCCCAGCTGTTGGTGTAGATCGTGCCGGCCATGTCGCCGCTCTCGATCATTGCAAGTGCATCTTTCTCACCGTCAGCGCCCCAGATTACGATCTGGCCCTTCTTGTTAGCGGACTGTGCTGCAAGAGCGGCACCTTCTGCCATTGCGTCGTTGATAGCGAAAACGCCCTTAAGGTCCGGATAGGACTGCAGGAAGGAGTTCATAACAGTCATAGCTGTATCCTTCTGGAAGGAAGCGGACTGTGCGTCTACGATCTCGATGCCGGAATAATTTGCGATTGTGTCACGGAAACCTTTCTCAAGGTTGTCGGTACGCTCAAGTCCGGGAACACCCTGGATGATCGCGATCTTGCCGCTGCCGCCCATCTGCTCAGCCATCTTGTCCGCTGCCATACGGCCTGCGTCGTAGTCAACAGCCATGACCAGCGCGCTGTGGATGGTGTCGCTGGAGCAGTCAAGGTTGACGGTGATGACCGGGATGCCGGCTTCCTCAGCCTGCTTTACGCTGGGAGCAAGAGCTGTTCCGTCGGAACACTGAAGGATGATCGCGTTGTAGCCCTGGTTGATGCAGTCTGTCATGATCTGAACCTGGGTCTCAGCGGACTCTTCCGCGCCGTAGGAATCGACTTTGATGTTGGACCAGGATGCGCATTCTCTCTCGATACCCTCTTTCCAGCCCTGGTTGTTGGGAGTTCCGATATCGTGTGCGATGTAAGCGATCTTGACTTCATCGCCTGCGTAAGGATCGACCTTGACCTTGTTGCTGCTGCCGCCTGCCGCTGTGCCAGAGGATGCTGCCGTGTCCTCTCTCGTTGTTGTTGCTCCGCCGCCGCATGCCGCAAGGCTCAGTGCCATAACAGCTGTGAGCATGAGCGCAATAACTCTCTTTTTCATTTGTTACCCTCCTTTGAAAATAAAAAATCTAAAATAGTGAAGAAGTATATCTCACCTATTCTCAAATTGGTTGCAGACGCTTATTCCTTCGGTCTGCCTTCCAGTGCATGAATCGTGTTGACAACGAATTCATGTGTCGGCACACTGACGCCGACTTTCGCTGCAGCTCTCACCACAGAGCCGCTGATGGTGTCGACTTCCGTTCTTCTTCCCGCGCGAATGTCCGCGCAGATGGAAGTCACGCCCTCCGGAGATCCGACGGAGGTCTTGCGGACCTTCTCGGTGATCTCTTCCTCGTCCGCCTTCAGTCCCATGGCGTGTGCGACTTCGACCGCCTCATGGATCAGCGCTGTCGTCATCTTCCAGGCGTACTCGTTGCCGGCGATATAGCCGATATTGCACTGCAGGACGCCGGTTACGGCACTGAGCGATACGTTAGTAAACAGCTTGTCCCAGATCAGCTGCTGGATCACGGAGTGGATGCGGACGTTGAAGCCGCATGCGTCGAAGGACTCCTTGAGCTTGGGCAGGAAATTGTTCTTGTCCTCAACCAGCATACCAACGTTGGTGTTGCCTTCTCCGCCGTGACGGATGTAGCCCATTCCCAGCACCGCGCCGTTGTCCTCGGTAGTTCCGATGATGATGTGGTCCTGGTCCACAAACTCTCCGAGGATATCCTCGTGTCCGGAGCCGTTCTGAAGTGTCAGGACATAAGTGTCGGGACCGATGAGAGCCTTGTTGCCGGCCAGGGCAGCTTTAGAAAACAGCGCCTTCACGAACAGGATGATCAGATCCACCGGCTCGATCCCCTCTGTCGAAGTGACCGCCTTGGGATGATACAGATTATCTGTTCCGTATTCCTGCAGTTTGAGTCCGTTTTCGTTAACAGCCGCGACTACATTCGGATTTGTATCTACCAGGTAAACATCGTTGTGTAAGGAAAGATGTCCTCCGTAAATGGAGCCCATGGCTCCGGCGCCGATAACTGCTATTCTCATATTGTGAAAACTCCTTTATTGTGTAATCCCCTTATTTACGAATATCCGTTTTTCTTAAGATCCCCTGTTTTTCGAAAAACCTTATTCCGAGAACTCCTTGATTCCCTCGATCGCGTAAGCGTGTACCGGGCTGGAATCCAGACCGACGATCGGGAGCGGTGAGAAGGACATGAAGAAGACGTCCTTTTCAAGGTACTCGAGGTTCTTGAGAACTTCGATGAAAATGATGTTCTCAGCCAGAAGGATGTCATGGAAAGGCTTGACATCTTCGTTGCAGTTCTCGATGGAGACGCCGTCGCCGAATCCTACTGCCTTGACCTTGTGATCGCGGAACCACTCTGCGGACTCTGCGTTGATAAGGAGTCTCTTATCGACTTCTGTGTTGGTCGCCTTTGTGAAGGGCTCAAGCTTATAGGAGGAATCGATGATGACAATATCGCCTTCCTTTACCTTGTAAGCTACTCTGTCCAGATCGGCCTTTGTGATGTGTGTGTAAGGTGCCACGGTGTCCTTGAAATCCACATAGACGCCGCGCCCTACGAATGTTGTCAGCGGAAGCGCTGTGACATCCGGCCAATTGTCATCGTGGTGATAAGGGCACTCCGCGTGTGTTCCCAGATGGCTCATGATGTCGAAATTGGTGTGGAAATCCGGGATCGGGCCGCCTGTGTTGAAGCGGTACAGTTTGCACCTTCTGGTCTCTGTCGCCGGATCGACGAGCTTGGAGAGGTCGACCATTCTCATTCCATTCCCCATATCATATACAACTTGCATTTTTCTCCTCCTTACATAGTGAGATTTGTTACTGATACCCCTTGCTGACGGCAAAAGCGATCTGTTTCCTCCTCAGATCTTTACTTTCACCACAACTTTCTTGACCGGTGCCGGTGCTCCTGCCGCGCAACGCGGCTTATGAGCGTCTTCGGGAGCTACGACAATGAGATCGCCTTCCTTAAGCAGTACCTGCCCGTACAGCTCGGGATCCTCATAAAAGACGACGTCATTCTCTTCGATCCTGTCGATCTCCTTAAGTCCGTCACGCCTGCATACGCCGAACATCTCATCTCCCGTCACCATGAACTGGATATCGAAATACTTATCGTGCGTCTCGAATCTCCGTTCCTCCCAGGGAGAAGTCGTGTATTCCTGTACGCCGGCAATGACGTCATCCCCCATCAGAGGATAGGAGCCTTCCGGAAGATCCTTGATATTGGTCTGCGCCAGCCACTTGTAGGCAACAGTGAATTTTTCTTCCAGATAATTGTACTTTTCAGCAATACTTACATGACTGGAAAACATAGTTCCCTTCCTTTCTGAGCAAAATCCCTTCACCGGAACATCTCAGTAAAATTATACAATGCGCTTCGCATAATTGAAAGGAAAATCTAAAAAATAGCTAAACTAACAAAAACTATTTTTAAACCATTATCCAATATTGCTAAATTATATATTCCGTTTTGTTTATACTTTCGTGCAAAAAAAAGACCGCCGCATTTCTGCGACGGTCTCTGTATTAATGTTCAGTCAAGGCCCGTATATTCGGTCAAGGCCCGCACAGCGGGCTGCCTTCTTCAGGGCTTGCGGGGCGAACCGCTGCCCGATCCGGCCGATCCGATCAAAGTCCGAAATACCTGGCTGCGTTCTTATAGGAGATACCCTCGACGATCTTCTTGAGGGAAGCCTCGTTGTTGGGATACTCGCCGTTCTCTACCCAGTTGCCGATCAGGTTGCACATGATGCGGCGGAAGTAGTCATGTCTTGCATAGGACAGGAAGGATCTGGAGTCGGTCAGCATTCCTACGAAGTTGCCCAGAAGGCCGAGGTTTGCGAGGGACTTCATCTGATCTTCCATACCGCTCTTGGTGTCATTGAACCACCATGCGCTGCCGTGTTGGATCTTTCCGGGAACCTCATCGGACTGGAAGCAGCCAAGCATGGTGCCGATCTGCTCGTTGTCAGCGGGGTTGAGGGAGTAGATGATGGTCTTGGGGCACTCGTTCGTCATATCCAGTGCGGACAGCATGCGGGCGATATCCTCGCCGCAGGTGTTCTGCGCGATCATATCCACGCCGGTATCGGGACCCATCTTGCGGAAGATTCTCTCGTTGGCGTTGCGGTAGCAGCTGTAGTGAATCTGCATGGCAATGTTCAGGCGGTGATAGCCTTTGGCCAGAGCCATCAGGACTGCGGTCTGATACTTCTCCGCCTCTTCGACGGTGATGCTCTCGCCGGCCATGACTTTCTTGTAGACTGCGTCCACCTCTTCCATCGGAGCGGGACGGAAAGGAATGTAATCCAGACCGTGGTCAGATGCGCGGCAGCCCAGCTTTGCGAAGAACTCAAGACGCTCGATCAGGGCGTCGATGACTTCCTGTGCGGACTCCAGCTTGTCCTTGCCGACGGATGCGGCGAGCTTGCCGATATACTCAGCGAAGCCTTCCTTGTTGATGTTGATGGCCTTGTCGGGACGGTAGGAAGGGCAGACCTTTACTTCGATGGAAGGATCTGCGGCAATCTTCTCGTGCCACTCCAGGGAGTCGATCGGGTCGTCTGTCGTGCCGATGAAAGCTACGTTGGACTGCTTGATCAGGCCGCGAACCGACATATTAGGATCGTTCTGCAGCATATCGCTGGTCTTGTCCCAGATCTCCTTGGCGTTTTCGACCGTCAGGGGCTCTGTGATGCCAAAATATTTATGCAGCTCAGCGTTGGACCAGTGATACATGGGGTTGCCGATGGCCATCTCCAGAGCCTCAGCGAACTTTACGAATCTCTCGAAGTCCGGCTTGTGGCCTGTGATATACTCTTCCGGTGTTCCGTTGGAGCGCATGACGCGCCATTTGTAGTGGTCACCGAAATAGGTGCCGTCCGGGTTTTCACCGCCAAGCCATACTTCCGCGATGTTGTTGAAGCGGCGGTCCTCATAGATCTCTTTGGGAGAGATGTGGCAGTGATAGTCCACAAGGGGCATCGGATCCGAGTAGTCGTGGAACAGGTGCTTCGCTGTCTCTGTCTCCAGCAGGAAATCTTTGTCCATAAATGCTTTCATGGTCTTTTTTCTCCTTTTCTTGTTGTGATGCCAATCGCCTCGGCTGCGTCCGGGCCGGGCCGTCTCAGCTGCGCGGGCTGCCCGGTTCCTTCCGCACTGCGCTCAGCGCTTGATATCATAGTTCATGTTCATGAGGTTGATGATGCTGTCCACATCATCTGTGATATTTCCATCGCCGTGGATCGTGTGCTTGATGACGCTCGATGCCACCGCGAAGTTCACCATATCCATAGGTTTGAAGTTATGCATGTACGCATAGATCAGGCCGCTGGCGAAGGCGTCGCCGCCGCCGACTCTGTCCAGAATGTTGAACGTGAACATGCGGCTCTCGAAGGTGTGTCCCTTGAACCACATGTAGGCCATCAGGCTGTTCTCACTACCGGAATGTGCATAGCGGACATGCCTTGCGATGCAGCGGATGTTGGGATATTTTTCCACGAAGGCCTGGAAGACCTCGTCCTGCTGCTCGTAGGAAGGCTGCAGCGGGATCCCGTCCTTGTAATCTCCCTTGGAAGGGTCCTCGTCATCTCTGTAGAGATGATAGGGCTCGATGCCGAAGAGCACATCCACGTAGGGCAGGCACTTTGTGCAGAAATCGCGCGCCTCATCCCAGGTCCACAGAAGGCTTCGGAAGTTGCCGTCGAAGCTGACCGTCAGGCCCATCTCCTTGGCGGTCTGCATCAGTCGGAGCATGAAATCCGCGCAGCTCTCGCTCAGGGCCGGCGTGATGCCGCTCAGGTGCAGCCAGTCAAATCCCTCCAGCAGCTCCTTCGGATCGATCCCGGAGAAGTCAAATTCCGTGATCGCGCTGTGCTTGCGGTCATACGTGACCTTACTGGGGCGGATTCCGTAACCGGTCTCCAGATAGTAGGTTCCCAGCCTGTGGGTCGGGGTCTCTTTTTTGGAGGAGAGGATTACAGGCGTGCAGTGCACGTCGTTGCTTCGCAGCATGCGCACCGCGCTCTTTCCCAGTGAATTGTTCGGTACCACGGTAAAGAAAGTACTGTCCACGCCAAGGTTTGCAAGGGCAAGCGCGATGTTGGCCTCACTTCCGCCGTAGCTTGCCTCGAAGCTGTTCGCCACCCGGATCTTGCCGTAGTTGGGCGGTGTAAGGCGGAGCATGATCTCGCCGAAAGTTATAAATTTCTGTCCGCCGACCTCACTTAAAAGCGGATTTTTGTGAATCATAGTTCTCCTCCTTTGTGCTATGTTCTTTGTCCCTGCCGCAGAGCGGGCCCTGCGCCGTTAAAGGCTGTCGTAGAGCTCCTGCAGGAATTTTCTGGAACTCACCGCGTTCTCGTCGGTGGTGTTTTCCAGCGTTGTGTGGATATACGGCTTCCTCGCCTTTATGAACCGGAGGATCTCCGTGTAATCCATTACGCCTGTTCCCGCCGCTATGCTCTTAAGGTCGTCCCCGTTAAGGACACAGTCCTTTAAATGCACTACCGCAATGTGGTCGCACAGCTTCTCCATGGCCTCTCCGATCACCTTGTCGCGATCGTCCAGGTTTCCGGGATACAGGATGTTTACCGGGTCGAAGATGATCCGCAGGTTGGGGCTCGGAATGGCTTCCAGGACTTTGAGAGCCCTGTCGGTACTGTACACGATGTGCTTCCAGACCGGTTCGATGGCCATGGTCACGCCGCATTTCTCGGCTCTCTCGACGACAGGTTCCAGGCCTCTGATGAAGGAATCGAGCGCCTCCTCGGAGTGCGTATTGGCGTCCATCTTGTACTGCGCGTTGGGCGCGCCGGTCTCGGTCCCCACAACGCCCGCTCCCAGAAGGGACGCAACACGAAGGTGTCCGTAATATCTGCTCTGGATCTCCTTAAGTTTTTCCGGATCCGGATGGGCGAGGTTCAGATAGCACCCGAGGACCGCCACATCCAGGCCCTGGCCGTCAAATACCCTCTTTGTATATTTTGCCAGTCCTTCCGTCAGTGCGCAATCATCAAAGGTGTAACCTTTTATCACTTTCGAATAGGCGAGATGGACACAGGTAAACCCTTCCTCTCTCGCGGTCTGCGCCCTCTTTTCCATCGTCTGGAATTCGGGGCCGAGACCTGTGTGGATATCATGCAGGCGAATTCCCAGCTGCATACTTTACCTCCTGTCTTTTTCGTATTCTTCCGACATTCTCCGGATCTGTCTGATCACGGGGATCACGACGAGCGCGGAGCAGACTCCTGTTGCAATATTGCTGATCATCATGGTGACGCCGACCGCCTGGATCATCAGCGTGATCTGGGCAAGGACCGCGATCGCGGATACAGCATCCGCGCTCACGTGCGCGGCCATAATAGTGTCAAGGATCGTAAAGATCTGCTGAAATGCCTGATAAATGGCCAGCGGTCCGCATACTGTGATGAGAAGCCGCAGCGGGTGAGCACTCAGAGAGAACTGTCGAAATTCCTCATCTTTCTGATGTGCAGTCAATTAACAAAAACCATCCTTATACTTACAAAGAGCTGCGAAAAGCCCGCGTCGTGAATGAATCGGGCCGCAGGGCCTTTGCGCAGCTCAAATTTCTGAACTGAGATCTTTACAGGACTACGCCGTCCTTAAAGATGGAGATCTCTCTGAAGCCCTTGCGCTCGGTGCTCGTCTGCTTGCCGGAAGCGACTTCACAGACAAGGTCAAGAAGATCCGCGCCCGCCTCATCGAGGGTCTTGACACCGTCCGCCACAACGCCCGCGTTGAAGTCGATCCAGTTGGCCTTCTTGGTCGCGAGGGGTGTGTTGGTGGCGATCTTCATGGTCGGAACGGGTGCTCCGAAAGGCGTTCCTCTGCCGGTGGTGAACAGGATCATATTACATCCCGCAGCGGTAAGCGCTGTGCAGGATACCAGATCGTTGCCGGGGCCGTACAGAAGGTTGAGTCCTTTGGTCTTAACCTGCTCGCCGTAATTGATGACATCCATGATCGGCGCCCTTCCGCCCTTCTGGACACATCCGCAGGACTTGTCCTCGAGAGTGGTGATGCCGCCCTGCTTGTTGCCGGGGCTGGGATTGTCATAGACGACTTCGTTGTGGCTGATGAAGTAATCCTTGAAGCCGTTGAGCATGTTGGAGGCTTTCTCGAAGACCTGCTCGTTCACGCAGCGGCTCATCAGGAAGTTCTCCGCGCCGAACATCTCGGGCACTTCCGTCAGGATCGTGGTGCCGCCCATGGCGGTCATCAGGTCGGAGAATCTTCCAACTGTCGGGTTGGCCGTTATGCCGGAGAGTCCGTCGGACCCGCCGCACTTCATGCCGACTACCAGCTCGCTGACGGGCATCTCCTCGCGTTTGAACTGAGAAGCGTACTCAGCCAGCTCCTTGAGGAGCGCGGAACCCGCCTCCAGCTCGTCCTCTACCTGCTGGCAGGTGAGGAATTTGACTCTGTCGGGATCGTAGTCGCCCAGTTCTGCCACGAACTGATCGTGGGTCAGGTTCTCACATCCCAGGTGCAGGACCAGAACAGCGCCTGCGTTGGGGTGTCTGGTCAGCGCCGCCAGAAGTCTTCTGGTCTGGGCGTGGTCATGGCCGGTCTGAGAGCATCCGAAAGGATGTGTGAAGGTGTACAGGCCGTCGATGCTTCCCTTTACCAAGTCCTGATTGTCGCGAACCAAAGTCTTTGCGACATCATTTACGCAGCCGACGGTAGGGATGATCCAGATCTCGTTGCGGATGGCCGCTCTTCCGTCTTTTCTCCTGTAGCCCATAAAGGTCTTGGGCTTAAGAGGATTGACGCAGGGAACAGCGGGCTCATAGGTGTACTCCACCTCGCCCTTGAGGTTGGTCATCATGTTGTGGGTGTGAACCCACTGGCCGGCCTGGATGTCCTTTGTGGCGTGCCCGATGGGCAGGCCGTATTTCATAATCATGTCGCCTTTCGCGATGTCCCTGAGCGCCATCTTGTGGCCCTGAGGGATTTCCTCCACTGCCGCGGCACCGCCGAAAGCGGTGCCGACGGGTGCGGGATGGAGGGCTACTGCTACATTATCAATATCATTGATTTGAATGAATATAGGCATAGGTACCTCTCTTTTCCGCAGTGCACTGTTTTGCACTACCGGGCAAAAAACTGATTACAGGCAGGCAGCGTATGCGGCAAGGGATCCTTTCTCGCGGATCTCGCCGAGGATCCTTGCGGCCTCAGCCTCAAAGCCTTCGATCTTGGTAAGATCCTGGCCCCACATCTTCTCGTTGGTCATAACGGCGTGGGTCAGAGCTGCTGCGTCATCATCCTTGTGATCATAGTAGAACTCAAGTACCCAGCGGTCATCGGATACGGTATAGGTGTTGCCCTTAGCTCTCTTGCAGACAAGACCTGCGTCTGTCAGCTCCTGGATCTCGTTGGAATAGAAAGCCATATAAGCCGCGAAGCTCGTGGTCAGGCATGCCGGGAGCTTGCCGTATTTCTCAACATACTCCTCGAAGCTCGGGAAGTTTCTTGCTCTCCACTTGGAAGTGGAGTTGAGGGAAATGCTCATGAGCTCGTGGTTTACGAAAGGATTGTTGAATCTGTCCTGAACAGCTGCCGCGAAGCTCATCAGGTCGTCCTTGTCCAGAGGAAGGGTCGGGATGACTTCGTCATAGAGCATCTTGTTCATGAAGCCGAGGACTGTCTCGTTCTCCATGCAGTCGCGAACGATGTCGAATCCTGCCAGATACGCGCCCAGAACAAATCCGGTGTGCGCGCCGTTGAGGATGCGGACCTTTCTCTTCTTATAAGGAGTTACGTCCGGAACTACAGGGCAGTTGACGCCGGCTTTCTTGAAAGGAAGCTTCTCCTCAAGCCATGCGGGTCCTTCAATGTTCCATACGCCGAAGATCTCGCCGACGTCAAGGAGCGGATCGGCATAGCCATGAATCTTCTCGAGGCGTGCGACCTCTTCTGCGTCACGGATGCGGCCGGGAACGATTCTGTCTACCAGAGTGGAGCAGAATGTGCAGTCATTGTTGACATAGTTCTTGAAGCCCTCGTCAAGGCCCCACTGCCCGATGTACTGGTTCACGCACTTAAGCAGCTCTTTGCCGTTGTTGTCGATCAGCTCGCAGGAAAGGATCACAAGGCCGCTCTTGCCGGCTTTGTAGCGCTCAAGGAGAACCTGTGTGAGCTTGCCGGGGAAGGAGCTTGCGGGCTTGTCATCGATCTGGCAGGCGGGATCATAGACGATACCGGCTTCCGTTGTGTTGGATACGATGTACTCCAGATCGTCAGAGCGGGCCAGATCCATCATGGATGCGTAGTCAGCTTCCTCATAGGGATTGAGGCATCTGGATACGCAGGAGATGACACGTCTGAGATCAACCTTCTCGCCGTTCTCGCGGCCGCGAAGATACAGAGTGTACAGACCTTCCTGCTTGTTGATCAGCTCCGCAAGGCCGGGCTTGATGGGCTGAACCAGAACGCACTTGCCGTTCCAGCCGACTCTCTCGTTGGATACATCAAACCAGTACTGCACGAATGCGCGGAGGAAGTTGCCTTCGCCAAACTGCATCACCTTCTCAGGAGCGTCTTTCAGAATATAACCGTCATAACCTGACTTTTCCAGTACTGCATAATTCAGAGTTTCCATAGTTTTTATCTCCCCAAATTCTGTAAATATAAATAATCGCTACACATATATAGTATTTCAGATACGGTTGATTGTAAAGTTTCATTAAAGTACACGAACGTCCGTAACTTCGCTCATTCCCGGCTCTTTTCCCTCATGCGGTCGTAAAGTTCACGGGCCTGATCCATTCCCAGTCCCGCACACAGCGGCTGGTTCACGAAGGACGCGAAGATCTTGTCCTCGTCCCTCTCGGCAATTCCTTCCGAGAGCAGGTCGATGTTGTCGCAGTTTCTGCGCACCAGCGCCAGCGCTCCCTTGGGAAGCGGTCTGGACACGATCGGATCGACAAAGCCGTTGGTAAAGATACAGTTCGTCTCCACAATGCTGCCTTCCGGCATGCCGGGCATCTGTCCCCGGTTGGGAAGGTTCACATTGGTGATCACCGTCTCAAGCCCCAGGATCCCTCGGAGCATTGTGACGAGCGCCTCTCCGGACGGAGCCAGCGGCACATCCATGCGGCCCTGCGCCATCTCTGCGGACTCCCGGATCAGCCTCTGCTGATTGGCGATCCTCCAGTCCACCGTGGTCAGGCCGAAATGCCATTTCTTTACCGTCTCCCGGTCCTTCAGGTACCAGCTGTTGTCTACAAATTCCACCAGATGCCTGTCGCCCGCGGCCGCGAGCGCCCCGTACTTTTTATAGAGATCCATCTTCACCCTGTTGCCGTAGGCGAAGGTGTCGCGCGTCCACTGGTCGGCGGGCCCGTTCTCGTAGTATCCGGTGTCAAAATAGCGATCCAGGAACTCGGGCAGGAGCTCCATGATGTCGATATTTTGGTAGCGGGCCTCCGTGATCCAGGTGAAATGATTGACTCCCGAAGCATCCGTATAGATGTCCTGCCTCGTTGCCTTCTCTCCTGTCATTTCCCTTAAGACGCAGCACAGAAAATCCTGTGTATGAAAGACCTCGTGGCAGCATCCGAACGCCTTGATCTGAGGAAAACACCGGTAAAGCGTCTTCACACAGATACTCATAGGGTTGGTCAGGTTGAGCACCCAGGCCTCGGGGCAGCATTTCCGGATCGCCTCCGCGAACTCTTCATAAACAGGAACAGTCCGCAGCGCACGAAAGACACCACCGGGTCCCACCGTATCGCCAACGGACTGCAATATACCGTATGCTTCCGGAACATGGACGTCGACGCGCATATCCTCAAAAGTGCCTGGAAGAATGGAGATGATCACAAAATCCGCTCCTTCGAGAGCCTCCTCCAGTGATCCTGACACCGTATACTGAAAATCGGACAGGGCCTCCTGTTTCTGCTGGATCTTTGTCCCTATGATCTGATTGCGCTCCGCGGCGGGAACGTCGATATCATACAGGGCCACTTCTCCGGCCAGGTCCCCGGCCAGGGCAAGATCCTGCATAAAGGATCTTGCCCACGCCTTCGAGCCTCCGCCGATATATGCTATTTTCACATTTCGCCGGATCATGTTCCTTCTACCTCTGTTCTTTTGATCAGCCGGGCTGCTTGCCGATGTAAGCCAGGATTCCGCCGTCAACGTAAAGGATGTGGCCGTTTACGAAGTTGGATGCGTCGGATGCGAGGAATACCGCAGGTCCCTGAAGATCTTCCGCCGTGCCCCAGCGAGCAGCCGGAGTCTTGGCGATGATGAACTGATCGAAAGGATGTCTGGATCCGTCGGGCTGTCTCTCGCGAAGCGGAGCCGTCTGAGGAGTCGCAATGTAGCCGGGTCCGATGCCGTTGCACTGGATGTTGTGCTCGCCGTACTCGGAGCAGATGTTTCTGGTCAGCATCTTGAGGCCGCCCTTGGCTGCCGCGTAAGCGGAAACGGTCTCTCTGCCCAGTTCACTCATCATGGAGCAGATGTTGATGATCTTGCCGTGGCCCTTCTTGATCATGCCCGGAATAACAGCCTTGGACACGATGAAAGGAGCGTTCAGGTCAACGTCGATAACAGCGCGGAAATCAGCTGCGGACATCTCGCACATAGGGATTCTCTTGATGATGCCTGCGTTGTTGACAAGGATGTCAACGCCGCCCAGCTTCTCTTCGATATCGGCGATCATAGCCTGGATCTCGTCCTCTTTGGTGACGTCGGCTACATAACCGGTCGCATCGATTCCTTTCTCTGCATACGCTGCGAGAGCCTTCTCCTTGGATGCCTCATCCAGGCAGTTGAAGACGATCTTGGCGCCTGCTGCCGCATAAGCCTCAGCGATCGCAAAGCCGATTCCATAGACAGCACCGGTGATCAGTGCTACTTTGCCGTCAAGACGGAAATCTTTCATATCCATAGTAAAATCCTCCTTATATATGAACCCTTTTTGTGGATCCGAATAACTTAATGTAGATCTGTCTGCCTCATCATCTCAGCTCGTTGGCGTTGAGATTGTCCATATCGTCAAAGGCCTGATTCTCTCCGCCCATCGCCCAGATAAAGGTGTAGTTGGAGGTGCCGCAGCCGCTGTGAATGGACCAGGAAGGAGAAATGACCGCTTCATAATTCTGCATGACAATATTTCTGGTCTGCTGAGGCTGTCCCATGAAGTGCATGACCGCTTCATTTTCGGGAATCTCAAAGTAGGTGTAAACTTCCATTCTTCTCTCGTGCGTGTGGCTGGGCATGGTGTTCCAGACACTGCCGGGAGCCAGCTGAGTAAGTCCCATGGAGAGCTGGCAGGTCTCCAGCACATCGGGGTGAATGAACTGGTTAATCACTCTCTTGTTGGCGTTCTTCTCATCGCCGCAGGGACGGTGATTGGCTTTGTCAAAAGAGAGGAATGTCGTCTTGCAGGCTTTGTGGGCCGGATAAGAGGCGAGGTAGAAACGCGCCGGATCAGAGCCGTCGATGCTTCCGAAGTACACTTCTTTTACGCCCTTGGTGATATAGAGGCAGTCCTCATATCCCATATCATAGCGCACGCCGTCCGCTACGATATATCCCTTGCCTCCGATGTTGAAGACGCCCGCTTCGCGGCGCTCAAGGAAGTAATCCGTGCCGAAATTGTGCCAGATGTCGATGCCTTTGTCGATCGGCACCTCTTCGCCGACGGGCATGATCCCGAGGATCACCACGCGGTCAACGTGAGAATAGGTCGCCTTAACAGTGTCCGGTACATACAGATCCGTGATCAGGAACTCCTTACGCAGTTCCTCGGTCGTGTATCTCTTGACATCGTTAGGGCTTGCAGAATAACGAATATCCATAAGTTCCTCCTGATTGAGAGCAGCTGCTCTTATTTAATCACCATCTCTGTCTCTCCGTCGAAGAGGTATACGTTCTCAACGGGGATCGAGAATGTGATCTTCTCGTCAATTTCCGGTGTGTCATGAGGGTCGACCTTGAGGATCGCCTTGTCTTCTCCGGCTGTGATGTAAACGTTTGTGTTGTCGCCGAGCATCTCCGTGAGCTCAACAACTGTCTCAAGCTGATAGGCGCCGTCGGCTTTGCCCAGTTCGATATGCTCGGGACGGAAACCGAAGATGATTTCCTTGCCCTCGTAATCCTTGACCTTCTTGCCGAGTTTCTTGTCGAGTGCCAGAACATTGTCGCCGAACCCCAGCGCGCCGTCCTTGACCGTGCCGCGAATGAAGTTCATGGGCGGCTCTCCGATGAATCCCGCAACGAACACGTTGACCGGATTATAGTAGAGTTCGTAAGGAGTGCCGATCTGCTGCACATAGCCGTCCTTCATGACGACGATGCGGTCCGCCAGGGTCATAGCCTCTGTCTGGTCGTGGGTTACGTAAATGGTTGTGGCACCCGTGGATTTATGGATCTGCGCGATCTCGGAGCGCATGGTAACACGCTGCTTGGCGTCCAGGTTGGAGAGCGGCTCGTCCATCAGGAAAACGCCGACCTTACGGATGATGGCGCGGCCGATGGCAACACGCTGTCTCTGACCGCCGGAAAGAGCCCTGGGAAGACGATCCAGATAGTCGGTCAGACCAAGGATCTCAGCGGTGTGCTTAACCTTTTCTTCGATGACCTCTTCATCAACGCCCTGGAGCGTGAGGCCGAATGCGATATTGTCAAAGACCGTCATCTGCGGATACAGAGCGTAGCTCTGGAAAACCATTGCCACCTCTCTCTGTCTGGGGCCCCACTCGTTGGCGCGGTTTCCGTTGATCAGGAAGTCGCCGTTGGAGATGTCCTCAAGGCCTGCGATCATGCGAAGCGTTGTGGACTTACCGCATCCGGAGGGTCCGACAAAGACGATGAACTCGCCCTTCTCAATATCAAGATTGAAGTTGTGAACGGCGTGGTATCCGTTCGGATAGATCTTGTTGATGTTCTTCAGCGTTAAATATGCCATTTTACTGCCTCCTCACACATTGATGGCTTTTATCTGCTGGCTTCTTTCGCCCCTGTCTGCCGCCGCCTACAAAATGATCTTCGTGCTGTCCGAATCCGTTGTCGGCGGTACCAGTTTGTCAGGTGTGTAGTTTTTCGGCGAGACGCCGTATTTCTTCTTGAACAGACGGGAAAAATACAGGGGCTCCTGAAACCCGCTCTGCCTTGCGATCTGTGAGATGCTGGATCCGCAGCCGGAAAGTGCCAGATTATTGGCTGCATTTTCCAGTCTCTTATCTGTCAGGTACTGCCTGGGGGTCATCCCCACCTCATTCTTGAACATCTTTTTGAGATATTCAAAGCTGAAAGGCAGGCTCTGCAGATACGCGTTCAGGTCGTAATCCGCATCGGGATAATTTTTTAGTATGTCATTTATGATCTGCTGCACTACTTCGCTGTGCGCGATATCCGACGCGAGCATGTGCGCCGTAGCTGCGATCAGCTGACCATAAACAGGGAGCAGCGTTGTTCTGCCGATTCCGTTATTTGAGTAATAATAGAATGCCGCTTCAAACGCCTGCCTGAGGAAATCATTGGAGGAACAGGATAAAATGACCGGCTCTTTGAAATTAAGGGTCGAATCCACAATGTTTACATGTATATTCGTAAAACCCGAATCACTCCAATTCGAATGGGAAACCATGGGTGGAATAATGACGACACTGTCTTTGCAATAGGAAAGAGTCCGGTCGTCAAAGCGGATCTCACCGCTGCCGCTTGTGCAATAGATGAGTTCCCAGCTCTCATGTGCGTGATCTGATACACGCAATGTAAGCGCATGCCTTCCCACATAAATGATGTCGTTCATCAATCCGCTTCCTTTTTCTCTTGATTTCCGTGTATGCCAGGACGAAAGGCGCAACTCCTTTCGCATCATTTTCTACAATGGGTTCAGAGACATAGTAGGCGTAAGATCCGTCCCTGCGCCTATTGTTTTCCGGTCCCAGCCCCGCGACCAGGCAGATTCCGCCAAGGTTGAGCCCTGTCTCGGTAAATGTAAGGTAGCGGTCCATAATACCGGTAAATGTCTTTTCGCCCTGCTCGGCAAAACTCTGAGGCAGGACACCTTCTCTTGCACCCTTAAGCATGGCGTAAGCCATCATAGCGCTTCCGCTGGTCTCCTCATAGTTTCCTTCCCGCCCCTGCATGTCCGGAACCTGCCAGTACATACCGGAAACCGGGTCGGCATAAGAAATCATGCTCTCCATGAGCTCCCTGAAGATGGATATGAGTTCATCTCTGCTCTCTCCCTCGGGGAGGATCTCCACGAGGTCGGCGAGCGCCACTGCAAACCATCCCAGAGAACGGAGCCAGAAGTTCTTCGAACAGCCCGTCACAGGGTCAGCCCAGAAGGCTTTCCTTGAGGCGTCGTATCCGTGGAAATAGAGGCCTTTCTCCTCGGAGCGCATTTTGTCATGTACATTTTTGATCTGGTTTACCGTATCCGAGTAGTCTCCGTCTCCGAAGTTCTTGACGTACAGCGCGTAGAACGGCTGCGCCATGTAGATGCCGTCCAGCCAGACCTGATTGGGATAAATGGCCTTGTGCCAGAAATTCCCCTCGAACGTCCTGGGCTGCGCTTTCAGCTGCTCCATGAGACGGTCCGCGGCCAGGCGGTACTTCTCGTTTCCGGTCTTTTTGTAGAGCGCAAAGAGCACTCTTCCTTCATTGATATCGTCAAGATTTGCCTTCTCGGGCTGCAAAGTCTTGATCGTGCCGTCTTCTTCCACAAAGTGGTCGATGACCTGCTCGGCGAAAGCGGCATATCTCTCGTCTCCCGTAATGGAAGTCATTTCCATCAGTGCCGTCAGCATGCAGCCGTCGATATAGTTCCAGGTGACCTTCTTGCCCTCCCTGATCTTTTCAAGATTCCAGGCGGTGCGTTCGGGCTCGGACTCCTCGATCAGTCGCAGCACATAGGCGTCGATTCTGCTAAAATCCGTCATACCTGTTCAAATCCTTCCGTAATAATCTTTTCATAGTGGTCCGCGACCACCATCTCTCCGACCTGTCCCTTCATCTTCACGTTTCTGATCTCAATCTCTTTGACGTTGTCCAGATACAGGCCGAGCTTGCATCTCTCTTTGGCAAAATTCTGCATAGCCGGAACATGAGGCTTCGCGTCTTCCGCGAAGGAAACAGAGATGTTCTCCAGAACCACCTTGTCGATCGGGCTCTCCGGCAGGCCGTCTATATAACAGGCCGCCGCTTCCGCGTCCGTGCATACCATGTTCCGGAAACAGAAAGTTCCCAGATGAGGCGTGCGGTCGTCCACGGGAAGGTGCTCTCTCGACCACACATACTCCGTGAATCTGTCCGGATCGCAGCAGTTGTACCACAAGTTGATGACGATGGGCGTCAGAACCCCGTCCATGCGGATATTGTCAAATAATACATTCGTTATGATGCTGTCTTTTCCTCTTCCTCTGCGGGACTTGATGCGAAGTCCCCTGTCGGTGGCGTGGAAAAGGCACTTAGTAACACTCACATTCCTGATTCCGCCTGCCAGTTCGCTGCCCAGCGTAAGAGCGCCGTGTCCGAAATCCATCAGACAGTTGCGGATCGTATGGTGATCAGCGGGCGTGCGGTATTTGCGGGCCATCTCTATTTTGTTCGATTTGATGGCAATGCAGTCATCTCCCACCGAGAAACGGCAGCCGATGATCTCGACCTGGTCACAGCTCTCAGGATCGATCGCATCCGTATTGGGGCTGTCCTTGGGCGCCTCAATATAAAGATCGTACAGGCCGATATTCTTGGAGAAGAAAGGATGCATATGCCAGGAGGGACCGTTCGCGACTGTCACGCCGTGGAAGGTCACATCCTCGCAGCGGTTGAGAAAGACTACTCTGGGCCGCATGGCCGGGAAGTTTTCAAAGTCCTTCCACCAGTCTCCGTTCTGTCCGTTTCCGTCGATCCGGCCGCGCCCCACAATGGTGATATCCTTTGCGTAAGCTCCGTGCAGAAGAGACATATAGGCGGGCACTTCATTGCCTTCAAAAGAAGACAGAGGCGTCTCCTTCCCTGTAAAGGGATCTTTTGCGACTTCTGCCAGAATCGGGTATCTCTCTCTGTCCGTAGATCCCAGAAGAACCGCTTTCTCGCTCAGTTCCAATGTAATATGGCTTCTGAGCGCGATGGGCAGGGACAGATAGGTTCCCGCCGGGAAATAGATTCTGCCGCCCTCGGGCACGAAGTTCACCGCGGCCTGGATCGCCTGCGTATCATCGTGAACGCCGTCTCCGACCGCTCCGAAATCTTTGACACTGACGCAGCAGGTCTCTGCTTTCGTCCTGAAAGTGACTTCCTCCTTCTGGTCCTGATATTCGACCACTACCGTGTAATCCGTATCAGGTGTCAGCTCAAACAGAGAAAACACATTTGTATTTCCCCTTTGGACTACTCTGTCTCCCATAAAGACAGTGTATTCCTCAGGTGCGTAATAGGGACTTTCACCCGGCAGCTCCATACATACCGAGCTGCTTCCTAAATGGAGGATCCTGATCATAACGACTCCTCTTTATGACTCGCTTCGCGAGCCGTTTACATTCCTTGCCTTTCTGAAAATGTCCACTATTGTCAGCTTGCACTTAATCAGAAGCTGGTCCACAGCCAGATAGAAAAGGCCGAACAGGATCGGTTCCACACCAAGCGGAATCGTATCCGTGTTGCCGCTGATGCGGGTCAGCGTATAGTTGATGACCGCATAGATACAGTAGACAAAGAAAAGCACTATAAACGCGTAGAGAATGTTGAGAAAGAAACTGACATAGCCCCGCTTTGTGACCATGATATAGCGGTCGTTGGCGCCCGGCGTCGGTTCAAAAAAGCGCAGCGCGTTATTTGTCAGAAGGTCGGTCACGACTCCCATGGCGAAGCCCGTCACGAAAAGCGTATCCAGCATGTTTGACATATATCCGCTCAGTCCCCATATGAAGAAGAAGCACACGGCGCCCGCAAACCACCATTTAAGAAGCAGGATCTTGACCCAGTCCGCCACTTTAATCTTGGGACCGGACCGGTACTTATTGAGCTCTTCCTCCGAAACTTCCGGGGAATTGCTCTCATCCGCTTCCACCAGGTCCTGGACCGCCTTGGTCTTGAGCTTGTAATAGTTCGCTTCCTTGGAGACGTCCGGCTTGCGGTTTTTGTTTTTATCAGATCTTTTACTCATGTTCTCTGCTCTAAAGCGGGCAGAAGCTCCGGCCGCAGCCGGGCGCTTCCGCCCAGATTGATTCGATTCAAGGCTCACACTGCGAGCCGCCGCGCCGCGCGCGGGCTGCCCGGATGGCAGCTGCTTCCTTTCCGCATGCATGCGCGTCGAATGACTCAGCAGGGAGCTTCCTCAGCCTTATGCCTCGCCGGAAAGGTCGATCGCTTCCATCTCGCCGTTGTCTTCAACCTCGATGGAGGTCTTGATCTTGCGGATCATCTTGCTGTAAACAGGGAGCAGGATGACCAGCGCGGCTGTGATGAGCATCAGCATAATATGAATTCTCAGGTACCACTCCGCATATGCGACATAGATCGTCGACATTGTTACCACGATCGGATTGTCCGGGCGGTTAACGGCCGCGTAGATCTGCTGCAGATACAGATAATCGGCGCCGATGATGATCGCGAACATGATGAACATAAGGATAATCATCGGAACGTTCGGCTTTTTGCGGTACGGAAACGCGTTGATAAAGCACATGAAGGACAGCATGGAGAAGAGCATTACGCAGAAACCGCATAATCCCATTCCGCTTCCCTGAATCTTAGCTGTCGTATCCGAAATGTACATCAGATTGAGTGCATAGAACAGGAAAGTGATCACCAGCGATACCAACGCGATGTTCTGAGGTCTGCGCTTGAGCGCTACCAGAAACTTACGCCAAACTTCGCTCAGTCCTCTGGGTTGTTTCTTTTCCATCTTCACTTACCTCCTCTGATCGCATTTGTTGTCTCCTTGTCGAAGAAATGCTTCCGTTTGAAGGAGAAGGAAATCGCGTCACCGGCTTTCAGAACCTTCCAGCCTTTGAGTTTGGCGACAATCCTGGGACCACCGTTCGCGACATAGCCGTGAACCAGCGTGTTCATGCCGAGGTTCTCGTTGTTCTGTACATCCACGTGTACTTCGGGGCCTTCCTCGATATTCTCGGGGCGGACACCCAGAACGATCTCTTTGCCCTTGTAGGCAGCGAGTGTGTTCTTCTCTTCCGCGGTCAGTTTGACTGTAAAGCCCTGGCCATTCAGAACGCCGTCGCCTACCGTCACGTCGAAGAAGTTCATCGGAGGAAGTCCGATAAAGCTTGCTACGAAGATGTTGTCGGGATCATCGTACAGCTCGAGAGGCGTACCCACCTGCTGTACATGGCCCATGGACATGCACACGATGCGGTCTGCCAGTGTCAGAGCTTCCGTCTGGTCGTGCGTGACATACATCATGGTCGCCTGCAGACGCTTATGCAGCAGCAGGATCTCACGTCTTGTCGCGCCTCTGAGCTTGGCGTCCAGGTTGGAGAGCGGCTCGTCGAAGAGGAAGACCTTGGGGTTACGGACGATGGAACGACCCATCGCCACACGCTGTCTCTGACCACCGGAAAGCTGTGCCGGTTTCTTGTTCAGCTGGCTGGTGAGTCCGAGGATCTCCGCAGCCGCCAGAACCTTCTTGTGGATAACATTCGGATTCTCTTTGCGCAGTGTCAGAGAGAATGCCATGTTCTCGTAAATTGTCATGTGGCCGTACAGGGCATAGCTCTGGAATACCATTGCCATATCTCTGTCCTTGGCCGGTGCTGCTGTGATGTCTTTGCCGTCCAGTATGAGTTTACCGTTGGAGATATCTTCAAGGCCTGCCACCATACGAAGGGTCGTGGACTTTCCACAGCCGGAGGGACCGACCAGAACGATCAGTTCTCCGTCTTTCACGTCCAGATTGAAGTCAAAGACTGCCTGAACGTTATTATCATATATCTTATCGATATGCTGTAAGTTCAACGTTGCCATGTCTTTTCTCCTTACTTAATTCTGGACACCGATTGCTTTCATATGCTCGCTCAGTTCTGCGCACTTCTTATAGTTGATCGCCGCAGCCGCGAGAAGGCATACTGCAGAGATAATAAGATAGATGCAGACTCTCATGAACTGGCCGCTGTGCATGACCAGCACTTCCGCGTTATTCACCATGATCTTTGCGTTATGAGCGCGCATGGGAATAATGAAAATTCTTGCGATCTGAAGAGCTCCTACTACCGCCAGTACATAAGAATACTTCTTGTCGTAATTCTTTACCGATTCCGAGGAAAGGAATACCGCCAGCATGAAGATCAGGTTATACACAATTGAGATACCGATCAAAATATTGTAGTAGTAAGTTCCCACGTCTGATTTGTAAATACTCACAAAATAGAAGACGTTGAACAGGATCGCGAGATAGCAAAGGTTTGCGGACTGGGAATTCTTTATAAAACGCATCCGGTCGCGTTTAATAAAGTTATCATCGTTCATATTCACGCCTGCACCCCCTTTTCTCCGCGAAGAAGCTGCTGCTCTTCTTTCATGAGTCTTGCTTTCCAAACTGCATTCGCTACCAGCAGTGCGGCCACAATGATCAGCAGCGCAAAGACAAAGTAATGCAGATCGAACCAGAAAGTAGACTCCGTATAAAGCGTGCCCCACATCTCCGCGTGTTCTTTGAGCGCGGCAAAATCCACCTGAAGGAACTGTCCCTTGAAGATTTCAATATAGGTGTGTCCGAAAATGGAGATTGCAACGCTTGCTGCTGCAAAGAGTCCTGTCGCGACATAGTTGCCGATATAGTATTTTCTGCGCACATGCGTATTAGTGACAAACAGGAATACGGCCAGCAGAATCAGCCCGATGCTGTACTTGAGGAAGATCCGGTTGAACTCCTGCATGTTGTAATACACAACAGAACCGGGAACATCCGTCTGAAATACATCGTTGGGATTACGCATCGTGTCGTATAACGCGTCATACAGGTCGGTCATAATACCAAGTGCATAGAGGAATACCATCGCACTCACGATGATAGCTGCCAGACAAAGGATCTTTTGCACTGTCAACTGTTTTTTATACATGATGACCTCCACCATTTGTAAGTTACTGTTTCAGCCGGCCGGACGCCTGTGCGCCCGGCGCGGCTAATTTCAGGATTTAGGCTCGCGGTGCGAGCCGCTGCGCCGCATGCGGGATGCCTGCATAAGCAGCATCTTCTTTACCGCACGCGTATGCATCATGTTAAGATCCGTTTTGTTCAGGTTCCGATCACTTGGAGCTCTGATAGTAAGAAAGGTCGTTCTGCCAAGCGGATTCCTTGATTGCCAGATACTGCTTGCCGCTCCAGTTGCCGGAAACGAATGCAGCTGCGCCTTCCGCGTCGTTAACGGAAGAATCAAGAGCGCCGTAGCCGTTCACGATCATGTTGACCAGAACGTTGTCGCCGTCCTTCTGCTGGCTGAACTTCTCAGTCAGTTCTGTGTATCCGCTCAGAGTGTTGTTGTCAACCGTACTTGTAGGAAGAACGGTAGGAACGGATGTGTACCACTGGTTCTCCGCAACTTCCAGAGCAGGGTGCTTGATAACGCCGAGAGCGATCGCCTTGGAGATGTGGCCTGCACCTTCCTGTCCGATGTCAGTTGTGCACTGATACTCGAATGCCTGGTTCTTTACGAAGGAAAGAGTGGAGCCGAGATAGTAACGGGCATAGTTGGTGTAGTTGCCGTCTGCCTTCTCCCAGAGCTCTGCCTTGGTGGCGTCAGCGATGACGGGCATCTGCTTGCCGTTGAAATCGAATGTCTCGCCTGCCTTGATGAATGCGTCGGGACCATAGCTGAGGAGGATCATGCCCTTATCCGTGTATGCGAAGTCGATCAGAGCCAGTGCTGCGTTGAGCTTATCCTGATCGCTGCCTACGCCCTTGACGGAGATTCCCCAACCGTCTGTCTTAACAGAACGCCAGGACTCTGTGAAGTGCATGTAAACGCCGTCTTCGCTTGTGCCGTCATACCAGCGTGCTACAGGAACCATAACAGCCATGTACTTCTCGCCGGCATCCTTGTCGAGCTTGGTCTCGTTAAGGATGGTCTGTGTCTGGTTGTAGTCATAGTGCATGAAGCCGAGGTCGTTCTCAAGATAAGTTCCGGAATTCTCTTCGGACTTGTCAACGAATGCCTTGGAGATCAGGCCTTCTTCTACCATGTTGTGTACTCTGTTAAGTGCTTCATAAGTATCAGCTTCCTGGCGGGCGTCGTGCATAGCGCCGTCGTTGCCTACATAGAGGTAATCCTGACGGGACTCAAGACCGCGAACGCCGAACAGGGATCCCGCAAAGCGGAACATATCTACACGTCTCTGGTTGTTGTTGTCTTCACGTGTGAACAGGCCCTGGATGGAATCTGTTCCGTTGAGTGTCTGAGGGTTGGAAACCACGCAGCGAAGAAGAGCTACCAGCTCGTCTGCATCCCATGCCGCATTCTGGCCTACAAACAGGTCAGAGCGCTGTGTTCCGTAGTATCCGCCGTAAGCTTCGTCGATGTAGGTGCGGAGCATGTTGACAGCTGTAACGCCGTCCATCTCGCCCGCTTCGTTCATCTTCGCAACGATGTTACCTGCTGTGTCATAATCCTTTGTAACCTTCTCAGCCTTGGTTCCGTCGGCGCTGACTACGTCAACTTCCACCTTGCCCTCTGTGGGCATGTAAGGCTGGTAAACGGGAGCGGAGGTCGTGCCGCTGGCGTCAGCTGTGAACTCGCCTTCGCCGTCCAGAAGCTTCTGAACCCAGTCAATACGCATAAGGGGCATACGCTCGATATCGTTAACACCGTCGAAGTAAGGGCTGAAGTAGATCGCGCCTGTGGAGGTGTCGCCTGTGATAGAGAGACGTACGATCGGGTTAGCGTCCAGATATGCCTTGAAGTTGGGCATCTGGTCAAGATACTGGCCGATGTTTACCATATCGCCTGCAATACCGTTCTCGGTAAGGAGTGCTGCGGTACCGGAGACCATATCTACGTCTGTGAGACGCTCTTTCCAGTACTCGAACTCTTTGCTGGCGCTGTTGCCCTGATACTTGTTCTCGAACTTAACGCCCAGCTGATTCTCAACTTCTACCCATGTAGGCTTGAGGTCGCCTGCGTTGTAGGTCTTGCCGTCTGCCAGTGTGATTCCGCTTCCTGCTGTCTCAGCGTCAAAGAAGAGACCTGTCTTCTCGCTGTTGTAGCCGGTAGCCATGCGAAGAACTGTGCCGGGAGCATAGGTCAGTGCCGCTGCGGGAGCTGCCGCTGCGTCGCCTGTTCCCTCAGTTGTTGCCGCGCCTGTGTCGGAAGCAGCCTGCTGTGTGTCCTGGCCTGCGCTTCCGCTGGAACTGCCGTTCTGCTGAACCTGGATGCTGGGGCCGCAGCCTGCAAGCATCATTGTGCTCATTGCTGCTGCAAGTGCCAGTGCAAGAGCCTTTTTCATCTTTTTCATATTATTCCTCCTGAATATGAATCGTTGCTTGTTTAAGTCTCGTTGTTACCGCCGTCAGTTTCTCAATTACTCCTTAACGCCGCCGACGTTTGTGCCCTTGGCAAAGTATTTCTGAATGAAAGGATAAATGATAAGGATCGGTACAATCGAGCACACGATCAGAGCGTAGATAACGGAGTCGGAAGCGAATGCTCTGTTCCAGCCGGCCATCTGCTCGGGATCGGTGTACTGCTCCAGTCTCAGACGGATAAATACCTGCAGAGGATGCTCGTTCTGGTTGGAGATCATCTGGCGCGCCCAGAAATATCCGTTCCAGCGCGAAATCGCAAAGAACAATGCTACCGTCGCGATCGTGGATTTGCTCATCGGGATGTAAACCTGTGTCAGGACCTGCATTTCCGTCGCACCGTCGACGATCGCAGCTTCCTCGATCTCGGAAGGAACTCCCTCAAAAGCGTTACGAAGCAGGATGATGTTCATGGCCGCCATACCCATGGCGATAACTACAAGCCATTT
This sequence comes from Lachnospiraceae bacterium, assembly GCA_017469935.1. Classification (GTDB taxonomy): domain Bacteria; phylum Bacillota; class Clostridia; order Lachnospirales; family Lachnospiraceae; genus CAG-791. The sequence continues at coordinate 81,750 of JAFUFL010000004.1, forward strand.
ATCATCCATGATTCCCATGGAATTAAACACTTCTTTGGTTGCCAGGTAGTTCAGGTACTGCGGTACGATACCTGCAGAGAACCACATGGTGAAGACCAGGAAGAAGTTAAATGTTTTTCTGAACAGCAGTCTCTTTTTGGACAGGGCGTAGCCGCCGAGGATGGCGACGAACATTGCCCAGAGAGTACCGAACAGAGTCAGGAACAGCGTGTTGGAATACGCGTTCCAGAACATGTTGTCGTTGAACATGAGCTTAAAGGCATCAAACTGAATGTCCTTGGGGAAGAGTACGATGGAACCGTACTCAACCGCTGACCTGCCGCTTATGGAAGCGCTGATCGCGTATACGAACGGATACAGGCAGCAGAGGGCAAATACCGTAAGAAGGGTGTAGCTGATGACTTTAAAGATCAACTCAGAGATTTCCAGTTTCCTCTTCATAGTCCCTCCTTATTAGTATAGCGATGTGTTGGATGCCTTACGGGCGATTGTGTTGGCACCGATGACCAGCAGCATACCGATGACGTTGTTCATCATCTCAGCAGCCGCCGCTATTCCGATACCGGCGCCGGTACCCATACCATTTCTGTTTGCGAAGGTGGAAACAACGTCCGCCGTCACATAAGTATTGGGATTGTACAACAGCAAAACTTTCTCGTAACCGATGTTCAACAGAGAACCGATTCTGGTGATGAGCATGATTACGATGGTTGACAGTATACTGGGCAGAACTACGTATCTCATCTGTGCCCATTTGTCTGCGCCGTCGATCTGTGCCGCTTCGTAGCTGGTAGGTGAAATGGCAATGATGGCTGCAAAGAAAACGATACTGTCGTAACCTGCACTCTCCCAGATACCACTGATCTGGTAGATCGACCGGAAGAAGGCCGGATTGTTCAGAAGTCCCGCATTGGCAACCGTAGGGCTGATCGCGCCAATGTTTGCCAGGAACTGGCTGACAATGCCCATTCCGGTGGTGAGGGAACCCTGCTTTACAAGCATGGTCACCAGGGATGTCATGACAACGGTGGACATGAACTTAGGCAGATAGGTGAGCACCTGATAGACGCTTCTCGCCGCATTGGAGCGCACCTCGTTGAAAAACAGTGCCAGAATGATCGGCATAGGGAAGCCGAAACACAGGCCGTAAAAACTGAGCAGGAACGTGTTGCGCAGCGCCCTCCAGAAGTCTGTGGAAAGGCCGTCGCCTGCAAACAAGAGACGCTTGAAGTACGAGAATCCCGAGAAGAGCTGCTCGGATACGGGCTTTACGTTGTCCGCTACCTTGAAGCACCCAAGGAGTTCATACATCGGAAAATAGCGCCAGAACAGGAATACCAGCAGCATGGGGATCAGCATCAGATACAGACGCCAGTCTTTAAGAACGGTCTGACCTACGTGCTGCCAATAATGCTTTTCCACGTCGTCGCGGACGGCCTGTTCCGGATCTTCCCGATATGTCCCCGACTCTTGGTCGTAGACGAGGAAATCCGCCGCCTTAGCTTTCATAATTTACCTCCTTTTCCGTTCCCTCCTTCGCGTTTATGCGGAGCAGGTAATGTATTTGATCTTCATAGACCCCGTCCAGCCTACGGGCTATCCAGATGATCACGAATGTAAAGAGCATTGATAGGCTGTCTGTCGTATAGAAGCCCACAATGTTCGCCGGTTCTGCGCCCAAAAGAAGAGCCACGATCGCCCTTCCGGTCTGCATGAGCAGCAGAACAAGGATCGGATACAACATACCCCATGTATTTGTCCGAACCTTTTCTTTGCCGACCTTTTTCAAAATATAGACAGAAATCAGTGAGAAGATGTTACCCACTATATAGATCAGATACTGATGAGCTGCCGCTCCGGACATGAAGCAATAGACAACTCCCCCTAGCGCGGCGTGGATGACTCCCCAGTAACCCCACCGCATATAAACAATTGTTGTGATCGCCGCCACAAGTGATACCGTAAAAGGCTGTCCCGGAAACCAGAACCTGGCCGCCATCACTATGATAAACTCGAAGATGACCAGCATGACGGCAAACATCGTGAGGTCGATCGCCCGATATTGTTTCCAACTTCGCTGTTTTCTCACGTTAAATCCGGTTCATTCCTTTCACCCGAAAATGAAAATTTGTTAAAAATATCTAAAAATCCCCTAAAAGAGGTGTATAAATTATAAAATATTGAAATGTCAAAAGTACATGGACAGAACAAGGTTATTTATATACAAAACAGACTTTTTCGGATATTTCCTTATTATTCTCCGAAAGTAGGCGTATAATCGATTAAAGAATTTAATTTTGTTCAATTTTACAGATTTGACAAGTGATTGGGAGATTTTATGGCGAAATCATACAACACTATCACCCCTTTTGACAACCTCCAGGAGGTTTTTGATCGCGCATGTCCCGGTGACAAAATTCAACTTTCGGAGGGCGTGTTTCGTATTAAAGCGACTATTTTCGTCCCCGGCCTCACAATTTGCGGCGCAGGCAGCGACAAGACGGTCATTGTCTGGGACGACTACGCGAACAAGATCCACGCCGACGGAAAAGAGTACAACACCTTCCGCACCTGGACGCTGGCGGTCTGCGCCGACCACGTCACAATGCAGGACCTGGCGGTCGTGAACGACGCCCTGCACCCCGAGACTAAGGGTCAGGAGGTCGCCCTCACCGTGTACGCGGACGATTTCCACATGAAAAACTGCCGCCTGACTTCCACCCAGGACACACTCTTTGTTGGTCCTCTCCCCGCCGATCTCATCGAGCGCTACGACGGCTTTCTGCCGGACCACCTGCGCCGCGACATGTACTGCCGGCAATATTTTGACGACTGCCTGATCGAAGGCACCGTGGACTTCATCTTCGGCTGCGGTGAGACGCAGTTCCGCAATTGCGAGATCCGCTCCCTCTATGATGTCCGCGACGTGGGCTACGCCGCGGCGCCCGCCCACCCTCTCGAGCAGACCGAGGGCTTCACCTTCAAGAACTGCCGCTTCACGGCGGAGCCTTCCGTCCGGGACGGCTCCATCTACCTGGCAAGGCCCTGGCGCGACTACGGCCTGTGTCGCTTCGAGGACTGCACTTACGGCAGTCACATCAGCCCCTTGGGCTTTGACAAGTGGAATGACACCGACCGTGACCGCACGGCGCGCTTCTACGAGACGCCGGCCGTCAGCGGGCGGGTGAAATGGGTGAAATAGACCACTTTGATGGCGGGGCCGGGGGGCTTGGCGGCGGCCTGGCGGCTGCTTGGCGCGGCTTCGCCGCGGCCGCAAACCGCCTTTTAGGCACAAACTTGATTTTTCGCTATTTTGACTCCCAATATTCAACTCGCTCTTTGCGCATATGGCTTCGATTGGAATCTGTTTTTTCCATAAAGCGCTCGTCTGCCTAGTTCTATGGAAAATTTCTTCTTAAATCGGACAAAAACCACATTTATTCAGACCCCTTTAGAATATGATTCTGCAGATTTGGCCATTTATGCCTAAACGCCGCCTTCATCTCGCGCATCTCACAAATCTTGCCACCCTCTTGTCTATCCATTCATGAAGTTATATAATTCTGGCAGCCGGACCGCAGAAACTGCTCCCGGCTGTCTTATCTGTACTTCTATTCTAATCACATTTCATCTCCATTCAGGAGGAAAGGACAAGTCATGGAAATTCAACAAATTGTACAAACCGAAATCACCCGTCTTCTTAAAGAAAGAGTCCGCCTTGAGAATCTTCTGCGGGAATTGCCCGAGGGCAGCCTGATCATCACCAAAACCAATATTGGCGGCAAGACTTATCACAAGTGGTACTCTTCCACAATCTCCGCAGACAGCGGCAAAAAAGTTCATAAGTATATCCCCAAAGCCGACAAACCGCTTGCCGCCGGCCTCGCCCGCAGACAGTTTTACCTCAGACAAATTGAAGAAATCGACAACGAACTGGATGCTCTGAACGCATATCTTTCAAAACATCGCTCCCCCACAGTTCTCGACTCCGTTTTTGATGATGCTGCGCTTGTGAATATTTTGAAAAAAGAGCTTCCTGCCCCGGAAGCTTCACTGGCCGAAGAACTCAATAATTGGGTACATGCGGTTTACGAAAAAAATCCCAATCATCCCGAAAAGCTGGTCGTCCCTACAGTAACCGGAGAAATGGTCCGCTCGAAGTCAGAAGCAATGATCCTGATGCTTCTTGAATATTCCGGCATCCCGTACCGTTACGAATGCAGGCTGGATATCGACCGCAAGGCATATTATCCGGACTTTACAATACGCCATCCCTATACAGGTGAAATCCTTTACTGGGAGCATGTCGGTATGCTCGACGATCCCTCCTATCGCTCGGATTTTCTTAACAAGCTCCACAAATATATCAATAACGGTCTGCTTCCGGACCACAATCTGATTCTCACCTATGAAAGCGACGGTCATCCCCTTGATATTAAGATTGCACTCGATAAAATCAGGGAATTCCTGTCATACGATGGACTTCTGACTGTTTGACAGAACTGCATCACTCATTTTTTAAAGGAGAAAAAATGGAGGAGACAAGGGATTTGTGCGGCGCAGGGAATTGCGTGGCGCAGGAAATTGTGTGGCGCAGGGGATTGCGTGGCGCAGGGGATTGTGCGGCGCAGGGGATTGCGTGGCGCAGGGAATTGCGCGGCGCAGGGGATTGCGTGGCGCGAAAATTAGGCATAAACAGCCAAATTGGGCAGAAGAGATCCCAATGGCTTCAGAAAAAGCCATGATTTCTGTCAAATCAGGAAGACTTTTTCCACAGCTCTAGGCATAGCAGCACCCCTAGAGAAAAAATATCTCCCAATTGCTTGCTTCAGCACAACGTTCAGGCAAGAAATTGGGAGATGAAATTGTCAAAATGGCGTTTTATGCCTAAAGCACCGCATCGCCGCGCATCCTATCACCGCGCATCCTATCACCGCGCATCCTATCACCGCGCATCACCTCGCCGCACATCAAACCGCCGCAGCGCCGCAGACCCCGCTTCCCTCACCTCACTCCATAAGCCCGTCGGGATCTCCGATCCCGCCGCCGGTCTGCCGCGCCCAGAGGTCCGCGTACTCGCCGTCCGCGGCGATGAGCTCGGTGTGCGTGCCATCCTCGACAATCTCGCCTTCCCGCAGGACCACGATCCGGTCCAGGCTCGCGACCGTGGAGAGCCGGTGGGCAATCACGATGGAGGTGCGCCCCTTCATGAGATTCTGCAGGGCGGCCTGGATCAGCTGTTCGCTCTCGGAATCCAGCGCGCTGGTGGCCTCGTCCAGTACCAGGATCGGCGCATCTGTCAAAATAGCGCGCGCAATAGCAATTCGCTGGCGCTGCCCGCCGGAGAGCTTTACGCCGCGCTCGCCGGTGATGGTATCAAACCCGTCCGGCAGCCGCTCGATGAACTCCAGCGCGTTGGCGTCGGCCGCCGCCTGCCGGATCTCTTCCGGGGTGGCTTCGGGGCGTCCGTAGGCGATATTTTCGGAGATGGTCCTGTGGAAGAGGAGCGGCTCCTGGGGCACATAGGCAATCCGGCGGCGCAGGCTCACCTGCGACACTTTGGAGATCTCCTGGCCGTCGACAAGGATCCGGCCCTCCTGGATGTCCACCAGGCGAAGCAGAAGGCGGGTCAGTGTGGTTTTGCCGGAGCCGGATTTTCCGACGAGGCCGATTCGCTGGCCGGCCGGTATGTGCAGGTCAAAGTGCTCGAACACGGCAGTGGGGTGGCCGCCGTCCGTGTACCAGAAGCTCAGGTCGGAGAAATCGATGTCGCCCTTCTTCACGACCAGGGCAGGCGCGTCCGGAAGGTCGGCGACAAGGCGGGGCTCGTCCAGGATCACCGTCATGTCGTGGGCGTCTCCCAGGGCGTGGTTGATGCTCTGCATGACGCTCGTCAGCATGTTAAAGCGCAGGGTCAGGTTGTTGGTGTAGCTGAACATCATGACCAGAGTGCCCGCGCTGATGCCGAACCAGGCGTTGCCGCCCGCCAGAAAGAAGGTCAGGATCGCCATGATCACGACGATCATGGAAGAGGCGACGGCGCCGGAGAAGAGAGTCCCGCGCATGCGGCGGGAGTCGTTGACATAGACTTCTTTGTTGATCTGCCCGAACAGGTCGCGCTCGTACTGCTCGCGGCCGGAAGTTTTGACGGCAAGAATGTTGGTGATGCTGTCGGAGAGCTCGCCGGAGAGCCGGTTCTGCGCGCCGGCGGTCTCCGCGTTGAGTTTCTGCAATCTTTTGAACAGGTGGTAGACCACAATGCAGTAAACGACCAGAAAGACGGCGACAATGAGCACGTACAGCGGGACCAGCGGCAGCAGGATGGCGATGATGAACACCACGGTCGCGGCTGCGGGAATGACGGAATAGGTCAGGGTCTGCATGAGCTGGTTGTAGGCGCTCGTGAACTTGCTGGTCTGGCTGACGAGGGAGCCGCCGTAGCGGTTGTTGTGGAACGTCATGGACTGGTTGGCCAGAACGTCGAAGCACATGGAAGACAGATCATAATAGACCAGGATCTGCAGCTTCCACAGGCTGTAGTCCTGGAGCTTGCTGCAGACCTGCCCCAGCACGTTGCACAGGATCAGAGCGAGGATATGGGGCCCGAAAACGGGAAAGACCTGGTCCGCCGTGACCTGCGAGGTGCCGATCCTGTCGATGATCCGCGCGATAATCAGGGGATTGCCGAAGGTCAGAAAGTAGGCATACCCCGTGGAAGTGAGAAGATCCAGCAGGAAATAGGGCCAGTGGCCCAGTGTTGCCTTGCCAAAATAGTAAAGGGTGCGTCCGGTGACGGAGGCATCTTTTTTTGTGCTGTGGAGGGTGTTGTCGTTTTTATTATTATTCTTATTGCTATTCATATTCTTATTTCTGTTTGTGGGAAACACGTCTTTTCCATTTCACTGCAGGGCTTTTTTTGCCGCGCCGGCAACAGCATGTCAGTGCGCGGGCAGGACTGTCAAGCTTCCCGTATCTTCTTGTTCAGTGTATTGAGGACATGCTTCTTGTCGGCGCTCCACAGGGGTGCGACGAGAAGCTTTTTTGGCCCGTCTCCCGTGATCCGGTGGACGACCGTCTCAGGCGGAAGAAGCTTTAGGCAGTCGACGATCAGGTCGCTGTAGGAATCAAGTGTGGGCAGCGGGAAGGGCTCAGCCTCATATTCGCCGGCAAGCTGCGTCCCTTTTAAAATATGCAGAAGCTGGAGCTTGATGCCGTCAAGGGGCGGCTTCAAATGCGAGAGATAACGGACGGTTTCCAGCATATCTTCGCGCGTCTCGCCGGGGAGTCCCAGGATGACGTGGACGATGACTTCGAGGCCGGCGGGATATGCCGCGGATGCACAGCGGTCTGTCAACGGCGCTGTATGCCCGTGTGTCGCGCCGGTTCTGGCGGCTTCCCCGGAGGCAGTCTCGGCAGCCGCGTCCTGTGCGCCGAAGGGTTCCTTGAGCCTGCGGTAAGCATCTTCAAAAACCGGAAGTTCGTACCCGCGATGAACGCGGCGCGCCGTCTTCTCGTGGATCGTCTGCAGGCCCAGTTCTACCCAGACAGGCTTGCCGGAGGAAATCTGAAGATCCCGAAGCATCTGCACCGTTTCATCGGGGAGGCAGTCCGGGCGCGTGCCGATGTCCAGGGTAACAATCTGAGGATGGGAAAGCGCCTCCAAGTAGAGAGCACGGAGCCGGTCGACATTTCCGTACGTGTTGGTATAGGACTGGAAATAGGCGATATAGCGGCGGTCCTGCGCCGCGATGGAAGCCGGGATCTTGGGATCCACTCGCTCTCGGGCTTCTTCGATCTGCTCGCTTATGGGCAAAAGCGGCGCGGCGAAATCGCCGGAGCCGCCCTCCGAGCAGAAGGTGCATCCGCCGGTTCCTATGGACCCGTCGCGATTCGGGCAGGTGCAGCCGCTCTGCAGGGACAGGCGGTAGACTTTGGTGCCGAAGCGACGGCGCATGGATTCGTTAAAGGAGAGGTAGTGCATAGTTCGTACCTTTCAAATTTGTATCTGATGCTGCGGCCCGACCCGCCCGCAGAGGCAGCCCTGTTAGCCGCACCTCTACAATATCATATACAGAAGATCCAAATCATCCCAATTATCGGTCAAAATACCGGACATACGCAGTGACCGGGTCTGCGGCGCCTCACAGAACATTTAACCATCTCCCGAGAACGGCATCATATCGTGCTCCGACCTCCCTTTGGGCAAGATAAATACATCAGAAAACAGAAATTAAGCTGTATATTTAAAAGGGAGGGTAACACATGAACAGCCGTTATAGTTCGGTGCGGTTTTTGCTATAATCAATTGCAGAGGCAGTGGAAACTACACGGAGCGGGCCGCAAGGCCGGGCAAAGCCGCGTTCGCGGCGTTTTGCCGGATCAGCGCCGTACCATGACAAGGGGGACTTATATGAAAAAGGCCATATCATTTCTGCTCAGCTGCGCACTGGTCATGACGGGCTGCGGCGCCGCGCAGGGCACAGGCGGCAGCTCGGGGGCGGCGGGGACCACCCGGGAGACGGCACGGGATAGCGCCGAACAGGCGCAGGAGAATGCGGAAGAGGCACAGGAAAATTCGGAAGAGGCACAGGAAAATTCGGAACAGGCGGCGGAAGCCGGTACGGCCGGCGAAAAACCCGCGCTCGAAGTCCTGGGTGAAGAAGAGGATACTTTCGACAGGGCGGTAAAGAACCGCTCCTCACAGACGGCGGCGGACCCGGACGCCTGTATTCTTCGCGAGAGAGTGTCGGCGCAGACAGGCACTGAGGGCGCACGGACGGAGAGCGAGGCCGGCGGGCCCGCCGCAAAAGCCCCGAAAGAATACACCGTCATGGTCTATGTTGTGGGATCCAACCTGGAGAGCCGGGTGGGCGCCGCCACTTCGGACATCGAAGAGATGGAAGACGCGGGACTTGATTTCGATAAGACCAATCTTTTGGTGTACACGGGCGGAAGCAGGCGCTGGGTCAGCGATATCCCCAATGACACGAACAGCGTGCTGGACATTTCCCGGGAGGACGAAGGCCGGATCATAGCCGGGACCGACCGGGCGGCGAATATGGGCTCTCCGCAGACGCTGACGGAATTTGTCAATTACTGCACACGAAATTATCCGGCGGATCACTATGCGCTGGTCCTGTGGGATCACGGCGGCGGGCCGCTGTGGGGATACGGAAGCGATGAGCTGTTCGGAAATGACAGCCTGAACCTGGATGAGCTGCGCACGGCCATGAGCGGCACCATGTTCGGAACGGACAGGAAGCTGGACTGGGTGGGCTTTGACGCCTGCCTGATGGGCTCGATCGAGAATGCGGTCCTGTGGAAAGATTATGCGCAGTACCTGATCGGCTCGGAAGAAGTGGAAGCCGGCCGCGGCTGGGACTATCATTTCCTGAGCGTGTTTAATGACTCGCCGACGGCGGAGGAGTCCGCGCGCGCGGTCGTAGACGCGTACGGGACTTATTATGAAGAGAACCGGAGTGAATTTTTTGCCCCCGACGCGACGCTGTCCGTGATGGACCTGTCTGCCGCGGACGGGGTGACGGACGCCGTCAATTCGCTGTTCAGTTCCATGAATGAGGGAGTCCTCGGCGGAGACTATGCGAAAATAAACCAGGCAAGAAGCAAGGCAAAGGCCTTCGGACTGAGCTCGGTGGAAAGTGTAGAGGCGGCCTACGACCTTCTCGATCTTAAAGATTTCACCGAACAGCTCCGGGAGCTCTATCCGTCGGAGTGCGACGCGGCAGCCGACGCGGTGGACCGGATGGTGATCCATTCCACCGCCAATGTGGAGGGAGCCGGCGGCGTATCCATATATATACCCGGAAACAACAAAGCTCTTTACAACGCGTCGGAGGATCTTTCCGCGGGGAATGAACCGATCTCCTCCGGATACGGGAATTTTGTGGATTCCTTCGCGGGAGAATGGATGGCGGAGTCGGAGATCGCCTGGAATCTGGAGGCGCCCTCCGTCAGCGGTGACGAACTGACGCTGCCGCTGACGCAGGAGCAGGTGCAGAACGTCTCCCAGGCGTATTACGCAATACTTTGGCGCAATTCCGCCGGCGAGTACATGAGGGCCCTGATCGATATACCGATCGAGGCGGACGAGGAGGGAATCCTGCATATTCCCGCGGATCCCATGCTGGTGACGACGACTTCGGATATGCAGAAAAACGAAATCCCCTGGACCTGCAGGCAGGTCTCGGCCAAAGCGGGAGTCAATACCTACAGCACGCTGAAGACCTATATCAGCGCCGCAAATGAATTTACGGATTACCAGCCGATTCTCGATGAGGAAGTCGAGGTTATATTCAAGAATAAAGCCGGAGAGAGCGGGACGACGGTAAAGGATGTTATTTCGCTCAGCGGAGGCGCCTGGAGCAGCGGAAAGGGATCGGTCGATGTGACGAGCTACACGACCATCCTGGATATGGGGTGCTTCGGACGAACCCCCAGGAGAAAAGAAAACGGGGAGATGGAACCTTTTTCCAACTGGAACAAAAGCGGGTCTTATGAGTCTTCTCCGCTTCCGGTGGACAAGAGCTTCAGTTTTGTCATGAGACCGGCGTCGTCCTTTGATCTTAAGTTCATATGCCAGGTTGTGGTCAGGGACGTTCACGACGGAATTCACGCCTCTGACTACACGGAGCTGCCCGTCGGGAAAGAGAGGGAGATCGTCGAGGAGAAGACGCCCGGCGGCGTGCTCCGGTATGAGATCTTCGAGGATCACGCGGAGCTGTATGAATATGAGGGGAGCGATACGGCGGTCGAGGTCGCCGCTGCCGTTTCGGGAAAGCCCGTGACGGTTATCGGAGGCGGCGCTTTCCGGAGCAACAACGACAAATACCTCACCGAAGAACCCTATGCGGAGACCGTCAAACTCCCGGATTCGATCACGGAGATCGGTGTCTTGGCCCTGCCTCATGTAAAGCAGGTCAATCTCCCGGACGGACTAAAAGTCATAGGGGAGAGAGGGCTTGAGTACCTCGGCGCGGAAGAGATCACGCTTCCGGACGGCCTGGAGAGCATCGGCTCGGCGGCATTTATGGGAAGCGAGCTGAAAAAGGTGAAGATTCCGGATTCTGTTCAAAAGATAGGCCCGATCCCGTTTTTGTACTGCAGCCGTCTTAAAGAGATCCAGGTCGGGAAAAACAATAAGAACTATAAATCCGCAGACGGCGTTCTTTACACAAAAGACGGGCGCAGGCTCATTCAGTATCCGGCGGGAAAAGGAGAGAGCTGCCGCATAGAAGAGGGAACGGAGACGATCGCGTACGGCGCTTTTGCCGCCACGGACAGCAGCGGCCTGCTCGACGAAGCCGTGTATCTGAGGCAAGTCACATTTCCCGACACGCTCAGGACCATAGAGAACGCGGCGTTTATTAACTGTGAATATCTGGAATCGATCGAGCTTCCGGATTCGCTGGAAAAGATCGGGAAGGACGCGTTCGGAAAGGTATTCAATTACTATGCTCCCGAGACGCAGATCGGGCCGATCCGGATCGGCCCGGCGGTCAGGGAGATCGGCGAGTGGGCCTTTTCCGGGATCGGGACCGAAGGCTTCGAGGTGGACGAGAATAACGAATACTATGCTTCGCGAGACGGTTTTATAACAAATAAAGCCGGCGACACTATTTTGGCGGCACCGCGCCGGACAGACGGAAATCTGGAGATCCCGGAGGGAATTACGACGCTCCCTGACCATGTGTTCATGCATGTGTTCGCTCCGGATTTTTACATTCCCGACTCGGTCTTCAGGTTTGCGCCGGAGACATTCGGAGATAATGCGCCGAATATCACGATCCACTGCACGGACGGCTCCGCCGCCAAGGCTTATGCGGAGAAATACGGCATCAATTATGAGATCGTCGGCGAAGAAGGGGTGAGCGGGGCCGCCGCGAAGTCCGCCTATACCAAAGAGACACAGAGCGAGGACGGCGTCACGCTGCTCTGGCATGTATTCGCGGACCATGCGGAACTTGCGGAAATGGAGACGGACGATTCGAAGAAAGTATATGAAGTTCCCGCGCAGTATAAAAATCTTCCCGTTACCGCACTGGGATCTGAGGGACAGACTGAATATGAGCTGGGGGCAGCCTACGTGGATAAAATAGTGATCCCGGCATCCGTGCAGAGCGTAAGCGTAGAGTTTTTGGGGAACCTGTACGGTACTGTGCAGATCGAGGTCGCGAGGGACAACCCCTCGCTTCGAAGCGTGGACAATGTCCTGCTGACGCAGGACGGCGAACTGCTGTTTTATCCGAGGGACAGGCAGGATCGGGAATATACGGTTCCGGACGGCACAAGGGCAATCGGGGAAGAAGCTTTCTATTCATGCTCCTATCTCGAAAAAGTCACGCTGCCGGATACGGTCTATACCATAGGGAAGAGTGCGTTCCAAAACTGTTATCTCCTCGCAGAGGTGACTTTGGGAGAAGGGATTGAAAATATAGATAACGGTGCGTTTTGGGGCTGCGATGCCCTGACCCGGATCGATTTCCCCAAAAATCTGAGAACGATCGGAGATTACGCTTTCCGTGATACAAAGCTCAGAGACGTCAAAATCCCGTCGACAGTCGAGGCGATCGGCAGTGCTGCCTTCACGGTCGGAGAGGGCTTCGGGGAGATCACGCTTCCCGAGAACCTGACCTATCTGGGATTCAGTGCATTTGAAGCGGACGATTCCGCCGAGGCGCCCTACCGTGCGCAGCAGGAGTCCCTGAAGATTCCGGAAGGGATTCTCTTCGAGCCCGGCATGATCCAGGGCATTGAGGTCATGAATTTCGAAGTGGCCGAAAACAATCCCCATCACAGCATTAAGGACGGGCTTCTCATGAGCGCGGACGCAAAGACGCTGGTATGCGTGCCCGGAGGAAGAGAGGGAGAGCTGACGGTTCCGGAGGGAACGGAGACGATTCAGTATTATGCGTTTAACGAGTGTCCGCATCTGACGGATGTCTATGTGCCCGACTCGGTGACCGACATAGGAAACCTGGGAGAGGACGGATTTGATGCGCCCTGCCCTTATAAAGTGCACTGCCATGCGGGATCGGAGACGCAGCGGCAGCTGGAGGCCGTATCGGTTGAGTGGATTGAGTGGTGATGGCTGCTGACGAAAAACAAAAAGAGCCCGGGAGGACTTCCTGGGCTTTTCGCTTTTTGGGGTGGTTTGTCCGCCGCGTCAGCTTACGCTGACTTCCCCGGCGAGGATCTTCTTGTAATCGGCGAGATTCTTGCGCAGAAGCTCGGGAGTATCCAGCTCGTAGGGACAGCGCTTTGTGCACTGGCGGCAGTTTATGCAGGTCTCTATTTTGGCCATTTTCTGCCGGTACTCTTCGGAGAGCCACCTGGCGGAGGGCGCGCGGCGCAGCATCAGGGACATACGGGCGCAGTTGTTAATTTCAATCCCCATGGGGCAGGGCAGGCAGTATCCGCAGCCGCGGCAGAAGTCGCCGGCAAGTTCATCCTGCTCGCTCTTAATGTAGGCGGCGATCTCGCCGGTCATGGACGGCGTCTTGTCCATATAGGAGAGCCACTCCTTCAGCTCGCGCTCGCGCTGGACGCCCCAGATGGGCACAAGGTTGTCGAACTGCGTCATGTAAGCCATGGCGGCGTCGGAGCGGGTGATCAGGCCGCCCGCCAGCGCTTTCATGCAGATAAAGCCCATATCCTTTTCCACGCAGGCGCGCACCAGAGCTACCTCTTTTTCCGAAGAGAGATAGCTGAAAGGATACTGCAGGGTCTCGTAGAGACCCGACTCGATGATCTCCTGTGCCACGGCAAGCTTGTGGGTCGTGATGCCGATGTGGCGGATCAGCCCTTTCTCCTTGGCCTGCACGAGACATTCGTACATTCCGGTGCCGTCGCCGGGCCGGTAGCACTGGCCCACCATATGCAGCTGGTAGATGTCGATGTAGTCGGTGCGAAGGTTTTTCAGAGACGTCTCCAGGTCTTTCCAAAAGCCTTCCGGCGTTTTGGCCGCGGTCTTGGTGGCGATATACACTTTTTCGCGCATGCCGTCGAAAGCTTCGCCGACCTTTTCCTCGCTGTCGGTGTAAGCCCTGGCGGTGTCAAAAAAGCGCATGCCCCCCTCATAGGCCTGCCTCAGGAGGCCGACGGCCACTTCGGTGGTGTCACGCTGGATGGGAAGACATCCGAAGGCGTTCTGGGGGACGATGATTTCTGTGCGGCCGAGTCTGACATTTTTCATTCGTTTTAACCTCTTGAATTATCTTGCGTTTGGGAAACTGATTTCCTGCTATTATACATGGAATGCGGCGGTATCACAAGGATGGCGGGAAGTGTGCGGCGGTTTGAGGCGCTGCGCGGTGATAGAATGTGCGGCGGTTTGGTGCGCTGCGATGTGACGCGATGTGCGGCGGTTTGATGCGCGGAGATGTGATGCGATGTGCGCCGGTTTGATGCTTTAGGCATAAAACGCTATTTTGACAATTTCATCTCCCAATTTCTTGCCTGAACGTTGCGCTGAAGCAAGCAATTGGGAGATATTTTTTCTCTAAAGGTGCTACCATGCCTAGAGCCGTGGAAAAAGTCTTCCTGATTTGACAGGAATCATGGCTTTTTCTGAAGCCTTTGGAATCTCTTCAGCCAAATTTGGCTGTTCATGCCTAATCCCCCACGCCTGTCGCTATGTGCACGACAGAATCTCCCCTCCGGGTTTCCGCAAATCTTCCCGACATAGAAAAAACACGGGGATTTCGCATTAATCAATCAATTAATGCGAAATCCCCGTGAATAATCTTCCGGGTTCGCCCCATCATGTTCGTTCTATCATGTTCACCCTATCATGTTCGCCCATCATGTCCGCCCAATAATCTTCACCCCATCACCTTCAGAACCATCTGCAGCCCGTACAGCACAAACGACAGCACGAGCGTGACAATCACAAGGCGAAGCCCGAAAACAAATCGGTCGCACCGCAGGTGCAGCTTATCCAGATCTTCATTGATGATCGCGCGATAGAGAACGATCAGCTTATGCTCCGCCTCCTCGATCGTGCCGCTGTCGAGCTTTTGCTCCGCGATCTTGTTGGGATCCAGGCGGACGATATGCTCCGGCGCCAGCAGGCGCATGTAATAGACAAGATTCCATACATAAGTAACCGACACGGCGATGCAGGCAATGATATACAGAACAGAAAGAATATCATGCACGGCGCTGCCGTTCATCTTGAGCTCCGGAATGCTTCCGAACAGGCTTGTGATGAAGACAAACATGAATCCGAGGAAAGTCACCGTGATGTAGACCTTGTTGTCAAGCTTATCGCTTCTTTCGAAGAGATTCTGGTACTCGATCCTGAGGGATTCCAATTCCTGCTCGGCCCCCATCCCGCTGCCGCTTTTATGCTGGCTTCTGTGCCTGCGGAAATTGTGGTCTCCGCCGGCAGCTCCCGCATCTGGTTTTATTTCATTTTTCTCAAAATCCATTCGCGGCCCCCCTTGGCGTCAAAACGAAAAATCCTTCTCAATCCCATATTTCTTGATGCGCCGCCACAGTGTCGTCTTGCTGATTCCGAGCTCCGCGGCCACCTTCTCGCGGTTTCCGCCGTGCTTTTTGAGAAGCTCGGCGATCCTGACGGCTTCCTTATCTTTGTAGAGCACAACTTTTTCCGTGCCCGGAAGGATGTCCGGAAGGATCTGCTCCATCTGTTTTTTGACAAAGGCTTCGTCAATGCTTCTCTTCTCCGTGAGCAGAACGATTCTCTCGGTAACGCTTGCCATCTGTTCGAGGTTCCCCGGCCAGTCGTATTCCTGGACAAAGCGCAGGGCCCCCTGTGTCATGTGGATGTATCTCTTATACTGCTTCTGCCACTGGTCGATATAGTGATTGAACCAAAACAGCGTGTATTCCTTCTGGTGCCTGAGGGGCGGAATTTCCGTGCTCAGACTTGAGAGCGCGTAGTAGAGATCCTGTCTGAACTCCCCTTTCTCCACTTTGGCGGCAAGGTTAACGCTCGTGGAAGCGATCACCCTCACCTTTGTAAAGCTGACCCTGTGAGACCCATTGTGCATAAATCTGCCGCGGATCAGGTTGAGCATCTTGTACTGGCTCTCTCTCGAGAGCATCTCTATGCCGTTGAGGTAAAGTGTTCCGTCCGCTGCCAGCTCGGCAAGACACGGCGGCGTTCCCTGTCTGCTCGTGTAGTTGCCAAAGAGCATGTCGTCGAGGGTCTCCGGCATCCATGCGTCGCAGTCCACTGGCACGAATGCGCTTTTGCTCAGCGGACTCGAATTATGAATTGCCTGGGCCAGGAACTCCGCGCCCGTCCCTTTCTCTCCCAGGATCAGGACCGGAGCCGGATACTGGGCGATCTTCCTGACATATTGCTCGAGATTTTTGGTCTCTTTGCTGCCCACGTATAATTGATCCAGGGTAAAGTTCGCGATAAAGCCCCTCTGGTAGAGTTCCTTGTGGAGCTCCGTGTCCATCTCGATGATCCGCCTTCCTTCCTGAAAGGTGAGCACCGCGCCCTGGATCCTGTTGTCGATGCGGATCGGCGCCACATTGACGACGATCTCCATCTTCTGGCTGTTGACATAGATGGAGTATCCTTCTTTTCCCTGAATGAGCGCGTCATCCAGCACCTTTCTGCGGATGCTGGGGATGACCTGCTGCACGCGCTTTCCGACAGGGTCCCCCAGGTATCTCTCCAGGAAATTGTGCCCGCTGCGGTTGATCCTCTTGATCACGCCGTCATTGTCCACCTGCATGATCCCCGTAAATGTGTAACTCAGCATCACATCCATTTCGGCGTTGTTGGTCTTGGCCAGTTCGATCGCGTAGGAAACTCTCTCCGCCGTCTCCAGCGCATTTGACAGGCTTTCCATGCCGGCCGGGATCTTAAAACTGGGTATGCCCAGCTCCTGTGCTCTTTCGCAGGCAGTATCGCCTCCGATAATTGCTTCGCAGCCTTCCTGCGCAGCCCGGTCCACGTAGGTGACCAGCTGGTCGTTTTCGGTCACCATATATTTGACCAAGCGGATGTCGAAAAGCTCGTCATAATGGTCCGTATTGCCGAACATATTGCTGTATCCCACGAGGCCGATTTTGGGATGCCTGGTCCCCACCTGCTTTCTGAGGGCACGGATCACGAGCCCCATCTCCTGTGTTGTGACCTTCATCTCGACAAGAGGAATCGTCACATTTTCTCTGAGAAGCTGTGCCTGAACGCCTCTGGCGATGATCAGCTCACACCCTTTCTCTTCCAGTTCTCTTCCCCGCCGCACGACAGTCTCCGTGTGCGCTCTTTCCACACACATCACGTCCAGGGAGCGGACCTTCTCGGTCATCCTGATAATCTGTTCCTGCTGCGCGGGATAAGGAAGAAGAATTGCGGTTTTGGTCATAGTCCCTCCTGAATCTTGTGCTACTGTCTCCTGCGCACAGTATACAGACCATCTCCCGCGGTATCCAATTGCAATATTCACAAATCTGTTCTCAAATTTGCGCGCTTTGGATAATTAGCCAATTTTTGCACTGTTTTGAATTTCATAAGGGTCAATCATTTTTTTCGTGGGATTGACCATGCCATACTATAGATGTTCGATGCCGTCCGCCAGTCTTGACATGAACCCCAGGCAATGCTTCAGGACTATCACCCCGACGGCGACGAACTCAAGAACAACCTGCTTTTTTACCGTCGGGACCGGGTAGCGTAGCATTGCCTGAGAACCCTGTCAAGGCCAAGCCCTTACGGGTGGCTGGGTTTTGTCCCCTCTGGCTCGGAATCTAAGAACAGCCTGACTGGCTGCCTTTACACTCTTCCAATTGAATAAAAAAGGATCTTCCTGTAAGATTGGAATGCATTTTGGCGAGTGCACATAACCAATCGAAAGGAGATCCTTTATCTTGGATTATATACGAACTGACGCCGATGGGCAATTAACACTTGCACAATCTACTGAGTTTCTTAAGATTCCTTGCTGCCTATACGGATTCGTGAATGAGTCGACTTCCACCGGTCTGTCTGTATCCGGCAGGACCGTGATCCGTTTTCACGGCTCACTTCAGGCTGATAATGAGGAGCTTACCTGTAGTTGCTGCGGTTCAAAGATGCATGTGAACAATCATCCGGGCATCACGCTACGCCATCTTCCGTTTGGAAGCTTTCTGAGCGATGTCTCATTCACCAGGATTCAGTATGCATGTCCCAGGTGTGGCAGTACCCGTATGCAGTATGTTTCCTTTAAAGTTCCCGGACACCGGATCACGACAGAACTGTATCAGTATGTCTGCGATCTTCTGGCCAGCGGCACTTACACGAACAAGGAAGTTGCAGAGCTTACCGGCCTCGGGAAGAACGTCATAAAGGCAATCGATATGACTCGTCTTCAAGAACTGTATACTACTTCGGACGGAAAGCTTATCAAGCCGGAAAAACATGCGAAATTCCTTGGTATCGATGAATTCAAACTCCACAACGGGCACCGGTATGCCACCCACATCATCGACATGGAAACCGGACATATCCTCTGGATCGCAGGCGGCAAGAAAAAGCAGGTTGTGTATGACTTCATTGAGCATGTCGGACTGGAATGGATGGATCATGTCGAAGCCGTTGCCTGCGATATGAATTCTGATTTTCAGGAAGCCTTCGAGGAAAAGTGCCCCCATATCCAGCCGGTATTCGACTACTTCCATATCGTCAAGAACTTCAACGATAAGGTAGTAAGCGAGGTACGTAAGGATGAACAGCGTCGCCTTTATGAGGAAGGTAACATTGAAGCTGCCCGGACTCTGAAGAAAACAAAGTATATCCTGACATCATCCCGGGAGACGCTTCAGAAGAAAGATGACGATGCCGCTCAGGAGCGGGTGATCCGCAAAGGGAGCAGTCTGTTCAAAACGGAGAGTTTTATCCGTAAGTCCGGGTATGAAGAGCGCTACAACAGGCTTCTCGAAGAGAATAAGCTCTTCTTTACCCTCGATTTGATAAAGGAGAAACTGGCACAGGCCTATTCACGGACTGATGAATGCCTCATGTCAGAAGATATCATCAGCATCATGGATATATGCCATGCGACCGGCAATGCCCATCTGCTTTGGTTTGAGCGGCTGTTGAGCAATCATTTTGAAGGGATCATTGCTCACGCTACCTACGATATATCTGCGGCGAAAATCGAAGGTATCAACAACAAGATCAAAACTCTTCGCAGACAGGGGTATGGCTATCCGGATGATGAATACTTCTTCCTGAAGCTATTTGACATGAGCAGGAGGGCCTATGTCCGGAATCCTAAATCCCACAAGTTTAGTGATTGAGCCAAAGAAAACTATAAGGCTATGGTCGATTCGCTGATCAATCAGATCGTGGATATGCTATGTGCCTGACTGTATAAGGAGACTCGGTGGCGGCGTGCCGGGTGACTTCGTATGCCGGGTCACCGAGCGAGCCGCTGCGCTGCGTGCGGGCTGCCCTTAGTACCGGCGCTCATCTCCCTGATCGGCATATGCGGCATCAGAATCCTGTGGGTGACACTTATCTTTTCACGATTTCCTACCTTCAGCGTGCTCATGGCGGTGTATCCGGTGAGCCTTGGAATCACGGCGGTTGTAGTGACGGTGTCCTATCTCATGAGAAGGAGCGGGATTTTTGCCGAATTGGAGTAGAGACTGGTAGAAGCAGGTGTGTCAGCTGATACGTCCCCGTGACACTCCGTTCCGAGCCTGATAAGATTGAGCATACATATTTAAAAAACCCTTCTTCGGTGGAATATCCACCGAAGAAGGGTTTTTAAAAGGCATATTAACTTTTCAAAAGAGCCGCCGGACGGCTGTCGCTTCCGGAACAAACTCCATTGCTTCTATGGAAAAGGCTTTCAAAACCAATATAATCTATGAAGCTCCACTGCCCTCACACAAACAGCACAGCAATATGATAGACAATACAGGCAAGAATCAGCGCACCGCAGACGTAAAAGGCAGCGATCCTGGCTGTCCACTTAAGCGAATGAGATTCTCTGTAGGTTGTGCTGAGCACCATGACGCAGGGAATGTTGAAGGTGCAGGCGCACATGAAAGCCAGCGCCTCCGCTTTGCTGACGGCGCTGGTCATGGCCCGGCCGAGGAGCGCTCTCTTGAAAATATCCCACGCCTTGAGCAGCGCTTCTTTGGCGATATGCTTCCAGTGGGGTTTATGATAAGGCGGAAGCTCCATGATCATGCCGCTGCGGGCCGTTTCAGGAACCAGCCTGCGCCCGAATACTTTGGACACAATCGTCATCAGAACCACCACATAGAGCAGGATTCCCAGAATAACCAGCATGGTCTGCCAGGTACCCTTTTACTTTTCCCTATATTGGTGGAATACACACCAATATAGGGATTTTAAACGGCATAAATCGTTGACTGGATCAACAGGCTACAACTTAAGGTATTTCTCTGCGTTCCGCCAAAGTATATTCTCTGCATACTCTTCCCTGCAGTTTTCCCGGATATACCCGACACCACGCATAAGCTTCGGGGGCCGGTGGCCGATCCGATGTGCATCCGATCCCATCATGTCCACCAGTTCCGCTTCAACAAGGCTCTGCGTACATGTCCGAATTTCTTCATCGTGCTCCTCATCGAGATCATAGTAGTTTGCCTGTACAAAGCAGCCCATTTTCTTTAGGGCGCGGATATTCTCCACAGTCGTGAATGTCCGGTAGTACCGCTCTGCATGCGCGATGATCGGGATCCATCCTGATTCCAGATAACGGGTCAGGCAATATTTTGCATCGTCCATAGTCCCTCTGGAAGTACTGAATTCTGCCAAAATATACCTTGTGTGGTTCATTGACGGCAGCCTTCCACTGTTAAGATCCTGAAGGATCTCTTCAATGTTTCTCCGGGTAGTATATATCTCGCATCCCGTAAAGACCTGTACCGAAATGCCTTCCCGCGCAGCCTCTTTCTGCACTCTTTCCATCTGTTCATACGTGTGTTTCACGTTCTCCGGACCGCCCCACTCAAATGCACTACTGTGAGGTGTCAAAACTACTCTCTTGCAGTCCTGTGCCACTTCGTTCCGCAGCATTTCAAGAGACATTTCCATGTCTCGGGCACCATCGTCTACGTTCGGGGTTATATGGGTGTGGATGTCGATTATCTCTTCCATTTGACTTTTCCGCTATTTCTCAAATCGCTTATTGGCTGTTTTTTAAACGCATAATTTTATCACTGTACTCAAGCGGCTTACTTTCCATAACTGCTCTCAGCAAACTGCAAAGCGGCGTCGATTGATTGTAGAAAACACTCCCGGATTTCGGGTCTGACACAATTTCCATACAATCATAGCCGCGGAACATATTTGGAGATTCCAGTTTTCCAAAGAGTAGTACGCACATTGTTTCATTTGCGTATGGAAGCTGTTTCTTAATTGACTTCATGTATGAGTTCATGTTCTTAATGTAAGGTTCGATCTCCTTGAAAACCACCTTTTTATCAGAATTCAGAATCTTTCTGTCGGGCACGATATACGCATAGTATTTGAACGCCGGATCCTCGGGCTTTTCAGGTCGGCGCGTCAGGATGATTCGTTCTTTGTTACTGAACAATAATTTGACCGAACACCCAAGATCCTCAAATACAGACATCAAATAAAACCCAATGATAAAATAGCAAAATGCATGGATGCACATTATTCGAACCGACGGATCCCGGGCCGCAACTGTGAAGATCTCAGTAAAACTGAGATGCGCGGCGATTATTATGCGGATTACTCTGATCAATGTGACAATACTCAGGATTAAAGAGATTGTTGACCAGAATAAGTAGCGGGCGCCGAACCCGGGAGGCGCAAGTTTCAAAGAAAGATTGATCACAAACATTGACAACAAGAAAATGAGCAAACCGACTAATACTCCCTGCACGGTACTGTCAAGAATTCCTCCGTCTTGTAGCAGCCCTTCAATGAAGCGAAATGCCCTGTACACGAATGGAATATTATCTTCCATCAGATACATCAACGAGTTATAGACATAGTAAAACATATCGAGCAAAACAGTGTTGCCGAGAACTAATGCACCTAATAGGAGCCAGGATGCAAAACGTTTCATTTGGAATTCCTTTCTGTTTCGTTTTTTGATTACTTCAATATTTATGAATGGCATTACACTTTATAGTGATTTTAACATGGTTCATTGCTAATTTGTTGTGTCAGGTAAATCCATCCGGGGCAGCACTTTACTGACAACTGTCTCTACGAAATTTGGCGTTAAATCAAAAACCGCCGCACCGCAATTCGGACATGAGTTTCCGTTCACATTAATCTATTTATGAGGTCTTCGCAGAGGCGGGCAATCAGTTCATCTCCGTCCCAACGTTCTTCTATCGTTTTTATCACGTCGTAATCATCAGGACTCAGCTTAAAGTTTTTTGCCTGGTTCAGGAATTTGCGTATTACGATCTCAGGCTCTTCAACAAGGCTGATGCCGCGGCATGGACCTTCGTCGAGAAGTGCCGCCATAATTCTGCTGATGCAGGTAAGAGCCTCCTGTGTCAAGCGGCTGTCCAAGAGCGACGCCGCGTCAGATTTGTTCCACGCCTCCAGCGCCGTATAAGGCGGCAGCACTCCGTTATCCACGCCTTCTGTCAGAAACCACTGCCTGATTTCCCCGGTCTCCGGTTCCA
>JAFUFL010000037.1 GCA_017469935.1 Lachnospiraceae bacterium
CACCGCGTCGATCTCATCGATGACGACGATGCAGGGCGCGTTTTTCTTGGCCTCATCGAACATATCCCTGACACGGGACGCGCCGACGCCGACGAACATCTCGACAAAGTCCGAACCCGAAATGCTGAAGAACGGCACGCCCGCCTCTCCGGCGACGGCCTTGGCCAGCAATGTTTTGCCGGTGCCCGGGGCTCCTTCGAGCAGAACGCCCTTGGGGATTCGCGCGCCGACCTTTGTGTATTTGCCGGGGTCCTTGAGGAAGTCGATGATCTCCTCCAGGTCCTCTTTCTCTTCCTGAAGTCCCGCCACGTCGTCCAGCGTGACGCCGCTGTTCCTGGACAGCCTTGCCTTGCTCTTGCCAAAATTCATCATCTTGGCGTTGGATCCGCCGCCCGCGTTCTGCGCGTTCATCATGTAGAAGAAGAACAGGCAGACCACGACCACCAGAATCGTAGGCAATACGCTGATCATGAAGACGTTGTCGGACGGGATGTCCTTCACTACGGGCTTGATCCCCGCTTCCCGCGCTGTTTTCTCAATTTCCGCGATCTGCGTCGCGTACAAAATATTGCGGCTGCCGTCATCAAGCACCACCATCGCGTATCCCGTGTCATTATCACGGTTTGGCGTGATGGTCACGTCCGTGACCTTGCCGTTTTTCAGGTCCTCCTGAAAGTCTTCGAGCTTGTAGCTGTTCTGTCCGGAGGTGAACGATCCGCGGATCATAGGTGAAAACACGAATACGAACAGCATCAGGAGCAATACCGGAAGCAGGAGACTATTAAATGTTCTCGGTCTCTGTCTTTTATCCAACCTTCTACCTCAGTTTCACATTCAAGGCCCGCATAGCGGGCCGCTGCGCCGCGTTTGGCTCGCCTTCTCGGTTCGCGGCGCGATTCATTGCGCTGCGTTCGGCCTACAGGCTGCTTTCCTGGCCTTCTCGGCTCGCGGCGCGATTCATTTCGCCGCGGCCGGCCCACGGGCTGCCTTCCCGGCAGCACTGCCTTTCCGCGCGCGTCTGCATCAAGTTACTCTTCAGAGAATTCCACCACTCCGATGAAAGGAAGATCCCTGTATTTCTGGTCAAAGTCCATGCCGTAGCCGACCACGAACTGATCCGGGATCACAAATCCGGTGTAGTCCACCTCCAGGTCCACGACGCGGCGCTCGGGCTTGTCGAGCAGCGTGCAGGTGCGCACACTCGCGCAGCCTCTCTGCTTAAACACTTCCTCGAGATAAAACAGCGTGCGCCCGGAGTCCACGATATCCTCCACAATGATGACATCGAGGCCCTCGATCGGGTCGTCCAGATCTTTCTTGATCCTGACAATACCGCTGGACTTGGTCCCGCTTCCGTAGCTGGATACCGTCATGAAGTCCATGGATACCGGCACGTTGATCCTCTTGGCGAGCTCGCACATAAAGAAGCATGCCCCCTTCAAAATACAGACCAGATGTACGTTCTTTCCCTCATATTCCTTCGAGATCTGATCTCCAAGCTCCTTAATCCTTGCGTTAACCTGCTCTTCACTGATAAGTTCTTTGATAGTCTCGCGCATAATACCCTCATTTCCTAATTGTTATTGATGCCTGTGTCCATGTTGTCAAAGCTGCCTGCAGGTGTCCTGCTTCCGGCCTTCCAGCGGATCTCCAGGATCCTGCTCGTATGATCGCTCACCATATATGCGGCACTGATCCTGCCGCTGTCTGAAGAGTTCCCATTATCCGAATCCGGTGCATCAGCTACGCCAGCCGGAATCCAAAGGATCTCACCCCCGATCGTCGGAAGAACGATCCTGTCGCGAAGCTGCGCCGGCACTTTCGCGTCGATCATATAGCGCGCGATCGTCTTGGATCTGCCGCTTTCATCGAGCGTTATGCGGTCCCCTCCGCGCCGGGTTCTGAAACTTGGAAGCGCCCCTATTTTATCATAATCGAACCATTTCGTACACTGCTTTCGGGACACCGCCGCCATATCCCCGTCAAAATCCAGCACCCTGCACTCGTATTCCGCAGCGGACATGGGCCATCTGCGGGAGTATGCAAATGCGGGGCTCGGAAGTTCGGAGTGCGAATCTTCCGGTGCCCGGCCTGTAAGAGTCACAGGGCTTCCCGCCGCTTCATTGGCGGTATTTCCTGCATGACTTGCGGCTGCGTCGGCGGTGTTTCCCGCATAAAAGAGAAGTCTGTCATACGCCTTCTCCACGCGAACGCCTCCGAACACGTCCAGCTGCCCGTTTCCGTTTTTCTGCGCCAGCTGCAGAACTGCCTGCACATGCTTGTCCCGAAGGTCTTTTTTCCTGCCCGCCAGGTCTGCGATCACGCCATAAACAACTCTTCTGCGGATCAGAGGCGGATATTGCAGGAGATTCGGGATAGAAACAATGTCAATTGATTCCCCTTGTATTCTGCATTTCTCTGCCGCTTTCTCCGTCTCCGCTCTGAGAAATTCTTCTGCCTCGGCAGCTTCCTCAGAAGCCCTGACTATATGCTCCTGCGCGCCTTTATTGATCTGCTCCAGAAGCGGGATAATCCGGCGCCGCAACAGGTTCCTTGAATAACGGACGTCCTCATTGGTCTCATCCTCTCTCCAGGAAATCCCCCGTGCGGCAAGAAATTCTTCGATTTCCCTGCGGCTGCATGTGAGCAGGGGTCTGATAATCCTTCCGCTCACCGGCAGCATACCGCGAAGTCCGGTCAGCCTGCTGCCTCTGATCAGATTGAAAAGCACCGTCTCCGCCTGATCTTCCATGTGGTGGGCGACGGCAATGCGGCACTTTCCGTTCTGTCCTGAGGCAAGGGTTTTGTGCTCAGGAAGATGCTCCTTCTCAGACAAGTTCTCTTGATCCCACTGATCCGCTGCCTTTTCAAGTGCCTCATAGCGCAGCTGTCTTGCGGCTTCTTCCACGCTCAGTCCATGGCCCCCGGCGAATCCGGCCGCATCCACATATGCGGCTTCAAAGGGAATATCTGCCTGCTCGCAATATTCCGCAACATAATCCAGATCGCCGGCCGCGCTCTCCCGAAGCCCGTGGTGGACATGGAAAACCTTAAGCTGCAATCCGGTGCGTGGCTGCAGTTCCCTGAGAGCCTCGAGAAGGCACATGGAATCCGCCCCTCCGGACACGGCAGCCAGTATACGGCCGCCTTCTTCGATCATGCTATTAGCGGTCATGTAGTTGTAAATTCGATCTATCATGTCTGTTTTCCGGATCCTTCTATATCTTCTCGGCCGTCGCGCTGTATAAAGAAAGAAAAGCCGCCGCCTGCCGGCGACAGCCTTATCATTCAGAAGTTCCCTTATCATTCAGAAGTTCCTTCTTTAAAGATCACTTCACCCTCGTAGACCAGCCCCAGCTTCTCTCTGGCAATCTCCTCGATGTACTCTCTGGTCTGCGTGTATTCCTTGTATTCTTCAATATCCTGCTGGCGCTGCTCTTCTTTGACCTTGGCGGCTTCCAGCTCCGCGATCCTCTCTCTGTTTGAATGGAGGCGGCTGGCAAGACCTGCACAGGCTACCAGGATCACGACGATCAGGATTCCGACGACCACCGCGGCAATTCCCATGCTGAGCCTGTTCTGATCATTATGCTTTACAGATTTCTCAAATGTCATTAGCCTCTCCTTGTCCGTGCTCGCCGCCGGCCACCGCGCAGCGGCTCACTTCGCGAACCTTGAATTATGTGATCCCGACTGAATCGTAATCTCATCTTACCCCTCTTTTTCGGACTGCGTCAATGCGCCCGGTAAAGAGTTTAGAAAGAGTTCAGAAATGCGGCTCCGGATGCGGCATCAGGCAAGTCCCGCAGTGTTCACTCTTCTTCAGGGCTGCCGCTTTCCGCCTTCTCCTCGGTCGGCAGATAGCGGAACATGTCCGCGGCAGCTTCCTTGCGCACATTTTCCTGCACTGCGAGGACCTCTACCTTAGTCTCCCGGTTGCCGAAGGCGATCCCGATGATGTCGCCCGGCTTCACTTCCGCGGAAGCCCTGGCCACTCTGCCGTTGAGCGTGACCCTTCCGTTGTCGCAGGCCTCATTGGCCACCGTGCGTCTCTTGATCAGCCTTGAAATCTTAAGATATTTATCAAGTCTCATTGATTTCTCCCAATGAATCGAATCATGAACCCGATGCACCGGCCAACAAGCCCGACACCGGATCGCCAACCCGACAATTGCTGATAATAAAGCCCGGAGATTTCACTCCGGGCTTTCTGTTACATAGAATCTGCTATCGCGTCGATCAGTTGATCGCGTCCTTCAGGGCCTTGCCTGCCTTGAACTTAGGGGACTTGGAAGCCTTGATGTCCAGGGGCTGACGAGTGTGAGGGTTGATACCTACTCTTGCAGCTCTCTCGCTGACTTCGAAAGTGCCAAAGCCAACCAGCTGAACCTTGCCGCCCTTAGCAAGCTCTTCAGATACTGTATCTGTGAAAGCCTTGAGAGCCTTCTCTGCGTCTTTTTTTGTAAGTCCGGCCTTATCAGCGATTGCCGCGATCATATCTGTCTTATTCATTTTATTTCCTCCTGATCAAATTAGGGAGCGCTTACTCCCATGAATACCTATTAAATATATATAATAGGTTTCCATACGTTTGTCAACCAGTGAAGTGGGCGAAACGCTTCACAAGATATTCTTTATTGTTGTGCTCAGGAACGTTCAATACGTCCTCCAGCATCTGTGCCAAAATAGTGCCCATCTCTTTACCCGGCCTGACGCCGAGCGCGATCAGATCCGAGCCTTTTACGGCCAGGTCCTTCAGGTTCAGGCAGTCTCCCCGCTCTATAATTCGCGAGTAGAGCCCGCACAGCGTATCGAGGACCTTCTGCTTTTCTTCCCGCTGGAAGGTGCTCTGAGCCAGCATATCCGCCTGTTTCACTTCCAGAAAGAGCGGGAACAGGTCCTCTCCGATCTTGACGACGGCCCTGCGCACTGCGGGTTCCGTCAGCCTTACCTGCATGTCATGCCACTTTACAAGGGGCAGCACCTGCCGGATAGTCGCGTTGTCGTATTTGAGCCTCTTCAGGATCGACCGCGCCATCTCGTGCCCGACATCCGCGTGGCCGTAAAAGTGATCGATTCCTTTTGCGTCCGTCGTGCGGCAGGCCGGTTTCCCGATGTCATGCAGCAGCATGGACAGGCGAAGCACCCTGTCCTTCCGGACAAGGCTCACCCCCTTCAGGATATGCTCTCCCACTGTATAGCAGTGGTGGGGGTTATTCTGCCCGGTCTCCATGCATCTGTCGAATTCCGGCAGGAACTCTTTCGTGATTCCCGCCTTCCAGGCCGTTCTCAGAAGGTCCGGCCTGTCCGACATAAGAGTCTTCTCGAGTTCCTCCCGTATCCTCTCAGCGCTGATCTTCCGCAGGTTCGGCGCCAGGTCGGAAGCGGCTTTTAATGTGGCCTCCTCGATCTCATAGCCCAGCTGGGCGCTGAAGCGCACCGCCCGCATGATCCGGAGCGCGTCCTCCGAAAAGCGCTGCTCCGGGTCCCCGACCGCGCGGATCAGCCCTCTCTCCAGGTCCTGCTGCCCGCCGAAAAGGTCGATCAGTCCGCCTCTGCCGTCATAGGCCATCGCGTTGATCGTGAAATCCCTTCTTTTCAGGTCCTCCTCCAGGCTTGGCGTAAAAGTCACTTCCTTGGGATGGCGGCCGTCCTCATAGACGCCGTCCACCCTGAAAGTAGTCACTTCATAGCCGACCGCGCCGCACATGACGGTCACTGTCCCGTGCTTGAGGCCTGTGTCGATGGTCCTGGGAAACAATTTTTTGACTTGTCCCGGCAATGCCGAAGTAGTGATGTCCCAGTCGTGGGGCTCCCGTCCGAGCAGGGCGTCGCGCACACAGCCGCCGACTACGTAGGCCTCGTAGCCGGCTCCCTGAATCGTCTCAAGGATGCTGTTCACTTGTTCCGGAATTCGGATCTGCACCTGATTCTGCACGCGATCACCTCTTCTGTGCGGAATGTGCGTCACACGGCCGCCTTTCCGGCTCCGCTCGACGCACATTCACCTCTTCTTTACGGTCTGATGATCAATATGCTCTGCCCCAGTAGACCATCTTTGTGGCGGGTTTGCCGCAGCAGACGCACACGTCGCTCAGTTTTTCCTGCTTGTAAGGGATGCAGCGGCTGGTGACGGAGTAGTCTTCCTTGATCTTCTCCTCGCACTCTCTGCTGCCGCACCACATGGCCTTTACAAAGCCCTTTGTCTCCTCGAACAGAGCCTCGAAAGTCTCCTTGTCGGGAGCTTCGAAAGTATGCTCCTCGAGGTGCTTTTTTGCCCTCTCATACATGTCTTTCTGGATCATGGGAAGGAGCTCCGCGACCTTCTGAGGAAGATCCGCGATGTCGCAGGCGATCTTCTCGCGGGTGTCGCGGCGGACAACTACGCACTTGCCCTCGGCGATATCCCTGGGTCCGATCTCCACGCGGAGCGGAATGCCTCTCATCTCCTGCTCGGCGAACTTGAATCCCGGGCTCTTGTCGGTCTCGTCGACCTTTACGCGGAAATCGGAGAGCATCTCCTTGATCTCGGCGGCCTTCTCGAGAACGCCCGCCTTCCTCTGCTGGATCGGAATGATCATGACCTGGGTGGGAGCGATCTTAGGAGGCAGCACGAGACCGGAATTGTCGCCGTGCACCATGATGAGCGCTCCGATGATCCTGGTGGAAAGTCCCCAGGATGTCTGGAAAGCGTATTTCAGCTTATTGTCCTTGTCGGTGAACTGGATCCCGTAAGCCTTCGCGAAGTCATCGCCGAAGTTGTGGCTGGTTCCGGACTGCAGCGCTCTGCCGTCGTGCATAAGTGCCTCGATGGTGTAAGTCGCGATGGCGCCCGCGAATTTCTCCTTGTCGGTCTTGCGGCCCTTGATGGTAGGGATCGCGAGGTCCTCCGCGCAGAAGTCCGCATAGACCTCGAGCATCAGCTTCGTCCTCTCTTCCGCCTCTTCCATGGTGGCGTGGACGGTATGTCCCTCCTGCCACATGAACTCTCTGGAGCGAAGGAAAGGTCTTGTCTCTTTCTCCCAGCGCACGACGCTGCACCACTGGTTGTAGTTCTTGGGGAGGTCTCTGTAGGAGTGGACCTCATCCTTGTAGAAATCGCTGAAAAGGGTCTCCGATGTGGGACGCACACAGATTCTCTCCTGCAGCTCTTCCTGTCCGCCGTGGGTGACCCAGGCCACCTCGGGAGCAAAACCTTTGACCAGGTCGCTCTCTTTGCTGAGCAGGTTCTCCGGGATCATCATGGGAAGGTAGACGTTCTCTACGCCGACAGCCTTAAAGCGCGCGTCCAGATGCTTCTGAACCGCCTCCCAGAGGGCATATCCCGCAGGTTTGTAAACCATGAATCCCTTGATATTGGAATAGGCGATAAGTCCCGCCTTAATTACTACGTCCGTATACCATTGTGTGAAATCCTCATCCATGGATGTGATCTCAGCAACCAGTTTTTTCTGATCTGCCATTTATTGTTGACTCCTCTCTGAAGGTTATTATTTATAATGATCCGCCGCTCAGAAGCTGTCGGAAACGCCCTTTCTGCGATCTCCCAGCTGCAGTCTGTTCAGTGCCGAGAAGATCGCGCGAACCGAAGCTCTCGTGATATTGGAGCTGACGCCCACGCCGTACGTGATCCTGCCCGTATCGGCATCCATGAGGTGGATGTAAGCCGCCGCCTGGGAATCGGAGCCCGACTTGAGCGCATGCTCCTCATAATCCAGAATGCGGACGTTGAAGCCGTATTTAATCGCAAGGCCGCGGAGAACCGCGTCCAGCGGTCCGTTTCCGACTGCCTCGACCTGCTCCATGGAGCCGTGGTCCGTGAAGATGACTCGGATTTTTGTATCGAAATTGGTCTTCGTGTCACTGCTCATATCAGTGACCTGCAGCTTTCTGAAGTGCAGAGGCTCGTTCTTGTACAGGTACTCGCTGCGGAACGCGTCCATGATCTGCTCCGGCGGAACTTCGCCCTGCTTCTCGGACATGCTCTGCACGACGTCCGCGAACTCCCTGTGCATTCCCTTGGGAAGCTTGAATCCGTAATAGGTGCTCATGACAAAGGCCACGCCGCCCTTGCCGGACTGGGAATTGATCCGCACCACGGGCTCGTAAACTCTGCCAATATCCGCAGGATCGATGGGAAGATAAGGGACCTCCCAGTACTTGGAGTTTCTGTTCTTCATCGCCGTGATGCCCTTGTTGATGGCATCCTGGTGAGAACCGGAGAAAGCCGTGAACACGAGCTTGCCCGCATAAGGGTGACGCTCATCCACGCCCATCTTGGTGCACTTCTCGCAGACTTCCACGATCTCGCCGATATCCTCGAGGTTGAGCTCCGGATCGATTCCCTGGGAGAACATATTGTAAGCGACGGTCAAAATATCGACATTCCCGGTTCTCTCGCCGTTGCCCAGAAGCGTTCCTTCTACGCGCTGCGCGCCGGCCAGAAGGGCCAGCTCGGTCGCCGCGACGCCGCAGCCGCGGTCATTGTGCGGGTGAACGCTCAGGATGATGCTGTCCCTGTCCTTGAAGTGACGGCTCATCCACTCGATCTGGTCCGCATACACATTGGGAGTCGTCATCTCCACCGTGGAGGGAAGGTTAAAGATCATGGGATCTTCCGGGGTGGGCTGCCACACGTCCTGTACGGCGGTGCAGATTTCCAGGGCAAAATCCAGCTCCGTGCCGGTAAAGCTCTCGGGAGAATACTCGAAATAGATCTTGCCGGGGAACTTCTCCGCTCTCTCCTTGACCCATTTGGTTCCGTCCACCGCGATATCGATGATGGCCTGCTTGTCCTTGCCGAACACCACGTCTCTCTGCAGCGTGGAGGTGGAGTTGTAAATGTGGACGACCGCCTGCTTGCATCCCTGAATCGCTTCGAAAGTCTTCTCGATCTGGTCCTCTCTGCACTGGGACAGCACCTGGACGATGACATCGTCCGGGATCAGATCCTTTTCAATCAGCTCCCTCAAAAAGTCATATTCAATCTGGCTGGCAGCAGGAAATCCGATCTCGATTTCCTTGAAGCCCAGCTTGACCAGCAGTTTGAACATTTCCATCTTCTCACTTACGACCATAGGGTCGATCAGCGCCTGGTTGCCGTCTCTGAGATCGACGCTCACCCATGCGGGGGCCTTTTCGATCTGCTTATCAGGCCATTCTCTCTCCGGATAATTAACGACAGGAGTTCTCCTGTATCTCTGGTATCCGCGCATTTGTGTTCCCCTTTCTCTTCCCGCCGTCCGCGGGACATAATATATATATGGTCCTGCCTACTCTTCTTCCGTCGCCGTAGGCACGATCTCCACCGTGACTTTCACGGAATCCATCTCGCCTTCCGCCAGCGTTACGCCGTCGGGCAGATAATCCGAGATCTTAAAGGTCTTGATCAGATCCTTGTTTCTTCCTCTGACATTGAGATCCGTCGAAGGAATGCTGATCTCCGTCACGTTCTCGAGCACCGATCTTCTGCCGGCGATCGTCACCCTGCCGGGCTCAACCGCCGTCTCCCCGTTGAGCCTGTACCCGTCCGCGGGCGTTCCGGACACGGCGATCTTGATGGGGACCTCCTTGAGCGGGAGGACCTCCACTCTCACCATTACCTTGTCGATGTTCAGCGTCAGATGTTTGTCCGTGCTGATATCCACGCCTTCCTCGTCGTAGAGGTGAATTTCGGCATTGGTGCTGATCGAGCTCTCCGCTCCCGACACATCCACGGATACTCCGGCGCTGTTTACGCCTTGCACCACGGAAGCCGGTCCCTTGACCCGAACCTGATTCTGTTCGAGGGAAATGCTTCCGATCTGGTAATTCTCCGCCACGTTTCCGACGACCATCGCCTCGATCCCGAGCGTAGCCCTCTCTTCGTCCTCGACGCTGAGCTTTACGCTGCTGATGGAACCGGTGATGTTCGTGATGGAATCGCTGTATTTATTGGTCGTAAGGACGATCGGAACCGTGTTGTCCGCCGTCAT
Organism: Lachnospiraceae bacterium; assembly: GCA_017469935.1. GTDB lineage: Bacteria > Bacillota > Clostridia > Lachnospirales > Lachnospiraceae > CAG-791. The sequence goes on from JAFUFL010000037.1 coordinate 9,975, forward strand.
GTCTTCCACATCCGCCGTGGCGACGATGTTCTCCGCTCCCAGCGAGTCTACGACCGACCTGGGCGCGTTGACCGTCACGACCGGGATCGTGTCGCTGTCATCGAGAACGATGCAGATTTTTCCTTCCGACTCCAGCATGTCCGTGTGCAGCATCTTGACCGGGACGTTGTTCACCGTAAGGACTGTCTCCGGGTCCTGGTAATAGGTGACAAAGAACCACAGGCAGGCCGCAAAAAACAGCGAAACGATCTTCAGTCCCGCATTATTAAAGATTCTCGGAATCTGCGCTCTTATTCTTCTCTTTCCCCTTTCGAGAGAGGATTCTTGCATGTCTTTCCTCCTGAATCTCCTTGTTCTGAAGCGTTACCAGTCTTTCTCTGAGGTAGTCCTCGCTGATGTTCCTCGTCAGCGTTCCCCGGTAGGCGAGGCTGATCTCACCGCTCTCCTCCGACACGATGATCGTGAGGGAATCGGTGACCTCGGAGAGGCCGACACCGGCCCTGTGCCTTGTCCCCAGTTCCTTGTCCATGCGGTTCTCAGAAAGGGGCAGGTAGCAGGTAGCGGCAACGACCCTGTTATTGCGGATGATCACCGCTCCGTCGTGAAGCGGCGTATTTTTCTCGAAAATATTGATGAGCAGCTGGCTGGTGACCAGCGCGTCCATGTCGATTCCGGTCCTCGCGTACTCCTGCAGGGGCGAAGTCTGCTCGATAACGATCAGGGCTCCTGTCCGGACCCTGGACATCTGCATCGTGGCGCGCACGATCTCGCCGATCGTCTTGTCGGAAAATCGGCCTTCCGGCGTCCTGGTAACGTCCAAATTAAATAAAGAACTGAGGATGTTGGTCTGCCCCAGTTCTTCCATCGCGGCGCGCAGCTCCGGCTGTAACAGGACCACGATCGCCGTGACGGCTATCCCCGTGACATGCTGTACGATCCACAGGATCGTGCTCATGTTGAAAAGTGCCGCGATCCCTACGAACACGATCACGACACCGAGTCCCTTCAGCAGGGACCACGCACGGGTATTCTTGATCCACAGCAGAATATGATAGATCAGAAACGCGAGAATGAGAATCTCAACGACATCTGTCCAGCGCAAATTCGGCATATGTATTTGATTGAGAAAACTCTGAAATAAAGATAAAACACGCTGCATCTTCTATGTTTTCCGTCCTGTTTGCGATGCTTTACCGATCGCGGAAGCCGGCTCCCGAAGTCTCCGATGTACTGAATGTCTTCACCGTGCGCAGGGAATCCGAGACAGTGACCTTCGGCACTGCTTTGACATAATAATAGTAATCGTCGTCTTCGAACTGCACGCTTTCGATCCTCGTGTAGTCCACCATGAAACAGAAAAACTGCACCACCAGTTCCACAAGAATAGAGAGGAACACTCCCGTAAAGACCTTAGTGAGATCGATATTGGTGTCGTACTGCATATCGCCGAACAAAAGAACAAAGAGTTCGACCACGCTTCCGACAATGATCGCGATGGTCCAGGAATGCGCCGTCTCAAGCCTTCGGATGAAGTAGACGACGATCGTGGCCGCCGCGAACGCCGCCGCCATGATCCACATGGACCTGTTCTGGAGAAGGGCATCCACAATATTTCTGAAATTGTCGACGGTAGCGGGGCCGATCTCGCTGTTGCCCAGAACCGCCTTATTCTGTTCCACATAGGACAGGTACTTGACAATGATCACTCCGAAGCCTACGCCCACGGCGCTGCCGGGCGCAAAGAGCAGACCCGCCACAACGGGGATCGCGTATTCCACCCTGGCCGCGAAAGCCAGAGGAAGCAGAAGGATCATGATCGTGTCCTTGGGCGAGAAGCGGAAATACAGCAGGAACATCAGCAGGAAGATGACGCCCGCCATGATCATCGTCTCCAGGGACAGCGTGTACAGATGTGCCAGGACCAGGATGACCATGATACCCGCCATGAAATTGACCGGCACCAGTGTGCAGATCAGGGCGATGATCACTCCGAGAAGCTTATTGGTGAGTCCGAGGTTAAATCCGATGTGGTTGTTGATCATAAGGATCAGCAGAAAAGCCACCGCGAATTTGAAAGCCGGTATGATAATGTATTCGAACTGGCCGTAAGCCTCGATAATTTTCTTTCTTATTTCAAATACGTTTGTCAGCATGTTTGTCTTCCTTTTCGTAACTTTCCTTCAGGTGCTCCAGCCTTCTGTTGTATCTGTCGAGTCTCCCTCTAAGAGCATTGATCCTCCATAGATAGACAAAGAACGATACCGCCAGAAAGAAGATCATGAAGGCAGCATAGAGCGTGACGGCTGTCTCGATCAGTCCCGTAAGCTGATTTTCGAAAAGCCGGATCAGAAGCGTATCATAGTGATAACAGCAATATACGAGCGCAATTAAAAGGCAGGCGATCGTACCGCTTACGAAAGATCCTACCATGTGGCCCACAATATAATCATTTTTAAAATAACTGTTCATCTTGTCGTCCGTGACGCCCTGCCCCTCCTCATAGATGGCGAGCCTGGTCATCGTTCGGACTCTGTCTTTATTGATCATAAACCGTTCTCTCCGATCGCGAAAGTCAGGAAACTGACCTCTCTTGCCCCTGCTTCCAGCAGGGCCAGCGCACACGCATCGACTGTTGCGCCGGTAGTGTAGATATCATCAATGAGCATAATCGACTTTAATCTTACACTATTTCCATATGCATGGAAAGCTTTTTTCAAATTATTTTGGCGCTCGGTGGCGCTCATGGTGCGCATCGCTTTGGTGTCTTTCGCCCTTTTAAGGCTGGAGGAATCGACCGGAATCCGCACGATCTCCGCCAATTTTTCTGCCAGGACGGCCGCCTGGTTATAGCCTCTCTTTCTATCCCTCTGTTCGCTGCAGGGAACCGGCACCAGAAGGTCCGGCACATGCGCGGCGCCCATCTCCTGTGTAAACCTGTCGAAAGTGAGGGCCATCTCCCGCCCGTAGTAGTCCGCGTACTCCCGTCTGCCTTCATATTTAAAGCGGTACAGAGAGCCCGATACGCTCCTGTAGCGGAAGGACGCGGCGCCCCTGTAATACATATGCTTTTTCCTGCTGCAGTCGGCGCAGTACTCCTCCTGCTCTCCGACGGGCTTTCCGCATTTGAAACAGGTGCAGTCCCCCACCGGCTGCGGGACCACGGCGCACTCCTCGCAGATCAGGCTCCCGTAGGGCCTGACCGGCTTGTCACAGATCGGACATCTCCTGGGAAAGACCAGATCCAGGATCGGCGTCGGTGACTGCAAAGATCTCATGTATTCTCTCCTTTAAGCCTGTATATCGTCGGTTCTCCCTGATGTTTGCCGTCATCGAGGCCACCGTCTGCCTGCTGCCGAGGATCACGACGCAGTCCCTGGCCCTCGTCACTGCCGTATACAGCAGATTTCGGTTGAAGAGGCCGGACGGGCCGCTCAGAAGAGGCAGAATGACTGCCGGGTACTCGGACCCCTGGGATTTATGGACCGTGACCGCGTAAGCCGGCTCCAGGTCATCCAGCTCGGAGAACGGATATTCCACTATTTTCTCCTCGTCAAAACATACCGTGACGATTTCCGCGTCGTTGTCAATATTTTGGATGATTCCGGCGTCCCCGTTGAAGACGCCCGTCCCGCCGTCGACCTTGAGGCCGTAATTGCCCCGGATCTCCCACTCGATCTGGTAGTTGTTGCGGGTCTGCATGACCTTGTCGCCCTCGCGGAAGATCACATCCTGCCGCTGCACCTCCCGCTTGTTCTTCGCGGGCGGATTGAGGACGCTCTGCAGTACCTCGTTGAGGCGGACGACCCCCAGCGGGCCCTTGCGCATAGGGGTGAGGACCTGGATCTCGCCGGGGTCGCAGTGCAGATAGCCCGGCAGCCTGTCGCGCATCAGTTCCACCGTGTGCTTGTAGATGACCGGCGCGTTGTCCCTCTCCAGGAAGAAGAAATCGCGGCTCTTGTTGCTCATCTGCGGGAGCTCCCCGCCCAGGATCCGGTGCGCGTTGGTGACGATATCGCTCTCCAGCGCCTGCCGGAAGATCTTCCTCAGCATGACCGTCCGAAAGACGCCCGATGCGATCAGGTCCTGCAGGACTCTCCCGGGTCCCACGCTGGGCAGCTGGTTGACATCACCCACCAGGATCAGCCTGGTCCCGGGCGTGACCGCCTTGAGGAAGGAGCAGAACAGGTGCATGTCCACCATGGACATCTCGTCGATGATGATGGCGTCCGCCTCCAGCGGATTATCTCTTCCCTTGTCAAAATAGGAAAAGCTCCCTCCTCTCTCGCCAAGCTCCGATTCCGGCGTAAAAGCGCCGTCTCCCTCTTCCCGCACCGCGCGCACGCCGAGAAGGCGATGGATCGTCATCGCCTCATAGCCCGTGGCCTCGGCCATTCTCTTGGCGGCCCGCCCCGTGGGCGCGGCCAGAAGGACCTCCAGGTTCTCTTTTCTAAGATATCGTATGATCGTGTTGATGGTCGTCGTCTTGCCGGTGCCGGGTCCTCCCGTAATGATCAGGACCGCGTGCTCCGCCGCCATCAGGACTGCCTCCCGCTGCAGGGGATCCAGTTCCAGATTCTCCTCTTTTTCCAGCTTCGCCAGCGTCTTTTCCGGGTCTCTCCCCGTGTGGTGCACGGGCTCCGCCTCCAGGTCCGCCATCATCCTGGCGATCTGCTGCTCCTCGCGAAAGGCCGTATTGGAATAGATTTGAATCTCTTCGCCCTTCCGGCGCATCTTGATCCGCCTCTCCACGGCCAGGTTGTCGATCTGGACCTCAATCAGCTCGTCGGGGACCTTCAGAATTTCCGCCGCTCTGCTAAGGAGCACCTCTCTGGGCAGGTAGCTGCTGCCCTCCGCGAGGGTCATGGACAGCGTGTACAGGATCCCGCTCCGGATCCGGAACTCCGACTGCGTGCTGATTCCCACTCTCCCCGCGATCTCATCCGCCGTGGCAAAGCCGATCCCGAAGATGTCCTCCGCCAGCTGGTACGGGTTCTCCCGCAGGACCGTGTACATCCTCTCGCCGTAGGTCTTCCAGATCTTGAGGGCCACCCGGTTGGTGACGCCGTACTGCTGCAGGAAGAGCATCGCGTCGCGCAGGTCTCTTTTTTGCGCTATGTGGGCTGCGATCTCTCTTGCCCCCCGCATGCTGATCCCCTTGACTTCCGCCAGTCTCTCCGGCTCTTCATCCATGATCCGGAGCGTGTCATCCCCGAATTTCTTTATGATCCTGGCTGCCAGTGCCTGTCCGATGCCCTTGACCGCGCCGGACGAGAGGTAGCGCAGCATAGCCTGGGAGTTCTCGGGCGGGATCGCCCGGTAAATACTGACTTTCAGCTGGTCGCCGTACACGGCGTGGTGCACGGTCTCCCCTTCCACTATGCAGCTCTCTCCCTCGCTGATGGCAGGCGGAAAGCCGGTGCAGGTGAGGAGCCCGTCCTCGCACTGCACCTCAAATACGGTGTATGTGTTCTCTTCGTTTCTGTAAATGATATGTTCTACATATCCCTTGTGTTCTTCCATGCTGCTCAAGAATTCCTCACTTGCCCCTCCGGCGCGCCTTGTCCCTTTCCAGCATCTTGTTCACATAGTATCCGGTATAAGAGGAGTGGACCTTCGCCACTTCCTCCGGTGTGCCCTCGGCGACCACGGTACCGCCTCCGTCTCCGCCCTCGGGTCCCATATCGATGATGTAGTCCGCCGTCTTGATCACGTCCAGGTTGTGCTCGATGACGACGACCGTGTTTCCGCCCTCCACCAGCTGGTGAAGGATCGCGCCCAGCTTGGACACGTCCTCAAAGTGCAGGCCCGTCGTCGGCTCGTCCAAAATATAGATGGTCTTCCCGGTGCTCTTCCTCGACAGTTCCGTCGCCAGCTTGATTCTCTGCGCTTCACCTCCCGACAGTTCCGTGGAAGGCTGCCCCAGTTTCACGTAGCCCAGGCCCACATCGTAGAGCGTCTGGATCTTGCGCCTTATGGAGGGCACATTCTCGAAGAAAGTGACCGCCTCCTCGACCGTCATGTCCAGCACGTCGTATATATTCTTCCCTTTGTAGCGCACTTCCAGGGTCTCCCTGTTGTAGCGCTTGCCGTGGCAGACCTCGCAGGGCACGTAGACATCGGGCAAAAAGTGCATCTCGATCTTGATGATGCCGTCTCCGCCGCAGGCTTCGCAGCGGCCGCCCTTGACATTGAAGGAGAATCTCCCCTTGCTGTACCCCTTGGCCTTGGCGTCGGGCGTGCCCGCGAACAGCGCGCGGATCATGTCGAAGACTCCCGTGTAGGTCGCCGGGTTGGACCTGGGCGTCCTTCCGATGGGCGACTGGTCGATGGCGATGACCTTGTCCAGGTTCTCGAGCCCGTCGATCCCGTCGTGGTCTCCGGCGATGGTCCTCGCGCGATTGAGCGACTTGGCGAGGTGCTTGTAGAGGATCTCGTTGACCAGAGAGCTCTTGCCGGATCCGGAGACGCCGGTGACCACCGTCATGATGCCCAGCGGGATCTTCACGTCAATATTCTTGAGATTATTGACGCGTGCGCCGCGCACCTTGATCCAGCCGGTGGGCTTCCTGCGCTCCGAGGGCACCGGAATGGCCTTGGCGCCGCTCAGGTACTGGCCCGTGATGGAATCGGGATTGGCCATGATCTCCTCTGCCGTTCCCTTGGCCACCACCGTTCCGCCGTGGGCGCCCGCGCCGGGCCCGATATCGACGATGTAGTCCGCCGCCAGCATGGTGTCCTCGTCGTGCTCGACCACGATGACCGTGTTCCACAGATCCCGCAGGTTCTTGAGGGTCCGCAGGAGCTTGTCGTTGTCCCTCTGGTGCAGGCCGATACTGGGCTCGTCCAAAATATAGCACACCCCGACCAGTCCCGACCCGATCTGGGTCGCCAGGCGGATTCTCTGGGCTTCGCCGCCCGAGAGCGTGGCCGTCGCGCGCGCCAGCGTCAGGTAGTCCAGGCCCACATCGATCAGGAATCCGACTCTCGCCCGGATCTCCTTGAGCACCTGGGCGCCGATCTTCTGCTGCGTTGCCGTCAGCTGCAGGTTCTCCATGAAGTCACGCAGCGCCCGGATGGACATGCAGGTCAGGTCATAGATGTCGATTCCGCCGACCGTGACCGCCAGAGATTCCTTTCTCAATCTTTTGCCGCCGCACTCCTTGCAGGGCGTGATGCTCATAAAGGACTCGTACTCCGCCTTCATGGTCTCGGAAGCCGTCTCGCGGTAGCGGCGCTCGGAGTTCTTGATCAGGCCCTCGAAAGTGACCGGATAGACGCCCTTGCCGCGCTGCCCCTCGTAATAGACGTCGACGCTCTTATCCGTGCCGTACATCAGCATGTCCCGCACTTCCTTCGACAGGTCCTTGTAGGGCGTATCCAGGCTGAAGCCGAATTTCTCGGTCAGCGCCATCAGGATCGCGTTGGCAAAGCTGCCCTTGTGCATGCAGGACTGCCATCCCAGAACCGCGATGGCCCCTTCATTGATGGACAGCGTCTCGTCCGGAACGATTAGCTGCGGGGCAAATTCCATCTTGTAGCCCAGTCCCGCGCAGCCCGGGCAGGCTCCGAAAGGATTGTTGAAGGAGAAACTCCTGGGCTCGATCTCCTGCACGCTGATCCCGCAGTCCGGGCAGGCAAAGCTCTGGGAGAACTGCATCAGTTCCGCCCCCACGACATCCACCTGCAGGAGTCCGTCCGCCAGTTCCAGCGCATTCTCCACCGAGTCCGTGAGCCTTCGCTCGATGCCGGGCTTTACCACCAGGCGGTCGATGATGATCTCGATATTGTGTTTGATATTTTTCTCCAGCTTGATGTCCTCCGAGACATCGTAGAGATTTCCGTCGATGCGAAGGCGCACATAGCCCGCTTTTCTCGCGCGGTCGATCACCTTCTGGTGCTCGCCCTTGCGGCCTCTGACCACCGGCGCCAGGATCTGGATCCTGGTGCTCTCGGGGAGTTCCATGATCCGGTCCACCATCTGGTCTACGGTCTGCCTCGCGATCTCTCTGCCGCAGTTGGGGCAGTGCGGGATGCCGATCCTTGCATAGAGCAGACGGAAATAGTCATAGATCTCCGTCACCGTTCCCACCGTCGACCTGGGGTTTCGGTTCGTGGACTTCTGGTCGATGGAGATAGCGGGCAACAGGCCCTCGATCTTCTCCACATCGGGCTTCTCCATCTGTCCCAGGAACTGCCTCGCATAGGAAGACAGGGATTCCATATATCTCCTCTGTCCCTCCGCATAGATGGTGTCAAAAGCCAGCGACGACTTGCCCGATCCCGACAGCCCCGTCAGCACGACCAGCTCGTTGCGCGGGATCTCCAAGGTCAGGTTCTTGAGATTGTGTTCGTTGGCGCCCCATATGCGGATGCAGTCCTCTTTATTGATGATGCTTCTTCTCTGCGCGTCGCGCTCTCTCTGGATTCCCGCCAGTTTCTCGCCCTCTTCCAGGGCCGGCCAGTAATCCGGTTTCTTCATCTTAACAGCCATAAATACGAAATTCCGTTCTTAACTAAATATATATATGAATCAGTGTCCGCCGGTCAGCTCCAGCTCTTGTTTCTTCAGTTCCAGCATCTTGTCGCGCAGCTCCGCCGCCGCCTCGAAGTTGAGGTCCGCCGCCGCCTTGCGCATCTTCTTCTCCACGTCCGCGATCAGCTTTCTGAGCTCGCCGAGGTTCATGGACTCGGGATCCTTCTCGAAAGCCGCCTGCTCCTTGGTGATCTCCCTGGAGATCGAGATCAGGTCGCGCACCGCCTTGCGGATGGTCTGCGGGGTGATCCCATGCTCCTCGTTATATTTTGTCTGTACCGCTCTGCGGCGCTCGGTCTCGTCAATCGCCCTGCGCATGGAGTCGGTCATATTGTCGGCGTACATGATGACATGGCCGTCCGCGTTTCGCGCCGCGCGCCCGATGGTCTGCACCAGGGACGTCTCCGAGCGGAGGAACCCCTCCTTGTCCGCGTCCAGGATGGCCACCAGGGCGATCTCCGGGATGTCCAGGCCCTCGCGCAGCAGGTTGATGCCCACCAGCACGTCGAAGACATCCAGTCTCATGTCCCGGATGATCTGCGAGCGCTCCAGCGTGTCGATGTCCGAGTGCAGGTACTTGACCCGGATGCTCGCCCCGGCCAGGTAGTCCGTCAGATCCTCCGCCATCTTCTTGGTCAAAGTAGTGACCAACACCTTGTTCCCTTCTTTAACCGTCTTTCTGATCTCGCCGATCAGGTCGTCGATCTGTCCTTGCACCGGCCTCACATCGATCTTGGGATCCAGAAGACCGGTCGGCCGGATGATCTGCTCCGTGCGCATCAGCTCGTGGGACTCCTCGTAAGGGCCGGGCGTCGCGCTCACGAACAGCATCTGGTCGATGTGGGACTCAAACTCCTCAAAATTCAGCGGCCGGTTGTCCAGCGCCGACGGCAGGCGGAACCCGTACTCCACCAAAGTCTCCTTGCGCGACCGGTCCCCGTGGTACATGGCCCCGATCTGCGGGATGGTCATATGCGACTCGTCCACAATGATCAGGAAATCTTCCGGGAAGAAGTCCATCAGCGTCAGCGGCGGCTCCCCCGGCCTGGCAAAATTCAGATGCCTCGAATAGTTCTCGATCCCGCTGCAGAATCCCGTCTCGCGCATCATCTCCACGTCAAAATTCGTTCTCTCGGAGATCCTCTGCGCTTCGATCAGCTTATCCTCCGACTTAAAGAATTTCACCTGCTCCCGCATCTCTTCTTCAATGTTGTCACAGGCTTTGTTGATCTTCTCCTGGGGCACCACGTAGTGGGAGGCGGGCCAGATCATCACGTGGCTGAGGCTTGCGTGCACCCTTCCGGTCAGCTGCTCCACCTCGCAGATCCTGTCGATCTCATCCCCGAACCACTCGATGCGGATCAGGTACTCGCCGCCCTGCGCGGGATAGACTTCCACCGTGTCCCCTCTGACTCGGAAATTGCAGCGCTCGAGAGACAGATCGTTTCTGGTGTACTGAATGGCGATCAATTCTTTGATCACTTCGTCGCGGTCCTTCTCCATGCCCGGCCTTAGGGAAATGGACATCCCCTTGAACTCCTCGGGGCTTCCCAGTCCGTAAATGCAGGACACACTGGCCACAACGACCACGTCCCTTCTCTCTGCCAGGGAAGCTGTCGCGGAGAGCCTGAGCTTATCGATCTCGTCGTTGATCATCGAGTCCTTGGCAATATAAGTATCGCTGGAGGGAATATAAGCTTCCGGCTGATAGTAATCATAATAGGAGACAAAATACTCCACGGCATTCTCAGGAAAGAATTCCTTCATTTCACCGTAGAGCTGTCCCGCAAGCGTCTTATTATGGGATATGATCAGCGTCGGCCGATTCAGGGCCGCAATGACATTGGCCATCGTAAAAGTCTTGCCGGAGCCGGTGACTCCCAGCAAAGTCTGAAACTGATTTCCTTCCCTGAATCCCTTTACCAGGTCGTCAATGGCCTGCGGCTGGTCTCCCGTGGGCTGATATTCGGAATGCAGTACGAAATGATCCATAGACTTGCTTCCTCCTGATGCGGATGGTATGCCGTGTGCTTCTACCGTGCGATTTGCAGGATGCCTCAGTGGACTCTGCAGCGGTCACTGAGGCTATTAGAGAAGTATATCACATCATTTTTATAAAGAACAGATTATTTTTAGAACGAATGTTCTTGATTGGCCGATTTGAAACGCATTAGTGCTCTTTTAAAACCCTTCTTCGGTGGATATTCCACCGAAGAAGGGTTTTAAAAAAGGCAATACAGGTTCTGGCCGGAAGCGCCCGACGAGCGAGCTCCCCGGTCCATTTTGATCTTTTTTTCCGGTGTGCTGAATAATTACCAAAATGCCATGATATAATTAACGAAAAGTCAATTGTGCCATCAAGAAAGGAGTTAAAAAGATGACCTCCATATTGATCAAAGACACCACACGGGAAGAAAGAATCCGTATCGTTCACCAGGCGCTGTGGGGAGCGTGCGGAATTGATTGTGAATTCTGTTCCGGCTGCGACAATCGCGGCGGCGGCAGGATCGAGAGCATCTACCAGCCCTATATCGACGGAGTAAAGGAGATTCGAGAAATCAACGAAGAATTCCGCGCACCGTTCGTCCGGGGCTGACCGAATTTGCACGAGAGGAATTGCAATGATCCAGGCACCTGACATAAATAATTCAACTGCCGAAGAGCGCAGAGCCTTCATCAAGGCAAAATATCCCTGCATAGCAGACTGCGACATGTGCGGCCTTTGTAAAGTATTCCGCGGCGCTGACGCCGAGCATGCCTATGATGACTATATTACCGGAAAACGCTCTTATATGGATGTTTCTGAGGACTACAAAAGAAGGTGATGCTTTGCAATGCATCGCCCCGACGAACCTGCATTGCTGATCCCACAAAACAGCTTAAGCAATGCATTCGTTCGACGAACCTGCATTGCTCAAGCTGAAAACTTCTGAAAGGAATGGCGCCAGGCCCACCGCCAGCTCTTCCGGCCCCGCCGGCCCGCCAGCCCTTGCCATCTCCTCATCCACTATGCCTTATTTCTCGTCTCCGATGTGCGCACATAGCGGTCATCGTTGCGCCGCAGCTTCAGCGAGCCTTCGCCCGCTATGTAGGCGCCGGCCGACCGGCTCTTGGCAACCGGTTTCATGCTGGAGCTCATCATCGCACCGACGATGATCGAAACGAACAGGCCGACGAATCCGCTGATGATCGCGCTGTCGCCGTTTTGTTTGAGTATAAGGAAATGCATGATGGCGAAAACAACGGCAAATACACCGATGACCCAGGCCGCCAGCTTGGCTAAGGAGATCGGCAGGTCTCCGATCATCTTGCCGCTTTGCCCGTTCATGGCAAAGAGATAATTCTTTCCCTGGAAGTTGGAGCTGAGAAGCCAGACCGGCAGCATGCCGTACTCCGCCTTGTCGGGATGAATCGTCTCTGACTGCTCCATGACTCTTATATTGTCATAGTTTTTGACGGAATCACACATCGCCGAGCGGAAGGACTGCCTTGCCCTTTCGTCTGCGCGTCCGCGGCTCTCTTCTTTGGTGACATCATATTTGTTTGCCAGATAGCCCGGCATATATTCCATCGCGAAGGGCCGGATCTCCTTGTAGTCAAAAGGCTCGATGGAGTCCATGAGTTCATCGGGCATCTTGGTGGACGCGTCCACGGGGATTTTGTCAAAGCTCATCTCCCCTTCTCTGCGCACGTCGTAGTATTTTCTCGTTATGATCTCTTCCTCGCCGGAGCGTTTTTTGTTTTCTTCGTACGCTTCGTACACAGCGCTTCCCTCGATCCTGCCGGAAAACATCCAGAAAGGCACATAGACGCCCTTAATCTCCTCGATGTGGTTTTCGGACTCGAAGGAGGACGGAAGAAGCTTTCTTCCTTTGTAGTATTTTTTGAAGGCCTCTATGGCCTGCTTCTTGTCAACCTTAAAGGGAATCACGTAATCAGGGCGGAGGGCACCGGCAAATCTGCCCGGAATCACCGTGTTATTGCCGCAGTAAGGACAGCTTGTTGCTGCGGTCGTCTCGTCGCAGATCAGCTCCGCGCCGCAATTCGTGCAGTTGTAGGCGCGCATGTGCGCCGCGTCGCTCCCCCAGTCGTAGTTTTCGTCCGCCTCTCCGGCCTCCCGCGCCGCCGATGAACTCGCGCCCGCAGCCGCCGCATCGTTCTTTGCGGCTGCCGAAGCCTTCTCCTGCGATTTCCGATCCGTCTCCGCGGCGGTCTTGTTTTTCTCCGCGTAGATCGCCCGGACTTCCTCGGCCGTGTAAGTGCTGCTGCAGTAGTCGCATTTCAGCTTTCCGATCTTTCCGTCAAAGTGAAGAGGTCCGGTACAGGCCGGGCACTGGTATGCTGTAATTTTCTCTGCCATTTCCGCTCTCCTTTCAAGGCTCGCACGCGAGCCTGCCTTTGTACAATGAATTCCGCCAAAATATCGCCGGCATCAAACTCCCCCGCAATTTCCCGCCGGGATCCGCCGGCATCAGACGATCCCTAAATTTCCCGCCGGGTACAAAGAAATCCGGCAAAATTCTGCCGGATTTCTATTGTTCTCAAATCAATTATCAGATCAAATATCAAATCAGTTCTATTATTCAGGCATGCGCCGCCGCAGGTCACTCCTTAAGAGTTACTCACTCGCCGCAGATCACTCCTTAGGAGTTCCGCACTCACCGCAGAACTTGCCCTTGTTGCCCGCATGGCCGCACTTAGGGCATGTCCATGTGCCGTCTTCCACAGGCTTGGGAGAACCGCACTCCATGCAGAACTTGCCCGTATTGCCTTCCGTACCGCACTTGGTGCACTTCCAGCCCTCTGCCGGCTTAGGGGATCCGCACTCGCCGCAGAACTTGCCCGCATTGCCTTCGTGGCCGCACTTAGGGCACTTCCAGCCGGAGCCCGCCTGCATCTTGGCCGCCTTGGCCGCCTGCTGCTGCTGACCCATCGCGAAAAGCGTTGCGGAATCCGTTCCGCTTGCTGCCGCCTGCTGCGCCATGCCCATTCCGAAGAAGCCCATAGCTGCGCCGTTGGGGTTCTTGGCCGCATCCATCATCGCCTGGGACTCCGCATTGACCTTCATAGCTGCTGCCATGTTTGCATTCTGGAATACCGCAGTCTTCTGCAGCTCCTTGATCATCTTCTCGTCTTCCTCGGAAGCCTTGAGGCTGCTGATTCCGAAAGCGGTGATAACGATACCGTACTTGGATCCCCAGCTGTCGGAGAGAACTTCGTTCAGGGCGTTCGCCATATCATTTGTGTGGTTGACCACTGCGCTGTAACGGATTCCCATCTCGGAGATCTTGCCGAACGCAGGCTGCAGAGCGGTCAGAAGCTCTGTGCGCAGCTGGTTCTCAATGCGGTCCTTGGTGTAATCGTCATTGACGTTTCCGCAGATGTTCTTGTAGAACAGGATCGGATCGCTGAGTCTGTAAGCATACTCGCCGAAGCACCGGATCGAGATGTCCACATCCAGGCCGATATTGGTGTCGACAACGCGGAAGGGAACCGGATTGGCCGTTCCGTATTTGTTGCCGATGATGTCCTTTGTGTTAAAATAGTACACTCTCTGATCGTGTGCCGTAACACCGCCGTACGTGAAGCGCTTCTTGAACTGGTCGAAGCTTGCCGCAAGGCCCGCACCGAGTCCGCCGGTAAATACGCTGGGCTCCGAGGAGGCGTCATAGGTATATGCACCGGCCTGCGCGCAGACATCTACGATCTCGCCCTGATCGACAATGATCATACACTGTCCTTCATTGACAACGATCGTGGAGCCGTTCGTGATCACGTTCTCGCTGCCGCCTCTGTTGAGAAGACCCGACTTGCCGCCATGACGCTGTCCCTTCTTGACCAGAACGTCAGCATCCATCTCCGGGCAGTAAAAATAATCCTTCCACTGATCGCCTAATACCGATGACAGTGATGCACCCGCCGCTGTAATAAGTCCCATAATTCTCCTCCTTGTTTTTTTACATTTGACCGCGTACTACCAGATACTCATCTCCGTTGCGATAATAAGGGCATTGCGAATGTCTGTCCGACAGAAACCGGATATATTCGTCCTCATCCATGTCTATGTCGCACACATACTCTCCGTAATCCTCATCATAGCCGCAGTATGCGCATGTGTCGCAGTTGTTTGTCATAGCCAATTATTCACTCCGTTCGACGCAGGAGGGCCTGCATCTATATTTTAACATAATATACGTGATTTCTATCAAAATAGTGCCCGAAGACACAATTTTTTAACACTTGTACCCGCGTTATTTCATCTCTTCTTTCATCACCTCGATCGCCTTGTTCAGCTGCGTGTCCGTCTTGTCCTCGAGGTAGGCGTCGGAATCCAGCTCCACTTCCACGTCCGGCTCAATGCCCTTGAGATGAATGTCATTTCCGTTCCTGGTGTAGTAGTTGGCGATCGTGAGCTTGATGGCGGAGCCGTCATCCAGTCCGATGACGTTCTGCACGATGCCCTTTCCGAAAGTCTTCTTGCCGACGAGTTTGCCGATGCCCGCGTCCTTGATCGCGCCCGACAGGATCTCGGCCGCGCTCGCGCTGTATTCGTTCACAAGCACCACCAGCGGCAGGTCAAAATCCGCCCCGTTGCAAGTGTATTCCGTTCTCTCGCCGTTCTTGTCTTCCATGTAGAAGATCAGTCCTTCGGGCAGAAGCTCTTCCGCGATCGCGCAGACGGTAGAGACATTGCCTCCGGGATTCCCGCGGAGGTCGATGATCATTCCCTTCATGCCCTGCTCTTTGAGGCTCCTGAAATTCTCGTGGAACTGGTCGACCGTCACATTGTCAAATTCGGTGATCTGCAGATAGCCGATTCCGTCCTCGAGCATCTCGGACTCCACCGTGGGAGAATTGACCTGGGCCCTGGTCAGCTCGACTTCAATGGTATCTCCGCCGCGGATCAGGGTCAGTTTCACCTTCGTGCCCTCCGGTCCGCGGATGTGGGAAACCACTTCTTCCAGCTCAAGGCCTGTCATGTCTTCCCCGTCGACCTCATAGATGATGTCGCCTTCCATCAGGCCCGCGGCCTCTGCCGGCGAGTTCTTGATGACGCCCGAAACGGTGCTGGCGCCGGTCTCCACATCCTTGCTCACGTAGGCGCCTATACCGTAATAAACTCCCTCTGTCTCCTCGGTAAGCTTCTGGTACTCCTCCGGCGTGTAGTAGCAGGAATAGACGTCTCCGAGCGACTCGAAGAGACCTTTGTAAAGGCCGTCCTCTTTGTCCTGCCTGGAAACTTCCGAAGACTTGTAGTAATAGTAATCTATGTACTCTTCCAGGGCGCTCAGTTTCTCAATGGACTCGTTGTTGACCGCCGAATCCGAGACCCCCGGCAGGTTGTAGGAAGCAGCATTGCCTCCGCCTGCGCCCGTCACCGCAAAGGCAATCCCAACCGCGATCACCGCCGCAATGATCCCGACGATCATGCCGGGAATAAACCCTTGCATGCGGTTTCCTTTATTCCCGTTTGAGCTTTTGTAGCTTCTTCCGTTGTAGCTGCCGCCTCCGGCATTGCCCCCGGTGTAACCTCCGGCGTTTCCTCCGGTGTAACCTCCGGCGTTTCTGCCGTCACCCGCATATACCTTTTCGCTGCCCTGATTTTGAGTTTGTTCTTCCATTTCACCTTGTTCCGAAACAAGCGCCCTTCCGGGCGCCTGCTTTAGAAAATCCTTTCTTTAGTTTCAGCACGAATCAGTACTCGAACTGTTTCATGTATTTCATATACTTGACGACCATGAGCGCGATCTTGAACGTAATGGCATCCTCAAACACGCGAAGATCGAGTCCCGTGGTCTTCTGGAGTTTATCCAGTCGATAGACCAGTGTGTTCCTGTGGATAAACAGCTGTCTGGACGTCTCGGAGACGTTGAGGCTGTTCTCGAAGAACTTGTTGATCGTAGCCAGCGTCTCCTGATCGAACTCCTCGGGATTTCTTCCCTTGAAGATCTCCCTGATAAACATCTTGCACAGCGGAATGGGCAGCTGGTAGATCAATCTGCCGATTCCGAGTTCATTGTACGCGATCACGGTGCGGTCCTCGAAGAAGATCCTGCTGACGTCGAGCGCCATCTTGGCCTCCTTGTAGGAGCGGCTCACTTCCTTGATCTCACCCACAACGGTGCCGTAAGCGATGCGTGCGCCGGCTATGCCGAGCTTCTTCAGGTGCGCATCGATCGCATCGGCAGACTTCTCAATGTCCTTGGTCCGGCTTCCGTCGGTGAGGTCCTTGACCACCACGACGTTGCTCTCATCCACCGCCGTCACAAAATCCGTATTTGTCGTCCCGATGAATTCCTGTACGATCTCAAGAACGTTTCTGTCGCGCTCAAGGCCCGTCTCTATGATCATGACGACTCTCTGGGCGTCCGACGCGATGTGCAGTTTCTTGGCGCGGCTGTAAATATCGATCAGCAGCAGGTTGTCCAGGAGCAGGTTCTTCATGAAGCTGTCCTTGTCGTAGCGCTCTTTAAAAGCACTCATCAATCCCTTGAGCTGGAAAGCCGCCATGCGGCCGATCAGGAGCGAACTGTCCGTCTCTCCGTAAACGACGATGACATACTCCAGCTGCTGCTCATCCATAACTTTGAAGAACTGATAAGGGCCGGCTGACTGGCTGTCTGCGGGCGAGTTCGCAAAGTCCGGAATCGCTGCCGCCGCATTTGCAAATACCGGCGCCGTAACCGCGACTTCTCTGCCGTCGGAATCCATAACCCCAAGTTCAAGATGCGATATTTCTTTAATCCCTTCTATTGTATTCTGTAATACCTGATTTGAAACCATGTCCCCCTCACGCTTTCGTAATCAACCCCTGGCATCTGTTTGATATCCGTGCGAAAAAAATATCCGCTCTATTTTATTTTAGACCATAAGCTTACAAAAATCCATAAAAAAGGGTGAAATTTTTGTGTAATTTTAATAAGAATCCACAAAAAGCCATGCAATTTTGCATGGCTTTTACAAAGGTCTGTTTATAACATTACACTTTTTTGCTTCGGATGCTGTCGGCGCCGATCTCTATTTTGCCCAGTTTTAAGAGGTGGCCGACCGCTCTCTTGAATTCGTTCTTGCTCATCTGCATCTGTTCGCGGATGATCTCCGGGGCGACCCGGTCGTTGAAGGGAAGGAATCCTCCGTTCGCGTCCATTCTGGCCAGGATCCGGTCCATGTCGCGGTCCATCTGCAGCGGCGCCTTCTCGCGGATGCTCAGGTCCAGCTTTCCGTCCGGCTTGACGGCCGTCACCCTGGCGGAGACCACGTCGCCGACGCGCAGGTCCCTGACAAGCTCGCGCTTGGGAATCAGAGCCGAAAACATGCTGTCCACCGCGACAAATGCGCCAAAGTTGCGGCTTGTCTCATAGACGATGCCCGTCACCTGGTCGCCGGTCCTGTAAGGGCTTTCCTTGCTGAGATAAGGATATACGTTCATTGTGGCGCACAGTCTCTCGCTCTTGTCGAGGTATACGGCCACCAAAACTTCTTGTCCCTCTTTAACTCTCTCTCTCGGCTGCTCGTGAAACGGCAGCAGCAGATCCTTATCCAGACCCCAGTCAAGGAAAGCTCCGATTCTGCCCACCTGCAGCACGGTAAGATATCCCACCTGGTGCAGCATCAGTTTGGGCTTTCTGCGGGTCGCGATCATTCTGTCCTCGGAATCCTTATAGAGGAAAACCTCCAGCTCGTCTCCCTCGGAGACACCCTCAGGCACTTGCGAGCGGGGAAGCAGAACGCGTCCCTCCTCCGGATCCTCTCCTGTCAGATAAATGCCGAACGGCACTGTTTTTTCCACTTTAAGTGTCTGAAGTTCTCCCAGTTTCATAATGTCCCCTCTTCCAGCAGCTTCATTTCCACTACTGCGTATGGTTTTCCGTCTTCGCCGTTCATGCTCACAAGGATCATGCCGTCGGAGAGGTGATAAATTACGGGCTTTATATGATCGCCCAACATTGCCTGCTTCTTGTACTCGACGCGCAGCTCTCTGATCTCGGCCCCCGCGGGAAGATACATCACCGCAAAGTGCACATACTGCGCATTGTTCATGTGTTGATTGGTATCCAGATGGTGCCTTCGCACCACGATTGCCTCCAGCTCCTCGCCGCCCTCTTTGGGGACCGCGATCTTCCTCGGCTTGTAGTCCATCTCCAGCCTGGGCTCCGTCTTGTACTTCTCGATCAGCTCCGCCGGGATCCGCATCGGATACATCTTTTCCATATCCAGAAGGCTCCACACGGAGTTTGCCGTCGCCAGGCGCTCCCCGTCCTTCGTCTCCATCATGAAGTTTCTCATGCCCAGAATGCCCTTGAATTCATAGGGCTGCGTGCCGGTGCGCACCGCTTCTCCCATCACGGGCCGTCTGTCAAAGCAGATCTGCCAGTAATTGATCACCCAGGCGAAGTGATGCTCGTTCATGTAGTCGAGTCCGACTCCCAGATCCTCCGACTGAAAAGAGGAACAATCCTGGAAATAGTCGATCGTCTTCTCCGCCGTGAGCTTTCGGCCCGCGTCCACTTCGCTGTATCTGATTCGTCCGTCAAAAGTATACATTTCCTGTTCCTGACTATTTTGCCCCGACTGTGTATCAGCCGTTCAAAACGCCTTCCGAATTGAAGTAATAGATCTTATCGTTGATGTCCCAGTAACCGGTCGCCGCTCTTCCGCCTGCAGAAGGGCTGAAGAAGTACTTCTTTCCGCCTACGGTGACCCATCCCAGAGTCATCTGTCCCTGTGAGTCAAAATAGTAATTCATCCCATTAATCTTCGTGAGCCCGGTCTTCATCCTGAAGTCGTTTCCGAAGTAGTAGGTCTCACCGTCAATGTCTCTCCATCCCTTGACCGCATAGCCTTCGGAGCACATGTAGAACCACTTGTTTCCTGCCTCTACCCAGCCGGTCTTCATCTTGCCCTGGCTTGTCAGATAGAACAGCCTGCCGCCGAGCTTAAGCCAGCCGGTCTTCATGGCGCCGCCCTTTGAGAAGTAATACCAGGAGCCGCCGATCTCTTTCCAGCCCACGACCATCTTGCCGTTGCCGGCCAGATAGTAGGTGTCGCCGCGATAGCTGAGCCAGCCCTTTACAAGGTCTCCCGATGAGGAGTAGTAATACCAGGCACCACTCTGCTTCTTCCACTTGCCGCCTTCAGAAGTCGCGGCACTGGTGCTTCCGCCGCTCGTGGAGCCGTTTCCGCGAAGCTGGATGGTCGCTCTTTTGCCGTTGCTTCCCAGGGACCATGTCGCGTGGTAGTGGTCGCCGGTGTGCGCGTCGATGATCGGTGTGCCGGAGCTGTTCTTGCCGACACAGATCGCCGTGTGGTCATAGACGCCGTTGCTGTTCCAGTCGTAATAAACAGGGTTGCCTCTGAGGACATTTCCGCTGTTGGCACTCATGAAGGTGCCGTAATTCTTGAAGTTATCGATCGCGCCGCTGCAGTTGATCCAGGCGTAGGAAGCCGGATACCAGTTCTTGTTCTTGGGCATGCCGCCCGCGTACAGGCACTGTGATACGAAGTTGCAGCAGTCCACGCCGGGATACTGTCTGTACTCGGGATTTCTGGAAGTCGCCCACTTGTCCGCGTAAGCGATTGCGGCATCCGCGTTGTAAGAATACTTGCCGTCGCCGTAGGTCTTGAGGGTGGAAGTCTTAAGTGCGGAACCCTCGAAAGCGTTAGCTTCAGAAGCGCCGGTCTCGAAAGCGCCGGTCTCGAAAGCGCCGGTCTCAGCCGCGTTTGTCTCGATTGCATTGGTCTCGGAAGCGCCGGTCTCCGACTCCGCGCCGGAGCTGACCAGGTTGTCCTTTTTGAGCTCGGCGTCGCCGAGATTCTCCTGCTGGATCTCCGCGTCCTCAAGCCAGCCAAAGTTTCTGTCTGTATTTGTTATTTTCGCTACATCCCAGTTTCCTGCGGCGTCCTTCTTAAGAACTGCCGTGTAATAATAGCGGTAAGCGGATACGTTTTCAATATCCTGATTGCCTTCGGTGTAGCCTTCCGTCATCCACTCGTCGACATCGATCTCGACCGTTCCGTTTTCTTCTCTGCAGGAAGTAACGGTATAGCCGGGGATCAGTCTCGTGAGCTTCTGTGCAGAAGTAATGCTCATTGCAGTGTATTCATTCTGTCTGTCCCACTCAGCGACGACTTCGTCGTCAGCATCCGCTGCGCCGCCCATCATATAAGCGACCTTGCGCTGCTCGTAGTCCGACAAAGTATTTATTATTCTGTTGGCCTGATCAGCTCCCAGCTCATTGGTTACGGCGGTGCAGTCAGGTTTCATTTTACGGGCAATTTCGAGAATTTCCTGATCTGAAATAGAAGTGCTGCGCGCATAGAGTTCTGCGATCGCATCCTCATAAGAAATACCGGCGCTCTGATCGGCTCCCTGCGCCTCCTGTACCTTTGTATTCGGCACATTTGAAGACCCTGACGGCATTCCTACTGCAAAAAGTGTTCCTGCAGCGATAACAAATGCTGATGTTAAAGCGACGACGGTATGCTTTTTCATAGTTTCCTCCGATCTCTTTGATGACGGTAATCATTTCCGCAATGAATTGTAACATCTACAGTAATTATGTTAACATTTATTTAACATTTTGTCACTATTTTTTTATACAAATTAATTATTTGGTAGATGTGCACAGTTTTACAGGAGGATTTTGTCTGAAATAGGCAAGAAAAGTGGGGGTTGGGGCGCAGCCCCGCTGGTTGCGGGGCTGCGGGGGCTGGTTACGGGGCCGCGGGGGCGTCCAGCCCTACGAAATGGAGAAAATTTGTTAATCGTCGGTCACTCCTGGGCTGAACTTGCTTGGCACAGCCCTACGATATGAAAAAAGCTTGTTTTTCGTCGGTATGCCCAGGCTGAACTTGCCTGGCTCAGCCCTACGAAATGAAAAAATTTGCTGTTCGTCGGTGGCCTCTGGGCTGGGCCAAGCCGGCACAAGCTAACCATAGCCCTACTGAATGAGTAAAATTTGCTGTTCGTCGGTGGCCTCCGGGCTGGGCCAAGCCGGCACAAACCAAACACAGCCATACGGAATGGAAAAAATTTGTTATTCGTCGGGGTCCCCCGGCCATGACCAAGCCGGCACAAACCAAACACAGCCATACGGAATGGAAAAAATTTGTTATTCGTCGGGGTCCCCCGGCTATGACCAACCCGGAACAAGCCAACCACAACCATACGAAATGAAAAAAGTTTGCTATTCGTCGGTCGACTTGGCCAGGAACGACCCTGCACAAGATTAAACACAACCCTACGAAATGAAAAAAGCTTGCTGTTCGTCGGTGACCCCGGGCCAGAACAACACGGCACAAGCCACCCCCACCCCTACGATATAAAAAAACTTGTTCACCGTCGGTCGCCACAAGCCGAAAAAGCACAGACAGACGATCTGTACCAATTACTGTACCATTCCCATTTTCATTCCCACGAATGTTCCCCTTTTTTCCCCATTTATACCCATGACAATATTTAACATCGGATATCGGAGGCAGAAATGGTTAAATGCCAGAAAAGCTGATAGATAAGGGCTTTTTGAGCATAAAGAAAGGCACCTGACAACAAGTGTCAGATGCCTATTTTTAATGACAGGGCTAGAAGGATTCGAACCTTCAAGATGACGGAGTCAGAGTCCGCTGCCTTACCGTTTGGCTATAGCCCTTTATATATGTGAACGACTTCATGTCGGTTACGAATTGTTATTATAGAGTAAGCTTTTCGTTTTGGCAAGCCTTTTTTTATAATTTCTCCAAAGTTTTTTAGGGAGTCTTCCCACAAATCTTTTCCATGCCGCCCGGCTGCGCATAGCTTGCTCCGTCTTCTGCCAAAACAGCACCGCCCGCATACACCTCATTCCCTGATCCATTTATGCATATTTTTCTGCATACTATGCATAAAATATATTTGATGAGCCCTGAAAATTGATTTTTCGAGAACAAAGGGTTTCAGAACACACATATGAGAAAATTCCCCATTGCATATATGCAATTCTTTATGCATATTGTGCGATCGTCGCCGCCAAAATATTATGCAATCTACCGCCCTGCATTCCCCGGAAAAACCCCACAGCCTCCGAATCCCTTCGAAAGCCGCGGGGTACCGTAACTTCAATATGATATCCAATTGTCAGAAGCCCCCCGAGAATCAACTCCCGGAAAGAATCTCCCAGAAAAGAAGCCCTCCGGAATAACCCCCGGAAATCCTCAAGTATTCTTCCACACCGCAGGCGTCACCAGCATAAGCATAGGATAGAGCTCAAGACGTCCCGCAAGCATGTCGAACATGAGGATGTACTTGGTGACTGGCTGCATGATGCTGAAGTTGCAGGTGGGACCGACCTTGGAGAGGCCGGGGCCGATGTTGTTGAAGGTACAGGCCACGGACGTGAAAACGGTCTCGAGGTCGTAACTCTCAAATATTGTGATCGCCAGGATCGACAGGAAGAACAGCAGCATGTAGGTGGTCAGATAGACGCTCACGCTGTGGATGGTGCTCCTGTCCATGGTCTTTCCGTCCATGGTGACGTTCGTGACGGCGCGGGGATGCAGGTATTTCTTGATCTCGCGGTAAACCGTCTTGCCCATGATCATGATTCGGGAGACCTTCATACCGCCGCCGGTACTGCCGGCGCAGGCGCCGCAGAACATGATCAGGACGAGCAGGGCCCTGGAATACTGCGGCCACAGGTCAAAGTCCGCCGTCGCGTAGCCGGTCGTCGTGATGATCGAGCCGACCTGGAAGGCCGCGTGATGGAAGGCCATGAAAAGCGACGGGAACATGCCCCGGATGTTGATCGTGATCGTGATGATTGCAAATGCGATGATGCCAAAATATCCCTTCAGCTCACTCATCTTTAACACTTCACCGAATTTTCTCCGGATGATGAAGAAGTAGGCGTTGAAGTTGACGCCGAACATGATGATGAACACCGTGATGATGCCCTGCATCAAAGTCGAATAGCTGCCGCAGCTGTCGTTGCGAACGCCGAATCCGCCGGTTCCGGCACTGCCGAAGGAGATGCAGAGCGCGTCAAACAGAGGCATTCCCGCGATCAGCAGGATGATGATCTCCGCCACGGTCATGCCGAAGTAGATGGTGTACAATATTTTGGCGGTGTCTTTCATGCGCGGGACGAGCTTGCCGACCGTAGGGCCCGGGCTCTCCGCCCGCATCAGGTTCATGTTGTAACCGCCGGTCATGGGAAGGACCGCCAGGATGAATACGATGACGCCCATTCCGCCGACCCAGTGGGTAAAGCTGCGCCAGAACAGGCCCGTGTGGCTGAGGGCCTCGACGTCCGTCAGGATACTGGATCCGGTCGTCGTAAAGCCGGATACGGTCTCAAAAAGCGCATCCGTAAAGCTGGGAATGTCCTTTGTGATCACGAGCGGGATCGCGCCCAGAATACTGATGACGATCCAGCTCAGTCCGACAATGACAAGTCCTTCTCTTGCGTAGTAAGCCTGGCTCTCAAGTTTGATCGAAGCGATGATCTTTCCGATGACAAAATAGACAATGGCCAGTATCGCGTAGACAATTGCCTGCTTCTCCCCATAGAACAGGCCGCAGAGGGCCGGGAGCGCCAGGAAAGCCCCGGTGAACTGGATCACGACTCCCAGTATTCTCCGGATTATTGAATAGTTCATATCTGCCTCCTGTCCGTTACCGTAAGATGTCCCTGATGTCTCCGAATCCGAGGTGGGAAGTGACTACGACGACACTGTCGCCCTCTTTGATCACGGAATTACCGTTAGGAATCGCGGTCTTGCCGTCCGTGGTGATACATGCGATCAGGACGCCCGGCTTGACTTTGAGCTGGGAGAGCGGGATTCCCACTACGGGCGAATCCGGCTGGATCTTGAACTCGAGAGCCTCGACCTTGTTTTCTATGATCTTGTACAGGGACTCCACATTGCTGCCGATGGAGTTCTGCAGGGCACGGACATAGCGGATGATGTTGTCCGCGGTAATGTTCTTGGGGTGGACCAGAGTTCCCAGGTCCAGGCGCTTGATGATCTCGTCAAAGTCGAGCCTGTCGACTTTTGTGATGACTTTGGCCTTGGAGCACTCCTGGGCAAACAGAGAAAGGAAAAGGTTCTCCTCGTCCATTCCCGTCAGCGTCACAAAGGACTCGCACTCCCTGATGCCCTCTTCCATCAGGATGTGCTGATTGGCCGCGTCGGCGTTGATAATCACCGCTTTGGGGAGAGCTGCGCAGAGCTCTTCGCAGCGGTCTCTGTCCTTCTCGATGATCTTCACGCGGATGCCGCTCTCGATCAGCTGCTGGGCGAGGTAGAAAGCGATCTTGCCGCCTCCGATGATGATGCAGTCTCTCACTCGGCGGCTCTTGAGCCCGATCCTGGAGACAAAATCTCTGGTGTTCTGTCTGGAAGCGACGATACTGATGGTGTCTCCGGCTTTCAGCACGAAAGCGCCGTTGGGGATCTCGACCTGTCCGCCTCTCTCCACGGTACAAATCAGTACGTCCGTGCCGGTTCTCTTATGGATCTGCGCCAGCGGGCAGTTGTCCAGGACGGACCCTTCCGGAATCCTGACCTTGACGATCTCGACCTTGCCCTTGGCAAATGTCTCGATCTGAACGGCAGAAGGGAAACGCAGAACGCGCGCCGCCTCGGTTGCCGCCGCCATCTCGGGGTTGACGGTAAGGGACAGGCCCAGCTCTTCTTTGATAAAGCCGATCTCGCCGTTATAGACGGGATTTCGTACTCTGGCGATCGTGTTGCAGCCGCCGGCCTTCTTCGCGATCAGGCAGCAGAGGAGATTGAGTTCGTCAGAATCTGTCGCGGCGATCAAAAGGTCTGCCGTCTCGATCCCGGCCTCCATCTGAACCGAATGGCTGGCTCCGTTTCCGACCAGTCCCAGTACGTCATAATTGTTTGAAATGTCCGTGACCACGCCACTGTCCACATCGATAACAGAAATGTCGTGTCCCTCCTGGCTCAGCTGCGCAATGAGGGCCGCGCCGACCTTGCCGCAGCCAACTACTATAATTTTCATATGCTCTTCCCCTTCTTACGTTAAGCCTCGCAGCGCGTGCGCCGCGCCGCATTCCGGCTGCCGAAAATCAGCCTTTACCGCGATTGTGCTCTCGGGCCCCGGCCATCCTCAGACGACAACTCTGAGAATATCGCCGACCTCAATATCCACCGCCGCATTGGGTTCCGCTGCCTGTCCCAGTTCAAGATCGAGGATCTCCTTGGGATGAGGTGCGCTGTCCACCCGCTCTTGCTTCTGATTATACATAGAATTGACGATAATCGGAATATCTCTTCCGTCGGGTTTCATAATCTCTACCCGGTCCCCGACGCAGAATTTGTTCCTCTGCATGATGCGGGCCCGCCCCTCGGGAGTGATCTCCTCGACAATCCCCAGAAAGACCGCCTCATTGACGTACGTGTTGCTGTCGTAGACCATGGCGCTCTCATCCGGCCTTCCGTAATAAAAACCTGTGGTAAAACGCCTGTAGGTGCACTTTCGGATCGCTTCCTGATAGTCCGGGATTCTGGACGTGTAGAGCTCCTCGCTCTCGAAGTAGTCGTCCAGCGCCTGCCTGTAAGCCCTTCCGACAGACGCCACGTAAAGCGCCGTCTTCATGCGGCCTTCTATTTTGAGACTGTCCACACCGGCTTTCAGAAGGTCCGGTATGTGCTCGATCATGCACAGATCGCGGGAATTGAATACGAAGGTTCCTCTCTCGTTCTCCTCCACCGGCAGGTAGACGCCGGGCCTGGACTCCTCCATGACCGCGTATTTCCAGCGGCAGGGATGCGTGCATGCGCCGTGATTGGCGTCCCGCCCCGTAAAGTAATTGGACAGAAGGCACCTCCCCGAATAGGAGATGCACATGGCGCCGTGCACAAAGGCCTCGATCTCCTTTTCCTCGGGAATGTGGTCCCGGATCTGCTTTATTTCCGTAAGGCTCAGTTCCCTCGCGCAGACGACTCGCTCCGCGCCCATCCGGAACCAGAAATTGAAGGTCTCGTAGTTGGTGTTGTTGGCCTGGGTCGAGATGTGCAGCGGGATCTCGGGACACGCCTTCTGCGCCAGCGTGAACATCCCCGGGTCCGCCACCAGGATCGCGTCGGGTTTCAGCTGCGCCAGCTGGCCAAAATATTCCTCCGCTCCCTTCAGATCCGCATTGTGCGCCAGAATATTGGCGGTCACGTATACTTTGACCCCTCTCTCGTGGGCAAATTTTATGCCCTCCGCCATGTCCTGCGGGGAGAAGTTTCTCGCCTTGGCGCGCAGGCCGTAGGCCTCTCCGCCTATATAGACGGCGTCCGCCCCGTAGCGGACCGCAGTCTTCAGAACTTCCAGGTCCTTGGCCGGAAGAAGAAGCTCCGTTTTTCTCCTGTTTTTGGTCTGTTCCATATTATTCCTCGATATCCTCCGACATCGCGCCGCGGCGCGGTGCCGGCCGTCTGCGGCTCCCGGCTTCCGCGCGAAGTTCAGGATCTGCCGCCGCTCTCACCGCCGCGCCGGCGCACCGACAGGGCTGCCCCGTCGCCGGTCTCAAGGAGCACTGTCCTCAGGCGCGGGTCGCCGGAGATCGCCGTCAGATATTCGCGCATCCTCTTGTGAATGGTCCTGTTGCGGCGGGTCACCGCAAATTTGGATTCCAGGATCTCCCCTTCCTTCAGGACGTTGTCGGACAAGAGCACCGCCCCCGGCCTCATGAGCCGGATCACCTCCGGCAGGAACCGGATATACTGGCCCTTGGCAGCGTCCATAAAGACAAGATCAAACGTCCCTTCCAGCTGCGGCAGGATCTGCGCTGCGTCGCCCTCAAGCAGCGTGATCTCTTTTGCCCCGAACGCCTCAAAATTATTTCTGGCCTCCGCCGCCCTCTTTTCGTCCCGCTCGATCGTGACGATCTCACAGGGCACGGGTGCGTATGTGTGCATGACAAGCGCCGAATAGCCCACGGCCGTCCCGATTTCCAGGATCCTGCGGGGCGCCAGCATTTCCAGAAGACACTGAATAAGGCCCCGGGTGTGGGGCCGAATAATCGGTATTCCTTCTTCCAGAGCCTGTCTTTCCAATATGCGCAGCTCGGGAGACTCTTCCGCGTGCAGCGACTCCGCGAAGACGCTGATCCGCTCTCCGAGCTCTCTTTGTGCGGCAAGCTTGTCTATAAAATCTGTCATATCATTCTGCCGGCGCCTCCGGGGCGGCCTGCTGTGTTGCTGCCGCAGGCGCCTCTTCGGTCGCGGCGCTCTCCGGCGGCGTATAAGGGGACGGCTCCGTCCCCGAGATCACTCTCATGATCTCTTCCGTCGTCATCTCCGACGAGAGCGCGTAAGTGCCGGGGACATATTTGCCCGAATAATCGGAAACCTTCTCCTGGATCACGAAGAGCCTCGCGGAGTTCACGATTCCCTCTTCTTCGAGCTTTGCGCCGATCGAGGACGCACTCATCCCTTCTTCCACGGTGAACATCACGACTTTTCCGGTCCCTCTGGCGTCCTTTCCCTGCTGGGAGAAAATCCCGTAGCCGACTTCATAATAATGCTTCGCCTGACCGGCCATGAACAGGATCGCCCCCGCGATCAGTGCATATATGATCAGACTGCCGAGGGTATCGATCACGATTCCGATTGTGGTGCGCACTTTTTTCACTACACGCCTCCCGTCCTGTGTTATCCAACAATGTCTCAGAATGTGCCCTTGTCGATCTCCGTGATGATCGGAAGGATCATGGGCCTTTTCTGGGTCTTTTTCCAGAAGTAGTCGCTCAGGTTGTCCCTGACGACCGCCTTAATGCGATTGCGGTCGATCGTTCCGCGCTCCTGGCAGGCAAACAGCGCGCCCTGCGCGACAAGATTGGCGCCGTTCATGAGCACGTCCGCCTCTTTGATGTAGACATAGCCCCTGGAGGTGATCTCCGGCGCCGACACCACGTTCGGCGTCCCGCTCTCCATGGCAAATGTCACGATGACGATGCCGTTCTCCGCCAGATGCTGGCGGTCCCGCAGGACGATATTTCCCACGTCGCCGACGCCCAGTCCGTCCACCAGGATGTTGCCCACCGGTACCTGGCCCACGATCTTCGCCTCGTCCGGCCAGATCTCCAGGACTTTCCCGGACTGCAGGATGAAAATGTTCTCTTTGGAGATGCCCAGTTCCCTCGCTAATTTGGCCTGCGCCTTGAGATGGCGGTATTCGCCGTGCACGGGAACGGAATACTTAGGCTGGACCAAAGTATAGATCAGCTTAATGTCCTCCTGGCAGGGATGTCCGGAGACATGGACGTCCTGGAAAATGACGTCCGCCCCCTTAATCAGGAGCTTGTTGATCACGTTGGTGACGGCCTTCTCGTTTCCGGGAATGGGACTGGAGGAGAAGATGACCGTATCTCCCTGTCCGATGGAGATCTTGCGGTGGCTGCTGTCCGCCATGCGGCTGAGCGCCGCCATGCTCTCTCCCTGGCTTCCCGTCGTGATGATGACCGTCTGCTCGGCGGGATAGTTCCTGAGCTGGTCCACGCTGATCAGCGTGTTATCCGGCACATCCAGACAGCCCAGTTCGGAAGCCGTCGCGATGATATTGACCATGCTGCGGCCTTCCACGACGACCTTCCTGCCGTATTTGTAGGCGGAATTGATGATCTGCTGCACCCTGTCCACATTGGAGGCAAAGGTAGCGATGATGATCCTCGTGTCATTGTGCTCCTGGAAGAGCTGGTCGATGGTCTTGCCCACCGTCTTCTCCGAAGGCGTAAAGCCCGGGCGCTCCGCGTTGGTGGAGTCGCACAGAAGAGCAATGACGCCCTTTCGTCCCAGTTCCGCAAATCTCTGCAGGTCGATCGCGTCGCCGAAGACCGGCGTGTAGTCGACCTTGAAGTCGCCTGTGTGGACCACAATGCCCACCGGCGAATAGATGGCAAGGGCTGCCGCGTCGACGATGCTGTGGTTGGTCTTGATAAATTCCACTCGGAAACAACCCAGTGACACGGAGGAACCGAACTGGACCACCTTTCTCTGGGTGGTCTCCATCATGCCCTTCTCCTTGAGCTTGTTCTCTATGATTCCCATCGTCAGCCTTGTGGCAAAGACGGGAACATTGATCTTCTGCAGGACATAGGGCAGCGCCCCGATATGGTCCTCATGTCCGTGTGTAATGACGAACCCTTTTACCTTGTCGATATTGTTTTCAAGATAGGTGGTGTCCGGAATCACCAGGTCGATGCCGAGCATATCATCCTCGGGAAAGGCCAATCCGCAGTCCACTACAATAATACTGTCTCCGTACTCGAAGGCAGTTATATTCATGCCGATCTGCTCAAGTCCTCCCAAGGGGATGATCTTGAGGCCGTCCGGCTTCTTCTCTTTACTTACGTATTTCTTCAAATTGTGTCCTCTGAATCCTCTGAACTTCTTCTGCTTCTCTTCGCTGCGCTTTCTTCGGATCGATTTTCTGGCAGCGGTCTTTTTATCGGTTGTCTTCTTATCGGTTGTCTTTTTATCCGTTATCTTTTTGTCTGTTATCTTTTTCTCTGTAGTCTTTTTGTCTGTTGTCTTATTCGTAATAATACCCTTAAACTCTTTCTGTTATTCTTCTTCGATCACGATCCCCAGCTCCTCCAGCTTGTCGCTGAATAAAAGGAGCGCTGCGGAGAGTTCATTCTCATCCTCAACGATCGTATAGAGGCTCTCCTCGGAATCCCTGTCCGCATCATCCCGCAGGATCAGGCACATTCCGTCCCCTTCTTCCTTATCTGTTACGAGCAGATACATTTTCCCGCCGAGCTTAACCTGCTCCAGCACATAAAACTCCTCCGCCTGCGCGGAATCCGTCGGCACCAAACTGATCTTTTCCATATTTCTTAGCCCTTCATCTGCTCTATTTCGCCGCGATGGTTCTCCATGTACTCCTGAAGAATTATGCTGGCCGCGATCATGTCCACATAGCGGCCCCTGTCCTCCCGGCGGATCTCCATTTTGTCCATAATTTCATAAGCCTCCACAGTCGTGAGTCTCTCGTCCGACATCACGACCGGCAGACCGGTCCTGCGTTCCACGTCATCCCGGAACTTCAGTGTGTCCTCTGCCCGAAATCCCGCAGAGTCGTCCATGTTGAGAGGCAGCCCCAGCACGATGAGTGCGACATCATAGCTTACGCACAGCTCCTCGATCCTTGTGAGCGTCTTGCGCAGTTTGTTCGTCCTGTCGCGCCTTATGATTTCCAAAGGCTGGGAAGTCATGAGCAGTTCGTCGCTCAGCGCCACTCCGCACGTCCTGGAGCCAAAATCCAGTCCCATCAGTCTCATAGCAATACTCGTATGGTTATTTCTTCTTCCAGTGATTGAATTCGATGTAGTCGTTCATGATCTCTTCGACGAGCTCATCGCGCTCCACCTTCATAATGAGACTTCTCGCACCCATGTAGTTGGTGATGTAGGTCGGATCTCCGGACATGATGTAGCCGACGATCTGGTTGACGGGATCGTATCCCTTCTCCAGAAGCGCCTCGTAGACGACGGAAAGAATCTTCTTCACGCCCGTCTCCTGGTCAGGCTGCACCTTGAAATACTGTGTGTTCCCCAAGTCCATCCCGGACTTTCTGCTATTGTTCTGATCCATAGAAAATAATTGACCTCGTCCTGTACCTGTTTACATTTCCCCGAAAACGGGCATCCGCCGAAAAGAACGTCCGTTTACATCATTTTATAATACCTTATTTCTTTGGCGCTTTCAAGGTTTGCGTCGTATACCGGGTGCCGGCAATGCGTCTTGCCCCAAAGGCCCGCGGTCAATGCCGCGGCTTTCGTCCGTTCCCTTCCTTCAGGACTCGCCGTTTGTTCCTTCGTCCGGCACAAAGAACAGCCCCTCCGTGCCGTCCGCAGCGGACGTAAAAGTCCCGGCGGCAAGCTGCCCCTCCCGAAGTTCCGTCCCCGCCGCTTCGCAGGGAATGTACCCTTCCACATAGCGCTTCGTGTGCCCTTTCCAGCAGAGTCCGAAGGGCATCTGCACCTTCTCCTCGAGGAGAATCTCTTCCCGCTTTCCGATAAACCCGGCGCGGAAGGCCTTCGACTGCCTCTGCGTCATCTCCAGCAAAATATCGCTCCGCACTCCCTTCACCGGCTCCGGGATCTGAATCGGCATGGCCACAGCCGCCGTTCCCTTTCGAATCGAGTACTTGAAGACATGCATCTCATAGAAGTTTACTTTCTCGAGGAAGCTGACCGTCTCCTCAAATTCCGCATTGGACTCTCCCGGAAATCCCACGATCACGTCGGTCGTGATGGCCGGACTCTCATAATAGCGGCGCAGGAGCTCTATCCCCTCCATAAACTGCTCCGTCGTATAGTGGCGGTTCATGCGCCGCAGCGTCGCATTGCAGCCGCTCTGCAGGGAGAGATGAAAGTGCGGGCACACCTCGGGCATGGCCGCAATCCCTTTCACGAACTCCTCGGTCATGATCCTGGGCTCGAGAGAGCTGAGCCTGATCCTCTCGATCCCCGGAATCCGCCGGATCTGCTGCATGAGATCGAGCAAAAAAGCGCCGGACTTGTGAGGATCAAACCGAACGGCGTCCGTCTGCGCGTCCCACTCAAGGCCGTAGGAACTGACGTGAATTCCGGTGAGAACGACTTCGCGGATTCCTTTGGAAGCCAGCGTCCGGATCTCTTTGAGGATCTCGCCCGGTCTTCTGCTCCTGATCCTTCCCCTGGCATAGGGAATAATACAGTAGGTGCAGAACTGATTGCAGCCGTCCTGTATTTTGACATACGCCCTTGTGTGTCCCGGGTCCTCGAGCTGCATGTCCTCATATTCCGGGCGGTGTGTCAGGTCCGACATGGTCCTGCCGCCCAGCGTGCGCCTGCGCAGCCTCTCGCCGCCGGTAACTGTGTCAGTGATGCTGCCTTCTGTGCTTGTGCCGGATCCATCGCTGCCGATATCACCGCCGCTCTCTGACCGGGCATCCTTCTTTTCATTGTCGATTCCCTTGAGAAATTCCTCGAGCAGCTCCGCGATCTGTGCCTTCCTGTTGTTCCCGATCGCAAGATCGATGGCCTCATCGGTTCCCACGCGATCCGGATCCGTCTCCACGTAGCAGCCCACCGCGATGACCACCGCATTCGGATTCCGCTTTTTGGCTTTATGGATCATCTGCCGGCTCTTTCTGTCCGCGATATTGGTAACTGTACAGGTATTGATCACATAGACGTCCGCCTCTTCTTCGAAAGGGACGGAATTGTACCCGAAGTCTTCCATTTTTTGCCGCATAATGTCCAGTTCATAGCTGTTTACTTTGCAGCCGAGATTGTGAAATGCTACACGTTTCAATCTTTTTTTCGGTCCTCTTTCTCTCTATACGACATTGACTTTTCCCACGCCAGAACTTACTATTAGTACAAATCAAGGAAACTGCACTAAGGAGGTACTCACCTATGAAAACCGTTATGATCTCGTTAAATTCTATTGATAAAGTCAAGTCGTTTGTTAATGATATTTCCCGTTTTGACTATGATTTCGATCTGGTGTCCGGCCGCTATGTCATCGACGCCAAGTCCATCATGGGAATCTTTTCCCTCGATCTGAGCAAGCCCATCGAGCTCAACATCCACGCCGAGGAAGGCGCTGATGAAGTAATCGAGACGCTTAAGCCCTATATCGTCTGAGTGTGAATCATAAAGCCCCGAAGCCATCACGGTTTCGGGGCTTTTTTCATGTCCGTTCTTTAAATCTTTTCTTCAAATCTGTTCTTTTCAGATCTGTTCTCAGACCTCAAGGACTCCGTCTCTCGTCTTGACGATTCTTGCCCCGTCCGATCCCACGATCATGATCTCGTCCGTCGCGATGGCTCTCTCCACCATCTCGTCGATCTTCTCGTCCAGGTTCTTCTCGTGGCGCTTGATGACGTCAAGGCGCGGCTTGGTCACGGGATGCTTGGCCACAAAGATCGTGCAGCAGTCCTCGTAAGGCAGGATGGAAGTCTCGAAAGTCCCGATCTTCTTGGAGACTTTCACGATCTCCTCCTTGTCAAAGCCGATCAGCGGCCGGAAGACAGGAAGTGTGCAGACTTCGTTGGTCACGCCCAGCGCTGTCAGCGTCTGGGAGGCCACCTGGCCGATGCTCTCGCCGGTGATCAGGCCCAGGCACTCGGACTCCTTGGCCAGTCTCTCCGCGATGCGCATCATGAATCTGCGCATGATGATGGTCAGCTCGTCGTGGGGGCACTTCTCGTAGATATAGAGCTGGATCTCCGTGAAGTTGATGTTGTGCAGCCAGATCGGGCCGGTGTAGGCAGCCACCTGGCTGGCCAGGTCGACGACCTTCTGCAGCGCTCTCTCGCTGGTGTAGGGCGGCGCATTAAAATAGACCGCATCCAGCTTCACTCCTCTCTTGGCGATCATGTATCCTGCGACAGGAGAATCGATACCGCCGGACAGAAGAAGCATGGCCTTTCCGCCCACGCCGACGGGAAGTCCGCCCGGTCCGGGGATGATCGTGGAATAGATGTATATTTTCTCCCGGATCTCCACGTGCAGCATGATCTCGGGCTTGTGCACGTCTACCGTCAGATTCGGGCAGGCCTCGAGGACCGCTTCGCCCAGCTCCTCATTGACCTTCATGGAATCCAGCGGATACTCCTTGTTGAGCCTTCTCGCGTGGACCTTGAAGGTGGAGGTCTCAGACGGATACTCTTCCTTCATGAAATTGGCCGCCGCAGTGCGCAGCTCCTCGATCGGGATCACAGGAGTCTCCACGATGGGGCAGATTCCGGAAATGCCGAAGACGCGGCTGAGCGCCTCGGTGACTTCGCTGTAATCGTACTCCGACAGGCACTCCACGAAGACTCGGCCGTAAGTTCTGTGCACGGCAAAACTCCCCTCGCAGGGCTTAAGCGCGTGCTTGATCTGGCGCACCAGCGCCTCTTCGAAGATGTGGCGGTTTTTGCCCTTGATGCCGATCTCGGCGTATTTAATCAAAAAAGACTGATATTTCATAATTCCTCCGTTTGGCGGTGGTGGGTTGGATTGTTGGGTTCGCCGGCTACATGCCCCTTCGGGCTCCACGCTACTTCGAGACTGAGTCGCCCGAAGGGGCATATAGCCGGCTCGCCCGTCCAATCCGCTCTCAACAACGTCATGTTGCGTCGTAGCCCGGTCAATCCGATTTCAACAACGTCATGCTGCGTCGCAGCCCGGTTCCCCTAAGGGCATGTAACCGGCGAGCCCGGTTAATCCGAACCCAACAGCATCAATGCCTGGTGTATTTTCTTAAGAAAGGAATGACCTCGTGCAAGGCCTCCGACGCCTGCTGCATATCCTCTTCGGTGGTCATCTCGGAAAGGCTGATGCGGATGGTGTTGTCCAGGTAGGCCCTGGGCAGGCGGATGGCCTCCAGGGTCGCCGAAGTGTGCGGTTTATTGGACGCGCAGGCACTTCCCGCGGAGACATAGACGCCCTTTTCCTCCAGCGCGTGCAGCAGCACTTCCGCGCGAACGCCGGGTACTGTGAGGCTGATGATGTGCGGCGCGCACTTTTTCCCCTTCGGACCGTTCACTCTCAGGTCCGGGATGTCCTCCAGCGAATCCAGGAAGGACTCGCGCAGCGCGTAGAGCCTGTCCATACTCTTGTCAAAATCCTGATACAGCATCTGTGCCGCCAGCCCCATGGCTGCGATCCCGGCTACATTTTCTGTGCCGGAGCGCATTCCGCCCTGCTGTCCGCCGCCGAAGATCAGGTTCTTCACCTTGATCTTGTCCGCGATGTACAAAAATCCGGTTCCCTTGGGAGCGTGAATCTTGTGGCCGCTCACGGAGAGCAGGTCGACGCCCCACTTCTTGGGATAGATCTGTGCTTTGCCGAAGCCCTGCACCGCGTCCACATGAAAGAGTGCGGAGGGATTTTTGGCGTTGATACGCTTGGCGATTTCACGGATGGGTTCCACAGCGCCGATCTCATTGTTGGTGTGCATGATGGAGACCAGGATCGTGTCATCCCTGACAGCCTCTTCCACCAGGTCCGGGGATACGATTCCGTACTCGTCTACGGGAAGATAGGTCACTTCAAAGCCCTGGGATTCCAGATACCTCATGGACTCGGTGACGGCAGGGTGCTCGATCATAGAGGTGACCAGGTGGCGTCCCCTTCTCATGTTGGCCAGAGCGCCGCCGATGATGGCGATATTGTCGGACTCGGTCCCGCAGGATGTGAATATGAGATTTCTCTCGTTTACCTTAAGGATCTGGGCCAGGCGCTTTTTTGCCTCCGTGATGTGCTTTTCCGCCTCCACGCCCTTGTGGTGCATGCTGGAGGGATTGCCGTACTCTTCCAGATATATTTTGTTCATCAGTTCCACAACTTCCGGAAAGCACCGGGTCGTGGCCGAGTTATCAAGATAAGCTTCTCTCATGGATCTCCTTCTGTGCCGTTAAGGCTTGCGGCGTGGGCCGCTGTGTTTCTGCGCCTGTCGTACCATGCATGATAACATAACGCCCTGTTTAATACAAATCTTAAATCTCAAACCTGTAGATCAGCCAGGACAGGACAACCAACGCCGCCGTCTCAGTCCTGAGAATCCTCTTTCCCAGCGAAATCGGCAGAATGCCTGCTTCTTTCGCTCTCTCCACTTCCCCGGGCTCGAAGCCTCCCTCGGGTCCTATGAAGATGGAAACGGCGCCGCCCTCTTTGATTCCTTCCAGAAGCTCCCGGGTGCTGCCGTCCGTCTCCTGCAGCTCGTAGGGCAAAAGGCGCGTGTCGGTGCAGCCTACGGCATAGCGGATCGCCCGGTCCATGGTCATGGGCTCCCGCACAATGGGGATCACTGCGCGGCGGCTCTGTTTTGCTGCCGCTTCCGCGATGGTCTGCCAGCGCTGCACTTTTTTGGCCGCTTTGGTGCCGTCCAGCTTTACAATGCTGCGGTGCATCTGGACCGGGATGATCTCCGCGACGCCCAGTTCCACCGCTTTCTGGACGATCAGCTCCATCTTGTCGGCCTTGGGAAGCCCTTGGAACAGGTATATTTTGACGGGGAGTTCCACGTCGGACTCCTTGACGAACCGAAGGCGGCAGACCACCTCGGAGTCCGTGAACTCCTCGATGCCGTAGCGGTACTCCCGCTCGTCCTGCCCCGTCCGGACGCTGATCTCGTCGCCGGGCTTAAGGCGCAGCACGTTTTTGATATGGTTGACGTCCGTTCCCCTCACGTACAGGAGGTCCCCCTGCATCTGCGCGGGGTCCACGAAAATATGCAGCATGATTCTTCTCCCTTATTTCAGAGGCTTGCGGCCGACCACGCAGCGCCACTCGCCCTGCGCCGTCACGCTGACCACCTCAAGGCCCGCCTGTCTCATCGCCTCGGCGACGCTGTCCTCGCGTCCCTCCAGGATTCCGGACGTGATGTAATAGGCGCCCGGCTTCATGGTCGGCACGACGTGGGGCGTCAGCGGAATCAGCACATCCGCCAAAATATTGGCCGCCACAATGTCATACCTCTCCGTTCCGACTTTGGCCTGCACTTCGGGGTCGTCGATCAGGTTACCGAGGATCACTTCGAACTTTGAAGGATCCACGCCGTTTGTCCGCAGGTTGTCCTCGATGGCCGGAGGCGCGCAAGGATCCAGATCGGTTCCGACCGCGCGCTTGATCCCGAACATCAGCGCCAGAATCGCCAGGATTCCGCTTCCCGTTCCGACGTCGAGCATCACAGTCTCGGGCGTCAGGTACTTGCGGATCTGCCGGATGCAGAGCTGCGTCGTCTCGTGCATGCCGGTCCCGAAAGCCGTGCCGGGATCGATGTGGAAGACCAGCGCGGGCTTCTTGTCCGTGATCTCGGGCTTCTCCCAAGACGGAATCGCCAAAATATCGTCGATCCAAAACTGGTGGAAATACTGCTTCCAGTTGTTGATCCAGTCCACATCCTCGGTCTCCTCGATAGTGACCGTGCCGTCTCCGATATCTGAATAGGTCCGGAGCATGGCCAGTTCTTCGAGAATGGCCGCTTTTACTTCTTCCGGCGTCATGGGCTCATCATTTACAAGGACATGTCCGTCCTCGGTCTCCTCCAGGAAGAAGCTGAGCACCGCAGTGCCGTCGTCCTCCCCCGCGTCGGGCAGAATATCCACAAACATCTGCTCCTTCTCGGCGGCCGTCAGCGGCACATGATCCTCAATCTGCGCGCCATACAGTCCGATATCCTGCATGGAACTGATGATTATGTCTTCCGCCTCCGATTTCGTGCGGACTCTGAATGCCATCCATTTCATATATTCTTCCTCTCTATGTCGTACAAGTATGCTTTGCGTGCAGGTTTTTTAACGCGCCAAAGCCGGCAGCGCATTTTCAGCGCTGCCGGCCGGTATTATTTCATGACCTGCCTCGCAGGTCACTGCTTAGTTCTTCCAGAATTTCTTCTTCTTGGACGTCTCTTTTTTGGCGTGACCGTCACCCGTCTCGCGGCTGGCCGCGTTCAGGGAGTCTCCCGTCAGGGCGTCGAACTGTTTGAGCAGTTCCTTGGCTTCCTTGCTGAGCTTGGTAGGTGTCTCCACCACAAGCGTCACATAGTGATCGCCGCGGATCTGCTTGTTGCGGATGGTGGGCACACCCTTGCTCTTGAGCCGGACCCTTGTTTCGCTCTGGGTACCCGCCTTCACATCGTAGATCACTTTTCCGTCCACGGTGTTGATCACTACGCTGCCGCCCAGTGCCGCGACCGCGTACGAGATCGGAACCGTTGAGAAAATATCGTAGTCCTGGCGCATGAACTCCTCATGGGGTTCCACGATCACCTCTACGAGGAGATCTCCTCTGGGGCCTCCGTTGACGCCGGGCTCACCTTTGTCGCGAATGCGGACGCTCTGTCCGTTATCGATTCCGGCGGGAATGGACACCTTGATGGTCTTCGTATTGCTCACATAGCCCGTGCCGCCGCACTGCGTGCACTTGTCCTTGATGATCTTGCCCTTGCCGCCGCAGTCCGGGCAGGTCTGCACATTTCTGACAGTCCCGAAGAAGGACTGCTGCGTGAACACGACCTGACCTTTGCCGCCGCACTTGGGGCACATCTGGGGAGTCGTTCCGGGCTTTGCGCCTGTTCCCGAACAGGTCGGGCAGGGATCCTTGAAATTCAGGGTGATCTCCTTCTCGACGCCGAATACCGCCTCGAGGAATGTGATCCTCACGCTTGTGCGGACATTGGCCCCCTTCATCGGGCCGTTCGCAGGTCCTCTCCTTCCGCCGCCGAAGAAATCTCCGAAGATGTCTCCGAAAATATCACCAAAATCAGCAGAACTGAAATCAAATCCGCCGAATCCGCCCGAGCCGTCAAATGCCGCATGTCCGAACT
Organism: Lachnospiraceae bacterium; assembly: GCA_017469935.1. Classification (GTDB taxonomy): domain Bacteria; phylum Bacillota; class Clostridia; order Lachnospirales; family Lachnospiraceae; genus CAG-791. Next base: position 48,811 of record JAFUFL010000037.1, read on the forward strand.
GGTCGTACTGCCTGCGCTTGTCCGGATCGCTCAGGACGGCATAAGCTTCCGATGCCTCCTTGAATTTGGCCTCCGCTTCTTTGTCCCCCGGATTCATGTCCGGATGGTATTTTTTGGCGAGTTTTCGGTATGCCTTTTTGATGTCCTCCTCGGAGGCATCCTTGGCGACACCTAATACTTCATAATAGTCCCGTTTCTGTTCTGCCATAGTCCTCTTGTTCTCTCGCTGTCATCTGTCTGTTTACATGGGAGTTGCCCAAGCTGCGTGCTAAGCGCAGCCTGGGCACTCACTAAACTATATCATATTCTGATATTTTTCAATACACCCTGAAGGTTTGACTTTGGTCAAACCTTCTGATTCTAAAAAGTGCGGCTGCACTTTTTTGAATCTTTACACTTCGCGATAGTCGCCGTCAACTACATCGTCGTCACTTCCGGATGTTCCGGCGGTATTTCCAGCCTGGCCGGCGTTGCCGCCCTGTGCTCCCTGCATGTTCTGGTACATCTGTGTGAACAGAGCCTGGGAGTCATTCATCAGTTTCTCCTTGCCGCTCTTGAGGGCATCGATGTCAGCGTCGCTGATGTCGGTCTGGTCCTTGGTTCTCTCGAGGACAGCCTTGAGCTCTGCGATCTCTGCCTCAACAGTTGCCTTGGAGCCGGCGTCGATCTTGTCGCCGACTTCCTTCAGGGCCTTCTCGGTCTGGAATACGATGGAATCAGCTTCGTTTCTTGCGTCTACGCCTTCTTTACGTCTTCTGTCCTCTGCCTCGAACTGTGCAGCTTCCTTAACTGCTCTCTCGATATCCTCGTCGGACATGTTGGAGCCTGCCGTGATGGTGATGTGCTGCTCCTTGCCGGTGCCCAGATCCTTAGCGGATACATTTACGATACCGTTCGCGTCGATATCGAATGTGACCTCGATCTGCGGTACGCCGCGCATTGCGGGCGGGATTCCGTCCAGTCTGAACTGGCCGAGGGACTTGTTGTCTCTTGCGAACTTTCTCTCACCCTGAAGGACGTTGATGTCAACAGCGGTCTGGTTGTCGGCAGCTGTGGAGAACACCTGGCTCTTCTTTGTAGGGATTGTTGTATTTCTCTCGATCAGAGGGGTAGCGATGCCGCCCATGGTCTCGATGGAAAGGGTCAGAGGTGTGACATCAAGCAGAAGGATGTCGCCTGCGCCCGCATCGCCTGCAAGCTTGCCGCCCTGGATAGCTGCGCCGATGGCAACACACTCATCGGGGTTCAGGGTCTTGCTGGGCTCGTGGCCTGTAAGTGCCTGTACCTTCTCCTGTACGCAGGGGATTCTTGTGGAACCGCCGACCAGCAGTACTTTGCCCAGATCAGAGTTCTTGAGGCCTGCATCTCTCATAGCGTTCTGAACCGGGATAGCGGTCTTCTCTACGAGGTCGCTGATCAGCTCTTCGAATTTCGCTCTTGTGAGGTTCTTGTCGAAGTGCTTGGGGCCTTCTGCCGTAGCTGTGATGAAAGGAAGGTTGATGTTGGTAGTTGTCGCGCTGGACAGCTCCTTCTTGGCCTTCTCTGCAGCTTCCTTCATTCTCTGAAGAGCCATCTTGTCGCCGGAGAGGTCGATGCCCTCTTCTGCCTTGAACTCACGGATGATCCAGTCGATGATTCTCTGGTCGAAGTCATCGCCGCCCAGACGTGTGTCGCCGTTTGTGGACAGAACTTCGATGACGCCGTCGCCGATCTCGATGATGGAAACATCGAAAGTACCGCCGCCCAGGTCATAGACCATGATCTTCTGCTCTTTCTCGTTGTCCAGGCCGTAAGCCAGTGCTGCGGCTGTGGGCTCGTTGATGATTCTCTTTACTTCAAGGCCGGCGATCTTGCCTGCGTCCTTGGTTGCCTGTCTCTGCGCATCGTTGAAGTATGCGGGAACAGTGATGACTGCCTCTGTGACCTTCTCGCCCAGATAGCTCTCTGCGTCAGCTTTCAGCTTCTGCAGGATCATAGCGGAGATCTGCTGAGGGGAGTACTTCTTGCCGTCGATGGTGCGGCCGTGATCCGTACCCATATCTCTCTTAATGGAAGCGATGGTCTTGTCAGCATTTGTGACGGCCTGACGCTTTGCGGGCTCACCGACCAGTCTCTCGCCGTTCTTTGTGAAAGCAACGACGGAAGGTGTGGTCCTTGCGCCTTCAGTATTTGCGATAACGGTAGGCTTTCCGCCTTCCATAACTGCTACGCAGCTGTTTGTTGTTCCAAGGTCGATTCCGATAATCTTGCTCATTATTAATTTCCTCCTCGTGCGCTGTGCGCTCTATTAAAATTGGATTGTTTTCTTAACCGTATATATATACTCGGATGCGTTCATTCTTCAATGCCCGGATCCGCAATTTTCACTGCTTTTTTCCGTTTCCGGCTGCTCTCACTTTTTTGCCGTGCTCCGGCTGCTTACGCTTTTTTGCCAAAAGATTGACTCAGGAGACGACTCCCACCATCGAGTGGCGGATTACCGTGTCGTGGTATGTGTAGCCCTTCTGGAACTCCTGGGCCACGACGCCGCTCTCGAGCTCCTCGCTCTCGACCTGCATCACCGCGTTGTGGAAGTTCGGGTCGAACTCCTTTCCTACGGCTTCGATGGGCTTGACGCCCAGATCTTCGAGCTGCTTCATCAGCTGCTTGTAGATCATCTCCATGCCGCTCGCCAGCGCGCCGCCTTTTTCGGCTTCGGGAACTGCCGCCAGTCCTCTCTCAAAGTTGTCGACGACGGGAAGCATCTTCTCGATGACGTTTTTCTCGCCCATGGAGAACATCTGCTCTTTCTCTTTGGTGGTGCGCTTGCGGAAGTTGTCGAACTCCGCCATCTGGCGCTTGACCTTGTCCTCGAGCGATGTGATCTTGTCCCTGAGCGCTTTCTCTTTCACGCTTGAGATCGAATCTCCTGCGGTCTCAGCGGCCTCGCCGCTCTCCGCCGGCTCCTCTGCCTGCGCGCTCTCTTTTGCTTCTGCCTCAGGCTCTTCTCCGGCCGCGCCGGCCTGCTCTGTACCGGTTCCTTCTGTCCCGGCGTCCTGTGCGTCTGCTGCCTGCCCCTCTGCTCCCGGCATCTCCTCTGTACCTTTCACAGTCTCTTCGGTCTCGGTGCCGTTCTGCTCATTTTTCATGTTTTCAGTTTCTGCCATATATTCCTTTCCGCACCTCAGCGCTTTTTCGGCGCCGTCCGGTGCTCATTCCCGCTATGTTTTGTACAGATCGTCCAGCTGCTTCATTATATTCCGAAGCACACTGACGACTCTCTCATAATCCATTCTGCGGGGCCCGATGATTCCGATCGTTCCCTTCATGCCGTCTCCCAGGTCGTAGGTTGCAGTCACAACACTGCAGTCTTTCATGCTGGCTACAGGCATTTCTTCGCCAATATAGACCTGAATGCCGGTCTCGCTGCTGTCCGCCAGAGATTCCTGAACGATACTGCTCAGCGCCTGCTTTTCCTCAAAGTCGCTTATGATCTCACTCGCCTTGCGGTGATCCGCGAGCTCCGGATACTTGAAAATATTCTTGGCTCCGCTCGTGTAGATCTGCAGGTCCTCTTCACTCCGGACGATCTCCGCTGCCGCGTCAAAAACATCATTGACGATCTGCGTGTGAATCCCTGCGTCCCGCTTGATGGCCTCGATCAGCCCCAGCGTGATCTCCTCAATGGGAAGTCCGCACAGATTCGTGTTGAGCAACAGATTCAGCTTGAGCATCTGCTCGGCGCTCAGCGGCATATCCACCGGAATCACCCTGTTCCTGATCAGGTTTCCCTCCAGAACAATCACCGCCAAAATATTGTTATCATCAAGCTGTGACAACTGAATGAACTTGATCTTGTTCCGGTTCATTACCGGCGATGAGATCATCGACGCGTACTGCGTATTCACTGCCAGGAGCTTAGCGACCTGCTGCAGAAGACTCTCCAGCTTGTCCTGCTTCTGCAGGAGCATGCTTTTCATCTCTTCCACCTGCCTGCGCTCCGACCCCAACATGTGGTCCACGTAAAGGCGGTAGCCGGCATCAGTAGGAATACGTCCGGCCGACGTGTGCGGCTGCATGATCAGTCCCATCTCCTCAAGATCCGCCATCTCATTTCTGATCGTTGCGCTGCTCAGCTTGAGATCGGTGTACTTGGAAATTGTTCTGCTGCCCACCGGTTCGCCGGTCTCCAGGTAATTGCGGATGATAGCCTGCAATATTTTCATCTTTCGATCTTGCAGTTCCATATTTATCCTCCGTTTACGGTCCGGGAGTCCCTCCGCCTCCGCGGAAGAAGCTTTCCTTTTCCGTTATTAGCACTCATCTCGGTCGAGTGCTAACACCTTTCTTGTACACATTACCACTAGGAAATAGGGATGTCAACTGGGTTTTATTACGATTTTCTAAAATGTTTATTAAGGTATTGGGGGCGTTGCATTTTTTTTTGCAGAAGGGTGGGTGCACCGGGAATGATTCTTTTAGGGAGGCGCTCGTTTTGTGGGCAGGGATGGATGGGCCCGGGGAAAACGCAAAAAATCCGGCCATTTGGCCGGATTTTCATTAGTTATCTAAGGGGGTACCCCTTCGGTCCATAATTAAATTGCTGTCGATCAGATGTTGAAGCTTCCTGCCTCTGTTCCGTTGATTACGTAGTAAGCCTTTGCTTCCTCGGGCTTTACATACAGCTGAACTTCCTTGAAATCTGCAGGATCCTTCTTGAGATCGAATTCCCAAACGTCCTTGGCGATCTTAACAAGCTGCTCTGTGGTATATTCCTTGCCTGCGAACTGGATGGAAACAGTCTCCTTCACTGCTGCAGCCTTCTTTGTTCTTGTTGTGGTCTTCTTAACTGCAGATGCAGCCTTCTTAGCTTCCGTCTTCACTGCTGCCTTGGGTTCCGCCGTCTTTTTTACTGTTGCCTTAGGTGTAGTTTTCTTCTCTGCTGCTTTCGTTGTTGTTTTCTTTGCCTCTGCCATGGTTCTAAATCTCCTTCTTACTTGAATCTGACTTTTTCATCCCCCGCAGTCTGCAATTCCGTAATACCCCTAAAACTTCCTATAAATTAGCGCAGCAAAAGGAATTTGTCAACTTTTTTGTTTTTTCATAATATTCTGATCACTAAACCTTAAATACGACGCATACCGGACTCTCCGTCGCCAGCATTTCCTTTTCGGTAAGTCTCCCGTTCACGGGATCCACATCAAAGAAAGTGAGGTCGTCCGTCGTTTCGTTTGCAGCGATCACCTGCTTTCCATCCGGCGAAAAGGTTATGAACCTCGGCTGCCCCCCGCCGGTCTTTATATTCTGCAGATATGTCATGCGGCCGCTTTCCGGATCTGTTCCAAATACAGTTATACTGTCATGTTTGCGGTTGGACGCATACAGAACGCTCCCATCCTCTGACATGATCAGCCCGCTCGCCCATCCGTCTCCCGCATAGTCTTCGGGCAAAACGCTGAGGATCTGCTGCGGTTCCATCGTTCCTGTATTCTGATCGAACAGGCAGAACCACATAGTGCTGTCTTTTTCGTTGAGAAAATACAGCCAGCGGTTGTTGGGGTGAAAAACGCAGTTTCTTGGTTCACCGCCGGTCCTGGCTTTCAGAAAGGCTGTTTCTTCCAGCGCCCCGGTATCTTCATTGATCCTGAAAGACGTCACTTTCCCGATGCCCTGAAGCCTGCCTTGTGTCGGAACGATCATCCATTTCCCGCTTCTGTCAATACATATCTGATGAGGATGAGAAATATGTCCAGGCCCTCCATTGCCGGAGATGAAATAAAGATCTTCGATCTTTCCGAGGGAACCGTCCTCCAAAACCGGCATGACAGAAACGGAACCTGTCTGCAGATTCGCAACATACAGCCATTTTTCGGAAGGACTAAGGAGAAGATGCACAGGGTTTGTCCCATGTGTTTTCTGTGTACACATTTTTTCGATCGTTCCGTTTCCGAGGATCTTATACGCGCTGACTTCGCTGTAATCTCCATGGATCGAATATAATCTGTCCTGCTTTTTATTGATGCACAGGTAGGATGGATTGATCTCACCTTCCAGTATCTGGACGAGTTCCCATTTGCCGTCTTCTACCTGATACACACTGATCCCTTTTCCCCTCGCATTTCTCTCTTTTGTCGTTCTGCAGCCAATATATGCATACATGAGCGCTTCTCCTCTCATTCTTAAATGGTGTGATTGTTATCCGGGAACGTTTCCCGGGAAAGTTCTGAGCGGTCTGCCTGTTACCCGAGAAAGCTCAGAAGTCCCACAAGTGTCAGCACGAACACTGTTGCCACACACAGTGCCGACAGCCCGAACAGCCTGATGAAGATCGAGGACTGCTCCTTCTCGTCGGCGTCCGTCTCCTGGGCATAACTTGCCAGGACAATACTGCCGCCGGTGGAAAGCGGGCTGATGCCGGCGACAGTGGCAGAGCACACGATCGCAACGACCATCTGGAGAAGGGAAGCTCCTCCAACCTGTTCCGCAATAGAGGGAACTGCCGGGATCAGGGTCGGGAATACAACTCCGTTGGCGCTCGAGAACCATGACATGATTCCGCCTGTCAAGCCCATCAGCGGTGCCGCCGTCCTCTTGTTCATCATCGAAGCAAGAATATCTGCCAAAAGATCGATGCCGCCGAGTTTCTGCGTAATATTCATGAGGACGCTGACGCCGACGATCAGGATGAGCGTTCCCCAGGGGATAAGTTTGAGTGCTTTCTGCTCGTTGCCGAGGCGGAAAATGATCATTATGAAAGCGAGTGTCAGGCACACAAGGCCTATATCATAGGAGAAACCGACGACCAAAACGACCATGATGAGGAGCATCAGAGTGCTTATGAGCTGTTTTTTCTCAAACTGCACTTTTCCTTTTTTGCCCGTATCCGCCGGTCCGGCGCTGTCTGCTGCAATAGCGTTATCAGCTGTGACCGCAGCCGGCGCCTTCATTTTCCAGCCGCGGAAGACTAAATATGTGACGACCGCGCAGGCCAGATTTGCGACAGAGACACCGATGAAGATCTTCATGCCCTGCCCGGTGATACCCATATCTGCCAGGAGTTCATCGACGATGATACCGGTCAGTGCGATCGGGGAGGCAGTGCCTCCGACAGCGCCCAGAATTGCCATGGCACCCATAAGCACCGGGTTGATGCCCATATGCAGTGCCATCGGGACAGCAAACAGGACCATGACTGTCTGGACGCTGATCGCGCCGGGACCTGCCGCAGAGAGGAGAAAACTGATAACGTAGATCAGGATCGGCACGAGGAATATTTTGTCGCCGCAAAGACCTGTCAACCATTCCGAGACTTTCTGTAAGGTTCCGTTTTCCTGTAAAAGACTGAAGAAAAACATGGTCCCGAGCAGTGTCAGGAACAATTTGTATGGAAATCCGCCGTAAATATCGCCGGCGCTCATGCCTCCGAGCATCCCCAGAGCCATTGACAGTCCGAGGCTGACGATTCCTACATTTGTCTTTCTGACAAAACCGAATACGATCGCGCCTACAAGGCATAATAATGAAATAATCTGCATGGTCATCTCTTTTCCTCCCCGCTATATATTATATAATTTAGAAATGGAACGGCTTTACCTGCCGTACTACATCAAGGATCGTGCCGTCGCGGGCTTCCACAACAGCGACGACTTTATCTTCCCATTCGAGGGCATCCGGCTCACCGACCATGTCATAGGCCTTCTCCTGCAGCTTCTCGATCGGCACATGCTTAATGCCGGCCGCATCCAGGCAGTCGATAATATCCTGTCTTGCGGGATTGACCGCTGTCCCGAAATCAGTTACGAGCACATCGACACAGTCGCCGGGCGTTGTAACAGTCACAACATCCTTGCAGACGGTCGCCATGCGGCCGCGAGTCAGCGGAGTGACGATGATGCAGCACTTGGCACCTGCCGCCGCGTCCGGATGTCCGCCGGGAGCGCCGCGGAGCACGCCGTCTGATCCGGTAATGACGTTGACATTGAACTTGGTATCGATCTCCAGTGCGGAGAGGACAACGTAATCAAGCTTGTTGACAAAAGCGCCCTTGTTGCCCGCACTCGCGTACTGGCTCAGATCCATCTCAATATGTTTTGTCGGATTGGCCTGCAAATGTGCCGCCGCACCCGTGTCAAAATCCTGCGTATCGCAGATTTTCTGAACAAGTCCCTTATCCTGCAGGGCGCAGACTGCGCTGGTCGTTCCGCCCAGGGCAAAGCTCATCGTGATCCCTTTCTCGATCATGTACTCCTCAAGGAAGCGGTTGACCGCGAGGGAAGGGCCGCCCACACCTGTCTGGAAAGAGAAACCGTCTACAAAATAGGGAAGGGCCGCAATGACATTCGCGACGTTCTTCGCCATCATGAGCTCACGGGGGTTGTCAGTTATACGCGCTTCTTTGGTCGATATTTTAGCCGGGTTCCCGATAGCATCCACGACTACGACCGCATCGACATCAATCGCGGAGATCGAGCAGGGAACGTTCGGGAAGGGCACCAGGGTATCGGTGATGATGACAGTGTGGTCAGCAAAGTGCGCATCGTGCATGGCAAATCCCATGGAGCCGAAGTTGTTCTTTCCGCCGTTTCCTCTCGCGTTGCCGCAGCAGTCGGAAGAAGCCGCCGCGAGGAAAGCGATATCGATATGCACTTCACCGGCCTCGACTGCGCGGGGCCTGCCGCCGTGGCTGCGAATGGTGACAGGCTTGTCCATTTTGCCTGCCGAGATCACTTCACCGATCCTGCCGCGGACGCCGGAAGTCTGGGCCTCGACGATAATGCCCTTCTCCATATAGTCGGCAAAGATGTTCTGCGCGGTGCCAAGAGACGTGGCCGCCACATGCAGATCCTTAAGCCCCATTTCCTCGACCAGAACCTTCGCCACCATGGAAGCAACATAATCACCGTCGCGAAGCTCTGTGTGGAAGGAGAAGGTCATGCCGTCGCGGGCGCCGCACTTCTCACAGGCCTCGCGGATCGTAGCCGCGAGTTTGTCCGCTTCGGGCTTCTCGTGCTTAACTGTAGTCTGGGATGCTTTTGTGACTTTCTGTCCGTCTCTGTAGCCTTTTCCCTGATAAACTTCACGTCCGTTCACAAGGAGATAATCCGGAATGTTTCTTCCTACTGCGTTGATCATTCTTTTGTCCTCCATCTATTCAAAATTTGTCAATCGTATGTTTCGTTTAAGGCCTGATTCACGTGGTGACAGATTGCGCGTCAATCAGCAAAGGAGAGTTCCATACGGGTAGCCGCTTTTAGAGATCTCCGTGATAAACACCGCAGGCCTTCGCCAGTGCAATAATGCGCTTCGCATCTTCAAAGAACGGGATGTCTACCATCTTTCCATCTACGGTGTAGACACCGATTCCGGCATCTGCCTGTGCCTGGCATCCTCTCACGAGCTTCTCCGCATAAGCGATCTCCTTGGGCGTCGGTGCGAAAGTCTTGTGCACGAATTCGATCTGCCTGGGATTGACGATGCTCTTTCCGTCGAAGCCCATCTGGTGGTTCTGAATGACTTCCGCTTTGAAGCCTTCCATGTCGTCGATATTGGGGAACATCGTGTCAAAACACTGAACGCCTGCAGCTCTCGCCGCCAGGAGCATCTGTCCTCTTGCTGTCAGCATCTCGATGCCGCCGCGCTGGATCTGCACGTGCATGCTCTTTCTGAAGTCACCGCCGGAGATCGCGACGCCGAACATTCTGTCGGAGGCTGTGCATATCTCATAAGCATTCAGGATTCCCTTAGGACTCTCAAGGGCAGCCATCAGAAGGGTTCTTCCCTCTTCCACGCCGAATTCCTTCTCAGCTTCGAGGACTTTCTCTTCAACCCTATGAACGTCGTCCGCGCTCTCACACTTTGCGATGCGGATGCCATCGGCACCGCCGGCAACAACTACTCGGATGTCTTCTTCCCAATGCGGAGTGTCCAGTCCGTTAATGCGGACGATCACTTCCGTGTCTCCGTAATCGACCGATTTAAGCGCATGATAAAGACTGAATCTCGCGGCGTCCTTCTGGTTCTCTGCGACCGCGTCCTCCAGATCAAGGATGATGCTGTCTGTTCCGTATATAAATGCATCCTTGATCAGGCCGGGCTTTTGGGCGTTCATGAACATCATTGTTCTGCGGAGGCGGTTCTTAACTGGTTTCTTGCGTGTAATGACTTTACTCATCTTTTGACTCCCTTTCTCGTATATGATTTACGATCTTCTGTTGAAGCTCCATCTGAAGTTCCATTAGCGTTTTCTTTGAAGTTCTGATTATTTCAGGTATGTTTTCCGCGGTGCTCCTGTCACCTTATCGCTGCGCCCCAGGGAAGTCCCGCTGCCGATTTTCCGCAGGACCTGTAGACAGCGCACTCAACCCTCGCCTTGATGGTGCAGTCCAAGGCGCCTTTGTCAACGACTGTAACTTTCGCGTCTTTCACTTCAAGTCTGTCGAGGGTCTCCAGGATTGCAGCCTTGATCTGCCTGCCGTACTGGTTGATGACACTGCTCTCAATGCTGAGTTCGATTCCGGTTCCGGGTTCTACCACGACCTGCACGTCACTGGACTCCAGCGTGCCTGCGATTGCGCTCTTCTCAATGATCATTTCGTTTCCTCCTTGTCGTGAATGATGTTTGTTCTGATTTCATGTTTTCCGTTGCTGTGTATTTTTCGAAGGCCGGTGACCTCCGCTTGATCTGTGCTTATCATATTCTCATACATCCATTCTGTAAAATTCTTAATATTTGCTATTATTCATTCCATTCAGGAATACTTGTGTAATTTGTATTAGAGCGAGCAAATACGATAGTGTATCCATATTTTCTCCGGCTAAATATTCATGAGAACTGCCATTTTATTCCATCTGGATCAGACTTTCCATTCCTTTTAATCATGCTTATACTCTTCCGTTTCTTCCGCCTTTTATGTATGATGTAGAAGAGGCAGATAACAGATAAGAGGCTCTTTATGACGGAAAAAGATTTTTTATTATTAAAAGCACTGCATGAAACCGAGAACATCACCAAAGCTGCAGACAGGCTCTTCATGACGCAGTCCGCTCTCTCCAAGAGGATCATGGCGATTGAGGAAGAACTGGATACGCAGATTCTGGTCCGCTCCCGCCAGGGAATACGGTTCACGCCCGCAGGGGAAGAAGTTTACCGCAGCAGCAGCGCTGCGGCAAAGGAGCTGGAAGCAATGCGCACGCGTCTGGACTCGATCCGGGACACCGTCTGCGGCACGCTCCGGGCAGGCATCTCCGTTAATTACGCGCTCTACAGACTTCCGGATGTACTCGCTTCTTACCATAAGAAATACCCGGATGTAAGACTTAATATCCGGACAGGCCGCAGCCAGGATCTGTTCAAAACTCTGACAGACGGAATGCTCGACATTGCGGTCCTCCGAGGTGATTATCCCTGGGACGGCACAAAATTCCTGCTCTCGCAGGAATCCGTATGTGTCATATGCAGCAGGGATAATAAAGGAAGGCCTCTTAACGAGTACACTTACATAGGCCATCAGACAGATCCCGTCCAGTCCGTGCGTATCTCGCGCTGGCTGCGGGAAAACGGTATTCGAAATGCGGAAGGGTTCAGTGTCGACAGCATCGCAGCCTGTACAGAGATGGCGGCGCGCGGGATCGGATGGGCCATAGTGCCTGAGATCGCACTGGACCGTTTCGGCGGCGATATCCGGCCCTGTACATTTGAGGATGGGGAACCTTTTGTCCGCAGAACGTACATCTACGGCACACCGGACGCGTTGGAACTCTCGCAGGTGCGCCTGTTTATGGAGGCGCTTAAGAAAGGAAAGGCTTGAAATGATCTCACAAAACAGCGACAAGGATTATTCATTAAGCGGTCCGGAGGTCTCCGTTATGGATATGATGGAGGCACGGGAGCGCCGGCTCTTCCGGCAGACGGAATTGCTGCGCAGGTACCCCGGCTCCACTTTGGTATGCTTTACAATGAATATAGCGGGCCCTGTAAAAAACAATCCGCTGATCCGCCGGGGATTTCTTCACGGATGCGAACAGATCCGTCAGCAGCTGATGCGGTTCCGCAGAAAAAGTACATTTGAGCTGTCTTTTGACGAAACGACCGGGAATGAGGGATATTTTATCATCGATATGCCGGCGTTCACGGTCAAGCAAATGACCTCAGAGGTCGAGGACCACGACGCGATCGGCCGCCTCTTCGATATGGATGTGCTTGATGAGACCGGCAGGAAGCTGGACCGGAGCGAGATCGGACTTGGCCCGCGGACCTGCCTGCTCTGCGGAGAGCCTGCCAAAATATGCGCGAGGAGCCGGACTCACACTGCCGCGCAGCTGCAGGCGAAAACCGCGCAGATGCTTACGGATTTTGTGAGAGCCGCGGACGTGCAGGTCATCGCGCGCGACGCCTGCCGCGCGCTCCTCTACGAAGTATGCACGACACCGAAGCCGGGACTCGTGGACCGGGCAAATACAGGGAGCCACAGGGATATGGACATCTTTACGTTTATGGACAGCGCTTCGGCGCTCATGCCCTATTTCAGGCGCTGCGCCGAAGCGGGGATGGACACGCGCAGCGAGGCCCCGTCCGAGACGTTTCGTCTGATCCGGCAGGAGGGCGTGATCGCCGAGCGGGAAATGCTTGCGGTCACGGGGGGCGTGAACACACATAAAGGCGCAATTTTCTCTATGGGCATTGTCTGTGCGGCGCTGGGACGACTCGATCACTCTCTCTGGAAAGATCCTGCCGCTGTCCTCGCCGAATGCGGGAGAATTGCCGAGGGGATCGCCGCCAGAGATTTCTCTCGTCTTAAGAATCCGGCAGATGCAGGAACTGTGGGCGAAAAGCTCTTTCTCGAATATGGGATCCGCGGCGTGCGCGGGCAGGCCGAAGACGGGTTCCCCGCAGTATTAAATGCCGGTCTTCCTGTTCTGGAACGGGAACTCTCAAATGGCGCTTCCATGGACCGCGCGGGGGCTGTCGCTCTTTTGGCGATCATAAGCGCAGAGACGGACACCAATCTGATCGCCCGAGGCGGAAGACAGAGGCAGCTGGAGGTCACGCAGCAGATCAGGGAACTGCTTTCGCAGGACCCCAGCCCTTCGGTCTCCAGGATCGAGGCACTTGACCTGCAGTTCATCTCCGAGAACCTGTCGCCGGGCGGGAGCGCGGACCTTCTCGGGCTCTCATATATGCTTCATTTTATGAAGGAGACGTAAGCATTACCGCTGTAACGGCTGTCAGACGGCTATCAGACAGGAGAAAAAAATGTCAGAATATACTATTTCCGAGATCTATCCCGGTGACAAATATGCCTTTTCCCAGATCGACAGGCTGCTGGATCAGGAAGGTATCAAAAGAGACGCGAATCTGGACTACACCTGCGCGATGTATGACGAGGACTATAACATAATCGGGACGGGGAGCTGCTTCGGGAATACACTCCGCTGCTTCGCGGTCAGCCATGAGCACCAGGGGGAAGGTTTTCTGAACTCGATCATCAGCCACCTGATCAATGTGCAGTTTAACCGCGGCAATATGCACCTGTTCCTGTACACCAAGATCAGTTCCGCTCTTTTCTTCGGGGATCTGGGCTTTTACGAGATCGCGCGCGTGGACGATACGCTGGTCTTTATGGAGAACAGGCGCGACGGGTTCGCGAATTATATCAAGGATCTGCAGGCGGAGGTTCCTGCCGGCTCAGTCGGGAACGTCAAGGCGTCACCTTCCGCTGCCCGCATCGGAGCCATCGTCATGAATGCCAATCCTTTCACGCTCGGCCACCAGTATCTCGTGGAGACCGCAGCAGCATCCTGTGATGCGCTGCACCTCTTTATCGTGAGCGAAGACGCCAGCCTCGTGCCCTTCTCTGTCCGCAAGAAGCTGATTCTGGACGGGACCGCGCATATTCCAGGCATCGTCCTGCACGACAGCGGCCCCTATATGATCTCAAACGCCACATTTCCGAGCTATTTTCTCAAGGATGAGTCGGCTGTGATCACAGGCCATGCGAAGCTGGATATCAGGATCTTCACGAAGATCGCCGCCGCGCTCGGGATCAACGTGCGATACGTCGGCGAGGAGCCGACCAGCGAAGTGACGGGCATTTACAACCGAATCATGGCGCAGGATCTGCCAAAAGCCGGCATCGCCTGCGAGATCATCCCCCGCAAGGAAGCCGGCGGCAAGGCGATCAGTGCTTCCACCGTGCGCACCTGCCTGCAGTCTTCCGACTGGGAAACGCTGCGGACGCTTGTGCCGGAGACGACGCTGCG
>JAFUFL010000038.1 GCA_017469935.1 Lachnospiraceae bacterium
AATTATTCAAAGACGGTTCTGAATCCGGCAAGTGTAGGGGTTTCGTCCAAGACGCAGAATTGAATTTAGTATTTCAAAAAAGGCAATCCGTCCACGGATTGCCTTTTTTTGTGTCACGGGGACGTATCAGCTGACACATTTTGAACGGAGTGACAGGGGGATGTATCTGCGAGTGACAGGGGGACGTATCAAGTGACACATTTTGTTCAAAATGTGTCACTTGATACGTCCCCCTGTCACATCGCGGATACGCCCTGTCACTCCTAAAATGTGTCAGTTGATACGTCCCCCTGTCACAAAATTTTCTCCAGCGTGTGCCACGCCAGCACGGCACACTTGACTCTCGCGGGCATGTGGGAGATGTCCTTAAGGCTCCCTGCCTCCTCCAGTTCTTCCAGCTCGTCTTCCGTCACGGTTCCCTTGATCATCCGCAGGAACAGATCGGTGAGATGGCGCGCCTCTTCCGGCGTCCGGCCTATGATCAGGTCCAGCATCATATCGGCGCTGGCCTGTGAAATGGCGCAGCCGTCACCGCTGAAGGCGCCTTCCGAGATCACTCCGTCCCGTATGGTCAGCTGCAGGGTTATGTCATCGCCGCAGCTGGGATTGACGCCTCGGTGGGACAGGCCCGCGCGGGGCAGGATGTGTTTGTGGAGCGGCCGCAGGTTGTGCTCGTTTATGATCTCCCGGTAAAAACTATTCGACATAGCCCATCCTCCTTCTCACAGTCCTAAGGCTCTGCGCCAGGCGCTCGATGTCCTCCTCGCGATTATAAAAAGCGAGGCTGGCGCGCACCGTGGACGGGGTCTTCAGGTGCTGCATCAGGACCTGGGCGCAGTGGTGGCCGGCCCGGATGCACACGCCGTCCGCATTTAAGATCTCCGCTATGTCGTGGGGATGGACGCCGTCCAAGGTGAAAGAGAAGATGCCGTTGTGCTCTTTCGCCTGCCCGCTTCCCATGATATGCAGATGCGGAATCGATGAGAGGGCGTCAAAGGCCAGTTCGCCCAGAGCTTCCTCCCGCCTGACAATGGTATCGAACCCCGTCCTGTTATAGTACTCGATGGCCGCCCTCAGGCCGACGGCTCCCGCCGCGTTGACGGTCCCCGCCTCAAATTTGTGGGGAAGTTCTGCCCATGTAGCGTCCTTTCGGGTCACATATTCGATCATTTCGCCCCCGGTCAGGAAGGGAGGCATCTTTTCGAGGAGCGCTTTTTTGCCGTAGAGTACGCCAATTCCCATGGGCGCCAGCATCTTGTGGCCGGAAAAGGCCAAAAAATCGACGTCCAGGTCCCGGACATTCACCGGGAGATGGGGGACGCTCTGGGCTCCGTCGCAGACAAAGACGGCGCCGGCCTCATGGGCCAGGCGGGCAAAGGTCTTTATATCATTACGGACGCCCAGAACGTTGGAAATCTGGGTCATGGACACGATCCTGGTCCTTGGCGTGAGAGTCGCGCGAAAAGCCTCCTCGGTGATCCTTCCCTCCGCGTCGCATTCGAGAAATTTCAAAATGGCACCGCTCCTCCCGGCCAGCTGCTGCCAGGGAATGAGGTCGCTGTGATGCTCCATAACGCTGATCAGGATCTCGTCGCCTTCCTTCAGGAAGGTCCCATAGCTGTAGGCCACCAGGTTCAGGCTCTCCGAGGCATTTCGGGTAAAGATGATCTCCTCGGGACTTGCCGCGCCGATAAAGCCGGCGACAGCCTCCCGCGACTCCTCATAGGCGGCCGTCGCACGCTGGGCCAGGTCATAGAGCCCTCGAAGCGGGTTGGCGTTCTCGGTCTCGTAAAAGCGGCGGACCGCTTCGATCACACAGGAAGGCTTCTGGGTCGTCGCGGCGTTGTCCAGGTAGACCAGAGAGGGATGATCTCTGAAAATAGGGAAATCATTTCGGATATTCATTATTTCCGTAGTTGTTCTTTCCGTATTTATTCTTTCCATAGTCATTCTCCTTCCGGTGCTGCCTGAAAGGCTGTGTCCCGGTCAAGTTCGGGGGTCTTCTCCCGGCCATGTTCGGGGGTCTTTTCCCGGATGTTTTCCCGGACTTTTTCCCGGACGTTTTCTCTGATCAGGGGATCCGGGATCCTGCCGATCACGGAATCCAATTTGGCCTGCGCCAGCATCTCGCAGGCGGTCTCCTCGTCGATGCCGCGCGTCTCCATATAGAAGAGCAGCCCTTCATCAGGCCTGCCGACGGAGGCGCCGTGGTTGCCGACGACGTCTTCCTCCGAGCACAGGATCACCGGTACGCTCTGATTGCGCACTTCTTCGCTCAGAAGAAGCACATCTTCGGACTCATTTCCGACAGAGCCCGAGCAGCCCGTCCGAAAATCAATGGTCCCGCGCATGAGCTTGAAAGCCTTGTCAGAGAGAACGCCGGAGGCGGAGATCGCGCTCTGCGTGCGCTTCCCCTCGTGGATCGCCTCACAGTTGAGGTCGTATTTTTCGCTGCCGGCCAGGCGGTAGCAGACATTGGCCTCGAAGGTGCTCTCTCTGCCTTCGAGTGTCACGGAGCAGTTGTCATAGGTTTCGGAGCCTCCCGTCACTATTCGGTACCAGCCAAAAAAGGCCCTGTCCGCGCATGTGACCCGGACATTGTTATAGGACAGGCTTTTCCCTGAGGCTCCCCGAAGCTGGACCAGATTTAGGCGGGCACCTTCCCCGAGCGTGATCTCATATTCGGACGCGCCCTGATCTTCCAGTAAGAGGGTGCGTGTCTCTCCGGGACTTAGGACGCAGCTCTGCCTGTGTATTTCTTCCTGCAGATCGATGCGCTTTCCGCCGACCTGCAGCCAGCCGAAGGTCCCGGCCAGCGGTTTATTTACTGTCAATTCCATCAGCCGATCGCTCCCTTCATTTCAATGCGGATCAGGTTGTTCATCTCTACGGCGTATTCCAGAGGCAGCTCCTTGGAGACATTCTCCGCAAAACCGCTGACGATCAGCGCCTTGGCTTCCTCCTCGGAGAGGCCTCTGCTCATCAGGTAGAAGACGGCTTCATCCGAGATGCGCCCGATTTTGGCCTCGTGGCCCACATCCGCCTTGTTGGTGCGAATATCCATGGCCGGGATCGTGTCGGAGCGGGACTCGGAGTCAAGCATCAGGGACTCGCAGGATACGGAGGACTTGCTGCCGTGGGCTTTGCTGCCCACGACGACGGCGCTCCGGAAAGTACTGATCCCTCCGCTCTTTGAGATGGAGCGGGTGTTCACGTAGCTGCTGGTTTCCGGCGCGTTGTGGACGACCTTGCAGCCGGTATCGAGATTTTGGCCCGCCCCTGCAAAAGTCACGCCCGTGAACTCGCAGCGTGCTCCCTTTCCGGCCAGGATGCTCATGGGATAGAGATAGGAGACATGGGAGCCAAAAGATCCCGATACCCACTCGATCTTGCCGCCTTTCTCTACTTTGGCGCGCTTTGTGTTGAGGTTGTACATGTTCTTGGACCAGTTCTCGATGGTGGAGTAGCGGAGTGTCGCATTTTCCCCGACGAACAGTTCCACGCAGCCCGCGTGGAGGTTGGCCACGTTGTACTTGGGGGCCGAGCAGCCTTCGATGAAGTGGAGCCGGGCGCCCTTGTCGACGATGATCAGGGTGTGCTCGAACTGGCCCGCGCCGGGCGCATTGAGGCGGAAATAGGACTGCAGCGGGATCTCGACGTCCGCCCCCGGAGGGACGTAGACGAAGGATCCGCCGGACCAGACCGCGCCGTGCAGCGCCGCGAATTTGTGGTCCTCGGGCGGCACGAGCTTCATGAAGTGGGAGCGGATCATGTCCGCGTATTCTCCGCGAAGCGCGCTCTCGATATCCGTATAGATGACGCCCTGCTCGGCCACTTCCTTGCGGACATTGTGATAGACCAGCTCGGAGTCGTACTGGGCGCCGACGCCGGCCAGGGACTCCCGCTCGGACTGGGGGATCCCCAGGCGCTCGAAAGTGTTCTTGATATCTTCCGGCACGTCGTTCCAGTCGGTGTGCATGCGCTCGGTATTGGGGCGCACATAAGTGACTATGTTGTCCATGTTGAGGCCCTCTATGGAGGGACCCCAGTCAGGCATCGCTATTTTGGTAAAAATATCGAGAGACCGAAGGCGGAACTCCAGCATCCAGTCCGGGTCCTTCTTCTCGCGGGAGATCTGCCGGATGATGTCCGGTGTCAGGCCGCTGGCCACCTTGTAGCTGTCTTTATCGTCATACCGAAAGTCGTAAAAGGAGCGGTCGCCCTCTTCGACGTAAGTCTTGTTTTCTTTCATTGTGTGTCCTCTTCATAGGCGGCAAAGCCTTCCTTCGTGATCTTTTCGATCAGCTCGGGGCCGCCTTCCGCCACGATCTTTCCGCCCGCCAGGATGTGGACGGCGTCCACTTTGAGGGCGGAGAGGATCGCAGCGTTGTGGGTTATGATCAGGAGAGAGGCGGATTTGTCCGCCTGGAATGCTTCAATTCCTTTGGAAACCGTGCGCACCGCGTCCACATCGAGGCCGGAGTCGGTCTCGTCGAGAATGGCGAGGGCGGGCTTCAGAAGCAGAAGCTGCAGGATCTCGGCCTTTTTCTTCTCGCCGCCGGAAAAGCCGACATTGAGGTCGCGCTCCGCGTAGGACTCGTCCATGTCCAGTGTCTCGAGGGCGGCCTTGACTTCCTTTCGGAAGCTCCAGATGCGGACGGGTTTTCCTGTCTTCTGGGAGAGGGCGCTGCGCACAAAGTTCTCCAGCGAGATGCCGGGGACCTCGACGGGATTCTGGAAGGAGAGGAAAAGTCCCTTCTTCGCCCGCTCGGACGGGGACATCGCCAGGAGGTCTTCGCCCTCCCAGAGGGCGCTTCCGCCGGTCACCGTGTAAGCCGGGTTGCCCATCAGTACTCCGGCGAGTGTCGATTTTCCGGCGCCGTTGGGGCCCATGATCACGTGGGTCTCGCCGCGCCCTATACGGAGACTTACGTCTCTGAGTATTTCTGCGTCCTCCACGGAGGCTGCAAGGTGTTCTGCTTTTAATAAATCCTGTGCCATGAGAGCTCCTTATATGTGTGCTGAATTGTTACGCTTTTCAGTGGGTAAATGGATTATAAGCCTATTTACCCAGCGTGTCAATAGGTGAATAAGTGTGTCAGGGGGACGTATCAAGTGACACATTTTTTGGGGGGTGTGTCAGGGGGTGCGTAAAAATGGAAAGGCCTGAATAAGCGCTGAAAATCCGGCCGAAATGGCCGGATTTCTGCGTCTTCCATTGGTTGGATCATATGAAGGGGATTTAGCTAACTTGCCCCCATGGGAAACAGACAAATAAGCCAAAAAACTGTAAATATCGGAGTCTTTCAAGGCAAGTTGGATTATAAGGCTTGTTATGGTGTCCATGGCCCCCATACAGTGCAGCATCTGCTGCCTGGAATGGGGGCCATGGAGGAAGAATTCTTGTCTATAATCCAACTCGCATGTAAATTGTCCTGATTTCATTACTATGTGCCGGCAATCAGAAAAAACGGTGGGGGCCATGAAGAAAAAAGAGCTCAAATAATCCAACACACTCAGATGCCAGATGAGAGTGATGAACAGATGCCGGAGAAGTCCCTTCCTCCGGCACCAGATTAGCAGAGTTACATCAAAATTATCGCAATGATGAAAAGGTGCCGAAGAAGCCCCTTCCTCCGGCACCAAATCAGCAGAATCACCTCAAATTTGTCACAACGATGAACAGAAGCCCCAGAAGCTCCCTCCCCCAAAATGTGTCAGTAGATACGTCCCCCTGACACATCACTTCCTGACGCCAAGCTCACATTCGATCATGCGAATATCCTGGATCGTCTCCGGATGGCCGCTCATCGGCTGTATGACATAGTGCGCGCCCTCGTCGCGGCAGAGGCAGTTTTTCAGCTCGATATTACGGAAAGTGGGAATGTCTTCCGGATCCGTGCTCTGCACGACGGGGTCATCCCCGCTGACCGTGTTGAGAACATAGTTCATGGTCATGGTGAGACATTCTTTCTTGATGCCGAACATGAGAATGTTCTCGAGGTGGATCTCCTCCACGACGCCTCCGCGGCCCATGGCGCTCTTGAAGCGGATGCCGACGTCCGAATCGATAAAGGTGCAGTCTTTCACGAGAACATTGCGGACACCGCGGGACATCTCGCTCCCGATGACAAAGCCGCCGTGGCTCATGCCGACTTCGCAGTCGTGGACCAGAACGTCCTCGCAGGGCTTAAGAAGCTTTCTGGCCTCGCGGTCCTTGCCGGCCTTGAGGCAGATCCCATCGTCCCCGGTCTGGAACTGACAGTGGTGGATGTGGACATACCGGCAGGACTCCACATCAATGCCGTCGCCGTTTTGCGCATAAGCGGGATTGGTGATCCTCACGCCGCGCACGGTCAGGTGCTCGCAGAAATAAGGGTGCACATTCCAGGCCGGCGAATCCTGCAGATGAACGCCCTCGATCAAAATATTCCTGCAATGACGCAGACTCACCATCACCGGACGGTAGAAGTCGTAGTGAGGTGAAGCGGCGGCCAGCGATTCGTCGTAAGTATTATAGTCGCCGGGGAAAATCTCGCCCATGACCGCGGTATCGTACATACTTTGCGTAGGAAACCAGATTCCGCCTTCTTTGGACTCGAGCACATAGGGAGATTTCTTAAGAAGCTCCTTCCACTGCCGGCTTGTCATCTTGAATTCTTTGACGGGGCGCCACAGGTGGCCGTTTCCGTTTATGACGCCATTTCCGGTGATGGCAATATTTTCGGCATTTTCCGCGTGGATGGGAGATACGGTGCGGATTCTCGTGACCCCCTCGTAATCTGTTATGATCAGGGGATATTCCTGCGGATTCTTATCAAACAGGATCACGGCGTTGTCCTGCAGGTGCAGCTCCACGCCTGAAAGGAGCCTGATGGGACCTGTCAGCCAGATGCCGTTCGGGACGATGACACGGCCGCCTTGCTCAACAGCCGCTTCTATAGCTTTTCGGAAGGCCGACGTGTTGGAAGTGCGGCCGTCGCCGACGGCGCCGAAATCGCGCAGGTCAAATTCATTCCCGGGTATTGTCGGGATTGTTACGGAAAAAGATTGAAACATAGTGATACCTCAATGATTTGATATAACAAACTTAATTTAACGAAATAATATAATCTTCTTCTATTATCTCTCATTAAGCGAAAAAATTCCACCGGTGTGTCACGGGGACGTATCTACTGACACATTTTGGGACAAAATGTGTCAGTAGATACGTCCCCGTGACACAAAACCCGTGACAAAACAAGAACCGGTGATACACAAATACCACTTGCCATTCGCTCACATATCTGTTATAGTCAAAATAGAACAAACGATACAATACTGAAGAGAGTGCGGCCGCAGGTGCCGCATTCCCGGTAAGTTTACATACAGACAGGAGGAAATGACATGAACAAAGATTTATATGCAATACTCGGCGTCGACCGCAGTGCAGACGATAAGAAGCTCAAATCCGCGTACAGAAAACTGGCCAAGAAGTATCACCCGGACGCCAACCCCGGAGACAAGGACGCGGAACAGAAATTCAAGGATGTGGGAGAAGCCTACGCGATCCTGAGTGACCCTGAGAAGAGAAAGCTCTACGATACGTACGGATACGCCGCGTTCGACGGAACCGGAGGACCGGCCGGAGGCGCCGGAGCCGGAGGCGGCGGAGGCTACCGCTACTACGGCGGCGACGGAAACGGCTATCAGTCCTTCCATTTCAGCGGCCAGGACGCGGAGGACCTGTTCAGGAGCATGTTCGGAGACATGTTTGGCGGCAGCTCCCGCAGGTATTCGGGCGGCTCGGGATTCGGCGGTTACGGGTTCGGCGGATTTGACGACGATGTTTTCGGCGGCAGGCAGGCCTCCAGGCAGCAGTCGCTGGATATGACCAGCTCCCTGACGGTGAGTTTCAGGGACGCGGCGCTGGGCGCCACAAAGAGGATTCAGCTGCAGGATCCTGCCGCGTCCGGAAGTAAGGCGAATCTGACGACCCTGGAGGTCAAGATCCCCGCCGGTATCGAGGAAGGAAAGAAGATCCGCCTTCGCGGCCGCGGAATGGCGGGCGCAGGCGGGAAGAAGGGCGACCTTCTGATCGAGATCCATATCGATCCGGACAGCGAGTACACGAGGGACGGCCTGGACCTGTACACATACGCGCAGATTCCCTACGCGACCGCAGTTCTGGGCGGAGAAGCCATGCTCCCCACCCTGTACGGAAGCGTCAAATGCAAGATCCCTGCCGGCATCCAGCCCGGAAATAAGATCCGCCTGAGGGAGAAAGGCATCCACACAGCGGGCAGAACGCCCAAGAAGGGCGACGAGTACGTGGAAATCCGCATAGCGGTTCCCAGAAATATCAGCCCGGAGGCCAGAAAGAAACTTGAGGAGTACTCGGCGCTTGTAGACTGATCTTTACTGAAAATCATATCGTTTATGGACAGGGATGGATGGGCCCGGGGAAAAGGTGTTGAATTCGCGGAGTTTCTGGGTGATCCTTCCTGCGCTCCGGAGCGAGGGAAGGATCTGTGAGAATCCCTGCAAATTCAATGCAGTTTAGAAGGGGCATGACGCACAAGCGTAGGATTATCAAACTTCCCCGCTTAGTGCGACAGCCCCTTTGTTGTCTGTTATTGACAATGGAAGGTCTGTTTTGGGGGAATTACTTGCCGAACTTTCACAAAGGAGAGAAAAATCTGCGGCGGCAAATGACAGAGCGGGTTTAAAAAGCTATAATAGCGGCAGGGAAACATATATTAACACTAAGGAATGGAGCACAGATGAACGTACAGGAACTGAAAAAAACAGCCAATCAGGTGAGGAAAAATATTGTTACTGCGGTTTATTACGCCAAGGCAGGGCATCCGGGCGGATCTCTGTCGGCGGCGGAGATCTTTACCTACCTCTATATGGAAGAGATGAACATAGATCCCGCAAAGCCCAGTGATCCCGACAGGGACAGATTTGTTTTATCCAAGGGCCACACCTGCCCCGGCCTTTACGGAGTGATGGCGGAGAGAGGATTTTTTGACAGGGAAGAGTGCAAGACCTTCCGCCACCTCGGATCACGCCTTCAGGGACATCCGTCCATGAATCTTCTGCCCGGCATCGATATGAGCACGGGCTCCCTGGGACAGGGAATCTCCTGCGCGGTCGGCATGGCGCTGGCAGCCAAGGTGCAGAAGAAAGACTACCGCGTCTACACGCTGCTGGGCGACGGCGAGATCGAGGAGGGACAGGTCTGGGAGGCCGCCATGTTCGCGGGGGCAAAAAAGCTCGACAACCTCTGTGTGATCGTCGACAACAACGGCCTTCAGATTGACGGAAAGATCGAAGAAGTCAACAATCCTTATCCGATTGACAAGAAGTTTGAAGCCTTCAATTTCCACGTGATCTGCGTGGAGGACGGGCATGACTTTGAGCAGCTGGCAGCGGCTTTTGCGGAGGCGAGATCTGTCAAAGGATTGCCCACCGCGATCATCTGCAAGACGCTCAAGGGCAAGGATGTCTCCTTCATGGAAGGCGTCGCCGACTGGCATGGCAAGGCACCGAACGCGCAGCAGTACGAGATCGCCATGGCGGATCTGGAAAGGATTGGTGAGACATTATGAGCGAAGTAAAAAAGATCGCGACACGCGAATCATACGGAAAAACTCTTCTGGAGCTGGGCGCGGAGATGCCCAATCTTGTAGTACTGGACGCAGACCTGGCTGGTTCGACCAAAACCGGTGTTTTTGCGAAAGCATATCCCGACCGACACTTTGACTGCGGAATCGCGGAAGGCAATATGATGAGCATCGCGGCAGGCCTCGCGGCCGCCGGCATGGTGCCTTTTGCAAGCTCCTTCGCGATGTTCGCGGCATGCCGCGCCTATGAGCAGGTCCGCAACTCGATCGGCTACCCACACCTGAACGTGAAGATCGGCGCGACACACGCCGGCATCACTGTCGGTGAGGACGGCGCTTCCCACCAGTGTCTGGAGGACCTGGCGCTCATGCGCGAGATCCCAGGCATGGTCGTCATGTGCCCCGCGGATGACACGGAGGCGAGAAAAGCGATCAGGGCGGCTGTCAAACATGAAGGACCGGTCTACATCCGCTTTGGCCGCGCCGCAGTGCCGGTAGTTTTCGATGAGGACTACGATTTCCAGATCGGCAAGGGCAGCGTCATCCGCGAAGGCAAGGACGTGAGTATCATCGCCAACGGCCTGTGCGTGGCGTCCGCGATCGAGGCGGCGGACATGCTGGCAAAAGACGGAATCGACGCGGAGATCGTCAACATCTGCACCATCAAGCCGCTCGATGAAGACCTGATCGTAAAGACCGCCTCCAAGACCGGCAAGGTCGTCACGGCGGAAGAGCACAGCATCATCGGCGCGCTGGGCAGCGCTGTGGCAGAGTGCCTGTCGGAGAAATGCCCGACGAAGATGTACAGGATCGGCGTGCGCGACGTATTCGGCGAGTCTGCGTCCGCGGAGGTGCTGCTGCATAAGTATATGCTTGACGGGGAAGGAATCTACAAACAGGTCAAAGCGTTTGTAGAGGCTGATTGATCAAAGATCAATCGCCTCACAACCGGACTGTTCACAGGTCAAAGCGTTTGTAGAGGCTGATTGATCAAAGATCAATCGCCTCACAACCGGACTGTTCACAAGTAAAAGCGTTTGTAGAAGGCTGAAAAGGACGACGTTATGAAGCGAAAAAATGAACTGGCCCCCTCTATTTTGTCGGCGGATTTCGGAAGGCTGGGGGAGCAGATCCTGCAGACAAAGGAAGGCGGAGCGACTTACGTGCACTTTGATGTGATGGACGGACATTTTGTGCCGGAGATTTCCTTCGGAGAACCGATCCTGCGCTGCATCCGGCAGTTTACGGATCAGGTCCTGGACGTACACCTCATGGTGACAAATCCGGAGAGACATCTCGAGCCTTTTGCCAAGGCCGGGGCGGACACCATCACTTTCCACTATGAAGTGCTGCCGGGCGGCAACGCGCAGTACGCGGACGCCCCTTACGCGGCGGAACTCGATCAGGAAGGCAAGACGCCGGAGGACGCAGCTGCGGCGGCGAAAGCGCTGATCGACAGGATCCACGCGCTGGGATGCAAGGCGGGCATTTCGATCAAACCCAAAACGCCGGTGGAGGTTCTCTTCCCGATTCTTGGGGACCTGGATCTCGTCCTGGTCATGACGGTGGAGCCCGGTTTCGGCGGCCAGAAGTACATTCCGGCCTCCACGGAGCGCATCCGGAGGCTTCGCGAAGAGGCGGAGAAGGTCAATCCTCCCCTTCAGATCGAAGTGGACGGCGGCATCAAGACCGACAACGTTCATGTCGTACTGGAGGCCGGCGCCAACCTGATCGTAGCCGGAAGCGCCGTCTACGGCAGCGATGTGGAGGGACAGACAAGGGCGTTTATGCAGCTTCTGGAAAAATAAGACAAAAAACAGAGCGGCAAAGAGTAATGAAACCAATAGAACTCCGAAAAATCCCAAGGGCGGTTTTTCGGAGTTTTTGTTTGCGCGCGATGTGATACAATCTTTCTGTGGCGCGGCGGCTCGCCCGTCGAGCCTTGCCTGCATACCGTAAGAAGTCTCATAACAAGGAAGTTTAGATAAAATGAGTGACAATAAAAGAATGCTTGGAAATGCGCTCCTGATACTGACCGCCATGATCTGGGGGACGGCTTTTGTCTTTCAGCGCGTCGGCATGGAGAGCATCGAACCGATCACGTTCAACGCGGCGCGCATGGCGCTTGCAGCCGTGGCCGTGGGAGCGGTCTCCGCGATGCCCATCGCCTCGGAGAAGGAAAAGCTAGCCTCCTACAGCGCGCAGCAGTGCGCCCGGTATCGGAGAGATACCATCGTCGGCGGCATTTGCTGCGGCGCATTTCTCGCCGCCGCCAGCATTTTTCAGCAGATGGGCGTCGTCTACACGACAGCCGGAAAAGCCGGCTTTATCACGGCCATGTACATGCTCCTCGTGCCGGTGATCAATTTCGTGTTTTTCAAAAAGAGGAATTCCGCGGTCGTGTGGCTGGCCGTCCTGCTCGGCGTAGTCGGGATGTATCTTCTGTGCATGACGGAAGGTTTTTCCCTCGGCCGGGGCGACACGCTGGTCTGCATCTGCGCGGTCCTGTTCAGCGGCCATATTCTGTGCTGCGATCACTTTGTGAAGCTGGGCAACCCCATCCGGATCTCCGCGATCCAGTTCGCGTCCTGCACGGCGATCTCATCGGTGGCCGCCCTGATCCTGGAGAGACCCAGCTGGGCCAAAATAGTGTCCGCCATAATCCCGATCCTCTATTGCGGCATCGTCTCGGGCGGCATCGGCTACACGCTGCAGATCGTCGCGCAGAAGTTCACTGACCCTACGGTGGCCTCTCTTTTGATGAGTCTGGAGTCGGTATTTGCCGTAATTGCAGGGGCCATTCTCCTGGGAGAGCGGATGACGCCGAGAGAACTTCTGGGGTGTGTGATCATGTTCGCCGCGATCGTGCTGGTGCAGATTCGCGGGGAGTGACCGGGGCCGCAGAGGTGACCTGATCTGCAGAAAGTGAGAAGTCTTCTTTGTCCATATTTGTCATGAAATCGTCCATGGAAGCGCCGAATGACGCGATGATAAGATGGACGTATCGAATTCATTTGAGTAAAATGAACATAAGTTAACAATTAATACAGCTATTGATTTAAGGAGTAAAAAAATGAGAATTGCACTGATCAATGAGAACAGTCAGGCGGCTAAGAACGGCATCATCGAGAAGGCTCTGCGCAAGGTCGTGGAACCCATGGGCTTTGAAGTTCGCAACTACGGCATGTATGCGGCTGACGACGAGGCACAGCTGACTTATGTACAGAACGGCATCCTTGCCGCTACACTTCTGAACGCAGGCGCCTGCGACTACGTCATCACAGGCTGCGGCACGGGCGAAGGCGCTATGCTGGCGCTCAACAGCTTCCCCGGCGTGATCTGCGGACATGTCGCTACTCCTCTGGATGCTTACACATTCGCACAGATCAACGACGGCAACGCGATCTCTCTTCCTTTCGCACTCGGCTTTGGCTGGGGCGGCGACCTCAACCTCGAGTACATCTTCGAGAAGCTCTTCTGCGAGCCCTCCGGCGGCGGATATCCCAAGGAGAGAGCAGTTCCGGAGCAGAGAAACAAGAAGATCCTCGACCAGGTCAAGCTCGTGACTTACAAGACCATGGAAGAGATCCTTCCCGCGCTGGATCAGGAACTTGTCAAGGGCGCATTTGCCGGCAAGAACTTCAAGGAGTACTTCTTTGCCGATGCGACCAATGAGAGCCTGAAGGCGGTTGTTAAGGATATCATCGGCTGATCACGCAGAGGAGATATCCCCTGTTTCTGCCGGTAAGGAATAGTATTCGTAATTATTCAGCATATGAGAGGAGATTCGATTCTCTTCTCATATGCTTTTTTTGTCCGAGGACTTTTGAGGGAAACACGGCGGAAGTTATGATTGACTAACATGCGCTTGTTATGTTGCCATTAAAAAGTAACGGTTTAACGTTAAATATCGGGAACAACAGAAAGTCTTGAAATGATGAATCTTTTATTTGTCGTAAACAGCGCGGCGCTGGGAGTCGGCCTCGCCATGGACGCGTTCTCTGTATCGCTCGCGAACGGCCTTCATGAGCCGAATATGCACAGAAAAAGAATCTGTGCCATAGCGGGCGTATACGCCTTCTTTCAATACATTATGCCGATGATCGGATGGGTGTGCGTACACACCATTATCGAGGCCTTTTCGTGGTTCAGGCAGTTCATCCCGTGGATCGCGCTGATCCTGCTCCTCTACATCGGGGGAAAGATGATCCTGGAAGGGCTCAGTGAGAGAAAAGAAGGCGAAGAAGAGAAGGCAGCGCAGAATCGAAGTGTATCGGGAAGAGACCTGCTGATCCAGGGAATCGCCACTTCCATCGACGCGCTTTCGGTAGGATTCACGATTGCCGAATATGATTTCGTCGTGGCAAACTGCGCGGGACTGATCATCGCGGCAGTCACGTTTGTGATCTGTGTCGGGGGGCTTTTGATCGGCCGCAGGGCCGGAACAAAACTTGCCTGGAAAGCTTCCGTTCTGGGAGGATGTATCCTGATCGCGATCGGTCTTGAGATCTTCCTGAAAGGAATTCTGGGTGCGTGAATCGAACCGCGGCGCGCACAGAGACCTCTGCACTGAGGAATCATACATAATTCAGGTCAAAAAAGAGGCGGCCTCCATTACGGGCACGAAAATGTGCGCGGATGGGGACCGCCTTACTTTATCTCAGAGGGGGTCCATCCCCCTTCTGAGATAAATGATGCACACGCGTGCGGAAGGGTAGAAGCTGCCTTTCGGGCAGCCCGCACGCGGCGCAGCGGCTCGCTCTGCGAGCCTTAATTCAAATATTTATTACAGCAGGCCTTCCATATCGCTGTCAGCGAGTGTCTTGATTCCGCCTCGGGCAAGAACGGCTTCCGCTTCCTCGATGTCATTGACTCTGAGGACCACGTAGGCGGA
Source organism: Lachnospiraceae bacterium (assembly GCA_017469935.1). GTDB lineage: Bacteria > Bacillota > Clostridia > Lachnospirales > Lachnospiraceae > CAG-791. The sequence continues at coordinate 14,503 of JAFUFL010000038.1, forward strand.
GCCTGCGATGGAGGACGTGAAAGCGTAGACATATTCGATATTGACGCCGGTGTCCTGAATGATCTTCAGGATCTTTTTGAGGGAGCCGGCCTCGTCGCTCATTCTGGCGGCGATGACTTTGGTCTCGGTGATCACGACGCCGTCGGAGAGGACTTCTTTGGTCTTTGCCACATCGGAGACGATGAGCCTGAGAATGCCGAAATCTCTGGTGTCTGCCACGGAGAGAGCGCGGATATTGACGCCGGCGTCGGAAATGGCGCTGACGGCGCCGTAAAGGGTTCCGGGCCTGTTTTCAAGAAATGCGGATAACTGTGTGATTGCCATTGTCGTACCTCCTTATCAGTGAAGCTTGCGCTTGTCGATCACGCGGACGGCTTTGCCTTCGGATCTTGTGATGGTCTTGGGCGCCACGAGGTGAATCTTGGGACCGATGCCCAGCATGGAGCGCATCGCTCCGTTGAGCGCCTTCTCGCGGGCCTGTACGTCCGCGATCTTGTCGGAGAACTGCTCGGGGGTGAACTCGACATAGATGTCGAAGGTATCGGTGTTGTTCTCGCGGTCAACGACGATCTGGTAGTTGGGCGTATAGCCTTCCTTGAGGAGAACGGCTTCGATCTGGCTCGGGAATACGTTGACGCCGCGGATGATCATCATGTCGTCGCTTCTGCCCAGAGGCTTGGTCATCTTGACGTGAGTGCGGCCGCAGGAGCATTTCTTTCTGGAAAGGATGCAGATATCCTTGGTGCGGTAGCGGAGAAGAGGGAATCCCTCTTTGTCCAGGGAAGTGAAGACGAGCTCGCCCTTGCTGCCTTCGGGAAGCACTTCGCCGGTCTTGGGATCGATGATCTCGGCGTAGAAGTGGTCCTCGTTGATGTGCATGCCGGTCTGCTCTTCGCACTCGAAGGAGACGCCGGGACCGGAGGTCTCCGTGAGGCCGTAGATGTCATAGGCCTTGATTCCCAGGCTCTTTTCGATGCTCCGGCGCATTTCCTCGGTCCAGGGCTCGGCGCCGAAAATACCGGCTTTGAGCTTGTTGTCCTCGGGCTTGTAGCCGCGCTCCGCGAGGGACTCTCCGATATAAGCGGCATAGGAAGGCGTGCAGCACAGAATGGTCGCGTTCAGGTCCATCATGAACTGGATCTGGCGGTCCGTGTTGCCGGAGGACATGGGCAGGGTCAGGCAGCCGACCTTGTGGGAGCCGCCGTTGAGGCCGGGGCCGCCGGTGAAGAGGCCGTAGCCGTAGCAGACCTGACAGACATCTTCATTGGTGCCGCCCGCAGCGACGATCGCTCTGGCGCAGCACTCTTCCCACATGTCGATATCCTTCTGGGTATAGAAGGCGACGACGCGCTTGCCGGTGGTGCCGGAAGTGGACTGGATACGGACGCAGTTCTTGAGGTCTGTGCCAAGAAGGCCGTAAGGATAGGCTTCGCGAAGGTCATCCTTGCTGAGGAAAGGAAGTTTTTTGATATCATCTACGCTCTTGATATCCTCGGGTTTCACCCCTTTCTTGTCCATGAGATCGCGATAGTAGGGGACGTTGTCATAGACATACTTCACCTGTTTCACGATCTTCTCGTTTTGGATCTCCAGGATCTTCTCCCGAGATGCGGTCTCGATCTCTTTTTGATAATAGTTCTTCATTTTGCGGGCTCCTTTCCCTTCTTAAATATGGTGGCAGCTATGCGCATCCCGCGCCCGGTCGGGCCGGCAGCGGCAAGTGCGTAATAACTGAAAAAAGGTGCGGCACCTGTTGAAGTGCCACACCTTTTGTGAACGGATTTCTTAATCTCTGCTCTCACAATTCTTCAGCATGACAAATCAACCTTACTGCCTCGGTGCCAGTAAAGCTAAAGCTAAAGAAAAAGAAGAAGTTGTCGGTAGTGCAGAGTGTGCGATTCATCCTAAATCTCCTTATCAGCGGGTTGCAAAAACTTTAATGATGCGCACGCGTGCGGAAAGGAAGGTGCTGCCACGGGCAGCCCGCACTCGGCGCGACGGCTCGCTTTGCGAGCCTTAACTGATTGCTTTTTCGTCACAACTTGTTTTGAATATTAGCACGCGGGGCGCACCTGCGTCAACCAATATTTTCGCACTTTAAAGCGATAACTGCAGAAAAATTTAACGAATTGCAGTGTAGAAGAACACGGTAAATGATACAGGCACGGAAGATGAATGAAATTGAACATGGAGGGACCGCGCGGGGAAAGGAAGAGACGGCCGCGGCGCGTGAACAGGACAGGCGCGGATGTGATATACTGTCTGTGATTCAGATGGGAGCGGGTTTCCGGCGCCTGCCTTGAATCAGAAGACATCTTGGGAAAGGACATACATGGAAGCATGAAAAACGGATCGGAAGACAAGCGCATATACATCCTGCGGGAGGAGAAGCCGGCCAAGGCCGTGGTCAAGCTGGGCGTACCTCTTATAGCGGGAATGTTCATCATGGTCCTCTATAACCTGGTGGACACGTATTTTATAGGCCTTACGGGGGACGATTACCAGCTGGCCGCAGTGAACCTGGCCTATCCGGTAATGATGATCTCGGTCGCGATCTCGAACATGATCGGAACGGGCGCCTCTTCGCTGATCGCGCGGAGCCTGGGCGCCGGGAATAAGGAGAAGGCGGATCACACGGTGACGGTCGGATTCGCACTCACGGTTCTGGACAGTGTCATCGTGGCGGCGGTCGGCCTGCTGTTTTTGTCCGCGATCGTAAAGGGCCTCGGCGCCCAGTCCAATACCTTCGAGTTCACCAGACAGTATGTGCAGGTGATCCTGCTGGGGAGCCTCTTTACGATGGGAAACTACACCTTCGGCCAGCTCCTTCGGAGCGAGGGCTCCGTGAAACAATCCGTGGCGGGAATGATCGTCGGGACGGCGGCAAACATCATTTTGGACCCGATCTTTATCTTCGGGCTGGGAATGGGGATTCGGGGCGCGGCCATCGCGACGGTCCTGGGAAACGGAGCCGGGATGCTGGTATCCCTGTGGTTCTACGGCAGCGGGAAGACGCTGCTCACCCCTTCTCTCAAGTACATTAAGCCGACGGCGGAGATCCTCAGGGAGATTTTCTGGGTGGGCGTCCCCGCGACACTGGAGACGCTTCTGACTTCGGCGGCCTACATCGTGAACAACAACCTGGCGGTGGGCTATGGCGAGCTGACGGTGGCCGCCATGGGGATCGCGCAGAAGATCCTGTCGCTGGGCAATTACGTATACCAGGGGTTTGCGGCCGGGACCCAGCCCATCATGGGATATAATTACGGGGCAAAAAATTACCGGCGAATGATCGAGGTCCTGAAGGCGGGACTTATGGTCTGCAGCGGGACGGAGCTCTGCATCATGGCCGTATACGGCGCCTTCGCGCCGCAGCTGATCGGTATTTTCACACAGTCGCCGGAGGTCATCGCGACGGGCAGCCGCGTGCTGCGGACGATCATGTGGATTCTGCCGTTCGTAGGGGCGGTCTCCATGAGCCGCATGTCCTTCCAGGCCATGGGAAAGCCCCAGTACGCGTTTGCGATCACACTGGTCCGGCAGCTGGTTCTCTATGTGCCGCTCCTTCTTCTCTTAAACCGCCTGTTCGGATTCGGCGGCATGATCTGGGCGCAGCCTTGCACGGAAGTCATTATGATGGCTGTGTCGGTGGGGCTCCTCTATAAGGTGATCAGACAGAGCGAAGCCTACCAGCAATAGCAGGGCGAAGCCCGTCGGCAACAGCAAAGCGAAGCCGGTTGACAATACTTTGACCCGGTAGCATAATAAAGCAAAAGGGGAGCTTGCCGGAGCAGGCTGAGAGGGCACTTATACGGTGCCGACCCGTAAACCTGATTTGGATAATGCCAACGTAGGGAAGCAGACAGAAATGATCGATGCGCGGACATACAGAGGCTGTATGTCCGCTTTTCTTATGCTCCCGGAAAGAAAGGAGAACCGAAATGCTTGGAAAGTATCTGGAGGAAGTGAGGAAAAAGACACCGCTGGTACACAACATCACAAACTATGTGACGGTAAATGATGTGGCCAATATTCTGCTGGCCTGCGGGGGAAGCCCCATCATGTCCGATGAGCCCGAGGACGTGGAGGACATAACGTCAATCTGCGGCGGCCTCAACATCAATATCGGCACGCTCAACAAACGAAGCATTAAAGGCATGAAGCGCGCGGTCAAAAAAGCGCAGGAGCTGGGACATGTGACGCTCCTCGATCCCGTGGGCGCCGGCGCGAGCAGGCTTCGCACGGAGACAGCCGCCAAATTGATCGAGATCAACCGCTTTACGGTCATCCGGGGCAATATCTCCGAGATCAAGGCGCTGGCTCTGGGGAGCGGCACGACCAAGGGCGTGGACGCGGACATCGCGGATGCGGTGACGCAGGACAACCTGGACGAAGCGGTCCGTTTTGTGAAAGACTTTGCGAAGGAGACGGGATCGGTCATCGCGGTGACCGGCGCCATCGATCTCGTGGCGGACGCGGAGAGATGCTTTGTGATCACAAACGGCAGACCTGAGATGGGAAGGATCACCGGGACCGGCTGCCAGCTTTCCGGGATGATGACGGCCTTTGTCACGGCCAATCCGGACAGCGCGCTGGAAGCGGCGGCAGCGGCGGTCTGCGCCATGGGCCTTGCCGGGGAGATCGGCTATTCCCACCTGGCTGACTATGAGGGCAACTCGACCTACAGAAACCGGATCATTGACGCGATCTGCCATATGGACGGAAAGTGCCTGGACGAGGGAGCGAAGTACGAGGTCCGCTGACACAGATTCTGTGAACAGATATGCCGGAAGGAGGAATATTATGAATGTGACAAAAGAGAGCCTCCTGCTCTATGCGGTCACAGACCGGTACTGGCTGGAAGGCCGCACACTCGCAAGCGTGGTGGAAGAGGCACTCCAGGGCGGAGTCACTTTTTTGCAGCTGAGGGAGAAAAATCTGGATGGCGAGCACTTCCTTGAGGAGGCGAAGGAGCTACAGGCCCTGTGCCGCCGGTACAAGGTTCCCTTTATCGTCAATGACAACGTGGACGTAGCCCTGGCTATGGGAGCGGACGGCGTCCATGTGGGCCAGCACGATATGGAGGCCGGGGACGTGCGCAGGCTCCTGGGACCGGACAAAATATTGGGCGTCTCCGCGCAGACCGTGGAGCAGGCACTCCTTGCGCAGGAGAGAGGCGCGGATTATCTCGGAGTCGGCGCTGTGTTTCCCACCGGGTCCAAGGATGACGCGGACGATGTCAGCTATGAGACCCTCAAGGCGATCTGCGAGGCCGTTCAAATTCCGGTGGTGGCGATCGGCGGGATTACAAAGGAAAATGTCAGGGAACTTGCGGGCAGCGGGATCTGCGGCATTGCGGTGATCAGCGCGATCTTTGCGCAGAAGGATATTAAAGAGGCGGCAGAGCAGCTCAGAGAAGTGACAGCGGAGATGGTAAATGAGTAAAGGGGCGATCTTTGACGCAGACGGCACGCTCCTCGATTCCATGCCGATCTGGGAGGACGCGGCAGCAAGGTTCCTGGCGGGACTGGGAATCGAGGCGGAGCCGGATCTGGGCGATGTCATGTTCCGGCTGAGCCTGGACGAAGGGGCGGCCTATCTGAAAAAGACTTATCTGGCGGGAGATCGCGGGCTTTCCATGACCGAGGAGGAGATTAAGGAAGGCGTGCTCGGCGTGATCCGCGACTTCTATGTCCATCAGGTACAGCCCAAAGCCGGCGCGCGCCGGTTCCTTGAAGAACTCGCCGCGAGGAAGGTCCCGATGTACATCGCGACGTCCAGCAACAGGGAGCACATCCGAGCGGCTCTTGAGAGGCTTGGCTTGCTTCACTTTTTTGACGGGATGATCACCTGCGAGGAGGCGGGCGCGAGCAAGCGGGAGCCGAGGATTTTCCTTCTGGCGGCGGAGCGAATGGGCCTTTCGCCGGAGGATATCTTCGTGTTCGAGGACGTGATCCACGCGATCCGGTCTGCCGGAAGCGCCGGATTTGTGACCGTAGGCGTGTACGACGCGGCGAGCGCGGCGGACAACGCGGCGATGCGCGCGGAGTGCGCGATTTACCTGCACTCGCTGGAGAACCGGGAGAAGTTTTTGGAGACAGCGGGGCTCTGATATGGCAGCGGGGTTCTGACAGTTGGGCTCTGATACGCAGCGGGCCCTGAGAGCGCTTCGCTGTGAAAGCTTTTGGAAAACACTGCTTCTTACAGGAGTGTTTACATAACTATGCGGCAGGTCGGGGGCACCACTTTCTGTCGCTTTATAAAACGAAATGCTGAAAGATCAAGGGGGACGCGCCTTGCGGTCTCCCGGAAACGGAGGAGGAAATGAAAACAGCATTGACGATCGCGGGAAGCGATTCCAGCGGAGGCGCCGGAATTCAGGCAGACATCAAGACAATGACGGCAAACGGCGTCTACGCCATGAGTGTCGTCACTGCCCTGACGGCCCAGAATACCACCGGCGTATCAGGGATCATGGAGGTGGTTCCCGCTTTTTTGGGGGAACAGATGGACAGAGTGTTTGAAGATATTTTCCCGGACGCCGTCAAAATAGGAATGGTCTCTTCTTCAGACCTGATCCGGATGATCGCTTTCAAGCTGAGCATGTACGACGCCCGGAATATCGTTCTGGACCCCGTCATGGTGGCGACCAGCGGCGCGCGGCTGATCAACGGGGACGCGGTCCGCTGTCTGGAACAGGAGCTGATCCCGCTGGCGGACGTTATCACGCCCAACATTCCCGAGGCGGAAGTTCTCTCGGGCATGGAGATCAAAAGCGAGAAGGAGATGGAGGCCGCAGCCCGCTTCATCCATGACAAGTATCACTGCGCGGTCCTGCTCAAGGGCGGCCATAAGATCAATGACGCGGATGATTTTCTCTGCAGCGATCAGGGAGAGCGGTGGTTCAGGGGCAGACGGATCGACAACCCCAATACCCACGGGACCGGCTGCACCTTGTCGAGCGCCATCGCTTCGAACCTCGCCAAAGGGTTTGACATGGAGGAATCCGTGGAGCGCGCCAAAAAATACATATCCGGCGCACTGGAGGCCATGCTGGACCTGGGCAAGGGAAGCGGACCGATGAATCACGCTTTTGCCATTCGCAATGAATTCACAGAGGAGAAATAATACCGAACAGACAGGCTGACAGAAAACTGCATGCCGGAAAGAGATGCTGCTCTCCGGCATGCAGTTATTGCAATCGGTCGGTATTCCGGCGTCGGAAACGGATCAGAATCCGTCGCTCTGGCGGGCTTTGCGGTTGTTGCGCCGCAGAAGGGCGCCGTCCCAGCGGGCCTGTTCCGCTACGGTCTTCACTTCGAGGCCGTAGGGAATGGGGAGCGGCCTGCCCGCTTCGTCAATAGCGACGTAGGTGAGAAAGGCGCGGTTTATGATGTGACGGTAGCCTTCTTTGTCTTCGATAAAAGTGTCTACCCGGACTTCGCAGGAGGTGTTGCCCACATATGTCATGCGGCCGAGCAGCACCAGGCGGTCGGCCAGATAGGCGCCGCGCTTAAAGGTCAGGTTGTCGATGGAAGCGGTGGTCACAGGGAGCCCGGTGTGCCGGCTGGCACAGGCGCCGGCCACTTCATCGATCCAGGACACAAGTTGTCCGCCGAACAGCCTTCCCGTGGGGTTTATGTTCTCATAGCGGATCACGTAGACGTTTTCCACCTGAGAAAACTCTACGCTTCTCTTTGGACGAGGGTCACTTGCCCCGTAATCCGTTCCGGTCTTTCCGAGTCCTGTATTCAAATTGCTCATGGTAACCTCCGTGTCGATGAGCTCTGCGCGGAGGGCGCAGGTCATAATGTGATTTTGCGGCAGATGACATCCTCCTTGTATTATATACGAATTTTGAAACGGGAGCGTGAAAAAAATCTATAATCTTGCGCATTGCCTGCTTTTATGTTACGCTCTTGAACATAAAATATCCGGTACACAAGGCGCCGGATCTCCGTATTATCGTTGAGTTTTCTTTATTATTTCTTTTAGAAGGAGTGTGATCGGATCTTATGGACGATGGCAGTCAATTAACATGGCTGATCGTAGTTTTGCTGTTGCTTGCCGCAATGCTTTTCGCGTTGATGGAAACATCTTTTGCCTCTGTATCCCGCGTGCGTCTCAAGACGGACGCCGAGAGAGGAGACCGGCGGGCAGTGACTGCACTATATATCATGGACCATTTTGACCGGGCGATCACGACTCTGCTGATCTGCACAAATATCGTGCACATCGCCACTGCTTCCATCGTGACGATCTATGTCACGAAAAGATGGGGCGTCTCGGCAGTTTCCATTTCTACATTGATAACGACATTGGTAGTGTTTTTCTTCGGAGAGATGCTGCCTAAAAGTATTGCCCGCAAATACAGCGAGCCGCTGAGCCTCGCCCTGGCAAGGAGCCTGCGCTTTCTCATGACGGTCCTCAGACCGGCGGCAGCGCTGCTGACGATCATCGGCAATGCCTTTGCCAGAATGTTCAAGAGCAAGGATGAAGCGTCCGTTACGGAGAGCGATATCTACGATATCATAGAGGATATGACGGAAGAGGGCACGATCAACGAGGAACAGAGTGAGCTGATCTCCTCGGCGCTGCATTTCGGCGACGTGACGGTCGAGAGCATACTCACAAGCCGCATGGATGTGGCGGCCATCGACATCAATATGCCGCAGGAGGAGATCCTGCAGTTCATCAAAGAGCAGAATCACAGCCGTCTCCCTGTCTATGAGGGGACGATCGACAATATCATCGGTATTTTGCACATAAGGAAGTATATCCGCTACTACATCCGAAAAGGAGAGGCGCTGGATATACGGCCGCTCATGTATGAGCCTTTCTTCATCCACCAGTCGACCAAGATCGACGACCTTCTGACGATCATGTCCAGGAAAAAGATCAATATCGCGGTAGTTACCGACAACTACGGCGGGACGCTGGGAATCGTAACGGATGAGGACATTCTGGAAGAGCTGGTGGGAGAGATCTGGGATGAGGACGACCGCGCGGTGCGCAACGTCGTGCCTATGACGGACGGCTCTTACAGCGTAAATCCCGAGGAGGATATCCTGGATGTGCTCGATGAGCTGGGAATCGAGTATTCGGAGGAGGACGAGCAGAGAATCGGGCACAAGCTCATGAACGAGCTGGCCTATGAGGCTTTTCCGTCCATCCCTGTGGCGGGAGACAGTTTCCATTTCCTGGGAACCAAGATCTCCGTGCTGGTAATGCGGCACAACCGCATCATGCGGCTCAAAGTCCGCTGTCTCACAAACGAGGAACTGAAGGAGGACCGGAAGATTTCCGAGAACGAGGAGAATCCCGAGGACGTGAAGGAAAACTACGAGGGATTTGCCAAGGGAGAGCCCTACGCGATCTATCAGTCCAAAGGAAAGCGCTATGCCCGTGTCATGAGCGCACCTGCAAGTGAAGGGGGTGACGCATAATGGGCAGTCTGTATATTTACATTATCGGAATTATAGTATGCGTCATGTGCTCCGCCTTTTTCTCCGCGTCGGAGATGTCCTTCTCCGCCTGCAACAAAGTGCGCCTGGAGCACGAGAGCGACAACGGCAACAAAAGAGCGACGGTCGCCTTTAAGATCGCCAATAAATTCGACGACGCCATTTCGGTGATTCTTGTGGGCAACAACCTGGTCAATATCGCGGCTTCCTCAATGGGATCGATCGCGGTGATGCTGGTCCTGAGCGAGCAGTACGCCTGGGTCTCTACGGCGATCATCACCATTGTGGTCATCATCTTCGGAGAGACGATTCCCAAGATCAGCGCCAAGAAAGACGCGACCAATTTTGCCATAAAGTTCGCCTATCCGGTCAGGGCACTGATGATCCTGCTGAGGCCGGTCACCTTTGTCGTCGTCTCCCTGGTAAATCTGATCACGAGCCTGCTTCCGGATGTGGAAGAGGAAGACTCGGACGCGGCGCTTGAGGAGCTGCACACCATGATCGACATCGCGGAGGACGAAGACGTCCTCGACGAGGACGCCTCGGAGCTGGTCAGCGCGGCCATAGACTTCGCGGACATAGCGGCCTCGGAAGTCATGACGGCGCGCGTCGACATCATCGCGATCGACATCGATGACCCCTGGGAGGAGATCCTGCGCACCATTGACGCGTCTCCCTACTCGAGAATCCCTGTCTATGAGGGGAGTGTCGACCATGTGATCGGTATTTTGTCCCTGAACAGGTTCCTGAAAGCAATGATCGACCAGGAAAAGGTGGAGATCCGCTCTCTGCTTCTTCCCACCTGTTATGTGTACAAGACAATGCGGCTTCCGGCTGTCCTGTCGTCACTGCGGAACGCGCAGCAGCATATTGCGGTGGTCACGGACGAGTACGGCGGAACGCTGGGCGTGGTTTCCATGGAGGACGTTCTCGAGCAGCTGGTGGGCGACCTCTGGGACGAGACGGATACGGTCGAGAAGGACATTGAGAAAAAGGGCGACGGCAGGTATGAGCTGGACGGCGACACGCCGATCTATGAGTTCATCGAGCTGATGTGCTGGAAGGAAGAGGACTTCGACTTCGATTCGGAGACGGTGGGCGGCTGGTGCATCGAGTACAACAACGGCTTCCCCAATGTCAACAGCAAGTTTACGTTCAGAGATGTTGAGGTGACGATCCTCGAAGTGTCCAAGCGAAGAGTGAGACGCGTACAGGTGCAGGTCAAAAAATAGACGAAGAAGCCTGTCCGGCAGATCCGTTTTTTACAGAATAGTCAAGGGGGCTGTCGCACTAAGCGGGAAGTTGATAATCCTACGCTTGTGCGTCATGCCCCTTCTAAACTGCATTGAATTCGCAGGGATTCACACAGATCCTTCCCTCGCTCCGGAGGGAACCGCATTTCCGAACTCGCCGTCCGCTCTGATGACCGGACGTCTCAGACATATGGGCTTTCGGGCTGCAGGAGCTGCAGCCCTCATTCCCTCCTTCGCTCGGGAATGATCTGGTTCATCCGGCTGCTCATTCAAAGCAGTTTATAAG
>JAFUFL010000086.1 GCA_017469935.1 Lachnospiraceae bacterium
ATACCGCATCGAACATATATTTGCAAACATATGTTTTGTTTCGCCGTCCGCGTATTCGCGAGAACAGGAAAAACTACGTCAACAGACCGCATTCATCTCGCCGCCTACAGAGGCGGGAGTCTTCTGCGGAAACATGATAAAAACGGGGAATGACAACGAACGAAAAAGAGTCCCTGCACCAGCCGGTAGAACGGCAGGTGCAGGGACTTTTGGTCCTCTGTAAAGTGGAACGGAACGCTATTTTTTGTCTGTAAATCTGTACAGCATAGCCGGGCGGCCCACCGCCCCTTTTTCCGGTCCGCATTCCTCGATGCGGCCGGCGGCCTCGTATTCGCGCTTGATGGTGCGCCGGAAGTTGCCGATATCCAGCGGGCGGTCCAGGATCGCTTCGTGGATGAGCCGCAGTTCCGTTAGGGTGAAAGAGGAGGGGTCTTCCACAAATCCGAATGCCAGATCTGTGTAATCCAGCTTTCCCCGCATTCGAAGAACCGCTGTGCGTATGATCCTGTCGTGGTCAAAAGCCAGATCCCGCGATGAGATCACCGTCCCGTCCGAGCTTCTGAGCAGAAAGTCCTCATCAGCCCCGGAATCACCGCTTTCAGGGTTGTCGTTTACGCTCTTACCGATCACGCCGCAGATCTCAAAGAGGGCAGCATCTTCAGCGCCGACTCCTGCGAGATAGTGGAGCTTTCCCGAAGGGACTGTCGCGAGATAGGCAATGGAGATGACCCTGGTTCGCGGGTCTCTGCCCACTGCGGAGAACGTGTACAGCTGTTCAAGGTGGACCTGCTCCACGCCGGCCTCCTCGCGGATCCTTCGCGCGGCCGCCTCGTCCGCCGACTCATCCATGCGAAGGAAACCGCCGGGAATGGCCCATTTCCCCAGATAGGGATATTCATTTCTTTTGATCAGGAGCAGGCGGAGTTTTTTGTCCGCCACAGTGAAGATCAAAATATCTACCGTCACAGAGGGGTGTTGATATTTTGACGGGTCGTAACTGCTCAGGTATTGCTGTTCGGACTGCATGTCGATCGCTTTCTTAATGTTGCCCGCGGGCGAAGTGCCGGATCTGTCCGGGCGGCCTGTGGGGGCCATGGAACCGGAGGGGGGGCTTTCCGTCCGCGATCGATCACTCAGATGGCGGTGCGGCTGACGACCTTAAAGGTGTCGCGGCAGGTCCTGCCGTCGGACAGATACAGCGTGCCGAATTGTGCGGCCAGCCTGTCTGTGTCGATTCCCGCGTATTCATTCAGGTGAGTGATCATTATGGAAGGGTGGTAGTGGTTTCCGGCTGCGCCGAGGCAGCGCGCGTAGTCCGCCCCGATTCGCCCGGCCAGAAGATCCACGTCCATCATACCATATCGCAGATTTCCCTGAAAACGATTTTGAACATTTGTCATGTCGGTGACCAGGCCCGGGAGCGCTGCGCCGAGCTGATCCGCCGCGATCTCGCCCTCCGTGCAGGCTTTCATGGAGCCGTCACCGTGCCGCGTCAGGTAGGAGCGCGTCACATAGCAGACTTCCACGTCCGCGCCTTGGAAAACGCTTTCCACAGTCTGCAGGACCTTTCCGACGCCGGTAGTGGAAGGAGTTGTAAACTCCTGTTCCTCTGCGGCATTTCCGTCCAGAAGCAGTCCCTGCGCGTTCTCAAAGAGCACCGTCCGATAGCACCGAAGATGTTCCTCCTTCCTCATGGGGCACAGAGAAAGCATTGTCTCGCAGTCCTCGTCGAAGTGGAAGAGGATCCCGTCGCTGAAGAACAGGTCTTCCAGGCCGGAAGCGCCTGTCGGGAGTCCGGAAACACCTTCAGGGTGTCCGAAAGCACCTCCGGGGCAAAATAGTCCGTGACTTCCATTTAAATGCGCCAGCCCCAGTTCCCGAAGCCGGCCGGCAAAGTAGCCGTCCCGCAGCCGCCGCAGCCAGGCGATCCGGTCATCCCGGCTCATGGCGGCGAAAGCGCCGAGGGTGATGCCATATCCTCTGCGATAGCGAAGGACCGTCTCCCAGATGCCGAAGCCGCAGCTGTTGTGGATGCCCTGTTTTTCCTTGAGCATCTGGTTGACCAGCATGTCCCAGGGGGTGGAAAAGCGGCAGAGCGGGCTTGCAAATGCAGCTGTTTTACCGCAGATTTCCTGCAGCTCTTCGTACTCGCGCACAAATTCCATCGGGTTGACCATGAACTGCCGGGCGTAATAGGTGTCCGCCCCGCGGAAGGAGGCGGCCCCGAAATGTTTAAAGACATGCCGGCGGCCGTCTGCCAGCTCCACGGTGTGGCCGCGCTGGGGGCCACCGTTGGAAAGAACATTGATCGTACTCTGTCCGCGCTGCGCCTGCGCGCCGAAAAAATCCGTGGCCAGCCCCTTGCCCTCATCTCCGTAAGAAGCTCCTATAATTACTTTGATATTTTGCATGGTTGTGTCTCCTTTCGTCCTATCACAAGTGCGACGAGGCAGTAGTTTGTGCGAGTCGGTTCGTTTCGCCGCACTTGTGAAGCGGCTGACCGCGCGAGGCGGCTCGTCGGATCGCATCCGCGAAGCTGTTAATCGAATAGATACGGAATAATTGCGGCAGGGGAGCGGGACTTTTCAGGTCACCATTTCGCTGTTCCAAGTCCGCGGAGAGCGAACAGGCCCTTTCCCTCTCTATGAGCCTGCGCCGGGGCTGCGCCTGCGGGTTCGGCGGCGATGCTCTTTTCGATGCACCTGATGATCGTCTCTGGGAGCTGGTCCAGTTTGCTTACGAGCAGGTGATCTTTCAAAAGAGCGCCAAATGTCTTGTGGATTGCCGGGGTATACATCCGGTAGCAGTCGCCGGGATCGTCGATCGCAATGTGATAGATCTCGAATTTTTCCCGGACCGCTTTGTAAAGCAGGTCGGTCTCTACATCTGCCTCGAGGGAGTCACCGGTGAGCTCCGCAAGTCGCCGGCCGGGTAAATAGGGATTGAGCGCCTCGTCGCCCATTGTGATGATGATCGCTTTTTTGCCTCTTTTATGGCAGTCCAGGGATGTGTGGTTCAGGCCCATATACCAGGCGGCCGTGTAGGATTCAAATCCGTTTCCGCCGCCGCCGCGCTCGAACCAGAGCTTGTCCAGATGTTCGGCAACGCGGATGTCGGACTCGAACTGGGAAATCTGGATCGGCGCCCTGTCGTAGGCCAGGTCTCCGATGCCCATGACCATAAATTCCACGTCTTTAAAACGATCCAGCGCGGTCTGCATGATGCCGTTCAGGGAAGCTGCCGTCTTGAGCAGCGCGCCACCCATGGAACCTGTGACATCGAGCGCCAGGATCACAGGCACGGTCTGAGGATGCTCCTCGTTGTCGCAGCACTCCCGCATGACCTTGAAGGGGTTCAGCTCCGGCGCCAGATTCTTTGCCCGGTACATGTCCTGCGCGCCCTGCATCCGGGAAGTGTCGACGTTGCCGTCGGCGCGGACCTTTCTGCCCATTCCTGCGTTGTATCTGTTAAAATCTTCTCTTCTCCAATATCCTCCGCCCATTTTGAACTCCTTTCTTTAGTGAATAGCATACCTTCAGGGTAGTGCGGCGCCGCGTCAGCGGTACACCTTCAGGGTGTCGCGGCGCCTTGGCAGCGGCATACCTTCAGGGTGTCGCGGCGCCCAGGGTATCGCGGCGCCTTGGCAGCGGCATACCTCCGGGGTACCGCGCCGCTCCGGTCTCTTAGAAGAGATCGTCTTCGTCATCGCCGCCATCAGTGTCAGGCTCGTCGTCCTGCTCGCTGTCGAAAAGCCCGCCGAAGAGATCGTCAAATCCGTCGCCCTTCATCAGCATGAGAGGGAGCAGGATTCCCATATTGCTCTGGGGTCCCATGCCGCCCTGCGGAGCAAGTGCGCCGCCTTCCTTTCCTGTTCCATTTCCCATAAGGCTTCCCAGCATCATGAATTTCATCATCCTTGTGACGCTTCCTTTTCCGCAGATGGAGGCGCCGTCTCCGAAGAGGGACACTATTTTGCCGTAAAAATAGGTGTTGCCCATGAAGATATGCCGCTCGGGAAGGATGGTCTCCACGACGGAAGTCTCATAATTGATCACCTCGATGCTGCCTGCGGAAGCCTTTCTGACGCAGGCGGGGCGTCCTCCGTTTAAGATGATGTCACCCGGCTTTACCTTCACGGTCGGAATCACAAAGAACATCCCGTCCCCGAAGCTGAAGACCAGGTTATCGCAGTTGCGAAGCTTTCCGGTCTTTACGTTGTAGCTTCGATATCCTGCGGAAGTCTTAACCGCGATCCCGCAGGGGGAGAGCATGCACATACCGTTCTGAACTCTCATGAACATGTCGCCGAAAATATTGTTCATACCGCACCTCCTTTTATTCTTGGATTTATTTAATAGTCACTTTGACTATAATCAAAATAGCACAAGAACCTAGGTGCGTCAACAACAAAATAGTCAAAAAGACTAAAATATTTAAAAACAGTGTTTACAAAAAATTAACAACGTACTTTTTCTGCATGAGCTATAATTAATGGAGGAGCTGTCTATGTCTGGCTCTGAAATCACACGAACAACAGGAGGTATTTGAGTATGGCAGTTAATCGTTTTGTATTGAATGGCATGTCCTTCCACGGACACGGCGCGATCAATGAGATCCCCGGAATCGTAGCATCCAAGGGGTTCAAGAAAGCTTTTGTCGCATCTGATCCGGATCTGGTAAAATTCGGCGTTACCGCGAAGGTCACAGATCTTCTGGCGGCAAACGGAATTGACTTTGTTGTCTATTCCAACATCAAGCCCAATCCCACGATCCAGAACGTTCAGGAAGGCGTTGACGCTTATAAGGCTTCCGGCGCTGACTTCATGATCACCATCGGCGGCGGTTCTTCCATGGACACCGGCAAGGGCATCGGCATCATCGTCAACAACCCTGAGTTCTATGATGTTCGTTCTCTTGAGGGCGTAGCTCCCACCAAGAAGCGCACCGTATTCACCATTGCCGTTCCCACAACAGGCGGCACAGGCGCTGAGTCCACCATCAACTACGTCATCACAGACGTAGAGAAGAAGAGAAAGTTCGTCTGCGTAGACCCTAACGACATCCCCGATGTCGCAGTCGTAGACCCCGATATGATGGCTTCTATGCCTAAGGGCCTCACAGCTTCCACCGGTATGGACGCTCTGACCCACGCTATCGAAGGCTACACGACCAAGGGCGCTTGGGAGCTGTCCGACTGTCTCGACCTCGAGGCCATCAAGCTGATCGCGAAGAATCTTCGCAAGGCTGTTCAGAATGATCCCGACGGACGCGAGGGCATGGCTCTTGCACAGTATGTGACCGCTATGGCTTATTCCAACGTAGGCCTCGGAATCGCACACTCCATGGCTCACACTCTGGGCGCTGTTTATGACACACCTCACGGCGTAGCCTGCGCTATGATGCTTCCCATCGTTATGGAATTCAACAAGGATTTCACAGGCGAGAAGTACAAAGCCATCGCAGAAGCTTTCGATATCGATACGACCGGCATGGATCAGGAGACATACCGCAAGGCTGCAATCGATGCAGTTCAGCAGCTGTCTGTTGACGTAGGAATCCCCACCAAGCTTGAGAAGCTTAAAGAAGAGGATCTTCCTTTCCTGTGCGAGTCCGCTGCCGCTGATGCATGCGCACCCGGCAACCCCAGAGAAGCTACTCTGGCAGACTATGAGGCTATGTTCCGCAAGCTGATGTAATTGTCTGGAATCTGATTGGCTAATAATGAAGGCGGGTGATACCTGCCTGTACGAGCGCCTTCCGCTTATGCGGGGGGCGCTTGTTTTTGTGGGTGGCGTTTTACATGCGTGGGAGGGCTTGTTTTCGTGCGTGCGTGCGCTGTTTTGCATGCGCGGGCAGAAGTCCTAGAAGGAGTGCCTTGAGAAGGAAAATAAGCTGATGTAAAATAGAGATAATTAATATTTTGAATAATTATTTGGGAGGAGTTACTCGATGAAGATCGGATTTGGAAGTGATCATGCTGCTATTGAGCTTAAGAAGTGTCTGTTTGATCATCTGAAAGAAAAAGGGTATGAGTGTATAGACTTCGGAGCTTACAGTCCGGAAGAGAAGATGGATTATCCCATTGCCGGCAGAAAAGTTGCGGAGGCGATCCGGCGCGGTGAAATTGACAAGGGAGTCCTGGTCTGCGGAACGGGTGTCGGAATTTCTCTGGCGGCCAACAAGGTCCCCGGAATCCGAGCGGGCGTCTGCTCAGATTGCTATACGGCCAAGATGGTCAAGGAACACAACCACTGCCAGATCATCGCGATGGGGCAGCGCGTTGTTGGAACGGAGCTTGGAAAGATGATTGTGGATTGCTTTTTTGACGCGGAAGAACTTGGCGGACGTCATGCCAATCGCGTGGACATGATCACGCAGATCGAGAGAGACTACGGGTATGCGGATGCTCCGGTGAAGTGAGCGGAAGAGAAGAGTTGGTATTGATAGTTGGTGACAGAAAACACGAGTGTTGCATTTGTGGTGCGGCACTCGTGTTTTTTGTGAGTGGGATTTGGTGAGTTGGGACAGTTGATCTGTACCGGTTAGATTATGGTCATGTGGAGGGGATTTGCTGGGCGGTGGCGAGAGATTTGTTCCGGTTGGATTATGGTCATGTGGAGGGGATTTTCTGAGCCGGGGCGGGTGATTTGCTTCGGTTGGATTATATGAAGGAGATTTGAATAACCTGCCCCCATGGAAAATTTTGTGAAAGACTGAAAACAGGCAAATAGAAGGGAATTTCCCGGCAAGTTGGATCAAAAGAATCATTATAAGGGCTATGGCCTCCATACAGCGTGGTGACAAGTTTCTGCTATGGAGGCACGCGAGGAAGAATTCCTGTTTTTGGTCCAACTCAAGTGCAATCTGGCTTGTTTTCTTTATTATGAGCCGGCAATCAGGAAAATTAGTGGAGGCCATGATTGTAAAAAGTATGGCTCAATCACAAAACTTGTGGGATTTAGGATTCCGGACATAGTCTCTTCGGCTCATGTCAAATAGCTTCAGGAAGAAGTATTCATCATCCGGATATCCATATCCCTGTCTGCGAAGAGTCTTGATCTTGTTGTTGATGCC
>JAFUFL010000039.1 GCA_017469935.1 Lachnospiraceae bacterium
ACTCTGTGGCCTTGCCCCAGTCTGCGAAGTCCTTCGTGGCTTCCAGAGTCGCCTTTGTTGCTTCGTACGTATTCGTGATGGTCAGGCTCTCTGCGCCGTCATAAGTCACAGCTGCTGTGAGCTTGTTGGTGGCGTCGTCTGCCTTCGTTACCGTTACTTTTACCTTGTGCGCAGCCGTGTCATAAGTGACGCCGTCTGCTCCGCCGTTCTGCTCCGTGATCGTGTACTCATAGACGCCTGCCTTCTCATACGTGATCTCGCCGAAGCTTGCCAGCGGATTCTCTTCTGTTGCGCTTGCTGTCGTCTTGGACGGCATCGGTGCGCCTTCGGTCACTGCCGCAAGGTCAAACTTGAATTCCGTCGCCTTGCCCCAGTCCTCAAATTCCTTGGTCGCCTCGATCGTCGCCTTCGTCGCCGCATAGGTATTGGTGATGGTCAGGCTTTCCTCATCGTCGTACTTGACTTCTGCGCTCAGCTTGTTGCCTTCGCCCTTGGTCACTGTCACAACGACATTGTGAGGGGTCGTGTCATACGTCACGCCGTCTGCTCCGCCGTTCTGCTCCGTGATCGTGTACTCATAGACGCCTGCCTTCTCATACGTGATCTCGCCGAAGTTCACAACAGGAGCATTCATTGTCGCGATGCCGGACTTCTTTCCGCCTGCAGCGCCTGCCGGCATGGGAGCGTTTCCGACTGCCTCCAGATCGAAGGTAAAGCTGTCTGCCTTGCCCCAGTCTTCGAAGCCCTTGGTCGCTTCCAGAGATGCCTTCGCCGCTTCATAGGTATTGGTGATGATCAGACTGTCCTTGTCATCATATTTCGCCTCCGCGACAAGCTTGTTGTTGGCGTCCTTTGTCACGGTCACGATAACAGTATGAGGGGTCGTGTCATATGTCACGCCGTCCTTGCCGTCATCCGTTTCCGTGATGGTGTACTCGTAAGTTCCGGCTGTCTTATAAGTGATGCTTCCGAAATTGGCAGTTGGCGCCGTCTCGGTAGCCGTCGCTGTCTTTTTGCCTTCCTCACCGGTTCCGGCAGGCATCGGTGCATCCTTGCTGACAGGTTCGAGTGTAAATGTGAAGCTGTCTGCCTTGCCCCAGTCGCTGAACTGTTTCTTCGCCTGAAGCTCGACATTTGCGGATGCATATTTGTTGGTAATTGTCAGGGCATCTGCACCGTCATACTTCACAGTTGCACTCAGTGCATTGGTTGTGCGATCCTTTGCGACCGTGACAACAACTCTATGTGCAGTCGTGTCATAGGTGACGCCGTCCGCGCTGCCCTTCTCCTCTGTGATCGTGTACTCGTAGGTTCCTGCCTTCTCGTATTCGATCTCGCCGAATTTCGCCAGAGGATTATTCTTTGTAACATCCACAGACTTCGCACCTTCTTCCGCATCTGCAGGCATAGGCGCGTCGCCCTCCGCCTCGAGCGTAAAGGTAAAGCTGTCCGCGGTTCCCCAGTCATTGATCTGCTTGGTGGCTTCAAGCTCTGTCTTAGTGGATGCATATGTGTTTGTGATGGTCAGGCTCGAAGCATCGCCATACTTGACAGTTGCTGTCAGCTTGTTCGTTGCATCTTCTGCCTTGACCACTGTCACGGTTACAGGGTGTGCAGTCGTGTCATAGGTGACGCCGTCCGCTCCGCCGTTCTGCTCCGTGATCGTGTACTCATAGACACCTGCCTTCTCAAACGTGATCTCGCCGAAGCTTGCCAGCGGGTTCTCCTCTGTAGCTGTCGCCGTTGTGCTCGCCGGCATCGGTGCCCCTGCGGTCACTGCTGCAAGGTCGAATGTAAACTCTGTGGCCTTGCCCCAATCCGCGAAGTCCTTCGTGGCTTCCAGAGTCGCCTTTGTTGCTTCGTACGTGTTCGTGATGGTCAGGCTCTCTGCATCGCCATACTTAACGGAAGCTGTGAGAGCGTTCGTATCAGAATCTTTTGACACAGTTACTACAGCCGTATGAGGTGTTGTGTCATAGGAAACGCCGTCTACGCCGCCGTTCTGCTCCGTGATTGTGTATGTGTAAGTTCCTGCCTGGTCATATTTGATCTTTCCGAAGGAAGCTGTTTTGGCCTGTTCGGTTGCTGTCGCGGTCATAGAAGCCGGTACGGGAACAGGCGTAATCACATTGTCTTCAGTGTCCACTGCACTCACTGCAGCCAGATCAAATGTAAAGCTGGTTGCCTTGCCCCAGTCATTGAACTCCTTCGTAGCCTCCAGCTCAGCCTCAGCAGCTGTAAATGTGTTGGTAATCGTCAGGCTCTCGCCTGCCTCCTCACCTTCACCATAAGTGATTGTTGCCTCGAGGGCATTAGTCGTCTCATTCTTGGTGACACTGACATGCACAGGATGTGCAGTCGTATCATAGGTGACGCCGTCCACATGATCATTCTGCTCGGTGATCGTGTAGTCATACTCTCCCGTGGTCTTGTATTCGATCTCTCCGAATACAGCCGTCATGCTTCCGCCCTTTGTTACTGTGGCGGTATTGCTTGCAGGCATGGGAGCACCTTCTGTGACAGCTGCCAGTCTGAAAGTAAAGCTCGTCGCCTTGCCCCATTCTGTGATAGACTTGGTCGCCTCAAGCTGCTTCTTCAATGAAGTAAAGGTGTTTGTAATCACAAGGCTGTCACCGCCGTCATATTTGGCAGAAGCAACCAGATTACCCTCTGCATTTTTCTGTACTGTAACTAACACGTTGTGCGGTGTCGTATCGTAGGTGATACCTGCTACATGGTCATCCACTTCCGTGATCGTGTAGTTATAGGTTCCTGCTTCCTCATATTTCACGCTGCCAAACACAGCAGTCATGTTAGACTTAGTAGCCGTGGCCGTATCGGAGGCGGGCATAGGAGATGTTCCTTCTACGCCTTTGACCGTACTTGTGCCGGCTGCCAGTTTGAAGGTAAAGCTCGTCGCGTCGCCCCATTCCGAGATAGACTTGGTCGCCTGCAGCGCAAGGTTTGTAGATGCATAGCTGTTAGTGATAATCAGATTGGCTGCTCCGTCATATGTCACATCCGCGACCAGATCATTGCTGTTTGCTGCCTTGTGAACATTTACGACAACCTCGTGAGGCGTGGTGTCGTAGGTGATGCCGGGCACTCCGTCATCTGTCTCGGTGATCGTGTACTTATACTTACCGACTGTGTCATACTCGATCGTGCCGAATTCTGCATCGAGGCTTCCGCCCTTGGTCACAGTCTTTACCACTGTCGCCGCATCGCCGGGCATAGGAGCGCCCTCTACCGGTGCCAGCGTAAATGTGAAGCTCTCTGCGCTTCCCCAGTCATTGATCGACTTTGTGGCCTTGAGTGTCGCCTCTGCCTTTGTAAAGGTGTTGGTGATCGTCAGATCCTGTTTATTGTCGTCATAAGTAACTGCTGCTGTCAGTTCGCCTGTCTCAGCATTTCTGCTGACCTTTACGGTAGCGGTATGCTCAGCAGTATCATACGTAATACCGGGAACATGGTCATCGGTCTCTTTGATTGTATAAATATATGTTCCGGGCTCTGTATACTCAATCTCACCGAACTGGGCCAGAGTATCTGCCTCTGTTGCCACCGCAACATTGCCCGTGCCGGACGGCATAGGAGCATCAGAAGGGTTCTTTGCCGCGAGCGTAAATGTGAAGCTCTCTGCAGATCCCCACTCACTGATCGACTTGGTTACCTCGGGCTGTGCTTTTACAGAAGTATAAGTGTTCGTAATTGTACGGAAACTTGCCTCAGACCCGTAGCTTGCCCCGCCGTCTGTGCTGTAGCTCACAGTCGGATTCAGTTTACCATCTGTATCTGCCGTACCAACCTCAACTTTGGCGATGATCTTATCGGGAGATCCCGCCCAGCCGCTTCCAAAGCCGGTTGCCGTCTCGGTTATGTCATAATAATAAGTTTTATTGACATCCGCGGCATCGAATGTAATATCACCAAAGCTCTTTTCTCCGACCTCTGTCAGAGCGTCTGTAGTTGTCACATCAGGCAGCGGCGCACTGGTATCCGCACCATGGCGTGTGATTGTGAAAGTCACTTGTCCGCCTTCGGGCCATGTGCTGCCGGAAATTGCTTTTGCTGCTTTAAGGGCAGCAGTGCCGGTTGCCTCTGCGTTAATGAACGCTGTGGTTCCCGTGTCATACTCCGAGCCCTCAAAATGGCCGTATGCCAGCGATGACCAGGTGCTGGTATCGGAGAATACAAGCTCTAATTTGCCGTCCTGGCCTTCTGAGATCGTAATGGTCCCCATGTCAGTGACGATCGTGCCGATTCCTGTCTTGTAAGTCGCATGACCTTTATAACTGGAATAGGCGTCCTCTGCCGCTGCTTCAATCTGCTCATGTTCCGACTCACTCGGAATTCTGTGGGTCCAGATAATGAACTCATGGCCCTTCATAATAACAGCAAAACCAAGATCTACCGCAGACTCTGTAAGAGTGATTTCAACGCTGTTGCAGGGAGTGGTTTTTTCATAAGAAGCCGTTCCCTGTACATAGTTGGTGGCGGTATAGGTTTCCGATACGGACGTATATCCCTCCGGCAAAGTCTCTTTTGCCTTATAGTAATACACGTTACCGTCTCCATCAAAAACAGGCAGATTACTGAATGTATATGTCCAGGTATTGGTGTCTTTACCTGTCCAGGTGGGCGCATTATCAAGCTTGATCCATTTATCTTCCGCAGCATCGGGATCGATCGACCTGTAAAGCTCCACAGTCAGGCTTTCGGGTTTATTGGTGCCCTGCCATGTCTTTGTGCCCACATAAGAGGTCTCCAGATTAAATTCCTGATACGTGTTGGTCAAAGTAGTCAGGATCCCAATCGTTTTCCCTTCACTGACGATATCGGAATGAGCTATATGGGTAAGGAAAAATCCTTCAGGTACATCTCCCTCAACCCAATGATAGATAATGTCATTGTTGTTGGCATCCTTCTTCGGAAGGCCTGTGATGATATCAGAGGTCCAGTTGTTACCTGCATTCAGGGTAACCGTAACCGGAGCACCATTGATCTTCGCAATCTCATCCCCGGCGTAGAGGGTCACAGTGAGGGGTTTGGGCAGATCATCGCTGCCTACCCACTCTTTTTTGACCTGCGCCGCTACATTTTCCTTGTTAACAAAGGTAATATTATCCGTGTCACCCAGGGTCTCTCCTTCGCCAACTTCTGTAATGGCCTTCGGATTCACTGCGCCGTCAACAAGAAGATTCTCCTTATCCGTCACCTTATAAGCAGTTGTCTCCTGCTCATATACAGTATCTTCACCAACAATATCTGCTGTGACAACTACTTTAAGTACATACCAGGTTGTATCGGGCTCGCCGCTGGTAACCGATGCTTCGTCTTCGTACAGCAGGTACCAATGCGTCGCTTCAGCTGCATATAAAATCTCGTCAAAAGTGATTTTGCCCAGATTATTCTGCTTGGTCTGAATATTGGCCCAGGTACCGTCTTTCAATTCATCCAGTTTGAATGTATAGACCTGTTCCGCTGTCGGCTCCTGGCCGTCCACTGTCTTATGCACAACAAGTCCGACCGTAGAAGGAACAAGCTTGCCGCCTCTGTAAGGCCACATGTGTCCCTCTGCCTGACCGCTGGTCTTGACAGCGTTCGCGATCAGGCATCCGTTATACTGGAAATCCATTGTCAGGAACGCCTTGGGGGCAATTACATGTCCGTACTCAGTCGCGGAATTGCCCAAAGACACTTCAGTGGCATTCGGGAAATTGAATACCGCGGAAAGGCCGCCGGCATTTTCCTTATCACCGGTACTGGACTGGGGTTCATAGGGCTGTGAGCCGTCCGGATGATCACTCATTTCCAGCAGCGGAATCTTTGCCGTTCCGGAATTGGAAATACTGATGACGGTTCCGGGAGCCGTATCCCAGTCAGGTGTTGTGGCAGGATCACGCGCTATGATGATCCTCACGCCGGTGCCGTCGCCGGTGTAGTTCAATGTTACGTGCTCGCCTGCCGTGACGACTACTGTCTCGCCATTCGCCACGTTGATCGTCCTGGTGGAGCTGGCAAGCATTGCCTCGGTCTGGCCGATGATAAAGCTCTGGAGCTGATCCCAGTCAACATAGTCAGGATTTACGACCGTCTTGCCGTATGTATTGTAATTCTTCTGCTCGCCGTTGATATAACCGCCGGCAATCGTGTTGGAATCGCCCACATAGAAATCCTGGCTCTTGGTTGCCGCCTGGCCGCCGCCGATGATCTGGAAGGAGGCGTTCGGCAAAAGGCCGCCCACAACGGAGGGAGATGTCGCCGCTACACCGGACGCAATATTCGTAAAGGAAGCATGTCCGATCAGATCGCCTCTGACCAGAATGCCGCCGATCGTGTGGTTGCCATCCATGTAGTCACCGTCGCCCCATTCGTTGCCGTCACTCCACTGCTGAGTGTCCGGGTTCTCGTCATTGGGGCAAAGCGTCACGACATTATACTTTGTCAGCAGATTTTCAATCGATGTATCCGACAGTTTATCTTTATTCGGAGCAAGATAAACCACGTCCGTGATATTTGTACTTGTATTCGGAACTGTTTCAATAATACGCTGTGTTTTTCCGGTTTCCTTAGAAGGATCATAGTTTTTGGGAATGCTGGGATAGCTTTCCACCTTGTGACCCTGCACATACGAACCGACTGCAATAGGACTGGACAGCTGTGTCGGCCTCGTGATGCTTGTGCCTGCAGCAACAGCATGCAGTTCAACCGTCACATTGTTCTCGTGTCCGCTGATATTCTCACGCGGCATTTCCTGGTCACCCAGGAACCATTTGTCAACATGCGCAACATAGGTCATACCGTCGTCACTGGTTTTGGAACTGTCAAGCTTTACAAAGCCGTATCCCGTCTGTCCGCTCGCGTATGTCACAATGACTTTTGCGTAGACATCCACGTTGTCAGGCAGTGTCAGTTTTTCGTCACCGCAGTCAACTTTCACATAATAATATGTGGGGTCCGCCTGACGGATCCTGATCGTGCGGGAATTGTCGCTTCCCGGATCCGGCTGGTTGGACAAGAACGTATAGCCGTCATAGTCGCCTTCTGTCAGAGGATCATTTGCGTCCGCGATCCTGGCATTATAGTTATCCAGGCTGCTGATCTGCACGTCCCTGTCGGCATGGGCAAGACGGAATCCGCCCAGCTCATATCCGGCTTCCTTGATCTGCGCATATGTTTTTGTGGAGCCGTCATTCATCTTGAAACTGTTAAGAATGACGCCGTTGGAGCTGCCGGTAGTAGTAGCGGGCGTAAACGTAAAGCCCACGGTTTCTCCGTCCTCATTTCTGACTTCAGCCTTGATCCAGCTCCTGTCTGTTATAGCAGCCGCATCACCCTGCCCGGGTGTAACAGGATTCTGCACCTGACGGTCATAGAAGTTGATCTTAACTGTATAGACGTCCTTCTTGACGGCTTTGAAATTCGTCACTCCGCCGCTTGTATCAAATGAATATGCTTCGAAATCGGAGGCCTTATTTAAAGCGCCGGTCGGATCGTACCACCAGTTGGCACTGGCATATTCCGGTGTCAGGTCTCCGCTGCCCGTATATTTAACGAGTGTATAGCTGCACCCACTGGTATCAATATCTCCAAAAGAAAGATCTGCAACACCTGCCTGCGGCTGTACCTTCGCCACGCCTCTGATATTATTGCCACTACCGACAGCAATATAATAATTGCTGCCGACGTCAGCAGATGTATCAACCGTAGATCCGTCGACATCATAGAATGTCAATCTGCCATCTACCTGCGCATCCGTCACATCCACGACAAACTGATCCCCATTCACCATATCGATGGTAAGGGTCTCCTCCGTCGAGAATGCCTTCAGGCTCGTGAGCAGCCAGTCACCTTCTTCCTGTCTCTCTGTTTTGACAAGGTCATTCGAGGTGAACGTTACATTGCCGACGTCCTGGACGGAAAACTCCCTGGTCTCACTCTCTGAATAGAAACCGAGCTTCTGTGCGAGCTCGCTCAGAAGAATGCTGCCTTCCCCGGGCATGGAGAATGCATAGTCCTTGAACTTAAAATCGACCGTATACAGAACCGCATAAACAGAGAAAGACTCCGCTTCAAATGCGATCTCATCGACCTTGGTCTCGTCATTGGTCTCGACCTCTACGGGAACCGGTTCTTCTTTCTTCTCATCGAAATGAACGGCCTCGACCTGTGCCTTCTCTTCGACCTCGATCGTCTCCTTATAAGAGATACTGACCCTGACGGGGCTCTTCGGCTGAATTTCCCCACCGTTCACGAGAATCTTGATATCGAAGAAACGCGCATCCGTCACGCTGTTGGCGACTGCGGAATCCGCGTCTGCAAGGTAAGCTGCATACTCTTCCGTATCTTTCTCGATCTCTCTGACAGAGAGCTCAGCGCCTTCGGGAATCTCCGCGGAGGCATCATAAGTAAGAGTGACGCTGTAGTCACAGTCATGCTCATCGCCATTAAAGAACAGGGTTCCCTCTGTGAAAGCCTGTTCCTCTGCCGCTGTCTCATTTGCGGTCACAGTCTCGCCTGTGCCGGAAGCCTCTGTGTCGTCATCTGCCTCTGCCGCTTCTTCGGCCTGGGCCGATTCTTCTGCCTCAGCCGATTCTTCAGCGAGATCCGCATCCGTTTCGCTCTCTTCTGATTTCACCGTCTCCTGAACAGAAGAATCTTCGACAGTTGTCTCACCAGGAGCAGTCTCCTCCGTTGTTTCAGACTCTTGCTCTTCTACAGCCACCGTCTCCTGCACTGTCTCCTCCGTGCCTTCTGATGCAGCTTCCGCCGCATAAGAGAAGCCATTAGAGCCAAACAGCAAAGTCGTGACTAATAAGGCCGCCAGGAGTCTCCTCATTTTTTTCATGTCTCTCTCCCTCTAGTCAGGACGCGCCGCTGCTATGGTAAAGTGTCTTACCATTTCGCATTACTGCCCGTCGCGTCCGTCCAAACAGCAATAAGAGAATTTGTATCTCTTGCAGGTTAACCGTTACATTATTTATATATAAAAAAGGTTATCTGAACCTTATATGCCCGTGCCAAAATATCGCTTTTCGCTTAATAAGGTCAGTCATCCTTCTCATTTGTCCACATTTAAAAGACGAAAAAAAACAGCCGTAAATTTCAACCGGCTGCTTCAACATTTGATACAAATCGACTAAAGTATCGTACAATCCGTAGCCTGCAGTATTAATTATTGAGTTGGATCATATTCTGTAAATACTAAAGCTGTCAAAAGTACGAATTATACAATATAGCTCCTTTGACAAAAAATCAACATCTTTTGTCATAAAGTCGCCGCATTGTCCCGCTTTTGGAACAATTCAAAAACATCGTTTCCTACTCTGTATTATTTTTGTAATAAAAATGAAATATTTAATATATATTATACATTTTTCATGGTGTAAATCAACCGTCACGAGCCAAAAAAAGTGACCAAATACTATGCGTGTTTCCATGCCATATTGCACGAAATAGTATGTTATATCCGCTGCAGGATCCTCCGAGACGTCCGGGAATCAATCGTGAAGCAGCGTCGCCTTCTCCAGAAAAAAAGAGACAGCACAGCAATTTGCTGTGCCGTCTCCTCTTCTGCCTTTTGTCAGCCGTTACCGGCCGTCATCCGGTCTTATTTTTTCTTTGCGCCTCTTCTCCTGCGGTCTTCAAGAAGTACTGCAAGTCCGATCGCTCCGAATCCGAGACCGCCGAACAGTACTCCCAGAGGAGCCTCGTCTCCGGTCTTGTCTCTTGTCGTGTTGACGAACTTGATATCCTCTCCGGACTTGTCGGCCGTTGCGGTCATTGTTCCGTCGCCGTTATCCGTGACAGTCACAACAACCGTATGGACCTTCTCGTCGTAGATGATACTTCTGTCGCTTCCCTTGACCTCAGAGATCGCGTACGTGAAGACTTTCTTCTTCTCACCGCCCAGGTCACTCAGCTTGTAAGTGATCGTGCCGAATGTGAAGTTTCCGTCTGCATCGTTCTTCGCTTCATCGATCTTCTTGCCGTTCTCATCCACCATGACGAACTTGAACTGGCCGGCCTTCAGATCTTTGCCCTTGAGTACCTTCACACCGCTGATCGTGATCGATGTCTCGACGTTCATCTGCTCGTTGACGAACTTCAGCGCGCCGCCGTTGTCGATCTTCTTAGTGACGCTCAGTGTTCCGTCGCCGTTGTCCGCGAGTGTGACCGTGACGGTATAAACTGTCTCGTCATACTTCACATCCGTATCGGTTCCGACTACTTCGTTCACCGTGTAGGTGATCGGGCTCTTAGCCAGGTCTTTCATGCTGTAGGCAATCATGTCAAACGAAGCATTTCCTGCCGCGTCATTCTTCTTGCTCTGCAGTACGTTTCCATCCGCATCCTTGAGCTCGAAGGTGAACTCGCCGCCTGTGAGTACGCCGTTCTTGAAGGTCTTTTCCGCATCCAGCTTCAGGGTTCCTGCCGCGTCATATGCATTGGTGAATACATACTCGGTCGCTGCTGCCTCTCCTGTGCCTTCGGCCGCTTCGCCTTCCGTTCCGGCCTCTGCTTTCTCGGTCTCGCCTTCCGAACCGGCGACTGCCGCTGTGATCGTTCCGTCTCCGTTGTCTGTGACGACTACTTTGACTGTGTAGACCGTTCCGTCATAGGTGTATCCATTGTAGAGGTAAGTTCCGTCTCCGTTGTCTTTCGCTCCCTCAGGGATCACTTCATTGATGGTGTAGGTGTACGTCTTCGTGTCTGCGCCGCTGTATACGCCGGTCTCGGGATCTACATCGTAGATATCGTCCTGCGTGTACTTGATCGCGTCGAAGGTCACGCTTCCGTCCGCCGCGTTGGTCTTGGAATCGATCACTTTTCCGTCCGCATCCTTAAGTTCGAATGTGAACTGGCCCTCTTCGAGTGCTCTCTCTCCGAGGAGCTTTTTCTGTGCTTCGAGCGTGATCTCGCCCTCAGCCGCATAGGTGTTGGTAAATGTCAGGTCAATCTTTGTCTGATCCGCTGTCGCCTCGATCTTGCCCGCCTTGTCATCGTGGAGCGTGACATTGATCGTATAGACTGCGTCAGAGTAAACATAACCCTTGGCATCCTTTGCCACTTCCTTGAGTGTGTAGGTCTTCACGGTATCCTTCAGGTCGCCGGTTGCTTCCTTGTCCATGTCGTCCTGCGTGTACTCAATCGCCTCGAAGGTCACGCTTCCGTCATTGTCGCTCTTTGCCGTCTGGATCAGGTTTCCTTCGCTGTCATACAGTTCGAAGCTGAACTGGCCGAATGTGAGAGGTCTTCCCTTAAGGATCTTCTCCGCCTCGAATACATAACTGCCCTTCGCGCTGTATGTGTTGGTGAAGTCATAGCTGTCCTCAGCGGGATCCGCTGTGACCGCGATCGTTCCCTCTCCATCGTCTGTCAGTGTTACTGTGATCTCATACTCCGTATCGTCATAGGTAACGCTGCTGTCTTCGCCTGCCTTCTCCACGACCTTGTAGGTCTTTGTGGTCTCAACATAGTATCCGTCAGCATCCTTATCCAGATCATCTCCGGTGTAATCGATTGTCGTGAAGCTGTAGCTTCCGTCTGCCTTGTTTGTTGCTGTCTCAAGAAGAGTTCCTTCACTGTCATAGAGTTCGAAGCTGAACTCGCCTTCTGTGAGCGCTCTGTTCTCCAGAGTCTTCTCACCGCTGAACGTGATCTCGCCCTTCGTGCTGTAGGTATTGGTGAAGTCATAGCTGTCCTCCGCGGGATCCACTGTGACCTCAATCGTTCCCTTGCCATTATCTGTCAGTGTTACTGTGATCTCATACTCCGTATCGTCATAGGTAACGCTGCCGTCTTCGCCTGCCTTCTCCACAACTCTGTAATTCTTAATGGTCTCGAGATAGTTGCCGGCAGAATCTTTGTCCAGGTCATCTCCGGTGTACTTGATTGTCGTGAAGTTGTAGCTGCCGTCCGCCGCGTTGGTCACGGTCTCAAGCAGTGTGCCATCCTCGTCATACAGTTCGAAGCTGAACTCGCCCTCGGTGAGCTTTCTGTTCTCCAGTGTCTTCTCACCGCTGAACGTGATCTCGCCCTCGGTCTCATACGTGTTGGTGAAATCATAGGTGTCTTCCTTGGGATCTGCAGAGGTTTCGATCGTTCCCTCTCCGTTGTCCTTCAGAGTCACTGTGATCTCATACTCCGTATTGTCATAGGTAACGCTGCTCTCTTCACCGGCCTTTTCCACGACCTTGTAAGTCTTTGTTGTCTCGATGAAGTTTCCGTCGTCGTCCTTGTCAAGGTCTTCGCCCGTGTATTCGATCTTCGAGAAGCTGTAACTTCCATCGTCTTCATTAAACACGAGATCGATCTGCGTGCCTTCGCTGTCATACAGCTCGAAGGCGAACTCGCCCGCAAAGAGCGCCCTGTTCTCCAGTGTCTTCTTACCGCTGAACGTGATCTCGCCCTTAGTATTATAAGTGTTGGTGAAATCACAAGCTCCGGGTACTTCGTCTGTTGTCACTTCGATCGTATTGTCACCCTTATCAGTAAGTACGCAGGTGATCGTGTAGACCTTATCATCGTACTCTACATTCTCATCTTCACCACTGACTTCACTGACCGTATAAACTTTTTCCGTAGGAATGTACTTTCCTCCGTCCTTATCCAGGTCAGCCAGAGTGTACTTGATCGTTGTGAAGCTGTAGTTTCCGTCTGCATCGTTCGTTACTGTCTCCAGCACGTTCCCGTCAGCATCCTTCAGCTCAAAGCTGAACTCGCCTTCTGTCAGGGCTCTGCCCTCAAGGGTCTTCTTTCCGCCAAAGGTGACCTCACCCTTAGCTTCATAAGTATTTTTAAATGTCTGAGCTGCTGCATCCTCAGGATTCTTGACGACTTCGATGTTTCCGTTTCCGTCATCGGTCAGCGTCAATTCAACTGTATACTCGCTTCCATCATATGTAATGGTTGTGTCGCTTCCGGCTTTCTCCGCGACCGTATAGGTCTTGGTTGTTTCAATGTAGTTGCCGTCAGCATCTGTATCCAGATCTTCTCCCGTAAATGTGAGCTCTTCGAAGCTGAAGTTTCCGTCAGCATCGTTTACAGCTGTCTTGACCACGTCGCCGTTCTCATCCTTAAGCTCGAATGTGAACTCGCCATCCTTGAGTTCGCGTCCCTCAAGGACTTTCACGCCGCCGATCACTGTTTTGCCTTCTGTCTCATAGGTGTTGGTGAAATCGTAGGTGTTTTCCTTCGGGTCTGCGACCGCCTTGATGGTTCCTTCTCCGTCGTCGGTCAGGGTCACGGTGATCTCATACTCCGTATCGTCGTATTCGATTCCTGCCGCTTCTCCGGCCTTCTCCACGACCTTGTAGGTCTTGGTGGTCTCGACGTAGTTTCCGTCGTCATCCGTATCCAGATCAGATCCTGTGTAGCTGATCTTCGTGAAGCTGTAGCTGCCGTCCGCCGCGTTGGTCACGTCCTCGATCAGTGCGCCTTCGCTGTCGTACAGCTCAAATGTGAACATGCCTTCCTCAAGGACTTTGTTCTCCAGCGTCTTCGTTCCGCTGAATGTGATCTCGCCCTTGGTGTTGTAGGTATTGGTGAAGTCATAGCTGTCCTCAGCGGGATTAGCAGAAGTCTCGATCGTTCCCTCTCCGTCATCCTTCAGAGTCACTGTGATCTCATACTCCGTATTGTCATAGGTAATGCTGCTGTCTTCGCCTGCCTTCTCCACAACCTTATAGGTCTTAGTGGTCTCAGCATAGTTTCCGTCAGCATCTTTATCCAGATCAGATCCGGTGTACTCGATCGCCGTGAAGCTGTAGCTTCCGTCTGCCTTGTTTGTTACTGTTTCAACGAGCTGCTCTTCGTCGCCGTTAAGGTCATAGAGCTCGAAGCTGAACTCGCCTTCCTCAAGAGCTCTGTTCTTCAGCGTCTTCGTTCCGCTGAATGTGATCTCGCCCTTGGTCTCGTACGTGTTGGTGAAATCATAGGTGTTTTCCTTGGGATTTGCAGAGACTTCGATCGCTCCCTCTCCGTCATCCTTCAGAGTCACTGTGATCTCATACTCCGTATCGTCATAGGTAATGCCGCCGGCTTCGCCCGCCTTCTCAACGACCTTGTAGGTCTTGGTGGTCTCGGCGTAGTTTCCGTCGTCATCCGTATCCAGATCAGATCCGGTGTAGCTAATCTTCGTGAATCTGTAGCTGCCGTCCGCTGCATTGGTCACGTCCTCGATCAGTGTGCCTTCGCTGTCGTACAGCTCAAATGTGAACATACCTTCCTCAAGGGCTTTGTTCTTCAGCGTCTTCGTTCCGCTGAATGTGATCTCACCCTTGGTCTCGTAGGTGTTCTTGAAGTTGCATGCACCGGGTGTCTTATCTGTCTCAACCGACAGATTTCCGCTTCCGTCATCCGAGATCGTTACTGTGATATCATAAACGGTCTTATCATAGGTGACACCCGCACTGTCTCCCTCGACTTCCTTGACAGTGTAGTACTTCTCGGTAGGAATATACTTTCCGTCCGCATCCTTGTTCAGGTCTTCCAAGGTGTATGTGATGGTCTCAAAGCTGAAGTCGCCGTTAGCTTCGTTCTTCACTGTCTGGATCGGATCAGTCTGTCCTCTCTCGTACAGTTCAAACGTGTAAGCGCCTGCCTCAAGCTTCTGGCCTTCCATGGTCTTGACGCCGCCGAATGTCACTTCGCCCTTCGCGTCATACTCGTTCGTGAACGCATATCCGCCTTCAGGATCAGGATCCTTCACCGCAGTGATGGTTCCGTCTCCGTTATCGTTCAGCGTCACTGTGATCTCATACTCCGTATCATCATAAGTGATCGAAGTATCTGTTCCTGCTTTTTCTTTGATCGTATAAGTCTTTACGGTCTCTACAAACGCGCCCGTCTCCTGGTCCGTATCGAGATCTTCTCCGGAATACTCGATCGTCTCAAAGGCATAGCTGCCGTCCGCATTATTGGTCACAGTCTGGATCGGAGTCTCTTTTCCGCTCTCATAAAGCTCAAATGTGAACTCGTCTTTCTTCAGATCGCGGCCTTCGAGAGTCTTGGTTCCGTTAAATGTGACTTCGCCCGCCGTCTCGTAAGTGTTGTTCATTACAGCCTGCGCGGTCTCGCCGACTTCGATCGTTCCTTCGGTTCCCGTATGTGTACCTTCGGTGTAACCGTCAGGAAGTTCTGTCTCCGTAACGGTGTAGGTCGTGCCTGCGGGCAGGCCTGTGATCTCGTAGACCTGGCCGGCTGTCAGTGTGACTGTGACTTTACCGTCAACCACTGCTGCGTCATCCGTCTCCTCGCCGTCAAGCGTTGCCGGATAACTGCTGTCCAGTTCTGTATCTGCCGGTGCTGTCAGCGCGATCTCAAACGTGAAGTTCTTGTCTGCCGCTGTAGTGCCGGTAACAACCTTTTCAATCTTCAGTGCGCCGATTCCCTGGTTTGTCACCGTACCTGTGAGTCCATCCAGGCTCTCCTGCTCAGCGAACTCCAGGTCGCCGCTATCAGTCTCGCCGGTAAGGGCTGTCAAAATAGCGTAACGGCCGTCACCATTGAATGCCAGCTCGCCGGATGTGTAATCCCACTCGGCTTTATGTTCTGCAGTGACTGTGAAGGTGATCGGATCGATCGGCTTGTAGCCTGTAGGTGCCTTGGTCTCTGTGAGCACATATGTGCCATCGTCGAGGCCTTTGCCTGTGAAGACATTGCCTTCAATGCTCAGCTCGATCTCCTGCGTCGTGCCATCTGCCAGTTTCTTCTCAAGTTTGAACTCTGCGCCTTCCAGTGGCTCGCCATCCTGGTCGACCTTGTTCACATCCAGCTTGTAGGTGAATGCGATGACATAGTCCCAGTCCGTCGTCTTTCCGGACTCCGGTGTGATCTCCGATTTGTTGTCATAATGCAGGCGCGCTGCGTTGACATTGCCCTCAGAGCCGATCTTGGCGCTGTCGTTAAGCGTTGCGGTGAAGTAAACCTCAACCGTCGCTCCATCAAGTGTCTTGACGACATCGCCGGTCCAGCTCTTGCTTACGGTAAAGCTCTGTCCGCCGGATGCCGGAGTGACAGTGCATTCGTCCGTAATGTCCTCGCCATTCAGGAGAACCTTAGAGACACCCGCAAAGGTGAGTGTGCTCTCCATCTGATCTTCGAACTCGATGCTGTAGCTGCTGTTCGTGCTTACGTCTCCGGGCAGTGTTGCGATCAGTTTGTAAGGAACCGCATCGCCAATATCGTAGTCAGCGCTGTCCTGCCAGTCGCTAGTTACGCCTGTAGTGTCATTGGTATCCTGGATCTTCTTCTCGAATTCCGGAGTACCGGGTTTGTTGTTGGTGAACTCGGCTGTAGGTACTTCCGCAGTAGTGTCTGCAGTAACGGTTACCGTCACATCGTTGTCTCCGACAAGGACCGTTCCGTTATCAGGGGCTGCCTCAGTAATGGTATACTCACCCACGTTGAGGTCCGCCACTTCAACAAATCCATCTTCGTCGAGATCTACAGCTGTGCCGTCCACTGTAGCGGATGCAGCCACACCGTTCGTCACGGTAATCGTCACATTCTTTGTGACCTTCTCTGCTTCTGCCGCATCGGAAGGTCCCGTGATCGTAAATTCATAGGTTCCGTCCGCTTCCGTTCCGGTAGTCTCTTCTCCGTTCACCGTTACGTTCTTCTTCAGCTTCAGAGAACCGATAGCCTGGTTGGTCACGGTTCCTTCAAGGCCTTCAACACTCTGAGGATCCGCAAATTCCAGATCGCCGCTCTCGGTCTCGCCCGTAAGGGCTGTCAAAATTGTGCCGCGGCCTTCTCCGTCGAATACCGGAGCATTACCGGTAGAAGTGTAATTCCACGTAACATTATGATCTGCGCTTACCGTAAACTCAATCGGATCGATCGACTTGTGGCCGGCAGGTACTGTTGTCTCTGTGAGCACATAATCGCCGTCATCCAGACCTGTGCCTGTGAAGACATTGCCTTCCTGGCTCAGAGTGATCTCCTTCGTCGTTCCGTCTGCCAGCTTCTTCTCCAGCTTGAACGCTGCGCCGGTAAGCGCCTCGCCGTCCTGGTCTACTTTGTTGATGTCAAGCTTGTAAGTGAAAGCGATGACATAGTCCCAAGGAGTATACTCGGAATCATCCGTGCTGCTCGGATTGTTGCTGTAACGCAGACGAGCTGCATTGACGTTGCCGTCGGATCCGATCTTTGCATCCTCGTTGAGCGTAGCTGTGAAGTACACCTCAACAGTCGCACCGTTCAGCAGTTCGCTGATTGGCATGCGTTCACTGTAGTTTCTTCCCCAGCCTGTAGTTACTGTGAACCTGTGTCCTCCGGTGGAAGGACTGAATACACAATCAAGTGTGATATCCTGCGTGCTGCCGTCTTTCTTTGTAAGAATGACCTGCGTGACTCTGTTGAACGTGAGGGATTCTTCCATCTGATCCTCAAACTGGATCGTGTAGCTCTTATAGTTGCTCACATCCTTGGCCAGCGTAGCCGTCAGCTTATAAGGAATCGCATCGCCGATATCGTAGTCGGCGCTGTCCTGCCAGCCGCTTGTCACACCATCAGAGTCATTGATATCCTGGATCTTCTTCTCGAAAGTAGGAGTTCCGGGCTTGTTGTTCGTGAACTCGGCCGTAGGCACAGTCGCAGTCTCATCTGCCGTGACTACAATCTCCAGATCATTTTCGGTGACCAGTATCATTCCGGGAGGGTTCGTCCCCGTCTGCTCACTTACGATATAAGTTCCGGGAACAAGACCATCCACCTGTACTTCACCGGAAGCACCATTTTCGATCGTGATCGTGATCGTCTTGGTCTCAGCAGAAGTATCCTCTGCATTCTTAACTTCAAATGTGTAAGTTCCATCTGCCTCTGTTCCGGTGGTCGGCTGCCCGTCCACCGTCACGTTCTTCTTAATCTTCAGAGAACCTGTCTTCTGGTTCTTAAGCGTTCCTTCCAGTCCCTCAAGCTCTTCGAGAGTTTCAAATGTCAGATCGCCGCTCTCGGTATCGCCCGTAAGAGCTGTCAGGATCGCAGTACGGGTCTCTTCTTCAAAGTTCAGATCATCGGAATTGTATCTCCACTCGACTTCATGATCTGCAGTAACTGTGAAGGTGATCGGGTCGATCGGCTTATAGCCTTCAGGTGCAGTGGTCTCTGTGAGCACGTATACGCCGTCATCCAGACCTGTGCCTGTGAAGACATTGCTTTCCTTGCTCAGTGTGATCTCTGTTGTTGTTTCGTTTGCCAGCTTCTTCTCCAGTTTGAACTCCGCACCTTCCAGTGCATTGCCATCCTGGTCTACCTTGTTGATGTCGAGCTTATAGGTGAAGGCAATGACATAGTCCCAAGGGGTCTTTCCGGAATCTTCCGTGATTTCCGCCTTGTTGTCATAGTGCAGGCGGGCTGCGTTGACGTTGCCTTCGGCACCGAGCTTAGCGTTCTCGTTGAGCGTTGCAGTGAAGTAGACCTCCACCGTTGCTCCATCGAGCGCATCGGTGATGGCATCTTCTGTCCAGCTCTTGGTCACAGTAAAGCTCTGATTATCGGCTGACTCTATTTCGCACTCGCCAGTGATTTCAGCATTGTTAAGGACAACTTTCGTGACTTCCTTAAATGTAAGGGAGCTTTCCATCTTATCCTCGAACTTGATGCTGTAACTGCTGTTCTTGCTTACATCATTGGGCAGTTTGGCAGTCAGCTTATAAGGAACCTCATCGCCGATATCGTAGTCGGCGCTGTCCTGCCAGTCGCTTGTATCGCCCGTAGTATCATTGGTATCCTGGATCTTCTTCTCGAATTCCGGAGTACCGGGTTTATTGTTTGTGAACTCAGCCATAGGTACAGTCGCTGTAGCGCCTGCGGTAACGGTTACCGTCACATCGTTGTCTCCGACAAGGACCGTTCCGTTTTCAGGGGCTGCCTCAGTAATGGTGTACTCGCCGGGCACAAGGCCATCTACCTGCACTTCACCGGACACACCATTTTCGATCGTGATCGTTGTGGTCGCAACAACAGTTCCTGCTGCATTCTTAACATCGAATGTATAAGTTCCGTCCGCTTCGGTGCCTGTTGTGGGTGCTCCGTTAAACGTCACGTTCTTCTTGATCTTCAGAGAACCTGTATCAATATTGTTGGTAAAGTCAGCCTTGGCAGCATCAGAGATATCCTCTCCGCTCTTTCCGGCTTCTACCGTGACCGTCTTGTTATTGTCGCCGACAAGACTTGTCCCGTTGGTAGGTGCTGTCTCATTGATGGTGTATACTCCGGCTGCAAGGTCTGTCACTTCGACATACTTACCACTGTCAAGTTCTGCAGTTTCTCCGTCAATAGTCGCAGATACTGCCACACCGTTTGTCACGGTGATCGTAACGGCCTTTGTAACCTGCTCTTCTTCTGCAGCAGCGGAAGGGCCTGTGATCGTGAACGCATAAGTTCCGTCCGCAAGCGTACCGGTAGTTGCTTCTCCGTCTACTGTGACCTGCTTCTTCAGTTTCAGAGAACCAGTTTCCGGTTTTTTATTAGTAAAGGTTACAAGCGTATACTCGCCGTCTCCCTTTGTGACACCCGAATAGGATCCGTCCGCACTCTTTTCTGAAGTCTCGCCTTCACCGACCCAAACAACAAGGCCCTTGGAATCCGTTTCCGTTACTCTGAATTTCGTATCCTTGGGCATATCCCAGAAGGAAACCTGTTCCTTGTCCTTGAGAGTAAAGGTAGTCGCACCATTTACGAAATCATAGTCTCCGTATTTCTGATTGACAGAGGTATCTACCTCGCCTTCTGCATTCAGGATCTCAACTTTAAATCCGTACTCCTGCTCCTTATAGGATTCTCCCTCCGGCTCAGGCTCCGGAACATCTACGATCTTCTCAACAACCAGTCCCTCCAGCGGCCAGTTCTTGATCTGGAAAGTCTCTCCGTTAAAATAGACATAGTGATCCCAGTCAACGTGGTCCATGCTCTGCGTAAGCGTGAACTGGTAAGGGAAGGAAATAATCTGGTATTCAGGAGCAGCTTCCTGCTCTTCCAGGTAATACCTTTCATCTTCAACAAGCGAGAAACCGTACTTTTCATAACTGATATCAAGTACACCGTTCTCATCTGTTTCTATTATTTCCGAACTCGTACCATATTTGGGATGATCGGCAGGGTATAAGCTGATCCCCGTTGAAGAATAAAGCCGGAACTTAACTCCCTGAAGCTTAATATTGGCATCATAGCCGTCAACTTTTACGACTTTAACGCTCAGCTGAGAGGCCTCACCGCCGCCGCCGCTGCTCATGTCAACGGTTTCCTGGACAATTTCCTTCTCGCCGTTTGCCTCTACTTCATTTTTATAAGTAACAGAACCTGTACCGACGACCATGGCTCTGTACTCAATCGTAACAGCCGTTTCATCCGGAATCTGATAAACAGCTACGGTTCCCCCTGTAGGATGTCCTTCTTCATCATCTTCACCACTGATCGTATAGGGGACATCCATGCCCGCCGGATCTGTCGTGATCGTGACAGAAGAATGGTCAATACTCAGATTGGCATTGAGCGTATCCTTCATCTCAATCGGCTCGCCGTTGTTGAGCGTCGCCTTCTTGGGGTTGAACGTAATCTTATAGGTAGCAAAGTGATCCTTTGCTGTTGCCGCAGTGATAAGCTCTTTTTTCAGGGCATCGTATTCATAGGTGAACTTGAACTCAGATTCATGATCACCCCATTGTGCCGTATTAATCAGTTCATACTTGCCACCGTTTTCTATGGCAAGTTCTTCTGTATCAACGCCCTCCTTCAGTTTTGCGTAATAAGTGATCTTATAGTAAGGGTAGAACTCACCGTTCGACTGTTTCGGCACTGAGTTCGCGGTTAAGATTACCCCTTCTTCCGTTTCACTGTAGCTTATAGGGTATTTTCCTGCATCCTGGCTGTACTGGTTACCGCCGCTGATGATCAGGTTCTGCCAGTCCGTGTTTTCAGTATCAAGCTGGAGCACACTGGTGTCGAACTGATCTGCAATGCTGATTGGTTCTTCTGTGACACTGGATACTACGATTGTATACAAATATGCTTTGTTGCCCTGCCAGTCAGTGCTTTCCGCTCCTGTCTTCTTTATATCAGGTTTGGAGAAGGTTACCTGTGCGCTTGCCTGTTTCTGATTCAGGTCGATTATATTCTTGTGATCCGCCTCATAACCGCTGGCATGCTCATAGCCATATTCAAGCCAGGTCTGATCGACCTTCGTCGTCAATTTGACCGTGATGTCATGTCCGCCCTCTGCTGCCTGCAGACCGGTCTGCGTCTTTGCTGCATCCTTATAGAAAGTAATGACAACCTTGTCCTGAGAGACAACCGGATCGTCATGACTCTCGCCGGGAAGTAAGCCGGTGATCTCCAGTGTTCCATCCTTATATGCATCATAATACATCTGATTATTAAAGTAGATGTGCGGCAGAGTGTCCGTCACAACCGCCTGGGCCAATCCGTTTTCCGGAACATGAATATGGGAAATCCATGTCACTTCGTCCGTGTTGGAAGTTACGACTTCTTTGGTGATTGTAATCAGTTCCTTGGGACCAACAGTAATGCCGCTGCCGTCCTTACCGCCGGGGCCTTCCGACTCGTTAGTGAGTGCGATCTCCTTTCCGAGTCCGTCCACCTTCGCCTGATCCACGACAGTCTCGTACTCAAACACATATCGGTACGGCGTTGTATCGCCGCTCGGGACAGTATACTGCCATGTAGAATCGCTGCCGGGCGTAAAGGTCCTGGTATCAACGAGATTTCCGCTGTGGTCATAGACCTTGACCGTGACGTCACCGTAATACTTCATATACTCCTGAGAGGCGGCACCGATCGTGTCCTTGATAACATCGCCCGCACATCCGGCCAATGCCAGCGGATTATATTCAATGGTCCACTTATAGAGTTTGTTGCCGTCTGCATCGGTACCCGCGTCTTCACCGTCGCTCTTGTCGGGCTTTTTCAGATCAAGGGTATGCGAATACTCAGCTGTGTGCGGCTCTCCGCCTTCTTTTTGCACGGTGGCCGTGTTCTTGGTCATGTCCGCAGTGATGCTGTCCGCATTTTTCATCTTTTCGGGATCAAGGGAAGCAGAATAAGTAATCGTGATTACTTCCCCGTCCTGCATCTCTGCGAAGGTATAGTCAAATCCTTTTCCGCTGACCGGGTTAGTTGTATAGGAAGAGGAATTTCCTGATACCTGTACATCGTTGTTAAAGATCAGAGCCGTTCCGGAAATGACGTCTTTGACATTGACATTTTTAGGATTTCCCGTTGCACTTACTGTAATGGTGTAGGTGTACTTTCCGGTAGTCTCATCAAACGTTCCGCTCTTGGTTGCAAATGCATCCGAATGGTCATCCGTATCAATAATGATGTCCTTCTCTACGGAATCGCTGAAATGAATCTTGTCCTTTGATCCGTCGAAAGAAGCCTGGAACTGTGCCCGGAGAGAGACGTTGTTCGCATTGGCAAGACGGCTGAAGTTCGGGTCATTCTCATCAAACTTGATCGTGATCTTTCCATCTGTTGTCACATTCAGCGTCGCAGCGACCTCGTAGGTCTTACCGGCACTGACAACTGCGATCATCATCGGACTTGTCTGGTCTTCCGGAATATACATGCCTTCCGGCATACTATATGTAAGTGTCTCATGATTGGCAAACTGCCACACTCTTCCTTCTTTAAAGGTAAGGGTGATGCCGTAGGGCTTATCCTTTTCCACTACATAAGCGCCGCCCTGCTGTGTTGCGCCGGAAACAGCCGCATTCATAAGGAAGTTTGTCAGATCGGAGCTCTCTGTCCATCCGGTATCCCCTGCAGGGGGATCCGTCACCTTAATCTCAAACTTAACTCCGTCCTTCATAAGGACAGTGAGAGTCTCCTCGCTCGTAAAGGACGCAAGACTCGTAAGCAGCCAGTCACCATCTGCCTGCTTCTCTATTTTTAACAAACTATTCGAGGTAAACGTTACATTGCTGACATTCTTAACATCGAACGCCTTGCCGAGGTCATCCTCGTAAAGGCCGAGTTTCTCTGCCAAATCACTCAGATAGATGCTGCCTTCTCCGGGCATGGAGAAAGTATATCCGCCATAAGTGAAATCTACTGTGTAAATAACGCCGTACACGGAGAACGATTCCGCGTCAAACGCGATCTCGCTCACATCGCTGCCGTCGTTCGTATCGGTGGAGAGCACTTCGGGCTCAGCGTTCTTATTTTCAAAGTGCATCGCCTGCACTTCGCCCTCGTCCGCTACTTCGATCGCTTTATTATAGGAAATATTTACTCTGACTGCGCTCTGGGGCTGAACCTCTTTTCCGTCCGCCCAGATCGTGATGTCAAAAAAGCGAGCTTCTGCAACGCTCTTGTCCGAGGCCGCTTCTGCGCCGGCAAGGTAAGACTCATATTCTGAGGATCCCTTGCTGATCTCTCTGACCTTCAACGTCGCTCCGGCAGGAATCTTGGCATTCTCGTCATATGCCATTGTCACAGTGTAGCTTGCCCCTTCATAGCGGAGCTCACCTGCCGTGAACTTTTCCTCCTCGGCAGCTGCATTTGCGGTCTGCGCTTCCTGTGCCGCTTCTGAAGGAGCTGTCTGCTCCTCAGGTTCCATGGCGGGATCGGCTTCCTCTGTAGCAGCCACATCCGCAGACCCCTCTGCAGCGTCTGCATCCGCAGTCTCCTGCACAGAAGCATCCTCAGTGGATTCCTCCTGCGCTTCTTCCTGCACAGCTGAAGATTCTGTAGCTGACGCGCCGGAATCCGTCGCAGACGAATCCGCAGAGCTTACGGTCTCTGCTTCCGAAGAAGTCTCATCCGTCTGCTCCGTCGATTCTGCGGGAACTGTTTCCTCCTCGACCACAGCAGCCTGCTCTCCGGAACCGGAGCTGCTGCTCTGATCTTCCAGCACCACTTCGGTGGCGCCTGCGCCTGCCGCTTCTGTTGCATATGCAATGCCCGTATTGCTCAGAAGCATTGACGCGGTAAGAATGATTGCGAGAACTCTCCTCATCCTTTTCATCATGTCCCTCCTCAAATAGTTACATTAGAAGTATCAGGTTAACAGTTACATTGTCATACACTTATACGTTTAATTTACCCCATTTTCACGTATAGTAAAAAGATACATCCAATTCTATGGAAAATCAATAATTTGTTTACAATTAAGAGCGATTTGTAACATTTTTCAACCAGCAGTGCTCCCGCTCCTGCAATAATAATTCTTGCACCCACCACACCAAAATGATAAACTCCTTTAGATAAAGGTAAAGAAAGGAATAATAATGCCTGACAATCTGTATATGCAAAACTACGACATCCCCGAAGAGGGGATCCTTGTCGAATATAAAACGACCGGGGAATATCTGCCGGCGCACTGGCACGACTCTCTGGAACTTGTCTATATTTTGAACGGAAATGCTTCCTTCTTTCTGGAAGGCACGGAACACAGACTGGTACCCGGTGAGTTCATCGTCATCGATACCAATCAGATTCACGAAGCGCGCTGCACACACACCTACATGATGATCGTTCTGCGCATCGATGACGACCTGATCCAGAGGCTGATGGGAAACAATCGCGGCTTCCAGATCATCTGCAGCCGGGCGGAGCTGACCGACGAACTCGTTCCGGCTTATCTTGCGATCTGTGACTGCCTCAAAAATCTGGTCACACTGCACGTCAAACAGCCCAAAGGCCACATGATCGCGACGCAGTCGATCGCGCTGGATATTCTGTACCGGCTGATCAAGGACTTCTCCATTCCGCTCTACAAGGAAGATCTGCCCGAGCCCAGCCGCAGCCAGCTCAGGATCAAGGAGATCGTCTCCTATATCGACAAGCACTACATGGAATCGCTGTCCCTCGATCAGATTGCCGGAGAATTCGGTCTCAACAGCGACTATTTCAGCCGCATGTTCCGCCAAAATATCGGCATTCCTTTTACGCAGCACCTTAACCGGGTCCGCCTGACCCACATTTATCATGACATCTGTTCCACAGATGAGCCGGTTCTCGCGATTCTCGACAAGCACGGCTTTACCAACTATAAGCTTTTCAGCCGGCTTTTCAAGGAAGTGTACGGCGACACGCCCCGTGAGATCCGGAGGCGGGCGAGGGCAGAATTGCTGTAATCGAAAATATTGTCGCATTTTTCGAAACTATTAGTCGTTTAGAATTTTGTAATAGTTGTTGCGAAATTTTCGTAAAACCACTTAAGAGTTTTCGGCATCCATGTCCATATTTTGCTTTGAATGAAAAAGTGGGGAGCATGTTCATCACATGCCCTCCACTTTTTTCAGTTAAAAACTGTACTCCCCTTCAAAAAATCCGTTGAGGAAGGCCTGCGCCAGGGACTTATCCCGGATGTTGGCCCGCGCTTCACCGACGCTGAACCACTTCCAGGCGTCGATCTCCGAGTTGGGATGGGGCTCCCCTTCCTCCACGATCGCCGTGAAATTCAGCATCAGCGTATTGGACGGGGCAAAATAGTGACTCCTGTTGAAATGGCACTCCAGCACCTGCAGTCCCATCTCTTCTCCGATCTCGCGCTTTACGGCGTCCTCTGCGTCTTCTCCCTTGTTGACATATCCCGCCACAAGAATGTAGGAGTCTCTTCCGTACTGCTTGATCAGAAGGACTTTATCGAGTTCTTTATTCATGACGATCATACTGACCGCCGTGTTGTAGACGGGAAATCTGAATTCTTTACATTCAGGGCAGTAGGGGACCATTCCCTCTCCCATCAGGTACTTGTCATCCAGCCTGTGGCCGCAGTGCATACAATACTTCATTTCCATGATTCAGTCCCTCCAATCTGTGAAGGCTTTGCATTTGTTGTATTACTATTCAGTACCCAAATCCCAAATGCTCCGCATTCGGGACTGCGGGCGTCCGGAGGCTCCTCGCGCTTTTTCCGGGGTACTGAATTTAGATTTAATACAGAAAAAGAGCGTTAAACGCTCTTTTCATGTCTTCAGCCCATCATTTCCCGCTTTTCTGAGCGCCGGGTTTCAGAATCTGAAGGATACTCCCAATAGCCTCTAGCGCGCTGCGGCGCTTCTGCAGCATTTTCCGGGAATCAAGTTTGGCTTTTTCCAACGTGCTGGCAGTCTTGCCGGCGTCCGTTGCCGCAGTCCCCTCGAAACTATAGAGTTCTGTATACATCATGTTACATTTCCTCCGGTTGGCAGTTACTCTTTAACTGGTACTAATCATAACATTTTTGTAACAATTTGTAAAGAATTTTAAATACTTTGCATTCGTCTTTTTTTCGCCCCTCATTTTGGACGGATCACTGTACAAAATGCAAATAATTCTTCTCC
Organism: Lachnospiraceae bacterium; assembly: GCA_017469935.1. GTDB lineage: Bacteria > Bacillota > Clostridia > Lachnospirales > Lachnospiraceae > CAG-791. Next base: position 26,298 of record JAFUFL010000039.1, read on the forward strand.
GGCCGGCAGGTCGTGGATTCTGCTGATCCAGCCGTCCGCCATTCGGAGCATGAGTCTGCCGTCTCTCACGCTGTAGCCGTAGCACAGCATGTGGTGGTTTCCGTAAACAGGATGTCTGTGCACCTCCATATACAGGATCGAACCTCGATCCAGTTCTCTGCAGATCTTTCCGGTCGTCGCGGGAAAGGGACCGCTCACCGAATAACCTTTGATGCCGTATTCCTTAAGGCACCTTCGGATCATAAAGGGAACCAGCAGGTCGGAAGTTCCGCCGAACACTTTCATGAAATCGGCGTTGAAATAGATCAGGCGCCTCCCTCCGATCCGCGCGATCCTCCGGAATACGTTCTCCGGCTTGTCCGCGATGGCTCTCCCGTTCCTTGCGGCCAGCGTGTAGACCAGGTTCGTGATCGCCGTCGGGCCGCAGTGCCTCCTGTAGGCGCGGTCCAGCCTGGCGAACTGCCCTGTCGTAAAGCTGTATTCATTTCCCTTCCAGCAGGCGCTCCCTCGGTCTGCACTCAGTGTTTCTTTGAACAAGTCTTTTTACCATGTAACTGCAATATCGAGCTGATGGGGATTCCCGGCGGCAAATCCGCCCGTATCCACGACGATACAAGTTCCAAGGCTGCACTCTACAAGAGAACCGAAAGGATGGACGCCCAGATTCGCGGCGCACATGATGTAGTCTCCGAACATCTTGCAGCCGTCATTTCTGACCCATACTTCGTAATAATATCCTCGGCGGTTCATGTTTCTGACGCAGCCGCTCATATTGAGATTGTAATATGTTTCCTTACCGGAAGGACCATACACGGATCCCTTGCTGCGGGACAGGACCGGGCCGTTCCAGTTCATGCTTCTGGTCTGGCTCGCGAGTTCCGCCCTGCGCTCATCCTTGACCGCCTGGGCCCAGTCTTCTTTGCCCTCGGAGACCTTCTCTACGATCGTCTCCTCCTGCTCTATTTTGCTCTGTGCTTCGTTTTCTTCTTTCCTGATGTCGTCCGCTTTGAGAGCCTCGATCTGTGCCTGCTCCCTTGTGATGAAACCGCTGTCAATATAGCCGATGGTCCCGCCGTAGGTCACTTCCCAGTACTTCAGGTCGCTGCTTCCCGTGAGATGAATCGAGGAATATTTTTCCAAAGAGACGAGATCTTCCGCGTCATCGGAAGGCTCCGCCTTGATCACAGCCGCATCCAAAAGATAGACGACCGCGTCTTCCTTAACGAACTGGTAGGTGCTGTCGAAGGCCGCCCCGATCGTGCTCTTTGTCATCTCGGCGTCGTCCGCTTCGGGTGCCTGCATGGCCTCCTCGGCTCCGCCCGCCGCCACTGCCGATTCTTCCGCCGCCGTGATATCGGCGGCGCCCAGGTCCGCATTGTCAATGGCCTGCGCCGTCTCCGGTGAGATCACATTGCCGGCTGCGTCCGTAACTGCTTCCTCCTGTGCCTGTTCCTGTTCGATTTCGACAGCCTGCGCCGTGCTGGCCCCTTCTCCGGATGTCTCCGAAGCTTTGACAGTCATGCCGCTCACAGTCATCACGATCGCCGCCGACAGACAGAGTGAAAGTATCCTCTTTTTCATAAATCCTCCAAATTGTACCTGCAATTCACATATCTTAGTCAAAACATTGATATTTTATCATGCAGATATCAAAAATGTCGGATTTTGCTTTTTCTTAAGATTATTTCATAGAATGTTTATAAACTGTCGCTATTTTGACCGTTTTCCGGCCCCGACTATTTGATCTTTTGTGTATTTTCACCTTAAAGCGAGATCACTTCGGCGCTCCCGCCTCCCCGGCCGAATCGACATGCACGTCCATCTGCGGATAAGGAATCTTGATGCCTTCCGCGTCAAACTGCAGCTTGATCTCCTCCGTGATATACCACTTGGCCTTGAGATATTCGGAGCCGGGCACCCAGCCGAACGCCTCGACCACAACGGAGCTGTCTCCCAGACTGCTGATGTGCACGTCGACTCCCTTGTCGGCGATCACGGACGGACAGCTCAGGTAGACCTTTTCCATGACTTCCTTGGCTTTTTTCAGGTCGGAGTCATAGCTGATCCCGACAGACAGATCGAGCCGTCTCTCTGCCATGGCCGATGCATCAATGACGGCCGAATTGGAGAGCGATCCGTTGGGAATGGTCAGGACCCGGTTGTCGATGGTCGTGATCGACGTGTACACCAGGCCGATCTCCTTCACCGTTCCGTCTCCGTACGAAGTTGACACATAGTCCCCCACTTTGAAGGGCTTCATGAGAAGGATCAGAATGCCGCCCGCCACATTGGCCAGGCTCCCCTGCAGGGACATACTGATTGCCAGGCCGGCTGCGCCCAGCACTGTGACGATCGAAGCCGTGTTGACTCCGAGCTGACCGACGATCATGAAAACAAGAAACACATACAAAAGCACTCTCGCGACTGACATCAGGAAGTTCGAGACGCCCACGTCGATGGAAGTGTGCTTCAGGAACTTGTCCAGCAGCTTTAAGAGAAAACTGATCAGCTTTTTTCCGATAATATAGATGATCAGTGCGACGATGATATTAAAGATCAGTGTCTGCAGCGCGGGCATGATCGAAGCCATAAGTTTCTCCAGGTTTGACGGCGTCAGCTCCGTGACGTCAATGTTTGGCAGTTCGCCGTCGTCCGTCCACCCGCGCAGATACGCAGAATAGTTCATAATTATAATTGTTCCTTTCTAAAGCGCTCTTTTCCGGCGCGGTATTGTGCGGGCCGCCGCAGGCTTGCTCAGTCCGTCGCTACATGCCGCGCGGTCCTCAGGCGTTCCAGCCCCCGTCGCTGTCAAAGTCAAAGCTGAGCTGCTCCTCCCCGGGCTGCGTCTGACCGGCCTCTGTCTCCGGCACAGTTCTTCTCTCGCGGAAAGTCTCTTCGTGAAGCGACGTGAAGTCCTTCTTGAGATAGATCAGGAATTCCTCTTCCGGAATATCGTATTTTCCCAGAAGCTTAGTGATCATCTTCTTAAGATATCGCGCGCTGACATGCGTCTCCACATACAGATCGGCATCCGGAATCTTGGCCGGCGTGTCGAGTCCTACTCCATCTCTGGAAAAATAGGGCCGCTTCCTGCCCTGCAGGTCCGGATCCGTCTCCAGGCTCGTAAAAAGCATAGGGTTCATCCTGTTGAGAATGGCACAAGTCTGCATCAGCATCTGCTTCCAGCTGTCCACCTCATACTTCTGGCCGTAGAGCGAAAATGCCGAGGGTTTCTTATTAGTCAATACAGTGGCGAGACTATACGGGATCGTCTCATCTACGCGGTAGGCGTCATAATCGATCTTCTCCTGCGCGTTCTTTTCTCTCTGCGCTTTCAGAAGATTCTGCTCCAATGAGAACTGCGACTGACAGGTCTCAATGCTGTCCAGCTCCTTGCGAATACTCCGGTAGATCCTGCGATATTCCTTGATCTTGTCCGGATCCTTGTCGCCCCGATATTTTTCCTTCTCGATCTCCATCATGACCGCCGCTCCGGCCTCTTCCAGAAGTCCGGACAGCCTCTCCATTTCTCTGGATAATTTCTCGGCATTCTTCGGAAATCCACGGTACAGATCGGCAGCAATTTTCTCGAGCTCCATAATTACCCCCATGTATCCCGCTTGTTCATAACCCATATTGTCAGTCAAGTGAATAATTACTAATATTTTACATCAAATGTAATTTTTTCGAAATACAAAATTAGTGTCAACACATAGCGATGCTATTTTTTTCTATGCTTTTCCCTCTGGATCCGGTTGGCTTGCTATCTGTCTGGCTCTCTTGGCCGGGACTTACCTGACACGACCCTACTATATGGGAAAGACTCCCTTTTCGTCGGTCTACCTCCGCCCGGAACAGCCGCCACACCCCAAATACACCCGGCACAAGCCAAATGCACCCCCGACGCCATAAAAAAGCCGGCGCACCCGGAATTAAGAAAATTCCAGATCCGCCGGCTCTTCACCATTCATTGCGATCTGCAGTCATCGTACCGCCTCTCCGCGCTTCTCCCGCAGCTTATGTACAGCCTGATTGAGCACCTGAATATTGAGGGGCTTCGGAATATGCGCGTTCATCCCGCAGGCAAAGGCCCGCTCGACATCCTCTTCCATAGTGTCGGCCGTCATTGCCAGGATCGGCACTGTCGCCGCATCTTCCTTGGGCAGGCTCCGTATTGCCGCCGTCGCTTCATAGCCGTCCATCAGAGGCATCCGGATGTCCATGAGGATCATGTCATAATAGCCGGGCCTCGAGTTGCGGAACATGGCCACGGCCGCCTTGCCGTTGCCGGCGATCTCGCACCGGGCGCCTTCCACCTCGAGAAGTTCCTTGAGAACGTCCGCGTTGATCGTGTTGTCCTCTGCGACGAGGAATCTCAGGCCCGCAAGCGGATTTGTCTCGACCGTCTCGATCCCCGCGCCTTCTCCCTCTTTGTCAAGCCCCAGGTCTTCCACTATTTTGCGGAAGGTGGAGAAGAAGAACGGCTTGGGCATGATCGCCGCGATCCCCGCCTTGTGTACGTTCTGCGTAAAGTGTTCCGCTTTGTCGGACATGAGGATGATGGCGGGAATTTTGGTCCAGGCCATGGCCCGGATCTCGTCCGCGACCTCCCAGTATCCTTTGTCCTGAATGTCGCGGTCCATGAGAAACAGGTCGTAATTCCTGTCCTCCATGTTGGCCTGCTCCGCCAGCTGCAGCGCGCCGTAGCCGCTCGCCGTGTATTCCGTATCCAGGCCTGTATCCCTGAGCAGCGCGCAGATCCTCGCCGCTTCATTCATATTCTCACCCACGACCAGGAGTCTGTGGACGCCGTGCTCGCTCCAGAAGTTGTCCGCCGCGCGGCCGGATTCCTGAAGGCGAAGTCCCACGAAGAAGGTCGTACCCTGTCCCAGCGTGCTCTGTACGGAAATCGTCCCGCCCATCTGCGCGACAAATTTCCTGCTTATGGCTATTCCGAGGCCGGATCCCTGCATTCCCGGAATGTCATCAAAGCGCCCGACATTGTCGAACAGTCTCTTCTGCAGTTCACTGCTCATTCCGATTCCGTTGTCGCGGATCTCGAAGGAAATTTCTCTGTAGCCTGAATCCCCGTCTTTTCTGCCGATCACGGAGAGGGAGATCTCGCCGCCCTCCGGCGTGTACTGCAGGGCATTGTTGAGCAGGTTCATCAGGACTTCCGTGATCCTCACCTTGTCGCCGAGGAAAATATCGTGCTCAATTCCGGATGTGTTGACTTCAAAGCGCTGATGCTTGAGCTGCGCCTTTGTCTTTACCAGCTCGGAGACTTCCTCAATGGTGCTTCCCAGAGCGAACTCGCTCTTGTCGGCCTCCGCACTGTTCCGGTCGGTCCCGCTCATCTCCATGATCTGGTTGATCATCACGAGCAGATCCTGGCAGGAAACACTGATCCTGTGCGCGTACTCCATGACTTTGGCGGAGTTTTCCGCGTTCTTCATCAGAAGCATCACAAATCCGGCTATGGAATTTAAGGGTGTTCTCAGGTCGTGAGACATGCCCTTGAGCATTCGGTTGTGCACCGCGATCGTCCCGTCATAGAGGATCTCATGCAGGCGGCTGTTGTCGGCCGTTCCGCTCTCCGCGTCCAGATACACGACGAGATAGCGGGCATTTCCTCTGATCCCTTCGAGCCTTGCGACACTTCTGTGATACGCCTTGGAGAGCCCCGTCCTTCTGTCGATGCACTCCGCTTCCGAATGAAGGATCGTATCGCTGTCCTCCGCGCCGCTCTGCTTCGCCAGGCCGCTGTCGAACATCTCCTTGCAAGGAATGTCGCCGGATTTCGGTCCCAGCTCGCGGATGTCACTCATGACGAGCTCTCTGGGCAGTCCCAGCACTTCCTCGACATTGGGCGATACATAGACAGCGCCCCTGCCGCCCTCATCGATCAGAAGAAGGAGATTACGCGTGCCCACAACCATCGCATCGTAAAGACGCGCGGTAGCTTCCAGCTCTTCCCTGGCATCATTCAGGTCCTGCTTCAATATTTGGTTTTCGCGGAGAATCTCCTGAATCTCACTTTCCGTAAACTGCATGCAATAACACCTTTACACTAACAGATCAAGTGTTTCAACAATCCACATTATTGTATCCCAAAACCCGTTTGAATACAATTACCATATCGTCTCTATCTCTTTTTTGACGCGCTCTTCGATGCGGCGCACCGCCAAAGCCGCTGCGCTGTGCGGCCCGAACTCCGCGGCCGAGATCTCCTTCATCTCATCCAGCGCCTTTAACGCCTTCTCCGGCTGGCCGCTCCGGACTGCGGCCTCGATCAGGCGCTCCAGGCAGTGGAGCCCGTAAGTATTTCTGATACCGATCAGCCTTTCGGTGCCCGCGCGGAGCTTCTCGAACATCTGCGTCGCGGCTGCGGCCTCCCCCGTCTCCAGCAGAGCGTTCGCATACCGGTACAGAATGAAAAGGTACATCGGCATGTAGCTGTCCGCCATTTTTTCATCGGCAAAGGCAAACAGTTTTGCGTACAGGTCCCTGTATGTTTCCTTATCTCCGCTTTCCCTCAGCCGGGCGATCCGGTCGGAGATCTGCTCGAAATCGCTCTCGAAGGCAAACAGGACCTTGTCCTTTCTGACGCCCGCCTCCTCGTTCCGGCGGGCCCGGTCGATGATCGCCTCCACGACCTCCTGCAGCTTCCGGGCGCTCGCATCCTCTTTCGCGAGCATCCGCTTCAGCTTGCGATCCCGCATCCATTCTCGCATTTCATCAATAATAGACATTGCCGTCTCTCCCGCGTGCAAAGCCCGCTCCATAGTCTCTCGAAATCAGAAAGGGCTGCGAGATCCATGATCCCGCAGCCCGGTCTTAGCTGTCTGTGTCTACAGTTTTAGTGTATTGGCTGATATCTCACTGCATTTTCATCATGTACTCTGTTTCTGCAGATCTGAAATCCAGCTCTCGCGGTACTGGATTTCCTTTTTCAGTCTGGACTGTTCCGTCTCGAGATCTGAAATTTTGCGGCAGCGCTCCGTTGCCTCGCTGTCATCCACTGTCACACATCCGCTGGCAATCACAAACGGGAGCTTCTGCTTGCGGATCCTGCCCGCGTAATCGATGGTCAGAACAGCGTCTTTCTGTTCGCTCACTGTTCCTGCCCCGTACTGCGTGTGCTCCACTGTCTTTCCTTCCAGGTTCGGAAGTGTCATTGCCTCTCTCTGTTCAGTAACCTCTGTAAGCCTTCCGCGCAGTTGGCCGACCTGTCTGGTCAGCTTCTCAATCTCAACTCTTGCTGCTTCTTCTCTCTGCTTCTTGGTTGTTGCCCTTCTGCGTCTTACACCTACGCCAGTAACTCTTTGTGCCATCTATACCACCTTTCTTAACAGCCGCGGGAATTCGGACCCGCGACAGCGGCGCAGAACGTACTCACTTCAGTCACTTTTTGGGTACTTATATTTTAACACAGTGTTTCATTTTCGGTCAAAACGGAAAAATCGCCTATAAATTCACTTTTTTTCCAATGGATTGTGGCTAAAATTATGTGTCCCCGAAGGTCGATCCATTCTCCCGCGTCCTAATAATTACGAAAAATTCATAATTTTGTAACATCTTTGTTGTCAAGTCATGATATACTTGCTATGCGGTCAAAATACAGTGCTTAATTTCGAAAGGCCATTTATGAAGAAAATATCCATCGCAGCTGCGGGACTTGCCACGATCCTGACAACGTCCGTGCTGTTTGCTTACGCGGAGCCATCCGGGAAGATCATCCCGGCACAGGACGACGCGGTACACTATTGCAGAACGCATCTCTCCGAAGAGGAACAGCTTCTGTACGACGCTCTGCTTGCCTGCGCGCTCTCTGAAGATCCAACGACAAAGGGCGGCGAATTTCAGATCAGCCATGACCCGGCCGGGGACGAGTTCAAGACCATGTTCCACACATGTTACAACGCGCTCTTGTTCGACCATCCGGAGCTATTTTGGCTGTCCGTGAGCAGCAGTTCCTTCCGGTACAGCTACAGGCGCCTGATCATGAACGACAGCGGCTACTCGGTCTCGATCCAGCTCTCCGATTCGTTTCCCGACAAGGACGAGCAGATGAAAGCGCTCGACAGCGCGGCTGAGGAATTTCTCGCCGACATCGATCTCGCGGACAGTGCTCCCAATGTGGCGCTGGCGATCCACGACAAGCTGATCGATCTGGTCAGCTATGACAAAGAAGCGGCCTCCTCGCTGGACAAGGATCTGGCCCATACGGCTTACGGCGCGCTCGTCGCCAACAGCCGCGGCGACGCCAACTCCGCTGTCTGTGACGGCTATTCCTACGCCTACGAATACCTTCTTCAGAAGGCGGGCATCCGGAGCACCATCATCGCGGGCCGGGCGGGCGACACAGAGGAATCTGCCGGTCCCCATTCCTGGAATCTTGTCGAGCTCTCCGGGGAGTGGTACGAAGTGGACTCCACCTGGAACGACATCTCCGCCGAGGAAGCCCTGAACTCCGAAGAGGAGTACAGCGAGATTGCGGAAGAGGCGATGCGAAACGAGTGGTACACAGACCGACTCAGACATTTCCTCTATGGTGTAACTACAGAGCAGATCTCCTCTTTTGAGCCGGGCAAATACTACCGGTACACCAACGACCGCGGATGGGTCAGTTTCCTGAGCGACTCCGTCCACATCCGCCATACGCAGGAAGATTCCGCCTCTACCGGCGATTACATGACCCCACTGGCTCCCACCGCAGAGGGAACACGGTTTTCGTACGAGAACCTGAAGGATGGAAATGAGGATGGAGAGTGAGAATTTCCTGAGGCCAAAATATTGCTGATAACATCAAAAGGCGTGTGAAGTTCGATACTTCACACGCCTCTTTTTTCTGCGTTATTGCCGCTTTCAGCGGCAGGCGATATTCGCCGCGGCTTTGTCAGACGGAAAGTCCGCGGCGGCGACTCGCTTCGCGAGCCCTGACATATGCCGGTCTGTTCGGGATTACTCCTCTTTCAGCTCTTCTTTCACTTCTTCAGCTGCTTCCTCCGCTGCCTCTGCGACGTCCTCTGCGGCATCCGCCACATTCTCCGCAACATCAGCTGCCGCCTCCGCAGCCTGCTCTTCCGCGCTGTTAAGCTTCTCGGAAACCATCTTCTCCGCGGCTGCCAGCTGATCTTTGATCTTGGCCAGCTCTTCCTCAGACATCTTGGAGATCTTCTGGCTCAGCTCGTCGATGTTGATGCCTCTCTTGTCCATATTCTGCTTGAAACTGCTCTGGAGATCCTTGCTCATCTCCTTCCCCTGCTCGACAGTGAGCTCGCCCTTCTTGACCAGCTCGCCGATGATCTCCTGGCCTTTCTCCACAGTGATAGCTGCCGCACCTACGCCGGCCAGAAAGAACTTCTTGATTCCGTCACCCAACTTATACTCTGCCATTTTATCCTCCTTATCATTATGGGACTCCCCATAGTTACCTGAGTCTTAGCAGCACCATTGCTGCTTTCTTTCTCTACCTTCTTCTATTCTACCCACAAAAGTGTATTCCTTGTGATAACCGGATAAACATTCTATTAAAGGGATTAAAAAAGTATGGATCAGTTACGGCTTCCGGACTTGGACGCCGCGCCCAGATACTCCTCCAGCGTGATCCCTTTCTCCATGATCTCCTCCGCCGCCTCAGTTCCGACATAGCGGTAATGCCACGGCTCGCCCTTAATTCCCGTGATATCCGACTTGTCATAAGGATAGCGCTTTATGAAGCCGTAGCGACTTCCGTTTTCATCCATCCATTTCCACACTTCGCTCGACGATTCGTTGTCTTCTTCCTCGCTGGAAATGTCCACACACATCCCGGTCTCATGTTCGCAGGTCCCGGGCTCTTCCACCCGCGCGAGCGCCAGCTCCGTGGCTTCCTCCCTGCTCTTTCCGTAGCTGATATAGTCTTCAATCTTGTCGCTGAGCTTCTGCGCCTGATCCTCGCGCGATCTGTATCCTTCCGACACTTTCGGGCTGAGCCCGTCCGCGCGCATCTCGTCAAACATAGCCTGAAGGTCCGGATAGATCCTGCTGTCCACTGACTGGCCGTATCGCAGCTCCGTCAGCTCCCCGCTGTACTCCTCTTCCAGCGGGTGGTCTCTGTTGACCAAGATCAGTCTCCAGTCATCAGACTGTTTGAACTCCGCCTTGGCCGGTTCCTTCTTCTCACCGCTCTGAACTGTCGTGTCCCGAATGGCGATTTCCGTGGGATCAAATCCGTAGAAGAAATTGTTGACCCAGAAAGCGACGCCGATCACAACTACTATAATGGCCAGAGCGGCAAGGACTTCATTTCTGTATTCGCGCCACATTCTCCCGCGCCCGATCTTCTCGGGATCTTTTCTCTTCTCTGTGTCCGCCATCAGATTTCCTTTGCCTCGAAATCATTGAACTATTATGAACAACATTCCTCCTATTATTAAGAGAATGTTACGTATAAAGTATACTATGTTTCGAATAATTTGCAAAGGTAATCTAAGCACAGAGACCGCCATTCACATTTTCGAATGACGGTCTCACAGGGAATGCTCATCTATGTTTAGTTCAGTTCAGTTAAGTTTGGAATATCCGAAGCTGTTGCAGATCGCGTCGATCGGAATGTGGTCCTTGCACATCTTGCACTCCGTAGCGTTGTAGCTGCGGTAATCCGGAAGGTCCTGAATCTTATACAGGGAATGGACCTGCTGCCCGAAGATCTTCGTGGGCACCGAGAAGATTGCGGTGATTCCTACCACCGTGCCTCCGTAATAATCAATGCTCTCGCCGGCGCGCAGGATCGTCTGTCCGGTGGTCGCAGAGGCAAGAAGGAGAAGTACATGCTTACCCTTGATCATCATCTCGGAATTCTCACGGAAGATCATCTGGCCTCGATTATCAAACTCGGGAGAATAGACATAAATTGTCTTGTGCGCGTTCATGGACATGATTCCCGCCTGGGTCAGCTCATCAGCCAGATAGGCGCCGATGACTTCCATTCCGTCCATGCAGACGATGGTATCCACGATCGTCGTCGCCGCATAAGTACTGGCCATCGCTCTCGCCGCAGCCTTGGCCTCACTCTGCCTGGTCTTCATGGTCGTCATGTCGATATAATAGTTGATGTGGGAGTTTGGTGTTACAAAATGTCCGGGAATGACTTTCATAATAACGTCCGGAAATTTTCTCGATCTCATCTTTGTGTAGGTCTGCATAAACACCTCCGTTCTGCGGCCGCGCCTTTCGACGCAGCCGAATTAACTGTTCATGTACTCTCTATCAGTTATTATACTATGCTTTTGCATCTTTTGCACAAAAAATCGCGTCGTTTCACTCATTTTTTAACCAAAATACTCAATTTTGCTGTTTTTACGGGGTCCGAAAGGACTTTCTCTTTTTTTTCGTAAAACTTTAGAAGTTTTTCATTCTTTCTAAAGAGTTTTATAACATCTATCGTGTATAGTATGTCTTGTAAACAGAGAGAAACATTTCCCCCTCTTTAAAAACTCTCAATGTTTAACAAGATTTACATTTCCCCCTTTCAAGACAGGGCTGCCGCAAATGCGGCAGCCCTGTTTCGTTGTGCTTATCACTATTTTGTTAATGATTTAATCTATTTCCATCTCGACCGCATCTTCCAGTGTCAGCTTTCCGCCCACCGTGCCTGCGTACCGCCCCTGCCTCTTGGCAATGTTGACGGTGATCGTCCCGCCCGGCTCCTCGAAGTTGAAACCGTGGAAGCCGTCTTCCTTCTCCCGGCTCAGATACCAGGCCGCGGCCAGCGAACCGCTCCCGCAGGAGGATTCACAGCAGACCGAGTCGGACGCCGCCACATAGACGACAGGGGTCAGGCGATCGCCGCTGACAAACTGGACGCCGAAAGCGCTGTAGTTCTTCCCGAACTTGTCGATCATGCGCCTTGCGAACGCCTCGTCGAATTCCTTATCCACGCAGATCATATGCGTGATGCCGCGGGATATGACGAGTGGATACAGCTGATCCGCCTCCTCGCCCACCATCTCGAGCATTTCCGGCATAGGCATCTGTGCGGCGCTGGTCTCCCGGTCGAGGTCACAGATCACTTCCAGCTGCTCGCGCGTGCCGCTCATCTCTATTTTGCAATGGTCGATGTCCTTTTCCCTGCACAGCAGATAGCCGAATGACCGCGCCGCGTTTCCGCAGAACTCGCCGCCGGCCATCTCCAGCCTGCCCAGGCTCTTTCCGTAGAGCGGGCGGGTCTCAAATCCGACCTGCTCGGCCCTGAGCGACGGATCCGCCATGATGGCGGCCGCGACCTTTGCCCGCTCCGATTTCGGAACGCCGCTTCGCACGATCGCTGTTCTGTTGCCTGCCGGATCTGCCATTACCACTGTAAACTTCATGCTGTCTTACTCCTTCTGCTGAATAGTTACTTCCTTGTGAAAATTACGCGTAAATTCCCGCACCGCGCCGCATGCGGCCGGGCGCCACGCCTTACCCGTTCTCCGAAAATCTGGCCAGGAACCTCTTCGTCCTCTCCTCCTTGGGATTGGAGATGACGTCCTCCGGCTTGCCCTCTTCCACGATATAGCCGCCGTCCATGAAGATCACGCGGTCCGCCACGTCCCTCGCGAAAGCCATCTCGTGGGTGACTATGACCATGGTCATGTGCTCCTGGGCCAGCTGCCGGATGACCTTCAGGATCTCTCCGGTGAGCTCCGGGTCGAGGGCCGACGTCGGCTCGTCAAAAAAGAGAATGTCCGGGTTCATGCACAGCGCCCTGGCAATGGCGACACGCTGCTGCTGGCCGCCGGAGAGCTGCTGCGGGTAATATTTTTCCTTGCCTTCCAGGCCCATCTTGACGAGAAGCTCTTTTGCTTCCTTTTTTACTTCCGCGGCGTTTCTCTTCTGCACGTGAATGGGCGCGTCGCAGAGATTCTTGAGCACGGTGTAGTGGGGAAACAGGTTGAACTGCTGGAACACGAGGCCAAAATAGCTCTTGATCTTCCTCAGCTCCGAAGGCGATGCATAGACCGTCCTTCCCTCTGCGTCGTTACGCGCGGCAACTTCTCCCAGATAACTGAGCTCGCCGCTGTCCATGGTCTCCAGCATGGTCGCGCAGCGAAGAAGGGTGGATTTGCCGCTTCCCGAGGGACCGATGATGGCCACGACTTCGCCCTCTTCCACACTGACCGATATATCGTTGAGCACCTTCAGAGTGCCGAAAGATTTGCTTACGTTCTTAATCTCAAATAAACTCATTTCCGCCCTCCGTCAGTTATAGTAGCTCAGCCGCTTCTCAATATAGTTCATAAAGAGCGTGACCACAAGGTTGAAAAGGTAATAAAATACGCCCGCCACAAACAGAGGCATGAGGCTGGACATAGACGCGGATACCTGCTTGGCGTACGTGAACATCTCCTGATAGGCGAGCACGAAAGCCAGAGAAGTATCCTTGACCAAGGTGATGACTTCGTTGGTGACCGGCGGGATCGTGCGCTTGATCATCTGCGGGAAGATGATCTTAAGGAAAGTCTGCGCCTTCGTGTAGCCGAGCACCGTGGCGGCCTCCGTCTGGCCCACAGGGATGCTCTGGATTCCCGCGCGGAAGATCTCCGCGAAGTAGGCCGCGTAGTTGATGGAGAAACCGATCAGCGTCGCGTACAGTCTCCAGCTCGTGGAGAGCTTGAGGCCGAACAGATAGTAAGGGCCGTAAAAGACCACGATCAGCTGCAGCATAAGAGGCGTTCCGCGCAGTACGGAGATGATTCCCTGGATCAAAATAGAGAGCGGCTTGAACTTGCTCATACGCCCCAGCGCCACCAGTATGCCCAGAGGCATCGAAAACAACAGTGTGAAGAAAAAAATGATCAGCGTTGCTCCGAAACCGGACGCGATCTGCTTAATGACAGTCAAAAGGCCCATAAATCCCCCTTAGCATGTGGTTGTGTTTTTTTCTCCTGAGATAAAGACCGCCTGCGCTCCTTCCCGGAGCCCAGGCGATCAAAATGAACGTATCTGTTCTTCCCGGCTGCTTTTCAGATCTGTTTACGATCCTGTCCGGATCTGTTTACGGTCCTGTCCGGCGGCCGGTTCGTATTTGCGATCACTCAGTGATAAGCATATCCGGAAGATTGTCGTCCGCATAGTTCTGGGCGATCTTCATGACGGTTCCGTCAGCGAGCATCTCATCGTAGGTCTCCTGGACCTGGTCCCTGAGCGCTTCATTTCCGAGCTTGAACGCGATCGCGTACTGCTCTGTGGAGATGGGCTCCTCCAGAATACGGAAAGTATCGGGATTGTTCCTCATCTGGTAGCGGGCAACGCCGATATCTACCGCGACTGCTTCCACTGCGCCTGTCTTCAGGTCCATGAAGCAGGTGTCATAGCTGGGATTTCTCTGAAGCTCTTTGAATGATCCGGCGAGTTCTTTGAGCTCATCGCTCTTAAGAGCGTCCTCCGCGGAGGAGTTACTCTGCGCGATCACGACCTTGCCGGCGAGATCTGCAGGTGTCTGAATATCGGAATCGGCCAGGACTGCAATAACGATGCTGTTATTGACATAAGGCTTGCTCCATGTATAGGCATTGATACGCTCCGGGGTTGAGTAAGTCATACCGTTCCAGATGCAGTCGATGGTGCCGCTGTCGAGCTCGGCGTCCTTGTTGTCCCAGTTGATGGGCTGCTTGACCAGCGTCCAGCCGCGGCGCTTGCAGAGCTCTTCCGCCAGCTGCAGGTCAAAGCCCGTGTAATCGCCTGTCGCCTCGTCGAGGTAGCCGTAAGGCGGATACTCGGCGTCAAAACCGACGATAAATTCTGTATCTTCTGTACCTTCCGCTGCGGGTGCTTCTGCCGCTGCGTCTGCTGCGGGTGCTTCTGCTGCGGGCTCTTCCGCTGCCGGCGCGCTGTCACTGCTTGCCCCTGTCGATCCGCCGCATGCCGCGAGTGAAATCGCCATCACGCCTGTGAGGAGCATTGCTGCAAACTTTTTCATCATCTCAAAATCCTCCCAAAAATGAAAACTGAATTCCTGCGGCGAAACGCCTGCCACCGGGCAGGACACTTGAGCGTATCAGCGAGATAGCATGCTAAAGTGCCGCATACTGTAGTATAGTATCACGCTAAAGTGCGTTTGTAAACACCATACGCGAACCAAATTGCAGAAAGAAAAGCCAAAAAAGCGGCCGCCGGCAGAAGTCCGCTCCGGTACAGGTGGACCATCAGATTCTCGCTGACCAGCACCCGGCAGCTGTCTCTGTTATTGCTCTCGCCGACTCCCGCGAGTCCGCTGCTTCGGTTGCCGGCTCCGTCGATGGCAACGGCGCGCAGCGTCTGCCAGCCCTCTACGGCCCGGATCGTGACCGGCACCTGGCCGCCGTTTCTGCCCATGATCTCATCCAGTTCCTGCCTGCCCATCACTTTTTTCTCTACGACAGCATCCTTTTCGTCCGTGATCAGGATCTCCAGCTTTTTCAATTCCATGTTGTCCGACGGCACGAGATTGACCACCAGGCTGTCGGCCACAAATCGACGCCCGTCCACATCTTCCCCGGCAAGGCGCACCTGCGGCGGCGTCCTGTCCACAGCCCAGGTCGGAGAGTAACCCGTCCCTCCCCGGAACCTGCCGGGACTTCTGCTCAGATTCCCCGCTTCGTCCTCCGACTCGATCAGAATGCTGTATTTTCCCTCTTCGCAATAGGTCGAAGGCTCAATCTCGCAGATATACTTCATGCCTTTCGCGCTCTTCTCCTGCGAGACCCTGTAATCTGTGCCTTCTTCAAGGGCCCGCGCGCCGGAATTCTTGTACAGCGTGATCTTCCTGCTCTTTACGGACGAAACGTTGTACTCGGCAACGACAAAAGGACTCTGCGCATCCGTATAATAGCCATTCACGATCTCCATTGTGCCGGCGTCTTCCGAAAGATCGTAGACCGACCCGAACCTGTTCACGCTCAGGTTTCTGCGGACCCGGCTCCGGTTTCCGGCGAGATCGCACGCCGTCCCGTACAGCACGCAGATTCCGTCTGCCGCTCTGTCTTCCGGCAGATTCGGCAGGATAACGCTTCCGTCGTCACCGGACGTCTCGCCCCTGCACTCCATCAGGGCTCCGCCGGCCGTAAGATTCCTCCAGGCCGCGTACAGGGAGCCGGGGGCTATATTTTGGTCCTCACACAGCAGTACCGGCGAGATCCCGCTCCCATAGGCGCCCATTTCGCGCACCGAATCCCTGTCAAAACAGAGCCTCGGCGCCGTCATATCAATGACAAAGGGATCTTCGTAGACGGGCACTGCAGTATTTCCCGCCAGATCCATGCAGGCGCAGTGCAGCGACCACTCTCCTTCCTCCGTAAAGGGCACCTGCGCCTCGTAGACATAGACCGGTCCTGCCGTCCGCCCGTCCCACTCCTGCGCCACTCTCCGCAGAGCCCTTGCGTACGGGAAAATCTGCACGGCGCGCTCATCCGGCGACAGATCCGTGATGCGGACGGTCGCGCAGCGCGGCCTGTTGTAATACATCCCGTTCCTCACATCTTCGTTGTCCCAGATCACCTCGATCCGCGGCGGGATCCGGTCGATCACAAATTCCTGCGGCGCCTCTCCCGCATAGGTCACCGACGCGGCGTTCCCAACTGCGTCCGTCCCGCTCACTTCCAGCGTATACTCCCCGTCTGCGGCAAATCGGACTTCCTTAACCCACCGGTCTGTACCTCCCCGCCGCTTCCATTCTCCCTGCTGTGCTCCGGGCGCCGTCACGACCAGCTTCCCCGGGTCAAAACCTCGCTCCCGCACCTCGATTGTCGCTTTCCTCGCTCTGTCAAAATAGTGCCCATTCCGCACCTCATTGTTATCATATGTGACATGGACCACCGGTGCGGTCGAATCGATCCCCAGCATCAGGCTTCCGCCGTTTCCCGGGTCGGAGCGGTTCCCCGCATTGTCCGTGGCGATAGCCGTCACCTCTATATCATTGCTCTCCCACTCGCCTCCCGCCGGGAGCCGAATTTCTGTGCGGAACCGATAGACTGGCGCATAGTTGCCTCTATCTGTCCACTCTGCCGGGCCTGATTCAACCGGATCTGCGGCGGAGTCCCCTTCGTCGATTAATCCTGTCGATTTCCCTTCTGCGGGCTCTGCCGGGTTTTCTTCGCCGATCGGTCCCGCCGGCACCTCCTCTCCCCGGAACAACACCTCCTCCTTAACGATTTTTCCGTTGATCTTCACCGCACAGTATACTTCCTGCAAGCCGGATGCGCCGTGCTCCCTGTCCGGGTCGGCTGCCAGGATCTCCAGATCAACCGCCCCATTATACAGGCCTTTTCCGTCCGCTGTCCGGGAACTGACCGGCGCCACCGCGCGCACCACAGCTACTGGCGCATCAATATCCACCTCCGGCAGCTGCGTATCCAGATAAAAATCCACCGTCCTCTTAAGCGGCGCGGACACATTTCCGGCGCGGTCCCTCAAGACCCAGTTCTCAATCCTGAAGACCTGCCCTCCGTGAATCCGGATCTTACCCTCACAATTGCCTCGGAAATTGTTCGGACTCGGCGGCGCCTCGTTTCTCTCTCCCGCCGTGGACAAGAGTCTGCAGGAAGCACTGACCGGGGAAGTATCGGACGCCGTGTACTCGATCACAGCTTCCCGCTCTCTTCGGAAAGGCATAAATCCATCTCCCTCAAACGCCCATCTCCTGCCGTGAGAAGACATTCTGCAGTAGACTTCTCCATCTTCATTCACAATGCTGATCTCTCCCTTCGGAGCCGCCGTGTCGACCACCTTCCGTCCGGATATAAAAGCCCCTTCCTGCGCATTTACGCAGACAAATTCCGACATCTCTTTTTCCGCATTGCCGCTTTCGGTTCCCCCACCGGATCCGTCCGAATCGCCGCCTCCGGCGAGCACGAGCGGGTTTCCGGCCTTATCCGTTCCCGCGAATCCAAGCCTGTACACGCCGTCCGGCGTTCCCTCTCTGCCCGGAAACTTCCGCAGTGTCATAAGCACTTCTTCCGGGTTCCCTTCTTCGGCGCTTTCGCCCTCTTCACTGGCTCCGCTGCTTTCGCCGGAATTTTCTCCACTGCCTTTGCCGCCTTCTTCGGCGCTCCCGCGCCTCACCTCGCACTCTTCCCGGACCGCTTCGCCGGGGCCCGGCGTCACTTCCTCGCAGCAACTCCCGCCCGGGACCTCTGAAAAGGCGGTCCGCATCTCGATCCTCCCGGGCTCCAAATTGGCGTCGATCACTCTCAGAGTGATCGTGATCGCCGGCACTCCGTCCCCATATTGCGCCGAATCTTTTCCAAAATATACAATGTCCTTCTCTGCATCAATCCCCGCCGGGTTACCGATGGGCTTGTTTATGCTCGCCTGCGCCACCGGAGAAACCGTATCCCGCACGATTCGTGATCCGAAACTGCAGCTTTGCTCGTCCGCCTGTTCTGTCCGCGCGGTTCCATCCGTCTTTTCACCTATGCCGGCACCCGACGAATCCGGCTCGCCGGCACCCGTCTCGCCTGCGGGTGCTGCCCCCGGCACGTCGGCGCCTGTCATTCCGTCCTCCACCGCCGACAGGAAAACCTCTCTGACAACCAGCGCGTTTCCGGCTCTGTCCCGTCCAAAAGCGCCAAACTGCACCGCCCGGTCTTCCTTAACAAGAAAAGTTCCTTCTCCGCACGCAAGCGCAGCTCCGTTTTCTTTTCTCATGAGTTTGAACTGTCCCGGATCCACTGTCATTTCCGCGTCGGCACATTTATCGCTCACGCGCAGCGACACCTCAATATTCCCGCCAAAGTAGTAATCAATCTTGTCCCTCTCGGCACCGCTTTCCTCCGTCGCTGACTGGGTTTCGCCGCTGCCTTCTGCCGCAGTCTGTGTGCTGCTGCTTTCCCGGTACCGGAAGCCTTTCGCATCACTTCTGTAGCAGATCTCGCCGACCGGCGCCGTCCGATCTAAAATTTTCCGTCGCGCCCAAGCTATTCCCCGGTCTGTCACAGCCGCTCCTTCCGCATCCTGCGTGCATTTGCACTCCGGAGAGAGCAGGAGCGGATTTCCGGCCAGGTCCTCGCCGGATATCAGCCAGCCGCTGTAAGTTCCCTCCGCCGAAATGGATGCGGCCGCCTCTGCTCCCTGTCCCGTGATCTGCCTGGTGGCAGGAGAACTCTCTCCTTCCCCCGCCTGAAAACAGTATTCCATACTCCAGGAAACCGGACCGACGTCCTCTATTTTGACGCGGGTGATCTGCCTCTTGTCGCTGTAGTACAGGTCCGTCCCGTCATAGATCGTCTTCGCGGGGATTTCCGTCTCCTGTTCGCCCTCGCAGCTGAAGGAGCGTATTTCCGTGATGACAGGAGGCTTTGTGTCAAGCACAAAGCCAAGCTGCGCTTCGCCCTCATTTCCGGCCGCGTCGGCGGCCACGGCAGAAACATGGATCATGCCGTCGGCAAGCTCCGTGATCTCCTCCGTTCCGATCGTGATTCCCAGTGACGCTTCGCCTGCGTGGGCCTCCATAGTTTCCTCTTCTTCCGCTTCGCCCGAGGGCGCCTCCGATTCTCCTCCCGCTTCTGCTGCAGCGTCTGTACTGTACTCCCTGCGGATCTGTCGGCCTTGCGAGTCTTCAATCACAATCTGATAAGAAATGATGCCTGTATCGCCCTCCCTGTCATCCGTAAACCGTACGCGAATCCCGGCATTGTCCTGTCTGCAGTAAATGAGTCCGTCCTCGTCTTCCTTTGTCTCCTCCGTCATCTGTATGGAAACGATTGGGACCTTCTCGTCCGGAACAGGCGGATCTTCCTCGGACCCGGGTTCTTCTTCCGGCGCCTTTTCCACCGTTTCATTTGTTCCTGCCGCCCCCGCCTGCTCCGTGAGCTCCGCCGCTTCGGAACTCGAGGCTGCATTTGCGCCATCGTCTGCAACCGGTACTTCTGCAGCCGGCGCTTCTGCTGCCGACACGCTCTTTCCGATCACCAAAATCCATACTCCTGCGGCGGCAAGCAGCAGAATTCCTTTTCTCTTTCCCGCCTCAGATTTCAGCGTGCTCCGAAGCCTGCCGCCCAGCTCCTCGCGAAGCACAAGAATTCCCGCCGCCACAATGGCGGCTCCTGCCGTGATCAGGCACAAAACCGCCATAATCCTGCTGATTTCTTCCCAATAACTCCAAATTGTCATTCATGCTCCTCATTTCAGCCTCTCCGATTTTCGTTCTTTACTGTTTCTTATTGCACCTGCGTTCAAGGCTCGCAGCGCGAAATTAGTATTTCCTGTTTCAAGGCTTGCAGCGCGAACTCCGGATCCCGCGACCTATAGGGACTCCACCGCCGCCCGCAGCTCCTCCCGGACCCGCTCCGGTACCTGCACACGTCCCTTTTCCACTTCTTCCATGAATTCCACTGCCGCCTCTGTCACCTCCCTCATCACCTCCCGGTCCGCTCCGACCTCCTCAAAACGATCCGGGAAAAGCGCGACTTCCGTCACCGCCGCCTTGCAGACAGCCGCCGCAAAGACTCCCTCTCCCGACCCAAGCGCCCCCTTGATGGCGGCCCGTTCCAACACTCTCCATCCCTCGATCCTCTCCCGCGCCCACGTCTCGCTCAGCACCACTCCCATGGCCGCCGCCACTTTCCTTTCGTCAGTCCACAGGCCTGCCGCCCGCCCCGCATTTTCAAAAGCCGCTCTCGCCGCCTCCATCCCCCCTTCCCAACAGGCAAAATAGCACCACCCCACCTCCATCTCAAACCGCACATACTCTCCCGGCCTCTTTTCCCTCATCCGGCCGACGCTGTTCTCCGTATAAGAAACACTTTCCAGCGCCTCTTTTTCCTCCTTCGTGATGGCATAGTCTTCCGCCAGCTCTCTCAGAAAAGCCAGATGCGCCTCTACGTCCCCCGGCCGCGCTCTCACCGCCCGCCTGTAGGCTTCTGTCTTCTCGCTCAGTTCCCTCTCTTCCTGCGCATTCCTGATCAGCATTCGATACTCCCTCTCGCCTGCCTCCGCCGAAGATACTGCCAGCATTCCGGAGCAGATCAGAAACACCACTGCCGCCCCAACCAGAAGCGTAAATTTTCTCCACATTGTGTCTGCATGGACTGTCCCTGCACTTGTTCCGGCTGCGTCTGCTCTCTTACAGATTCTTATGACGTTGCAGAGCGCTTTCTCCAGTTCCGTGCAGGACGAGTAGCGCATAGATGGGGCGACACTGCAGCACCGGAGCAATGTTTTGGCCATATAGGAGCGGCAGCGAGGTATCCGCTCACCTGCGGATGCACCCCCAAACTCTTCAAGCGGCCTGAGCCCGGTTTCGAGGGGCGACCGGCCGGTGATCATGTGGTGCAGCACTGCGCCGATCCCATAAATGTCCGTTCTCTCATCGGACTGCTCCCACCCGCCGTACTGCTCCGGCGCCGCATATCCCTCGGTGCCCAGCCGGCTGGTGTCCTTCCCGGCGCCATCCCTGTATTTTCTGACTGTGCCAAAATCCACCACGACCCACGATCCGTCCGGACGCACAAGAACGTTGGCCGGCTTGAGGTCTCGATAGATCATGGGCGGATTCATCCGGTGGAGCCTTCCCAGAATGGCGCACAGCTGCACGCCTGCTTCCGCCGCTTCGCGGATGCTGTATTGTTTCCCTTCCTCCAGGATCTGCTGCAGCGACCGCCCTTCCACATATTCCATAACAAAGCCTGCAAAGTCTCCGCTTTCGTCACAGACGCACTCAATAAAGGCTGGAATCCCCTTCCCGTGAATGCGTTCCCCGCAGCCGCTCTTTCCTTCGCCACTGCCGGCTTGCTTCTGCAGATCCTTGCCTAGCAATTCCAAAACTGCGGCTTCCGCCCGCAGTTGTTCTTGAGCTTCCGCACGCAACTGTTCTGCGGCTTCTGCCCGCAATTGTTCTGCGGCTTCTGCCCGCAGTTGTTCTGCGGCTGCTTGCAGGTCTTCCGGTTTGCTGCTGTCATCCCTGCGCAGGACCTTCATCGCACAGGTCTTCCCATCGGCTCTGTCGGCCACTAAATAGACGATACTTGTACCGCCGCGACCAAGCTCCCGG
The DNA here is from genome assembly GCA_017469935.1 of Lachnospiraceae bacterium. Classification (GTDB taxonomy): domain Bacteria; phylum Bacillota; class Clostridia; order Lachnospirales; family Lachnospiraceae; genus CAG-791. Next base: position 48,292 of record JAFUFL010000039.1, read on the forward strand.
AGAATCTCATATTGATCCACAGATTTCAGATTCTCATTAGCATTTTTATTCAATTGTTTACTCCTCGAATTAATCCGCGAACCGCGGAATGAACAGAAGCTGCGGATCAGATTCTGCAGTTTCTGAAGAAGTCCGTTCCCTGAAACCGGTCAGGGGCGGACATCAGACGCCAGTCTCCATTGGATACCGGCGAGATAGATTTATTATCGAATAGATAACCGTTGAAAGTCAAGGCTGAATTTGGAACTCAATTCGTGCGCAGGACAGATTGATGCCAAAAACCAGTACGCCCCATACTTACTTCCGGCCGTAGACATATATGTTCTTTTTTTTTCACAGTCAAGGAAGTTTCGAAATGTTTCGAAACAAAATACCTGTTTTTTAAAAAACATATATAAAATGACACGGCGGAAAACTACCAAATATAATGCCCCCGCAGAGCAGAAATGCATTGCAGATGCCGGAAAACCAGCAAATGCAATGCATTAACCCACACTTAACCTACGCAAACCCCACACAAAACCTCATCCACGCAGCATCAGCTGCATCCCGACGTCAAAGTTCCTCCCCTCAACGCACTCGCTAAGCCAGTAAGCCATCGTCACATCGTCCTGCGTCCGCAGCGTAAATTCCGGCTGGCGGACCGCCGTGTGGATCGTGCCTCCCTTGTACATGGAGAGCGGCCTGTGCCACTCGTGAATAAAAAAGGAAAAACCGGGATCGAGCCCCCGAAGCTGCGCGATCATCTTCTGCATCTGCCGGTAGTAGTCCTCCTGGATCTGCGTGTCCGTATTGTAGACCTTGTTGGTCATGTCGTTGTAAAACGCGCTCAAAAGATAGTCCGTCACCGACCCCGAATACAGATACCGAAACCGGCTGCCCTGGCGCCTGCAGACGCCGCGATACCATTCAAGGGTCAGATTTTTGCCGCCGACGTCCTTCCACAATTCCTCCCTGGCATTCCAGACGTCCCGCAGCGTGTGCTTCCAGTTTTTGTACAGGAGCTGGGCGCTGTCCGAGAAGAGTGTCACGTCGTGGCAGGCCGGATAGAATTCGCCGACGATCTGCTCCGCGAGGGCGGGCACCGCGAAGGCCCCCGCGCTCTCCCCTGCAATCAGAAGCTTTTCCGCGGCAGGAAAGAGTTTCTTGCCGTATCGCATCGCCGCCATGAAGTTCTCATATCCGTGAAAATAGAGAACGGCCTCATCTCCCTTTTTTGCCGCGCCGTCTTCGCTGTCCTCGAGAACATGGTAGATAAACCGGTTGTTTCCCACGTGCATGTCGCCGGTTGCATAGGTAATGATCACAAAATTCCAGTCGTCAAAAGGATTGTCGCCACCGTTCTTCGTGATGCCCACATTGATATTCATGACCTGCGTAAAGAGCCGAAGGTTGTTCCAATAGTAGTTGGGAAGCCACGCCGCGACGCTCCCACCGTTTACGGGCCGAGCCGCCATGTATTCGTTGATGGCGATGCCGCCGCCCGAGAAAAAGACGCAGAGCTTATCCGTCGTTCCCTTCCGCACATAAATATGATAGTCGGATCCGTCGGCGCACTTTCCTTCCGGGATCGGCACTTTGTACCACACCTTTGCGGCGGGTTCGCCGACCAGAATGGGGGCTTCCTGCCCCAGTTCATAAATGCCTTTGGAAATAGACTCCTCGACCAGGTTTCCGATCCGGACCATCCAGTTCTTTTTGTTTTTTCCGTTTTCCATTTTCACCTTAATGAGTCACTGCGCATCCATAATCAGCACCAAGCCGCGGGTGCCGGATTATTACAGGTTAAACAGCTTCTGCACCGCGCTCCTGAGATCTCTGAAGCGGAAGATCACAGCCGCGCAGGCCTCGATCAGCAAGATCGCCATGCTCGCCACCGCCGGCAGTTTGACGGGATTCGTATTCGTCAGCACCGGAATGATCTGCAGCATGGACAGCATCATCGTCACAAAAATATAGATAATATACTCTTCCAGCCTCAGCCGCGCGCCCCGGCCCACCGCAATCGTAACAAAGACCAGCAGGACGAATCCGATCGGAAGTACAAATGCCACGGACCAGCCGTGCCAGCCGGTCAGCGAATCGACCAAAAGACAGACCGCCATGGCAAGATACGTCTCGACCGTCAATGTTTTGATCAGGTTGTTGCGGTAGTAGATGCCCACCATCAGATCCCCCCAGGCGATCAGCGCACCCAGGATCGCGAACGGAACCCACGGCACGTCAAAGCTGTAGAGAAGCTCCAGGGCCATCATTATAATAATGAACGTGAGCAGGCAGAAGGTCGCCACCTTCACTACGGAAAGGTGCGTGAATCGGTTTCTTTGCAGGACCGGAAAGGCGCCCGGCTCGGGGTCGCCGGTCAGCCTGCCGCCGCACAGGGGGCACTGCGTCTTGTCGCCCTTGATACTGATCCTGCATTTGGAACAATACTGCATTACGGCGCCTCCTTTCCGGCGGGATCCGCCTCAGACTGCGCATCCGCCCCGCCGGCAGTTTTCGCGCTGCCGCCGCCCGCCGGCACAGCCCGGTCAAAGTCATTGCTCTCCAGCACGACTTCAATCCCCATATCCACCATCTCCCGGAAAAAGTCCCGAATGACCGGCTGCTGAATGAAGGCTGAGGCGACGCCGAAGACCAGCGCGTCTTTGTAAGAGCACAGGCAGACCTGCACCGAAGGGGCCGCCATAAAGCAGCTGAATTTCTGAATGTAGGGCTCCATCTCCTCAGGAACCGATATCTTTCCCACATTGGAGATCGTTCCGGTGATTCCCCGCTGCGTCTTTGCGTTGATCGCCGAAATGACCAGGTTTTTAATCAGGAGCGGCACTACTTTGACCGCGATGTTGTGCTCCAGAGCCGCATAAGAATTCATCGTCAGTTCGACCTGGTCCTGCTGCAGCTGTTTGCTGAAGGATTCCCGCACGACCGCGATGATACTCTCAAGAGTTCCGTCGTACAGCGCCGGATCGTAGACCACATTGATGACGCCGAAGAAATTGCGCGCCGTATCGGAAGGAAAATAGTTGCGCAGGTTCACCGGAACGCTCAGCACAATGGGGAGCTTTCTGTCGCGCACCGACATCTCCCCCAGCGCCGCCTTGATGAACAGCGCCGTGCTCAACTCCGCCACCGTCGCGCCGCGCTCCCTGGCCGCCGCCAGAAAGGACGCCACGGAGACGGTCCCCTCCAGAAGGTGATTCTGCATGTTCTCATCCCGGTCCCCGCGCAGATGATAGGCTCTGGCCGGAGTCGCATTCTGCCCCTTGGCCTTTCCCTTCTCCTTCTTGTAATACTTGCCGAAGGCGTCGTCCTGCCGGTCGCTCCCCGCCGCTCTGCTGACGGCCATCTGCAGCTGCTCCACACCGTACCGGATCCGGATGTACTCCGTCAGGATCGCCTTGAGAAATTCAAAGGCCCCTGTCCCGTCTGTCAAAACATGGAACATCTCCAAGTTAATCCGTTTCCCGTAATAGTTGACCCTGTAGAGCAGGTCTCTTCGCCCCTCTCTGTAGATCGTATCCAGCGCGGGCAGATTGTCCGGCGTCACTTCCACATCCAGATTGCTCTGGTCGAGATAGTACCAGAACATCCCTTCTTTCAAAATACTGCTGAAATGGGGAAACTCCCTCGCCGCGGATGTCACGGCTCCCTGCAGGATCTCCGGATCCACCTCTTCCTTCAGCTCGCAGGTGATCCTGAAAACTCTCGAATCGGATCCGCCTGTCGTGGAGGGCACTATTTTGGCGGCGTTATCAAGTTGATACCATTTTGTCTGTGCCAATTTTCTACTCCTCTGTTGCCCTATCTGCCGGAAAATCCCTCCGCCGGAGGGCGTCTCAGCGTACTGTCCGCTGAGAGATCACACAAGCTTCACTTACTTGCCGAGGAAACGGAAAGGCTCCTCGTCCACAAGGAAATGCATGAGCTGATAGGCACACATGATGGCCACTTTCTCCTCCTTGAGGATCCTGCGCACTTCATCGCGGTCCGCCAGGACGATCTCGATATTCTCGCTGGCCTCCATGAAGCGGTCGCTGATCTCGCCGTCCGTGTACCCGTAAACGGTCGCGCAGGACTCATCGGTGAGGCCCACCGTCGTGAAGCGGGGTTCCTCAAACATGGGATCCACATCGAGGGGCGTCAGCTTCAGGCCGGTCTCCTCGTGCATCTCCCGGACGGCCGCCTCGCGGTAGTCCTCCCCTTTCTCCACAAGTCCCGCCGGGAACTCGTAGACATAGTCGCCGATGCAGAAGCGGTACTGGCGGATCAGCACGACTTTGTCGCGCGCCGGCCCGTAGATGCTGTAGATGATCACGCCGTCCGGATGATTTTCTCCGGTCCGGATCTTGAGCTCGCTCTCGTTTTTGGCGCGGGAAGCGACGTAGTAGTGGGACTGTCTGCCGTTCTTGTGCGTGACGTCCAGGTCGTAGAGATTGACAAATTTGTTGTTAGTCTTCTGTGTGATCTTGTCAATGGATACCATCGTGTTGTCCTCCTGATTTTATGAAGTTTATGGCTCGCGGGCGAGCCGCCGCGCAGTATGCGCCTTACCTTCAAGGCTCGCGGGCGAGCCGCCGCGCAGCCATTCACCTTAATTTTTAAGCAGCCCCGTCAGCTCTCCGTCCGCCAGAATGCTCAGCCTCCTGGTCGCCCTCGAGACCGCCGTATACAGCCTGTGTCTCGCCAAAAGATCGTCCGGATACATCTTCGCATCCGCATCCGGCAGGATCACGCCGTCAAATTCAAGGCCTTTCACCAGATCGAGGGTGATCAGAAAAGTCCCTTTCCCCGGCAGCGCTTGGTTGCGGCTGATTACCTGCGGCGCCTTGTCGCCCAGAAGTTCCCTGATTTTCTCAAGGCTCCCCCTGTTTCCGCAGATGATGGCCGTGAGCCCTTCTTCCTCCTCTGCGGCATTAATGAGCGCCTTCAGTCTCCGCAGATAGTCATCGCTGTCCGCGCAGCCCATTTTCACCGGCGCCGTGCCCGGTCTCTGCACCGAAGCCGTGTTGATCCGCTTCTCCCGCGGCAGAAGTCCCGTGAAGATCTCCGTGATCTCCGGCGACGACCTGTAGCTGGTGAGCAGCGGCAGTTCCACCGCTTCGCGGCCCTCTTCGCCGAACAGTTCCCGGATTTTTTCAAAGGACACCGTTCCCGGCCGGATTGCCTGGAACTCGTCTCCCAGCATCATAAACTTCGCCCTGTCAAAATATCGCCGCAGCACCATCAGCTGAGCCGCCGTGTAGTCCTGCACCTCGTCGATCATGACGTATTTCACGTTTTTGTCGCCCATTCCGGTCAGCAATATTTTGAGCCAGATCCATTCCGCGCTGCTCAGCTTCTTCCTCTTCGTGAGCCTGCTGCCGATTCTCTCAATATCCAGGAACGAAAAGTGCTCGATCGCGCTGAATGCGCCTCCGAATTCGTTCCTGATCCGGTTCTGCTCCCGCATGCCTGGCTCGTCCGTCTCCGCGTAAGGGTCCATGCTGTTGAACGAAGCGCTTCCGGCTGCACCTGCCTGCTCTCCGGTGCTTCGCTTTTCATTCTCATCCCGCTCCATCCTGCGGATCTTGACCCGGGCGATCTCCGACAGCCGGTCAGCGAGAATGTGAAGAAGCCGGACGCCGGGCTCGATCTCTGAAAGGCTGTCCGCGACTTTCGCGATCTCTCTGCGGCTGAGGACACATCTGCCCTTCTGCATGATGGGCCTGAAATCCTCCTCTTCGAGGCGGAGCGACTTGAGGCTTTTCTCTATTTTGCGCAGATCCGATTCCTTTGCAGGCTCGAAGGGCCCCTTGTCGGGCGCCTTGGCGATGTGGACAAAATCCCTCCAGGTAATGGTCCTGGGATTCTCCTCGCCCAAGTCGGGCAGCACCTGGTCAATATACTGGCGGAACACCGGGTTGATGGTCAGCAGATAGACCTGCTCCGGCCGCAGGTTCTCCCTCTTGCGGTAGAACAGATAGGCGATCCTCTGCAGCAGGACGGAAGTCTTGCCGCTTCCCGCGATCCCGTTGACCAGAAGCACAGGCACATCGCTGCAGCGGATTACCGCGTTCTGCTCCTTCTGGATCGTCGCGGTGATCGCCTTCATCTTGTCCGTGCGGCGGCTGGCCAGCGACTGCAGAAGCAGCGGATCCTCAATCGCCACCTGCGTGTCAAAAAAGGAATGCAGCCTGTCCTCTTCCAGGTTATACTGCCTGCGCAGCTGCAGGTCCACGTCCACGCGCCTGCCCTCGACCATGTAGAAAGTCCGGCCGTTGTCCTGATTATAATAGGTCTCGGCGATCGGCGAGCGCCAGTCGATCACAAGATGCTCGAAGGCGTTCTCCGACACTCCCGCGCTTCCTATATAGTAGTCCTCCGGCTCTTCTTCCGGGTCAAACTGCAGCGTCACTCTGGCAAAATAGGGCGCCTTCAGCAGTCTTTTGACCCTGCCCAGCTTCTCCTTCGCCGCGTCCTGCTCGATATTGTACTGGTCAATGGAGTGGCTCATCGCCTCAAACTCGATATAAGTCTCCATGGAGTCCGTATCGCTGTCAAAATTCAGCGACAAATTGCTCCTTATATCCTTCTTCTCCTGCGCGGCCTTCTCCGAGATCGACTTGATCTTCTCCTCCAGCTCGCTCTCCATCACGCGCAGCCTGCCGTGCGTCTGCGTCAGGTGGGCCTGCTCCTCTTCAAATATTTTCTTCTGAATTCTATCCTGTTCGTTCACGCGTCACTCCGTTTTTCTTGTGGGCGCCTTTTCAGCGGCGCCGGGGCGTTTTCAGCGGCGCCGGGGCTTTTCAGCGGCGCCGGGGCTTTTCAAAAGCATCCTCTTCGGCGACAGGGTGCCGCTCATTTTCTGCCGGCTTCCGCTTCGGCGTCGAGGCGCCGCCCCGTAAGTTTGTACATAATATTTAAGTATACATCTTCCGACAAAAATAAGGAAGTTTGTGTGAGCATCTGTACCGCGCTTCGTTCTGGATATATAATATTTTTGTTATATGCAGAAATGATATATTCAGATTCATGGACTGCACAACCATAAAGGAGTCTCCTATGCCCCAGTACAAAATCGATCCCAATCTCAGACAGCCTGCCTACCTGCAGCTCTATAACCAGATCCGCAATGACATCACGAGCGGAATCTGCCCCTACCAAAGCAAGCTCCCTTCCAAGAGATTCCTGGCCTCGGAGACCGGCACAAGTGTAATCACCGTCGAGCACGCCTACGATCTTTTGGCTGACGAAGGCTACATCGAGTCCCGGGAGCGCAGCGGGTACTATGTCATCTACAAAGAAAATGAGTTGTTCCCGGTCGCACCTACAGTCGGAGACGGCGGGCAGGCGGGCCTTGGCTCCGCGTACGCGGGGCCCATCAGCCCTGCGAGCGGCAGCTCGGCGCCTGCCGGTGCCTCTGCAACCTACGACGGCGCCTTCTCCGACCTCCATGAGATCACTGATATTCCTATCCGCGGACCGATTGTCACCCCTGAGCAGGAACAGTTTCCCTTCAACATTCTCGCCCGAAAAGCCCGCAAAGTCCTGTCCGAATACGGCGAATCCCTTTTGGAGCGCTCGTCCAACAGCGGAACTGTCCTCCTTCGCGAGGCGATCGCACGATATCTGGCCCGCAGCCGCAGAATAAACGTGAGCCCCGATCAGATCATCATCGGCTCCGGCTCCGAATACCTCTACAACCTGATCGTCCAGATCCTCGGCCGCGAGCGCACTTTCGCTCTGGAGGATCCCTCCTACGAGAAGATCCGGCTCGTCTACGAGGCCAGCGGTGTGCACTGCGAGCTCCTGCCCATGGACCGCGAGGGCGTTCGCCTAAGCGCGCTGCGTAGCTCGGAGGCGACTGTCCTGCACGTCACACCCTTCAACAGCTATCCCAGCGGCATCACTGCCACGGCTTCCAGGCGCGCAGGTTATATCAAATGGGCCTCGTCCAAAGACAGGTTCATCATCGAAGACGACTTTGACTCCGAGTTCTCCATGTCCACCAAGGCGGAGGACACCCTCTTCTCCCTCGAGCCGCAGCGCAGCGTGATCTACATGAATACCTTCACGCGCACCATCTCACCGGCGGTCCGCGTCGGCTACATGGTCCTTCCCGCTGAGCAGTGTGCTGCCATGATAGAGAAGATCTCCATCTACTCCTGCACCGTTCCCGTCTTCACCCAGCACCTTTTGGCGGAGCTGATCGACAGCGGCGACTTCGAGCGTCACATTAACCGCGTGCGGCGCCGCAGGCGACGAGTGTGACAGGGGGACGTATCAAGTGACACATTTTTTGTGTCAAGGGGACGTATCAGGTGACACATTTTTGTTCCAAAATGTGTCACCTGATACGTCCCTTTTGACACAAATTCCAAAATGTGTCACTTGATACGTCCCCCTGACACACCCTGACACACAAAAAAACCGGGACCGTGAGTACGGCCCCTCGACCGACTCACGCCCGGATCATTTGATATCGCTCGCTGCCGAGCACGCGGAGCATGTGCTCCATCGGCGTAATATTCCCGTTATAACTGTGCTCCATTCCACATGTCGAAGCTCCGCTCGACAAAGCTGTTCCCAGCGTATCCGCCCTAACCGGCGTCTGCATCTGCCAGCTGTTTACATTGTGGAACACAATGGCGGGCATCTGATAACCATTCATTTCAAACTGCTCTTTGGCGTTATCATACACCGTGTTGTTCGCATCATGCACGCACCAGTTAAATTCCATATCCGAAAAAATATAGATCACCGACGGCAGTTCTTCCTGCTTCACATTGTATTTCACTGCGGTTTGCAGAATCAGGTCAAAAACAGCTTCCAGGTTCGTACTTCCGCCCCACGGCAGTGTACTGATGTACCTCAGTTTGTCGCGCAGGTTCGCGCCTTTGATCTCAACAAGGTGCGGCGTGCTCTCGAAGGTGATCAGGCGATTGTGGAAATATCCCCTGCACCTCTCCGCGCAGTACAGTCCCATCGACTGTGAGATCAGAGCGGGCACCAGCGACCCCCTGCCACAATACATGGAGCCCGATGTATCAACAACGCTGATGGCATTCGCGTCAGCCACCGCTCCCGGCAGATGCTTCCACAGCAGTTCTAACGTCTCCTGCCCCTCAGGATTTGCTGAGAACTCAAAATAGTACTCGGAAAAGAAAGGCCTCAGCACTTCATACGGAAACAGCGTGCCCGCATGGATCTTCTTTTCCCCCGCGCCCACGCCGGTCAGGAACTCCTCATAGCGTTTCCCATCCTGACGCTTGAACGCCTTGCGATACTTCAGCATCGCCTGCGCCGGCACAGCCTCGTAATTGACATTGTCCGGCTGCTTTTTCGTCAGCTGGCACTCCGTCAGTCCGATGCGCGCCCGGAGCGCCGTCACCCGCCGCCGATACTCTTTTTTGTCCATCTCCAGTGCGCTCATCAGTCTTTGCGCGTTCCTGCGTGTGCGCGGGCTGGAGGTGTTGTCCGAGGGCATCCACTTTGCCAAAAGAGAGATGTGCGCATTTTCTTCTCCCCCCTTCCGGCGTTTCAGCGCGTCCTCATCTTCTTCCAGCTGCTTCCTGATCATCCGGACCATCTCTGTCTGGGCCGGTGTATCCAGAAGACAAAGCAGATCGTCCCATCTTCCAAATTCAGCTATGTAAGGTACATTCTTTGCGGCAGATTCCGGCCAGACGGTTGCCACGTGCCGCAGCAGTGTGCGAAAAAGCTTTCGCTCGCCCATACCGCCTCGAATGTCGCGCAGATAAAAGAGCAGCTTCATCGCAAGGTCCGGTTTCTCAATGTACGCTCGTTCAAAGAGCTTGATCTGCTCCTTACGGCTGCGATACCGCATTCCGCCCGCCACGGCAAAGAAGTCCAGACATGCATCACCGCTGCTTTCATGCGTTTTGGCTCCATTGAGCGTAAGTGTATAATCGGCTTCTTCTGCCAGCTCGTCCCAATAGTTCATCCGGTATCCTCTCTGTTTAGGAATGTTTTGGCAGAGAATGCATCCCGTCGCCCGGACGCTGTACCGCTCACCTGATGTGTTTGGAGTAACTGCCCCATGTTTACTGTTCCGTATCACACGGGTCAGCCCACATCCTGCCTGCGTCTTTGCTCCTGAACGGCGGTCTGCACGTCGGTCGTGGTGAACGCCATGGTGAACTTGGGCAAAGAACCGGATCATGCAGACGCGATTGAGAATTATGCCTCGAAAAAAGAATTTGTATCTGTCAGATATCCAACGGAGACTGTGCCTCCTCTCGGAACAGTTCGGATGGTTGTTTGCGAGTGCCACACGACCTACACGTTTCCACCTGCAATTCCTTCTCTTGCACAGTGGTTTTTCCTCTGACAGCGCTGCTGTATGCGCCTTTATCCGGCCGGAAAACCTTTGTTCATCATCAAGCCTGTTCTCTGCCTGGCTTCTTTCTCAGAACTTTATCGTTCCCTGTCGATGATCTTATGATAGCAGAGACAATGTCCGGTTTCCCTAAACCTGTCGTTTAAGTTTGATAAGGCCGGCTTTCCGGCTATTTGTATTGCAGGATGCAGTCCAAATATTCCAAAATGTGTCACTTGATACGTCCCCCTGACACAGATTTTATGATATGATTAGCATCGATATTTCGTAACTGACAGAAAGGAACTGAGCATGAGCAAAACAAAAGTATACATAGACGGACAGAGCGGCACTACCGGCCTCCAGATCTTTGACAGGATCGGATCCAGAGACGACCTGGAGCTGATGCGCATCGACGAGGACAAGCGCCACGACAACGAAGAGCGCCGCAAATTCCTCAACGCAGCCGACATCGTCTTTTTGTGTCTGCCTGACGCAGGCGCCATCGAGGCCGTCTCCCTGATCGACAACCCGAACGTCCGCGTCATCGACGCTTCCACCGCCCACCGCACGGCCGACGGCTGGACCTACGGCTTCCCGGAGCTCTCCGCCGACCAGCGCGCCGCCATCGCCTCCAGCCACAGGGTCGCCAATCCCGGCTGCCACGCGACCGGCTTCATCTCCTGCGCGGCTCCCCTGATCCGCATGGGCGTCGTCCCGGCCTCCTATCCGCTCACCTGCTTCTCCCTGACCGGCTACTCCGGCGGCGGCAAGAAGATGATCGCGAACTACGAGTCCCCTGACAAGGCGCAGTCCCTGTTCGCGCCCGGCATCTACGGCTTGACTCTGAAGCACAAGCACATCCCTGAGATGTCAAAAGTCTGCGCCCTCGAGACTCCTCCCGTTTTCCTTCCTGTTGTCGACGACTACTACAAGGGAATGGCGACCACCATCATGCTGCACAACCGCCTGCTGCCCGGCGCTCCCACCGCGCAGGACATCTGCGAAAAACTGCAGGACTACTACAAAGACGCACACTTCGTGAGCGTCATGCCCTTCGGCACAAACGGCACAACACTTTATGCCAATGAACTCGCCGGCACAAACCACCTCAAAATAGTGGTCTGCGGCCACGAAGACCAGACCAGTGTCACTGCCCTCTTCGACAACCTGGGCAAAGGTGCCTCCGGCGCCGCCGTCCAGAACATGAACATCATGCTGGGCATCGATGAGGCGACAGGGTTGGAGTGATTTGTTGGGGTGAGTTTGGTGTACGACCAAACGGGGCAGCCACATTTATCCAATGTGACTGCCCCGCATAGCATCATCAATCTATCTTCTCTTCACTTCCATCCAGAATCCCTGTTTTCTCAAGCACTTCCGTGACATCGCTGACCGGGATAATTGTAAGCTTGTCCCTGACCTCCTGCGGCACTTCGTCCAGATCATCCTCGTTTTCCTTAGGGATAAATACTGTCTGAATACCTGCTCTCGAAGCCGCCATCAGCTTCTCGGGAAGTCCTCCGATCGGAGTGACTACGCCGCGAAGGGAAACTTCACCCGTCATGGCGATCGTCGGCGCCACCGCTCTGTCAGAAACAAGCGAGGCGAGAGCCGTCGTCATCGTGATACCTGCAGAAGGGCCATCCTTGGGCACTGCACCTTCCGGCACGTGAATGTGCAAGTCATTTTCTTCGAAGAGGGAAGCCTTATCCGGGAACATCGACTTCACAAGGCTCACTGCAATCTGCACGGATTCCTTCATGACGTCGCCCAACTGTCCGGTAACGGTGAATTTGCCGCTGCCCTTGGTAAACAAAGTCTCAATGAAAAGGATTTCTCCGCCTGCAGCGGTCCAGGCAAGTCCTGTCACAATGCCGGGTTTCTTTTCTGCCAGCACGCGGTCATGCCTGACCGGTTTCGCATCGAGCATCTCGCGCAAATCTTCTTCTTTCACGACGATGGGTTCCATCTTCACCACAGCTGTCTCAGTCAGAGGCGCCGTTACAGTCTCCGTCAACGGTTCAGCAGTAGTTCCGGCGCCAGTCGAATCGCCGCCAGCTGCACTGTCGGCCGCTGCTACGGCCCCCTGCTCAGCCGCCGAAGCCGTCTCCGAAGCCGCCTCCGCAACACCCGCCGCAGCAGCCCCGTCAGCCGCGCCCGCCGAAGCAACCGCCCCAGCCATCTTCGCCGCCTCCACCGCAGCCGCACCGAACCGCTTGGAGACCTCCACCGCCGCCGACCTGCACAGCGTATCCAGCCGCTTACGCAGTCCGCGCACGCCGGATTCCATCGTGTAGTTGTCGATGATCTTGCGGATGATGTCGTCCGAGATCACGATCTGCTCCTCGGTCACGCCCATAGCCTTCATGGCCTTGGGAAGGAGGTGCCTGCGTGCGATCTGGAACTTGTCCGAAGCCGTGTATCCGTTGAAGCGGATCACTTCCATTCGGTTGAGCAGCGGCTCAGGGATCGTATCCACCGAGTTGGCCGTGCAGATGAACATGACGTTGCTGAGGTCATAAGGAACATTCATGTAATGATCCGTGAAAGTGCTGTTCTGCTCCGGATCAAGCACCTCGAGCAAAGCACTGGCCGGATCTCCGTTGTAGGAGACGCCCAGCTTGTCCACCTCGTCCAGCACCATGACCGGATTGGAGACGCCGCTCTTCTTGATGCCGTCCATGATCCTGCCCGGCATAGCGCCGATGTAAGTTCTGCGGTGACCGCGAATATCTGCCTCGTCGCGCACGCCGCCCAGGCTCACGCGCACGTATTCTCTGTGAAGGGCTTTGGCGATACTTTGCCCGATGCTTGTCTTGCCGGTGCCCGGTGCGCCGACGAAGAGCAGGATCGAGCCCGCCTGTTCCTTCTTGAGGTTCATGACCGCGATCTGCTGGATGATGCGCTGCTTGACTTTGCCCAGTCCGAAGTGGTCCTCTTCGAGCACCGCTTCCGCCTCCGACAGGTCGATGTCCTGCTGCGGCTCCGTCTTCCAGGAAAGTCCCGTGACAAAATCCAGATAGTCGTAGAGCATTCCCGCTTCCGTCCCGCCGTTGTTCTCCTGTTTGAGCCGGTTCAGGACCTTGAGCGCCTCTCCTTTGGCGGTCTCGTTCATGCCCGCCTCTTCGATCTTGAGCTCGAACTTGCGGATGTCCGACACCTTCTCGGGGTGCATCTCGTCCAGCTCGCGCTGCAGAAGCTCCATCTGCTTCTTGATCGCGTTCTCCCTGTAGATCTTCTGGTAATCCTCCTGCTGCGCGCTGGCAGCCTTGGTGGTCACCTTGGAGACCTCCATGAACTCGTAGACCGCTTTCTCGAGAAGCTCAAACCGCTTCTTGTGACTGTCCTGTGCCAAAATATCGTATTTCTCCTCGGCACTCATCTTGAACCAGATGGACATGGCGACGGCCACTTCGTTGATCGAGTGGAACTGGTTGAGATAGCCCATGGCCTGTTCGCCCCACTCAAAGCCCTGCCAACTCTCCTTCAGGTCCTCCTTGAGGCGCTCAAAATGTGCCTTCTCCACACCTTCGTCCAGATCTTCGATCTCCTCACAGCGCGAGATCGTAAGCTCGATCGTGTGGTCCGGGTTGATCCCGATCGTGTCGAGATGGACCCTGCCCGTTGTGCGGATCTCCACATACCCTTCCGGGTTCACTTCGTTGACGTAGCCCGTCACGCCGATGGGGAAGAAACTTTCCTCGGTCATATCCTTGCGGTGCTCCTCTTTTTTGCACGATAAGAGCACGACCCGGTCGTTGACCTGCGCGTAACGGCGCGCCAGGTGCCTGTACTGATCCGACTTCAGATAGACGTTGGCGTCCGGCACCAGCAAAAGATTGTATATAGGAATTACTACCATTTCTTACTTAAATCCTCCTTCGTTGTCAGCACTCTTTGCTGTCGAGTGCTAATGTCAGGGTAAAAAATTTGGCTTCACCGGGAAGCCGTTCCTTGACACTTGTCAATGTTTTGATATGATAGATAGTAGCATCGGCCTTGACAGTTGTCAAGGTTGTTCATATTCTTTTTATATTTTGCTCTTTTACCCGGGGCGCACAAGACGCACCCACAGTCCCGAACACGAACCCTTTGGGACCCGGGGTACTGAACAATTTCTTAATCTAACTGACAGAGGACCAACCATGTACGAAGGATGCAACAAGACTGCCATCGCCTCTCAGGCCGCGATCGCCGAAGCGCTCATAGAATTAATGAAGGATAAGCCTTATTCCCGCATCAGCGTGAGCGAGATCTGCAAGCGCGCCGGCGTCTCCCGCCAGACCTTCTACTCTCTCTTCGCCTCCAAGGACAATGTCATCTCCTTCATTCTCGAGCGAAAATACTGCTTCCGCCCGCAGGACCACGAGTGCTGCCACTCCTCCATGACTCTGGAGGACATTTGCCGCGCCTACAGCCAATACATTACGGAGCGCAGGGATATGATCGTCCTTCTCGTCCGCAATGACATCCTCTACCTGCTGCAGGACAGCCTGTACAGTTCCTTCATCGACTGCGAAGATTATCTCCCCGGCTACCCCGCCCAGGACCGGGTCTATGCCGCCGATTTTCTTGCCGGGGGCCTGACGGGAATCGCGCGCAACTACGCACGCCCGGGCACGCTCACCTCGCAGCAGCACCTCGAGGAAATCCTTTACTCCCTTTTCAGCGGTTCTTTCTTTCGATAATATGTAATTTGCATCACACCGAACGCAGAATGCCTGACGGTTTACATTGACGTGGGTGGCTGAACAGTTTACGATGACGCGGGGGCTGAATATTTTACATTAAAGGAGATACTTTTTTATGAACGCAACTATACAGATCGACCCTGTAAAAGACGGCAAAAGACTGCTCATGGTATGCATCGCGGCCTTTATCATGGCGCTGAACATCCGGACGCTCGTGCACACGGGCGGCCTGATCCCCGGCGGCGCCACGGGCATGACGATCCTGATCCAGCGGCTGGCAAAGCTCCTGCTCTCGGTCGACCTCCCCTATACGCCGGTCAACCTTCTTCTCAACGCGATCCCGGTCTATATCGGATTTCGCTTTATCGGGAAGAAGTTCACCCTGCTCTCCCTCGTCATGATCATGCTGTCCGGCTTTCTCACCGACCTGATTCCCGCCTACACGCTGACCCAGGACATTCTTTTGATCAGCATTTTCGGCGGCATCGTCAACGGCTTCGCAATCAGCCTGTGCCTTCGGGCGGACGCCACCAGCGGCGGCACGGATTTTATCGCGATCTACCTCTCGCAGATGCACGGCGTGGAGTCCTGGAACCTGATCCTCGGATTCAATGCGGTGCTGCTCCTGATCGGCGGTTACTTTTTTGGCCCGGATAAGGCGCTCTACTCCATCATCTTCCAGTACGCGTCCACGCAGATCCTGCATCTGATGCACAGAAACTACCAGAAAGTGACCTTCCTCATCGTCACCGACAAACCGGAACAGATCTGCGCCGGGATCCATGACATGACCCACCACGGCGCCACGATCTTTCACGGAGAGGGCGGTTACGAGCACGACCGGCGCAACCTGGTCTACTCCGTGACCAGCGGAAACGACGTGCGCAAGATCAAGAAAGGCGTTCGCGAGATCGACCCTTCCGCTTTCGTCAACACATTCAGTTCCGGAGAGATCATGGGCAACTTCTATATGCAGCCAAAAGATTGACGGCGCCGGGTGCACCGACCTTCTTTTTTCCTTCCTTACTTATATGTCTTTATCAGAAACCGGCCGTTCGCAATAACAGCACTGCGAACGGCCTTTCTTGTTGCACAATCCGTCGCAATTGTTTAGTCATTTTCAACAACTTTCGTATCCTACTATCCCCCACTTTATAAAATTTTTCCAAAAAATTTGGTTCCGGTCATTTACGGACTCGTCGAAATAGCATACAATAGACTTAGATTTTTGTGGCAATGTTTACGCACGCACGTTGCCTCGAAATAACCACTGAAACTACAAATAAGGGAGGTTCTCTATGAAGCAAATTGAAATGTTAGCTATGATCCTGGCCGGTGGCCGGGGAAGCCGCCTGCTCGACCTTACCAACCACGTAGCAAAGCCGGCTGTCGCTTACGGCGGCAAATACCGCATCGTCGATTTCCCGCTCAGCAACTGCGCGAACAGCGGCATTGACGTAGTAGGTGTTCTGACGCAGTACGAGTCCGTGCTCCTCAACAGCTATGTTGCGAAGGGCGGTCTGTGGGGACTTGACACCAAGGACAGCGGTGTTTTCGTTCTTACACCCCGTGAAAAGGCTGACGCAGGCCTCGATGTATACCGCGGAACAGCTGATGCTATTTCTCAGAACATCGATTTCATCGATACTTACAATCCGCAGTACCTTCTGGTTCTTTCGGGCGACCACATCTACAAGATGAACTATGACAAGATGCTCGACTTCCACAAGGCACAGGGCGCAGCAGCTACCATTGCAGTTATGCCCGTTTCCATGAAGGAAGCATCCCGTTTCGGTATCATGATCACCGACGAGAACGACAAGATCATCGATTTCGAAGAAAAGCCCGCACATCCCCGCAGCACTCTCGCTTCCATGGGTATTTATATCTTTGATTGGCCCAAACTCCGTGAGATCCTGGTCAAGGATATGGTAGATCCCGACTCCGCACACGATTTCGGCAAGACCATCATTCCGGAGCTGATGAACAACGGTGAGAAGCTCGTTGCCTTCAAGTTCGAAGGATACTGGAAGGATGTCGGAACCATCGATTCTCTGTGGGAAGCCAACATGGATCTTCTCGATGAGAACTGCGACCTCAACCTCGACGATCCCACATGGAAGATCTATACCGAGGATGCCGTCGCTCTTCCCGCCTATATCGGCCCCAACGCTTCCATCGACCGCGCTTACATCACACAGGGCACGACCATTGACGGAACCGTCAAGAACTCCGTTATCTTCACCGGTGCTAATGTAGGCAAGGGCGCACAGATCATCGATTCTGTCCTGATGCCCGGCGTATGTGTCGGAGATGGCGCAGTGATTACCCGCGCACTGGTGGCGGACGATGTCAAGATCAGTGCAGGCGCAGTGGTTGGCAGCGCAGACAGTGAATCGATCACGCTGCAGGCCAGCGATATTTAAGGGGGTGCACAATAATGGCTAAAGCTTTTGGTATTATCACTTCATCTGCAGAGCACAAGGTTGAAGGTCTTCAGGATTACCGTCCGATCGGCAGCTTCACCTTCCTGGGAAGATATCGTGTCATCGACTTCCCCATTTCGAACCTGAGCAACAGCGGCATTATCAACCAGCAGGTTTATATTGCCAGCAAGGCCCGCTCCATGATCGCACACATCGGAACCGGCCGTCACTACAACATCAATTCCAAGCGCGGAAGACTTCAGCTTCTTCCTCCCACAGAGGAGAAGGTGAATGATATTTACAACACCAACATCCGGGCTATGTACGATAACCTTGAGTACATCAAGAGACAGTCCCAGGAGTACGTTGTGATCGCTCCCAGCTGCATGGTCTTCAAGCAGGACTATGACGCCCTCCTTCAGGGCCACGCTGCTTCCGGCGCTGACATCACGGCTCTGTATCACACCGTTCATCATGCAAGGAACGGTTATGAGACCTGCCACATCTTTGATGTCGTCGACGGCAAGGTCAATGCGATCCGCCGCAACCACGGCGACGAGGACGTTCGCGCGATCTCCATGGAGTCCTTCGTCATGAAGAAATCCCTGCTGATCAAACTGATCAACGAGGCAAGAGCGATCTCCTCCATGTACAACCTCTCCGACGTCATCAACGCCAAAATCGGCGATCTCGATGTCCGTGCGGTTGAACACTTCGGTTATTTCGGACCGATCACCAGCCTCAAGAGCTACTATGATGCCAACAAGCAGCTTCTGGATCCTGCAAAGGCAGCTGAGCTCTTCACACCCGACTGGCCGATCTACACAAGGACCAACGACTCCTGCCCCACTCAGTATTATGAGGAAGCTGAGGTCAAGAACTCCCTTATCTCCAACGGCTGCGAGATCCGCGGAACTGTCGAGGATTCCGTCATCGCCCGCGGCGTCGTGATCGGCAAGGGCAGCGTTATCAAGGGCTGCTATGTTGCAGCATACACAACCATCGGCGAGAATGTCACTCTCGAGAACCAGGTCGTTGACAAGTACGTCACCATCAATCACGAGAACACGATCGTCGCAAGCGCAGAGAATCCCGGATACATCAAGTACATGGATAATCTGTAATTATTCAGCACCCCGGAAAAAAGATCAAAATAAGGTCCGGGGAGCTCGCTCACCGGAACGTTTTTGATCTTTTTTCCGGGGCGGACAAGGCGCCATTTCGCCGAGAAGACGCACTTTGTGCGGCTTCCATAATTGCACACCTCGTTTTGTGTGCAATTATTGTGGACGCCCACAGTCCCGAATGCGAAGCATTTGGGACTTGGGGTGCTGATAATTACGATAATCTCTAATTGTCAGTAACTGTGGCCCGGCTGATCATAGTCGGGCCGCTGTTAATCATTTACATCAAGGAGGATATAAAAATGTTAGTATCTGCAAAAGAAATGACTGCTGCTGCAAGAGCAGGCCACTATGCCATCGGCGCTTTCAACCTCAACAACCTTGAGTGGACGAAGGCTGTCCTGAAAGCTGCTCAGGAGTGCAACGCACCCGTAATCGTACAGTGCTCCGAAGGCGCAGGCAAGTACATGGCCGGTTACAAGACCGTTGCCGATATGGTAAACGACGTGATCGCATCCCAGGGCATCACCGTTCCCGTAGCGCTTCACCTTGACCACGGCTCATACGAAGGGTGCCTCAAGTGCATCGACGCCGGTTTCTCCAGCATCATGTTCGACGGCTCTCATTTCTCCATCGAAGAGAACATCGCTAAGACCAAAGAGCTGGTAGCTCTTGCTCACGAGCACGGCATGTCCATCGAGGCAGAAGTCGGCGGCATCGGCGGCGAGGAAGACGGCGTTGTCTCCCAGGGCGAGTGCGCAGATCCCGACGAGTGCAAGATGATCGCTGATCTCGGCGTAGATTTCCTTGCCTGCGGTATCGGCAACATCCACGGCAAATATCCCGCAAACTGGGCAGGACTTCGTTTCGACGTCCTTGAGGCCATCAAGGAGAAGGTAGGCGACATGCCTCTCGTTCTTCACGGCGGTTCCGGTATCCCCACCGAGATGATCCAGAAGGCCATCAAGCTCGGCGTTTCCAAGGTCAACGTCAACACTGAGTGCCAGATCGCATTCGCAGAGGCAACCAGAAAGTACATCGAGGCAGGCAAGGACCTTCAGGGCAAGGGCTTCGATCCTCGTAAGCTTCTCGCTCCCGGCGCACAGGCAATCACAGACTGCGTCAAAGAGAAGATCATCATCTTCGGTTCCGATAACAAGGCTTGAAGCTGATCTTCCACTCCGTCAATACCGTCCCTTATAGACGGAAAGACCTCCTGGTCTTCATAGACCAGGAGGTCTTCCATTCTCACCCCCAGGATCCTGGAGAGAGCCAGGAGGTTATCAACAGTCGGCAGGCATTCACCATGCTGCCATTTATAAATGGCCTGCGGGTACTCAAACCCAAAGTAGGTCTGGAGGTCCCGCACGCTAAGGCCGGCTTTCCGGCGGCATCTTTCGATGTTGCTGCCGGTGCCTTTGAGATTGATTACAGGGAAATAGACCGTTTTTGCCATACTTTCCTCCTCTCTTGTACAGGCCTTGCTGTGCGTGCCTTAGAAGTGGCGACACTATTCTTTTTTAACAATACCAACTATAGCACTTATTTTTTTGACTGTCTTTAAACCTGTGGTATAAAGGCGCCGGGAACATAATTCACTGCCCCACTGCTCTCAGTCTGCATAAGAATCCTCAATATACATCTCAATCCCGTCAATGTACCTTATCAGCTGCTCCCGTTTCTCCGCGCTGCTCCCCACAGTATATTGCTGCTCTGCAGGAATCACTATTTTGGCATGCGGGAACCGCAACCGGCATTGAATCTCCGATCTGGCAATTGATCATTTTCCTTGCCATCCTGCGGTCAGACTTACGGTAACTCAGGAATACACTTCCCCGGAAGGCAGATTGGATCATCTTCTCAAAATCACTCTGAAATACTCCCTCCCTGCTATAAACGCTGTAGCTTTCCCGATCGGATGTGATAATGTTCCTCACCTTCCCTGAAGAACGTATGCCGCAGCCCCAACCGCAAACATTCGGGACCGCGGCATACTCTACAGAATAATAACTATATTAACTTTCGCTTATTCTCTCACCCGTTAAGGATCTCGATGATCTCTTCGCCTGTGAGGTGATTCTCTGCCAGGAGTTTTGCCGAGAGCTTCTCCACCTTGTCCTTTCCCTCTTCGATCATCCTGACCGTATTGGCCATCTCCTCCTGCAGCAGGTTGTTGATCCTGAGCAGGTAATCTGAAGCCAGCGGCGTCTCCAGGATCATTTTGAAGGGAAGCGCGATCATCTGGCCGCTCATCATGCCGTAGTCACACAGAAGGCTGCTGGCGTATCTGGTGGCGCTCTGAAGGTCGCTTGAAGCTCCGGTGTTGAGAGAAGCCTCCCTGCCGAAGAATACCTCCTCCGCCGCTCTGCCGCCCAGCGCGCAGCGGATCTTCCAGATCAGCTCTTCCTTGGTGTAATTGGGCTTCTTCTCGCTGTTCTCGTGGGCCATATAGCCGCCGAAATCACCTCTGGACTCAATCGTGACATAGGAAGGTCTCTCGCCGGAGAGCCAGGCAATATAGGCGTGGCCGGACTCATGGACAGCTACCGACCTGTAGTAGGCCTCACTCCACTCTCTCTTTTCGCCGTAATTGAACTCTTCGAGCGCTGTCAGCAGGTCGTCTCCGGTCGGCCGGCGGCCGTCGTTGTCCGCGTTCCTGACCGCGAGGTCTATCACGTTCTGAAGGATCGCAAGGCTGGTTCCCGGCGTTCTGGTCGCGATATTATGAAGAACGTCCTTGCTGATCTCTTCGAATCTCTTTTTCTCTGTGAGAATTCTCAGATATTTTTCTCTCTCCTCCTCGTTGGGGAGGTCGACGAGAATTCGGTTGTCGAACCTGCGGACAAGGGCCGGATCCAGTGACATGGGCCTGCCCTGCGACGGCTCTATGCTGTAGTTGGTCGCCGCAAGCACAAATACAGGATTGTTGAGATCCACCGTAAAACCGTCCATCTCCGTGAGAAGCGCATTCAGCGTGGATTCGGTGTGAGATTCCCCTGTCCTGGTCTTTCCGATCGCGTCGATCTCGTCAATGAAGATGATGGCCGGCGCATACTTTCTGGCTCTGTTAAAGATCGCGCGGATATTCGCTTCACTCTGCCCGACCCACTTGCTCAGGAATGCTGTGGCATTTGTCTGAATGAAGGATACGTTGGACTCTCCCGCCATCGCTCTCGCCAGCATGGTCTTGCCGGTTCCGGGCGGTCCATACAGGAGCACGCCCTTGGGCGCCTTGCGGCCTTCCCGCACATACTTTCTGGGATTTGTCAGAAAGCGGATGAAGGTCTTCAGCTCTTTTTTGGCATTTTCGGCGCCGATCACGTCGTCAAAGCGCTCCTTGGGACGGGCTGCATCCGACAGAACCGTTGAAGCGCTCTCCGCATCGATCGCCTGCTTTTTCTTAAAGCCGTGGTACCTGATGACCAGCGTCCCGTCCGAGACGACCTGCGCGGTATTGTAGTCCAGCACATAGCCGTGCTTGGAGAACTCTCTGCTCTGGCGGTCAAGGAATACCGAATCGGACAGCTTTCTTACGGACTCCCGCACTGTCTCCTCATCGTTATCCACGATGGAGATCACGCCTTCCGCTCCTCTCTGGATAAACAGGCCGATGTCCGTCTCCTGGTACTTTTCTCCTGCTTCGATCAGGTAGATCGGAATATTGGCCCCTTCTTCTACGGCCGCGCCAAAAGCTTCCAGGCCAAAAGAGTGATAGTCATCCAGGCTTATGCCGCCTGTGCCGTCCATTTCAAGGCCTCTCTTGAGATCGATCAGAATGAGAGCAAGCCCCATACTGATCATCTCCCTCACCTGCGCAATGCTGTCAAAGAAATGAACCGTATATTTCTCCTCCGGCAGTTTAAAGGTAGCTCGGTCCTCCTCCTGGCAGACAACGCCGATCTCCAGCTTCTCCGGATTTTCAAAAAGCCTTCTGATCTCCTCCGGCACATCTTCCATGTCCATGCCGAGTTCAAATCTCAGATCACTTACGTCCTCCAGAAGATCCGGGTGACTTTCGAGCTGCCTGGACAGTTCAAAGAGCTCATTTTTTATGAAATTATCGCCCTGCTTCGTAGCAATCCTTGCATCCATTGATGCGCCGTGATGGAACATGAACAGCGAAGAGAGCCTTTCGTCCATGGATACTTTATAGCCGTAAGTCTCCTCGACCTGCTCTGCCGTCCTGGCGAATTTCTCCTCCACGATGGAGACCATCGCGCGGCTGCCCAAATGATTGAACATAATCACATTTCCGGCCGCAATCCTGGAGCAGATTGCCTCAGGGAATACCTTCTCCCCTGTCGTCGGATTTGTCTCATTTCTCAGAGCGCTCAGAATCACCGATTTCGGAGTGGAAGAAATCGTTCCGTAATTGCCCTCGTAGATACTGCGGCAGGCATTGGACGTAAAAATGATGATCGCCTGGTCGAATTTCGTCTTTGTCTTTTTGAAGACGTTGTCACAGCTGGCCTGGTCCAGAATCTGCAGGAAGATCTGAATCGTATTCCGGCTCGCCTTCTCGATCTCGTCAAAGATGAGCAGGCACCTGGGGTTCTCGTCCACGAACTTGACCAGTTTTCCCTCATTGGCAGAGCTTCCGCCGTTGAAGAGCGGGGAAACGCCGATCAGCCCTTCATGGGCCTGGAAAGAGGAATACTCGCTCATGTTGAAGGTCTCGTAAGGAAGTCCCATACTGTCCGCCGCAGTCTCGGCGAGCAGTGTCTTCCCGACGCCGGGAGGACCCACGAACAGGAAGGATGCCTTGGGCGTCTTGCGCTTTTCTTTATTCTCAAGGACCATGCCCTGGTAAACGCCCTGCACAAACTCCGTGACAGGTCCCTGCTGGCTCTTTACCGTCTCCAGAAGATCCATGCGGAGCTTCCTGCAGGTTTCGGCGAGTTTTACGAACTTTTCTTTTTTCTCCTCCGGAGTCTCCTCCTTCTTCTCAAAGGTAAAGGAATCCGTCTGCTCTTTCTTCGGAGCATCCGGAGCGGGCTGCGCAGGCTGTGCGCCCCGGTCTTCCTCTTTCTCAGAAGGCCTGCCGGTCTCCGCCTCCTCGGCTTTTGCCGCCGGTGCTTCCGTTTTTTCTTTCTCTTCTCTCTCTTTTGCCGCCGGTGCTTCCTTGATTTTGTCCGTCGACTCCTTCAAGCGGTCAGAAAGAGCAAATACATCATTGATCGTATTCCCCGTCTTAAATGCAGCCAGGATATCGTCATTCTCCGCGTAGTAACTTGCCAAAATATCGTACGAAGAAGGCAGATCGGCAACCTCTATTTCCTTTATATCCCCGTTCTGCCACAGTACTTCGATATATCTGAGCAAAAGAGGCATCCCGTTTTTGATGAGTTTCGCGTCCAGTCTCTTCTCGCCGAAAAAGCGAACCGCATTTTTCCAATCCTCCGCCGAATCCTCCGGGCAGACGATCCCGCGCATCGTTTCATCCATTTGAACGAAACCGGAATATCCGAAGTACAGGTGATAGGCCGTGAGAGCACCACCCTTAAACGAGTTCTTGCCGATCAGGTTCAGCACAGCCTTTAATACATTGTTGTTCACTGAAGTCACTGAATATCTCCCTTAAGTTATTGCCCGCGCCGCTGCGCGGGGAGCAAACATACGGCAGCCGAACCACATCGGGATCCGGCTGCCGCGATTATCTATTCCGTTCTATTGCCGACCGCTCAGGCTGATCACAGATACAGCGCTCTCATGAACTCGGGATAAGCGTCATCACAGATCAGCAGCATTCTGTACATAAGGCCGAAGGTCTCGTCACCGCAGGTGCTGGGCTCTACGACCGCATCGTCTGCCAGTGTCACAGTCATGTCCTTCTCATCGACATAGAATTTGACCCAGCTGTATGTCTTATTCATCTGGGAGCAGAGTCTGAGGATATTATTCATTTTATCTTCCGGAACTCTGATATAGTTGAAGGATCTGAGGTGAACCTCATTTCTCTCTTCCTCGATATGAATGTAGAGATCGACCTTCTGCGCGTTCTTTCCGTTGAAGCCTGTCTTGATCAGGGCACCTTCCTGAAGCACCTGATAATGCCAGCCCTTAGAATCCATATACTTACTAATCATTTCACAAAGCATCTCAACACTCCTTTCTGACTGTAAACACAGACAGTGACCTTTTTTTACTTTTTAAATTATACTAAAATTTCGGCAATTTGAACAGAATTTTAACCTTTCATCGCTGATAATTGTTCCTTTTTTTGCTCAATAGGGCCCTCTGCGCTAAATTATCTTACTATTTTCCAATTTTCCAGCCACTCATGTACAAGCGGGATCCACTGCACGGCTGTCGTGTCCATGATCCTCTTGTCGGACCGCGTGCGCCAGTCCGCAAGACTCATGCCGTGCACGTCGCCGGGGAATATGTGATATTCCACTTGCTTTTTTGCCCTGATCAGTTCTGTGGCAAAATAGAGCGAGTTCTCCAGCGGCACCGCATTATCATAGGAGGTGTGCCACATAAAGACAGGAGGCACATCCTTCAATTCCTGCTTTTCCAGAGACATCTTTTCCAGCCAGAACGGATCGCTGCGCCTGTCCTCTCCCAGCAGATCGTCAAAGGATCCTCTGTGCGCATATTCTCCCGAAGTGATCACCGGATAGCACAGGATCAGACCGTCCGGACGGATCTGCCCGGCCGTAAGCTGCAGGCCGTTCTCCTCCCGGATCTTCGCAAACCACTCCGTGTTCCAGAATACCCCCAGAGATGCCGCCAGATGGCCGCCCGCCGAAAATCCCAGGACCGCGATCCGCTCCGGATCGATGCGCAGCGCTTCCGCATGATCCCGGATATAGGCCATCGATCTCGCCAGTTCCAGAAGAGCTGTCGGAAAGACGGCCGGCGCGCAGGAATAGCGCAGGACCGCCGTATGATAGCCCATGGCGTTAAACTGCATCGCGACGATCTCCGCCTCCCTGTCCGAGGTGTGGTTGTACCCGCCGCCCGGGCAGACCAGGACCAGCGGCCGCTCCCGCACCGTGAAACTGTCCGTGACCTCCAGGAAGAAAGTCTCCAGATAGGCATCTGAGCGAGTCCCGGGGACCCGGATCTCCTCTTTCAAAATATTGTGGATCATACTTCTAACTCCTCTTTAAATAATACTTTACATAACTGCCGGTTTTGTCATAAATTGTTATTATTCAGCCCCCCGGGTGCTGAATCGTTAACATTGTAATTGCTGTATGGTTCTCAGAAAGGATCACCGACATATGGGTTTTTTAGACAAATTATTTAATAAAACGGACATCAACGCCGCCGTCGAAGAATTCAGAAGCACTCCGGGCGCTTATCTGATCGATGTCAGAACGGGCCCCGAATACGAGGCCGGCCACATCGAGGGAAGCATCAATGTGCCCCTGGCCAGCGTCCACTTTATCGTCAATCACGTCCGCGACATTGAGGCCCCTGTCTACGTCTACTGCCAGAGCGGCGCGCGCTCGGGCCAGGCCACTTCCATGTTCCGGGAAATGGGCTACAAAAACGTCAAAAATATCGGCGGCGTGAACCGCTACAAAGGGAAACTCGTGCGCTGAGATCAAAGTGCCGGGCGGGCGATTGTTCCTCAATTGATGCCTTATGCCGGGCGGGCGATTGTTCCTCAATTGATTCCCTATGCCGGGCGATACACCCTCACATAGTACCCGGTGCCGGCGGCCTCCTCCTCATAGTCTCCATACATCATGCCCTGCAGGCTCAGGTCGAGGATCTCGTGATAGCCGCATCTCTCCAGAATCGCTATATTTTGGCTGCGAAGGACCGGGTCCTCTGCCGCATCTCCGTACAGCTCCGCCACCGGCGCCGGCGAGATGCCCACCGCACGGATCCGGATATTCATCGCGTGGTACAGGATGCGGTCCAGATGCGTCAGAAGATAGCTGCAGATCCCCCTGTTCCTGAACGGCGGCATCACGAAGACGCCCTGCAGGTACCCTGAGAATCCCTGTCTGTTTTTCCACTCGTCTGTCTTGGCGCACAGCTCCTGACAGCCGTTAAAAGCTTCTGCCAGCGCGACTTCCTCCCTTCCGATGGGATCCGCCGCGTTCAGAATGTCCATGCCGCTCGCGTACACCAGATTCTCATCGTAGAGCTTTCCCCAGATCTTGGCGCACATCTCTCCGCGGCACCACACTGTCACGTTGAAATTCATGCCAAAATAGTCATTAGCCTCATCATTTTCCTTCGGCGTCAGTTCCAGCTGGAAGGAGTCGTACTCCATTCTCGTAGAAAACACTTTCAAAGTATAGACTTCTCTGTTCATAAGAATCTCCGTTCCGTTCGTTGCAAAGTTCATGCTTTTTTGTTTCACAGGGCGATTTGTCTCCTGCCGCGCTGCAAAAAAATGTGCCAATATGAGTGCAATAATTAATGTAGCAATATTTGTTATTAGTGTGTTATAATGCCACGTGATTTACGAATAGAAGACAACAAAGGAGAATGAATCTTGGCATCCAACACTAATCCCAAAGAAAACAAGATGGGCGTAATGCCGGTCAAAAGACTGATCATCAGCATGGCACTCCCCATGATGATCTCCATGCTCGTGCAGGCCCTTTACAACGTCGTTGACAGTATCTTCGTGGCAAGGCTCGGAGAGGATGCGCTCTCGGCCGTCACCTATGCTTTCCCGCTGCAGAATCTGATGATTGCGGTCGGCTCCGGTACCGGCGTCGGTATGAACGCCCTTCTCTCCCGCTCTCTGGGAGAAAAGCGGTTCGACAAATCCGACTCCGCCGCCAACATGGGCATTTTTCTCACGTTCTGCAGTTTCATAGCATTTTTGCTCTTCGCTCTTTTCGGCTCCCACTGGGCCGTAGCCGTTCAGCTGGGCAGCAGCACAAGCGAATCCGCCGCACAGATCATCGCGGACGGCCACGCTTACCTGTCGATCGTGACCGGTCTCTCTCTCGGCCTTTTCTTCCAGATGACCTTTGAGAGACTTCTGCAGTCTACCGGGCGCACGCAGCTGAGCATGATCAGCCAGACCACCGGCGCGGTCATCAACATCATTTTCGACCCGATCATGATCTTCGGCCTTTTCGGTTTCCCCAGGCTCGGCGTCGCAGGCGCCGCCTACGCAACCGTGCTCGGTCAGAGCATCGCGGCACTGCTGGGTCTCTTCATGAACCTGAAGTTCAACAGCGATATCCATCTGAGCTGGAAGAGCATCCTTCACCCGGACCTCGACACGATCAGTCGCATCTATGCCGTCGGCGTTCCTTCTATCCTGATGATGTCCATCGGATCGATCATGACCTACGGCATGAACATGATCCTGACTGCCTTTTCAACGACAGCAACTGCCGTATTCGGCGTTTACTTCAAGCTGCAGAGCTTCTTCTTCATGCCGGTTTTCGGTCTCAACAACGGACTGATCCCTGTTTTGGCCTATAATTACGGTGCGAGAAGAAAGGACCGTATCGACGAGGCACTGAAGTTCTCCTTCGGCGTCGCGATCATTATCATGCTCTGCGGGACACTGATCATGCACCTCTTCCCCGATGTGCTGCTCGGCTTCTTCAATGCGGACGAGGCAATGCTCGAGATCGGCATCCCGGCGCAGAGGATCATCAGCCTGTGCTTCCCCTTTGCCGCCATCGGCATCATCTCCGGCTCTATCTTCCAGGCCTTCTCACAGAGTATCTACTCTCTGATCATCTCGCTCGGAAGACAGCTGGTAGTCCTGCTGCCCGTCGCCTGGCTCCTGTCCAAGACAGGGGATGTCACCAATGTCTGGTGGGCCTTCCCCATCGCGGAGGGCGTCTCCGTCGTCCTCTCCTTCATCTTCTTCAGGAAGATTTACAGCCAGGTTGTCAAGCCTCTGGGGAAGCCGCAGGAGGAGGCGGGCAAGTGAAAATGACGCAGGAAGCTGCGGACACTTGAGAGTACCGCAGGAAGATGCGGAATTTCATGAAGGTCTCTTATAAGAAGACTTCATAAAGACTATGCGGGAGGATGCACTGTTCTGAAACAGCTTCTCTCAGGGAATCCTCTCACCCAAATCTCCCAATGAAATATAGTTCTCTCCCGACGCGTCTTTTGTCAGAAGATCCAATCTGTGGACCTGCAGCGCAAAAGGCGGAAGTTCATGACCATAGGACCGGAACATCTCTCCAAAGAGCTGTTCCGGTTTTAAATTGTCTCCGACGCTGCAGCACAGGCGCAGGTAGACACACTCATCGCGAATCTCCATATCGTAGATCCACTCCTTCATATCGACTTCCCGGGTGCCTTTCTTGGTCTCCTTAATCCAGGGAATATTCTCCCTGGCACAGAATTCCTCAAGCCCCTTCTTCCAATCCCAGTCCGGCTCGAATCCCTCCCGGAACCATACTTCGTAATCTGCGGCGGCCACGATCGTCATCGCCTTCATCTTCTTTCCGCCGTCTACTTCGCGAAAATCAAGTATATCCAGGCCCTCACACATATATTTCCCCAGCTGCTGCATGGCTTTTTCCGTAGAGATCGGCTCCTCCAACTCTATATCCATGTATTCCGCGCTGCTGGTAGGCCCTACGCCCAGCGGCATCGCGAAGGACATGACCATCCTCTGATGCATCCCCTCATCATATTTGACCGGGATATCCGTCCGCCTCACAGCTCTCATCAGGTACTTCATGAGCTCAAGGTGTCCTATGAACTTCATGGGTCCGTATTTAGCAAACTTAACTCTGACTCTCACTTATTGTTTCCTCTTACAAATCCCCGCACCAAATCTCGCCGCCCCACATCCCGAGCACTGCTCCTTGCAATTGGGCGTGATCACGCCTTCCTGCGCCCGCTTCCACTCGCGCAGCAAAAAGACCTTCGTGACGCCGATATCGATGAAATCCCAGGGCAGGATCTCGTCCACGGATCTCTCCCGCAGGGCGAAGAAATTCATGTCGACGCCCGTATTCTCGCAGGCCTTAAGCCAGCGGGAATAGTCCCAGGTCTCGATCCAGGCGTCGTACATGGCGCCCAGTCGGTAGGCTTCCAGGATCACCGCTGCGCAGCGCCTGTCGCCGCGCGCAAGGAATCCTTCCAGGACCGTGCCGTCCGCCTCGTGGTACTTGTACCAGATGCTGCGGCGGTTTAGGACTTCCTGGATGCCGTCATAGACCGTGCCCGCAAACTCCAGATACTGCTCGGGCGTGTACATGGGCGCCCACTGAAGCGGCGTGAACGGTTTGGGAACGAAGAAGGATGTGCTCACCGTGATATCGCACCGTCCGTTTCTCTTCTCCTTGGGCACCTCCTGGAAATAGGCCACGGCGATCTTGTTGGCCAGCTCCGCGATCTCCCGCCGGTCCTGCGGCGTCTCCGTGGGCAGGCCAAGCATGAAATAGAGCTTGACCTTCTTCCAGCCTCCGCGGAAGGCCTCCCGCGCGCCGTGCAGGATCTCCTCCTCCGTGATTCCCTTGTTGATGACGTCTCTGAGCCTCTGGGAGCCCGCCTCCGGGGCAAAAGTCAGATTGCCGCGCCTTGCATCCTGAAGCCTCGCCATGACGTCGAGAGAGAAGGAATCGATGCGGAGCGAAGGCAGCTGCAGCGTTGTGCCGCGCGGCCCGTATGTATCCACAATGTAGTTTACCAGTTCCTTGATGCACGAGTAGTCGCTGGAACTGAGAGAGCTGAGGGTGAAGTCGTCCTGCCCCGTGTTCTCTATGAGCTGGTCCGTGTACGCTTTGAGCCTGTCAAAAGACCGCTCCCTGTTGGGCCTGTAGATCATGCCCGCCTGGCAGAAGCGGCAGCCTCGGATGCAGCCCCTCTGGATTTCGACCACCGCCCGGTCCTGCGTGACCTGAATGAAGGGCACCAGCTGATGCAACGGATAAGGCGCCGCGTCGAGGTCCTTTACCGTCTGCTTCAGGATCTTTTCCGGCACGCCGGAAACAGTGGGAGCAAAGGACGCGATCGTTCCGTCCTCTTTGTAGGTCACCTCGTAGAGAGACGGGACATAGATGCCGGGCACCTGCCTGGCCGCCTCGATCAGGAACTCCCTGCGTCTCCTGCCGGCCGCTTTCATCTCTTTATACAAGTCCAGCAGCTGATCGTAAACGGTCTCCCCTTCGCCGATGTAGAACATGTCGAAGAACTCCGCGATTGGCTCCGGATTGTAGGAACAGGGGCCCCCGCCGATCACGATCGGGACCGACTCGTCCCTCTCCGAGGCTTTGAGCGGAATTCCGGACAGGTCCAGGATCTGCAGCACATTCGTGTAGCAGAGCTCAAACTGCAGCGTGATCCCCAGAAAATCGAAGTCCCGGATCGGATCCTGCGACTCCAATGCAAAAAGCGGGATCTTTCGCTCCCGCAATACTTTGTCCAGGTCCAGCCAGGGGGAGTACACCCGCTCGCACCAGGTGTCCTCCCTGCGGTTGAACATATCGTATAAAATTTGAATTCCCAAGTGGGACATGCCCACTTCATAGACGTCCGGGAAGCACATCGCGAAGCGGATCTCTATTTTGTCACGGTCCTTGTAGACCGCGTTTCCCTCGTTGCCGATGTACCGCGCCGGCTTCTGCACGCTGAGCAGTACGTCGTCGGTAAGTGCCAGCGTTCTCATTTTTCCCGCAGTGCCATTTATTGTCATTGTTTCTCTGTACTTTCTCCTACAAGAATGAAAATGCGGACTCGATCCTTCGGATCATATTCATCGCATTTGAATCGTATTCGTCTATGACCGACTTGCACAGGCCCGGGTCATTTGTGAGGATTGCGTCCACGTTCAGGCTCACAAGCCTCTCCATGGTGTCCCTCTCGTTGACCGTCCAGACAAAGACGTGCTTTCCGGCCCGGTGGATCCTCTCAATGTTCTCGTAAGTCGCGAACGTCTCCTGAATGCTTATGATATCTGCGGCGTCAAGCGATTCTATGTTCCCGATTCCGATGGCCGACGTGTAGGCGGTCAGCACGGAAGGATTGATCTCTCGGATTT
The DNA here is from genome assembly GCA_017469935.1 of Lachnospiraceae bacterium. GTDB lineage: Bacteria > Bacillota > Clostridia > Lachnospirales > Lachnospiraceae > CAG-791. Next base: position 79,797 of record JAFUFL010000039.1, read on the forward strand.
CCTCCAGGGTCTTGTAATCCTGGCTCGTCACATCGCAGTTTGCGATGTAGTCGTTGGCCACAATGATATCCACCACCTTCTGCGTGATTCCCTCATCGTGACCGTTGCGCTTGATCTCGATGTTGAGATAGAGCTTGTCCTTCCCGCTCCCGGCCAGCTTTATGACTTCATCCAGCGTGGGGATCTCCGTTCCGGCGAAGGATTCGTTAAAAAATCGCCCGTTGTCCAGATCCTTGATCTCGTCATAGGTCACTTCCCAGACATTCTTGTCCACCCCCGTTGTCCGCCTGAGATTGTCGTCGTGCATCACGATGATCGTGCCGTCCTTAAGCATCTGCACATCCAGCTCCGCCGCCGTAACCCCCTCATCGATGCACTTTTGAAAAGCCGGCATCGTGTTCTCGGGCGCCTCAGCGGAAAAGCCTCTGTGCGCCATGATCATGGGCGTGCCGTAATCCGTGTTGAGGATCCACCGAATCTGGGCAAACCTTCTGGGCACCGAGAAAAAGATGCTGACCGCGCAGATTGCAAGAACCAGATACTTAAGGATCGGATAGCGGTAAAAATAGTGCGGCGGCTCCGTGTACTCCAGGACCGGCTCGCCGAGCTGCTCCTTCCTTTTATAGTAGGCGTTCTGAAAGCTCGCCATCATAAGTGGGATCATAACCCACAAGAAAGCGATGTAGAACATGATCCCGGTGGGAATCAGCCTCTCGAGCATAAAAGTCTCAAGGGGGTCCGTCTCCCCGGGCATCACCCACAGCGACAGAAGGTACCAGCCGATCACGATCAGCAAGGTGCCCACAGAAAAGATTATATAGCAGAATATTCCCCAGATCGCTGTGAGGAACAGCACCCTGAAAAAGTACCTTCCGCTGATCATGGCGGCGCTTTTTCTGCAGGCCGTTCCGAAGCTCACGCTGTCCTCTTCCATCATGATCGGGATCGCGAAGAGCCAGCGCACGAAGAAGTACATGGCCACAAAGATCAGGATCTGATAGGCGATCCCTTCCCACGGGCGCTTTTCGAAGTCCTCCAGAATGAATCCCGGAATCCGGATCACCGAAGTGATGCTGGATATGTCCGCGATCGCGGAAGATCCGAAGCGCATGACGAAGATCACGTAGGGGATCAGTCCCCAGTTCTCGAACTTGGCGCGCTCCACACACAGATCAAAGCCCGTAGAGAAGATCTGCCGCACCGTTTTTTTCTTTCCCCATTTGGACGCCTGTAGTGTGTCGTAGATGGCAAACTGCTCGAACGAGGCTGCCGCCACCAGCATCAGGACCATGACGAAAAACACGATCCACGAGATCGGATTGCGGACAAAAGTGCCGGCATTATACCAGGCGATGACCTTGGTTTTGTTCCCGATCAGCCACAGCCTCTGCATCCAGGTCATGATAGGAAACAGCACCAGAAAAGTGAGGATCCTGAAGATTACCTCAAAAACGATCAGGCTCCTGCTGTTCTCCTTCATTAATGCGAATGGGCGCAGAACGCCCTTGAGCCAGTTTACTGTTCCTCTGATTATAAACATCTGTCTTCCCCCGATTGAATTAAGACAACCCGTGATGTGAAATTGGCAGAGTGAACCGCTCCGCTACTATGTTAGTTTATCATTGCTTTTCTTTATTGTGAACTCTTCCTTTCCGCGCGTGCGCGGGGAACTTTTCTGTTGCACTTTTTTCCTCTTTGACGTATCATACACTCGTTATGTCAGCGATTTAAAGGAGTAAAGCGTATGAAGCAGACAGAACCCATTTCCCAAAATCGAGCCCCATTTAACTATAACCTTGTCCTGATCGGCTTTATGGGCGCCGGCAAGTCAACGGTTTCCGACTATTTTCACACCCGGTTCGGCATGGAAGTCATTGAAATGGACCGGATCATTGCCGAGCGGGAAAACATGAGCATCAGCGATATCTTCGAGACGCGGGGCGAGGAGTACTTCCGCGACTGCGAGACCGCCCTTCTCATTGAGATGCAGGCCAGAAAAAATGTCATCATCTCCTGCGGCGGCGGCGTCCCCATGCGCGAGCGCAACGTCGCCGAAATGAAGAAAAACGGCCGTGTCATCCTGCTGAGCGTCGAACCCGAAACGGTCCTGGCGCGCCTTGAAGATGACCACAGCCGTCCTCTGCTTGAAAATAACAAAAATGTGGACTTTGTCCGCGCCCTTATGGAGAAGCGCCGCGACAAATACGAGGCGGCCGCAGACATTATCGTGCACACGGACCGCAAAAGTGTTCAGGAGATCTGTGAGGAGATCCTTGCGGAGCTCCGCGCTATGGATGGCGAGGCCGAGTAACAGGCGTATTGTTAACACCCCATTGTTAACCGGCGAGTTGTTAACCACAATCCGCCTTCATTTGTTAACCCAATCCATTTTCATGGTTGACAATTTACCTCTAATCGATTAAGCTTGCTTAAGCGAAATGATTTGGCCCCTCTGGTGATTTGGCTTCATTCGTGTTTTACTCCTAAGTGTTTTGCTCCTCAGGGGCCAAATAAATTACGTAATTACGATTAAGAGGTATATACTATGAAAATGTCCACATACGATCTTGTTCTCTGCGCGCTCTGCGCGGCCGTAACCTGCGTTCTTGCCCCCCTGTCCATTCCGCTGGCCGGCGAAGTGCCGATCTCACTGGCAACTTTCGCCGTTCTGCTCTCGGGAATCCTTCTGGGCGGCAAGCTCGGCGCACTCAGCCAGCTTGTCTACGTGCTTCTGGGAAGCGTCGGAGTTCCCGTATTTGCCGGATGGACCGGCGGCATCGGCATCACTCTCGGCGTCACGGGCGGCTATATCATCGGCTATATCCCCATGGCTTTCGTCGCCGGTTTCCTCTACCATCTCTACGGCAAAAATGCCTCCGGAGCCCGCAAATATGTCGTTATGTTCGGCTCCATGATATTGGCCACCGCCGTGCTCTACTTATTCGGAACCGCCTGGTTCATGGCCCAGACGGGGATGACACTGGGTGCCTCTCTGGCTGCCTGCGTGATCCCTTTCCTGCTGGGAGATCTCATTAAGATCGCAGCCGTAATGCTTGTCGCGGTACCGATTGAAGCCGCCGTAAAGAAGGCCGTTCCCGTCACTGAATAAGGTTGTTGTAAACTCACGCCTGTATAGCACCTGCGTTAAAAGGCGCCGTATCCATTAGTGATACGGCGCCTTTTTGCGGCTGCAGACCGGTTCGGCTTTTCTATTCCGCAAGCCGGGCACATACTATTTCTCATAATCCCATTCACAAAAGAAACAGACCGTCTTTTGTCCGAACTTCTTATCGTTCCAATGCCCGTCATGCATACTCGAGTTCATGTGCGCATAATCCTCATAGTCATTGGATGAATTGGGCTCCTGGCTGCCTTCTGCGTTGATTCCCCAGTCTTCATAGCCGGATTCATGGCCTCCTACCCATTTCCAATTTCCTTCTTCCAGCCAGTCGGAATAACCGAAGAACACCTCATCATATCCGATTTCCAGCATATAATCATACAGATAATCATTTTCCTCCTGATCATTGATCACGGCGAGGTACCCGCCTCTGGAAGAACAATACTCTGCTGCCTGCTCCCAGCTTTCACAAATGTCGTCAAATATGTAATAGGAATGACCATTATAAGTACTGGCGTCGTCAGGTATATCCACGTTAGCAGGAATCGCTTTTTCTTCCGGTTCACTTGAAGAATCCGTATCAACCGGGTTCTCGGGTTCAACGTCGACATCAGTTCCGACAATAGTGTCTGTCGTGATTCCATCATTTCCCGCGTCACTGCTGCCGGCCGCTGCCGAATCAGAGCCCTGATTCTCCGAATTGGTTCCGGAATTCGATGTAACTACAAAAAAAGCGCACTCCGCAAGCAATATGATTCCGAGTACAGCGATAATCAACGCCTGGATCGTATTCTTGTTGCCCTTAACGGGCTGTTTGACTGTTAATCTGGCTCCGCATGAATTGCAATAAAGACTATCGGGATTATTCTCTCTTCCGCACACAGGACATCTCATTTCGGGTCATTCCTTTCTATCATAGCCGCGTCCTATTCTCCAATCCACTCCCCGGAGTATTTAATGTATGCATCTGATTTGAATTTCTTAGCCCTTGACAGCATTTTTTCTGCTTCCTCCTTCGAATCATATATACCGGCTGAGATTACATAATGTCTTTCTGTATTTAAATTGCTCCAGTCTGTTGTGACAAAAATGTCTGCGGGAAGACCGGACTCTTGCATACTCGAAGCAACGCTCTCCGATCCTGCTCTGTCTTTTGACGAACCTCACCAAATCCCATAAAAGGGCTCGTATTCCTCTCCTTCTTCCTCTCCTTCTCCATAAAAGCGAGCGTGTTCATCTCCTTCTTCCTCTCCTTCTCCCACTCCTTCATCGCCTGCTTCTTCCGTCGAAGAATCCGTCTCGCCCTCTACAGTGATCAGATATGCTCGCACATACCCTGTATTGCCGTTTTCCAGCTGTATGTGATACCACATGTTACCGTCTGCGGAATATACTACCTTAAGGATCCGAACTCTTGACCCTTTATCAAGGACCCCAATGGCCTCTGCCTCTGAAGAAGCGTCATTTCTTATTGTAACGCGAGCCGTTGCTACAATACCATATTTTCCGGCGCTGCTGTCGCTAAGGCCATCTGCTCCCTGCTCCGGTTCATTGCCTGCTTCTTCCGTCCGAGAATCCGTCTCGCCCTCTACAGTGATCAGATATCGTCGCACATACCCTGTATTGCCGTTTTCCAGCTGTATGTGATACCACATGTTACCGTCTTCGGAATATACTACCTCAAGGATCCGAACTCTTGACCCTTTATCAAGGACCCCAATGGCCCCTGCCTCTGAAGAAGCGTCATTTCTTATTGTAACGCCATCCGTTGCTGCAATACCATATTTTCCGGCGCTGCTGTCGCTAGGGCCATCTGCTCCCTGCTCCGGTTCATTGCCTGCTTCTTCCGTCAG
>JAFUFL010000040.1 GCA_017469935.1 Lachnospiraceae bacterium
ACTCGGCGCATTCCTCTGGATCGCTATGAACGGCAGCGCGGACCCGGCTACCACAGGCAGCAGCTATGAGATGTACGCGATCGCATCGGTCGTCCTGGGCGGTATCGCTATGAGCGGCGGACGCGGCAAGATGCTGGGCGTTCTGTTCGGAGCCATGTCCTACACCATCGTCGACAAGATCATCGTCGCCCTGAAGATGGACTCCCTGATCAACAATGCTATCAAGGGTATCATCCTGATCCTGGTCATCCTCGTGCAGGTGGCGGGACCTCAGATCCGGGAGAAATTCAGAAAAGCGGCGTAATTGTGTCACGGGGACGTATCAACTGACACAAAATGTGTCAGTTGATACGTCCCCGTGTCACATCTTCCAGCGCATCCATCCCCCCGCAGACGAAGTTGAGGATGATGCGCTGTACGCGCATCCAGTCCTCATCCTTCTTCCAGCCCAATGCTTTATTGACGGCAAAGGAACCGGACAGCATATAGGTGAAAAGCATATCCGCTTCTTTCTCTGTCAATCCGTATTTCTTAAGTTCGGCAATCTGGTAGTCCTTCTCCTGTCTGTAGATCATGGTCAAAATATACTCCGACAGGGTGGAATCCCTAAAAAGCACGTTGTACCTGGGATTGTCCGCGACGAGCTGGCAGATGGGAAGGAGCAGGATCTTGGACTCCATTTCCCTGAAGCCGTGGTCCGTACTCAGATACCGCGCAAGCTCCCGCATCCCGTCAATAGATTTGGCGCTGCTGCGATCCGTGGCTTTGATCGCATCCTCCACCAGTTCTTCGATCACTTCCGTCAGATTGTCATAATGTGTATAAAAAGTCGCGCGCCCAACCTGCGCCTGCCGGCACAGAGAACTTACTGTCACTTCATTAAAAGAAATCTGATGCAGCAGTTCCAGCATCGCGTCCTTGATCACGCCGTGCGTATAAGCATAGCGGCGGTCATTTTTATTCAGTCCCTTTTTCATTTTATCCCCCACAAGATAGATAGAAAACATCCTGACAAATCAAGACTTATCGAACAGTTTTCGACAACCTGTCTATTATGATAACACATTGTTCGGAAGTGTTCTTCAATTCAAGGAGCAATTTAATTACTGTAATTACAGCACCTTGATAACTCTGTACAAAATCAGCAAATTTGAAACAGAAAATCAAATGCATTAAATAACGGGAAAACGAAAGGGAGGTAACTAATGATTTCTTTTGAAATGGAAGATCTGATCGGCGTACTGCAGGGATTAAAGCCCTATTTCATCGCCATCGGCGTACTGCTCATCGCCGCGATCATCATTACGATCACCGTGGGCAAAAAAGAGAAGAAACTGAGATCTTTGATCCGCGCGCAGTCCTGGATCGCAGCGATCGCGGGCATCGCGATCGTCGTCAACATGATCTGCTTCGGTCCCATGAACACGCTGATCACTCTGGCGACCGGCAGCGGCCAGGTCACGGAGGCGACTACGGCAGAGGCTTCCGAAGCGGCGCTGAAGATTGCGGAAGAAGGCTTCGTTCTTCTGCAGAATGAAGAGAACCTGCTTCCTCTTACAGGCACAGACAAGCTGAACCTGTTCGGCTGGGCGTCGACAAACCCTGTCTACGGAGGAGCCGGATCCGGCGGTATGAATGCGCTGTTCCCGGTCGTAAGCCTGATCGACGGTCTTAAAGGAGCAGGCTTCGAGGTCAATCAGGAGCTGATCGATTTCTACAAGGGTTACGCGGAAAACAGAGCGGCCGTTTCCATCACGGCGCAGAACTGGGATCTGCCGGAACCTCCGGCCGAAAACTATACCGGCGACCTGATCAACAACGCGAAGGCTTATTCCGACACCGCCGTCATTGTCATCTCCAGAATGGCAGGCGAGGGCCACAACGACATTCCGCAGGACATGTCACAGGCCTCTTATGTTCAGAATTCGAGCCAGTACAATGACTTCGAAGCGGGCGAGCACTATCTGCAGCTGTCAAAGTCCGAAGAGGATATGGTAAAGCTCGTGTGCGACAACTTCGACAAGGTAGTGGTTGTCTACAACGGCGCTTATGCTTTCGAGCTGGGCTTTGCCGAGGAGTACAAGCAGATCAAGTCCGTTATCTGGGCACCCGGCCCCGGCAACGTCGGCTTTAAGGCCCTGGGCGAGATCATGCGCGGCCAGGTCAATCCTTCCGGCCACACCAACGACACCTTTGTTTATGACATCACCAAGGCACCCTACTATAACAACGCGGAGAAGAGGGACTACGCAAACCTCCTCGACCTCACGGTTGAAGGTATGAACGCGGGCGTTCCCACCAATTATTCTCCTGCTTTCACCAACTACGTCGAGAACATTTACGTAGGCTATAAGTTCTATGAGACGGCTGCCGCAGAGGGCATCATCGACTATGACAAAACAGTGCAGTTCCCCTTCGGTTACGGCCTTTCCTACACGACTTTCGAGCACAAGATGAGCGACCTGAAGGTAAACGGCACGCAGATCAGCTTCGATGTAACCGTGACCAATACCGGCTCTGTGGCAGGAAAAGACGCTGTGGAGGTATATTTCAATCCGCCTTATACAAACGGCGGCATTGAGAAGGCCAGCGCCAACCTTGTTCGCTATGAAAAGACCGGCATGATCGAGCCCGGCCAGAGCGAGACTGTCACCATCACCTTCGACCAGGAAGACATGGCATCTTATGACGAAAAGGGTGCCGGCTGCTATGTTTTGGAAAAAGGCGATTATGTAATTTCTGTAAATGCGGATTCTCACACTGTCTATGACCAGAGGACTTTCACACTGGCTGACACGATCACTTACAATGAGGGGAATCCCAGACAGAGCGACAAGATTGCGGCTGTCAACCAGCTGCAGGACGCGCAGGGCGACGTGGTATTCCTCTCCAGAGCGGACAAATTCGCCAACTACGATGTGGCGACCGCCGCTCCCGCCGACCTGAACATGCCCGAGAGATATGTTGAGGGTTATCACCTCAATTCCAACTACGATCCCATGGCTTATGTGGATCCGAACGCTGAGATGCCTGTCACAGGCAAGAGCGGTTCCCTGAAGATCACGGATGTCAGGGGCAAAGACTACGACGATCCGATCTGGGAGGACCTCCTCGATCAGCTGACCGTCGATGAGATGGCAAATATGATCGCGCTGTCCGGTTATCAGACTCCGGCGATCCCTTCCATCGGCAAAGTACAGAACGTCGACAGTGACGGCCCTGCCGCCATCAACAACAACTTTACCGGTGCCGGTTCCATCGGCTTCCCCATTGAAGTCGTGATCACATGCACCTGGAGCCACGATCTGGCAACTGAGTGGGGCACCATGATGGGCAAAATGTCCAAGGAAATGAACTCCACAGGATGGTACGCGCCCGGCATGAACATGCATCGCAGCGCCTTTACCGCCAGAAACTACGAGTACTTCTCCGAAGACGGCGTACTCGCCGGATATATGGCAGCCGACGCTGTGGCGGGCGCCATGAGTGAAGGCGTCTACTCCACGATCAAGCACTTTGCCATGTATGACTCCAACGGCAAGATGGTCTGTGCCTGGGCGACCGAGCAGTCCATGCGTGAGATTTACTTAAAGCCTTTCGAGATCGCGGTCAAGGTCGGCGGCGCCAACGCGGCCATGGAATCCTGGGCCTTTATCGGCAACAAGTGGGCCGGCGAGATCAGCGCGCTCAACAATACCATCCTCAGAGATGAGTGGGGCTTCAGAGGCTTTATCGTCTCCGACTTCTTCCGCAACAACGGCCACGGCTTTATGAACGCGGATATGGCGCTGGCAAACGGCGTCGACGCCATGCTGTCCACCTTCGAGGGCGGTCCCAACCAGGTGACTGATAAGACGGCGGCTTCCAACGTGCAGTATATGCGAAAGGCGACGCACAACATCCTCTACACCACGGCTAACAGCTGGGCTTATGACGAGGAGCACCTGCAGAGCGGCATGCCCGGCTGGAAAAAGACGGCCATTGCGATCGATGTAGTGCTCGCGGCTGCACTGATCGGACTTTCGGTGCTGGCTTTCAAAAAATATAAGAAGCAGTAAGCTTCGGAGAAATTCCATCGGAGTTTTCTGGGGACACTTAAGGGGTGCCGCACTAAGAATTATTCTTGGGGCGGTGCCCCTTTTTTATGGATAGGGATGGATGAGCCCGGGGAAAAGGTGTTGAATTCGCGGAGTTTCTGGGTAATCCGTCCTGCGCTCCGGAGGGGGGAACCGCTGCAAAACTCACCAAAAATGTGTCACTTGATACGTCCCCGTGTCACACTACCCGTGTCACACTATGACCCCTCCGCCGACCACAACATCTCCGTCGTAGAGGACGACAGACTGCCCGGGCGTGATGGCGCGCTGCGGCTCGTCAAAGACGACCTTGAGAAGGTCCTCCTCGGGCTGCGTGACGGTGCAGGGCTGCTCTTTGTGGCGATAGCGGATCTTGGCGCTGCAGCGCAGCGAACCGTCGATGCGATCCACGGTGATCAGGTTGATCCTGCGGGCGTAAAGAGTCCGCTTCATCAGGTCATCGTTTGTGCCCAGCGTGACAGTATTGGTCTCCGGGTCGATCTTCGTGACATAGCAGCGGTGCGCCGCCGGAATGCCGAGCCCCCGGCGCTGGCCGAGCGTGTAGTGGATGATCCCCTTGTGGCGCCCGAGAACATTGCCCTGCGCATCGACGAAATCGCCGGCCGGGCACCCGACGCCGCTGAAACGCTCAATAAACCCTGCGTAGTCGCCGTCCGGAACGAAACAGATATCCTGGCTGTCGTGCTTCTGTGCATTTTTGAACCCGCTCTCCCGGGCGATCTCTCTGGTCGCGGCCTTGTCCTGATCGCCGAGCGGAAACTGCACATGTGAGAGCTGCTCCTGCGTCAAAACATAGAGCACATAACTCTGGTCCTTGGCCGGGTCCAGCGCCTTCAAAAGAAGGTAACGGCCCGTCTGAGGATCATATTTGGTCCGCGCATAGTGCCCGGTCACCAAAAGATCGCAGCCCAGTTCTTTCATCTTCTCAAAGAGATAGAAGAACTTGAGCCGGCGGTTGCACTCGATGCAGGGATTGGGCGTGCGCCCGTGCAGATATTCATCGATAAAGGGCTCGATCACTTCCTGCGTGAAGAGATTCTCATAGTGGACGATATAGTAGGGAATGCCGATCTTCTCGGAGACGCTGCGCGCGTCCTGCGTGTTCTCGAGGGAACAGCAGGTGTCCAGAAGATCCTTTCCGATCACATCATTTTCATAAAGGCGCATCGTGCAGCCGATGCACTCATATCCGCGCGACGACATGATCTGCGCCGCTACGCTGCTGTCGACGCCGCCGCTCATGGCGATTAGAGCTTTCATTGATCAGATTTCCTTTTCTTTTAAGTTATCCTCGAGACACAAATGCCCCCGGAGGTCATAATTTCAGAAACATGGTATCATGGAATAAGACATTTTGAGAACCTCGATCACGATATTTTTTAATGGTGATGGTGAACAAGTATTATGGGGGATAATAATGAAACTATTCATGACCAGCAGCCCTATGGGCGCATACAGAAGTAATGAGGCAACGACCTTCAAGGGGCTCAATCCGGCGAACGCGATGGTGGATGAATTGAAGGCGTACTGGAAGAAGGATTCCAAATGCCTTCTGATTTCGGCTTTTCCGGATGAATTTGAGATCAATGACCGGATGAGAGGAGATTTCGAGTGGATATTCAGGGAGACCGGACTGTCTGTGAAGTGTATGGACCTTTGCGACCGGCGCAGCGGAAGAAAAATTGTCTCCGGGCTTTCTAAGTACGATATGGTGATTCTCGGGGGCGGGCATGTGCCGACGGAAAAGGCGTTTTTTGACGAGATCGGACTGCGGGAGGCCCTGCAGGGCTGGGACGGAATCGTGATGGGAATCAGCGCAGGCAGTATGAACTGCGCCGAACTGGTCTACGCGCAGCCCGAGATGCCGGGAGAAGCGGTGGATCCCTCTTACCAAAAGTTTATTCGGGGGCTGGGCCTTACGGATATCAATGTTTTGCCCCACTATCAGGCGGTGAAGGATGACTATGTCGACGGTCTGCGGCTCATGGAGGAGATCACTTATCCGGACAGTGCCGGCAGGGTTTTCTACGCCATTGTGGACGGAAATTACGTGCTGCAGACCGAGGAGCGGAAGGAGATCCGCGGGGAGGCCTATCGGATCGCGGACGGAAAGATTGAGAAGATTTGTAACGCGGGAGAAACGGTGAGTCTGGATTGAAAAATATACCTGGAGTGTGACACGGGGACGTATCAAGTGACACATTATGAGCTGTGACAGGAGGCTGCCACCCTAAGAATGATTCTTAGGGCGGCAGCCCTTTGTTTTATAAAATCGTCAAGTGGGCTCTGAGCCCACCGAATAAGGAAAAGAAAAATATAAACTATTATCAGAATGAGCGTAATCCACAAAATTGATAGCCTAAAGTAGGATAAAATGGTATAATATACCATAAATCGGTTCCGTATAGAAGGGAGGGAGAGGTCACAGTATGTATTGTGCAAAATGTGGTGCGCAAATTAGTGAGGCAGATCAATATTGCCCTAAATGCGGCAAGGAGAATATCAATTATGTAAAACCTGCGGCAAAGCGTGCCGCCAGGGTATTTGATTCAAAAAAACAACCGATTAAGGAGCCTGAAAAAAACGCCGGGGAAGTAAATAACGATTCCACGGAACAGACAATATCCAACAAGGCAAGGAAGAAATCCCTGGCCCTGCCGGCGGGCTGTATTGCTGCGGTGTTAGCGGTTGTTCTTTTCTTTGCCATTGGACGGGGGAAGCCATCGACCGCAGACAACAGCAGGATCAGCTATCCGCAAAATGAGTTGCAGGCGTTCGTGGGAGCAGAGGATGGTACGGTCTATTTTGTCCATGGCACCGAGGTGAGATCTTTTGACGGAAAAGCCGTACAGGGAAAAGCAACGCCCGACAGATCAAAGTTCCTTGTCCGATATGAAGATGGGAAACTGAATATGTACGGTGATCCGGAAACAGAGCCGGTCTTAGTCAGCGATGACGTCGAAGCACTTTTATATGCGACAGATCGCGGCTGTTTTTATAGCGGTAAGGGCAATAAAGGGCTCTATTATTATGATTTTGAGTCAAAAGAGTGTATTAATACAGGGGTCGGAACCTCAGACTATATGTTTTCGAGTTCCAAAACATCCGTGATTGGCGTAGAAAAAGAGATGGTCCGAAGTTTTACGATTGGAGAGACTTCTGCAAAAGAATTATTTAATGAAGAGACGGCGGACAATGCCGAGAACATATGTTGTATTGCGGATGATGGATCCAATTTAATCTGGGCAACCAAGGAAGGAAACATTTTTAATGTCTATATGATGAAGAATAATGTTCCCGAGCGCATTGGAAAAATCAAGAATGCTGAAGAATACAGTTACATTTTCGGTCAGTTTTACAATGATGATAAATCATTTGTGGTCTATTCAAACGGAAGTGCGCAAATGATATTAGGGAATAACGGGGAGATCAAGGAGCTGACGCTTCCCTGTGTCAAAAGAGCCGGAGGATTCTGTAACACAAAGGGGGAATATCTCAGGTCCGATCAGGACTTTATTGAAGAACCTTATTTTATGACAGCAAAAACAAATTCCGCCAAGAACGGAACAATGTATCGTTTGCTTAAAGACGGAACGGTTAAACCGGAAGTGGATGGTATAAACCTGGAAAGCAGCTGGTCAGGTACATCAGCTTATTATATCAGAGCCGGGATTATTTATTATCTTGACCAGAACAATGATCTCAGAAACAAGAAACTCGGAGAAGAAAATGAAAGCGTCCTTATGACAACAGATGTCAGGGCATTTGTAATTCCGGAAAACGGGAAATACGCATACATCATCAAATCAGGCGGTCTATACGCTATGGACCTGTCAGAAGGCAGTTTCTCACTTAATCCGATCTGGAACTCAATTGGTGAGGAAGACACGTTTTACGTGACGGACAGGGATGACACGATCTACTTTATCACCGGGGTGACCGAGATAAAGGACTCATACCGCACGAAGGGAAAACTTTACAAATACACGATCGGCGGTGAGGCCGAACAGATTGCAGGCAATGTATTGGGACTCATTACTAACGGGCAGAAAAATTACAGTGCTGATCATCCGATTATAAAGCAGTATGTCTCTAATGAAAAATACGATTATGTAGTTAATATTGGAACTTGTGTAGAAGGTGAATATAAGGAACTTGTTTCTAAAGTAAAAGATTAAAGGGGGATAAAATGGAAGAACGTAAAGATTTAGCAGAAAACAAAGAGGCAGAAGAGGTAAGACAGTTGACGGACGAGCCTGAAGGTGCGAAAGAGCAAGTGATGCAGACTGAAGCGGCGGAATCGGCAGAAGAATCGTCTGAACCGGAGAAGATTTTCTGCGTAAAATGCGGGGCGGAAGTTGCACCCGGAAACGCATTCTGTCCAAAGTGCGGGCAGAAAGTAGGAGAAAAAATCGCAGAGGAGAAAGGGGAAAAGTCTCTTCTGTCATCAATCAATTCTACGGGGGCTGACGGAAAGAGCAAAGTGCCGATCATCGCCGGAATTGCCGGCGCAATCGTAGCTTTGATCGTAATTATCTTTGTAGTGAGGGGACCGCAGCCCAAAGATGTGACTTTGAACAAAAAAGACATCTCTGTTAAAGCCGGAGAGACAGTTGTGCTTAGTTATACCATTAACCCCTCCGACACAAAAAATAAGGATGTGACATGGAGCAGTTCTAATGAGTCTATTGCCAAAGTAAGCGATGGAACGGTCACGGGTGTCAATGAAGGGGACTGTTCCGTCACTGTCACGACCAAGAACGGGAAAACAGATACCTGCCAGATCACAGTCTTGCCGGCCGGACCTGATTTACAGGCGATTTACAACGATTATTGTTCATCTTCCTTTGCCACCCTGGCGACTGACGGCTCCTATTTGAACATTGACACGAATCCTTCGGATAAAGACGACTATAATGATTATGAGGCATATGTAGCGGTCACAAATATCAATGCAGCCTTAGGCCTGCCTGATTCCGTCATCAACAGGATGAATCAGACTCGTTCAATGGATGGCATTCAGACATATACTACGGATGACCTTGAGATCAGCTGGACATATCATCCGAACAGAGGACTTGAAGTCAGCTATACACTAAAATGATCACCTTGTGACAGATTTTTGCAATTAGTAATTTGAGTAAACAAAGAGATCCCGGAAAAACTCCGGGATCTCTTTTTCAGTTCGCTTGTGTATGATTTCCTTACCGGCACTGCCGTTCATAAAACGGCGGTGGATTTTTTGAGATTGCAAGTATACACCCGTAGATGTATAATAAGAACGAGGATCAAAGTTCTTTTCGGAGGTCAATGATGAACAAAACAATATATCACGGCTCAGATCACATCATAAAGGCTCCGAAATATCACGGCGGCAAGCCGCACAACGACTACGGATATGGCTTCTACTGTACGGAGAGTGCGGAGATGGCCAAGGAGTGGGCCGTCTCGGAGGAGCATGACGGCTATGCGAACTGCTACCGGTTGGATATGGAAGGGCTGCGCATTCTGAATCTGAGCCGCGACTATTCCATCCTGACATGGCTCACCGTTCTCATTCAGAACCGGACCTTCAATCTGGACACGCCGCTGGCTGCGGGAGCCGCCCGATACCTTAAGGAAAACTTCAGTGTTGATACAACGGCTTATGATCTGATCATCGGCTATCGGGCGGACGACAGTTATTTTTCTTTTGCGCAGGATTTTCTGGGCGGAGCGATTTCTTATCAGCAGCTGCGCAGAGCTATGTTTTTGGGAGAACTCGGCGAACAGATCGTGCTTGTCAGCCCGAAAGCTTTCTCGGCAATCACGTATCTTGATTGCGAGGAGGCGCTTCGAAGCGAATGGCTCATTAAGAAAAACGAGCGTGACAGACGGGCGCGGGCGGACTATTTACAATCCGACAGGATGAGCTATCGCAGAGGGGAATTGTACGTAGTCACTATTTTGGACGAGGAAATCGGGCTGGATGACCCTCGCCTCCAGTGATGGACAATATTGAATCAGGAGATCAACCTATGCTTCATTCCTATGACGAACTATATGTCGCAAAAGCGCAGACGGCACTTGCCCAGATGCTGCGCTATGCGGTGGAAGACATGCATCTTGAACTGAATGAATTCTGGGACAGATTTCTGATCTCCGGTGTCGCGGACCTCTTCGGAAAGGGCGACTACCGATTCCTTGTGGGGAAATCGGGGGTGGAGACCGCCTGGGAAGTCATGTGGAGAGTGACGGGAGAGTGGCCGAAGGAGCAGCCTTCGTTCAGCCTTGAGAAGAGTCCGACGTACTGGACCGGCTGGATTTTGGCGTGGTATCAGTGGTACTCGGGGCAGAGCTTTCGGAGGATCAGCGAATTTCTGTCGCCGGAACAGGTGCGGGAGATGTATAATCCTTATCACGAAATGGATCCGATGCAGTTTGCGGACGCAGCGGATGCGATCAGGCGCCGGAAGGAGTCGATGACGCGGCTCAAGAAGTACCGGGAGCGTCTGGGGCTCAGTCAGTCCGAACTTGCGAAGGAGAGCGGCGTCTCGGTCAGGATGATCCAGAACTACGAACAGCGACAGAAGGACCTCTCCAAAGCGCAGACAAAAACACTTTGGCTTCTGGCCAGAGCGCTCAAGTGTTCCATGGAGGATTTGATGGAATACTGATACGGAGAACCGATTATGACCAGAACAAGGTCAATGAGATGTTTGACCTCGCGATCAAAGAGGGGTAAACTGTTTTGACTTCGATTAATGAGGACCTGAAAAAATGACGGCAGCTCCCTGACGGGCCCTTGATCTGCGCAGCCGGATATACGATGTCAAGTGAGAGTCGCATTTGGATTTTCTATGAGAGGTTTTCTATAAGAGGAAACGGCAATGATACTGCAGAGCAAAAGAGTATGGATTCTGAATCAGTGGATGGAAGTACAGGTTGAATTCTCTGCCGAAACAGGGAAGATCACAGGGATTCTCCCATATGGGACAGAGCCGGCAGACCTGGACGTCGGCAATCTGCGCGTAGTACCCGGATTTATTGATGTGCACACACACGGTGCCTATGGGTTTGATACCAATGACGCCGATGAGGAGGGACTCAAACACTGGCTCCAAAATATAGTCAGCGAGGGCGTGACCGGGATTCTCCCCACGACAATTACGCAGTCGGAGGAGGTGCTCACAAAAGCGCTGAAAAATGTGGCGAAAGTGGCGCGGGAACAGAAGGCGGACCGCACTGCAGTCCCGGGGGCCGAAATTCTGGGCATTCATTTTGAGGGCCCGTATCTGAGCCGCAAATTTAAGGGGGCGCAGCCGGAGGAATTCTGCGTCGCGCCGGACCTCGCGCAGTTCCGGAGATATCTGGCGGCTTCGGATGGACTGATCCGAATCGTCACGCTTGCCTGTGAGCAGGATGAAGGATATCAGATGACAAAGTTCCTGAGTGAGAACGGCATTGTGGCGTCTCTGGGGCACTCGTCGGCCACTTTTGAACAGGCTGCGATGGCGTTTGCGAACGGGGCGAGAAGCGTGACCCACGTCTACAACGGCATGGCGCCTTTCCACCACAGAAATCCCGGTATTCCCGGGGCAGCTTTTCGTTTCAAAGATGTGTTCGGGGAGATCATCTGCGACGGCCTTCATTCCGACTGGGCTTCGCTGTACACTTTTTTCACCTGCAAAGGCCCGGACTACGGTGTGATGGTCTCGGACGCGCTCAGGTTCAAGGGACTGCCGGTCGGGACGCAAATGCTGTTCGGCGGGAATCTCGTGGAACTCTGTGAAGACGGAAGCGCGCATCTGGCGGGTTCGGAAACACTCGCCGGCTCTACGCTGCGGATCAATGAGGGACTCAGAAACCTGGTCGAGAAGGCAGGTGTCCCCTGGCAGACGGCGATCAATTCGTGTACTATAAATCCGGCCCGCCTGATCGGTCTGGAGAGAAAGAAGGGGACTGTTCAGGCAGGGAAGGATGCCGATCTTGTGGTCTTAAGAGATGACTATACGGTGGAAATGACAATTTGCAGAGGTGTGACAGAATGACAGCTAACTTCAGGAAACGACTAAAAATATGCCTTAGCGCAATGGGCGCCGCATGGCTTGTGATGCTTCTTCTGATGAAATTTTACGGACTTGCGCCGCTTGGAAACGGTTCTTTTGCCGCGGCAGACTGCAAGATCCAGTATCTTGATTTTTTCAATTACTATAAGGATGTGCTGACGGGCAAAAACCGTATCGGCTATTCGCTCACAAAGGGGCTTGGCGGCAACGGCGTGGGACTGTTCAGCTACTATCTGGCGTCGCCGCTGAATCTTATCATGTACTTTTTTGACGGCACGCAGGCCAATACCGTGATAGACATCCTGATCATTATCAAAACAGGGCTGGCCGCAGGGGCCTGCGCTTATTTTCTGCAGGCGCGGCTCTATGACCGCCTTTCCCCGTTTTTTACGATACTGCTGTCGACCGGCTACGGACTGATGCACTATTCTTTTGCGAACGCCAGCAATGTAATGTGGCTGGACGGCATGTTCCTGCTGCCGCTTATGATGCTCGGGACACATCTTGTCGTGCGAAGGAGGAGTCTCGCTCCTCTGGCGGTGCCCACGGCGCTGTCCATCTTTTCAAACTGGTATACGGGCGGCATCAACTGCCTCTTCTGCATCGTATGGCTCGCTTTTGAATTCTTTGCCGCTGAGCTGGACCCGGAATCCGGACCGACGGTTCCGCAGTCCGACGTGATCGGAGCCGGACGCCGCGGATTCGTCGGAGTGCTCGAGCGCTTCCTGGGAGCCGTACTGCGCTACGGCGCCGCCATGGTGCTTGGCATTGCCATCAGCGCGGTCCTTTTCCTGCCCACGATTTCAGCGCTGCAGCTCGGGCGGGGCGCCGAGTTCTATTTTGCATCCCATATGCAGAACGTGTTCAACGGCAACATGCTCAATACCATAACGCAGTACAGGATTGACGGAGCAAGCAGTAAATCCGCTGTTTCTCTCTACTGCGGCAGCCTTGCCGCGATCGGATCTATTTCATTTTTCCTCTCGGGCAGGGTTCGTCTCCGTCAAAAGATCATGGCAGCCGCAGTGTTTGCCTTCACCTTGCTGACTTACTACTGGCAGCCTCTCTTTTTTGCCTTTTCGCTTTTCAAGAGAGTGGACAGCTACTTTTCCCGATACGGCTACATAGGATGCCTGGAGCTGGCATTTTTCGCGGCTCTGTACTTGCAGCACGTATTTCCGTCCCGGGCGGCGGCCGATGAGGAGAGGGCGCGCGGCGGAGAACTCGGAAAGAAGGAGTGCTTTCTGCCGCTTGTGAGCAGTGTCATCTTTTCGGTGCTCCTGTTCGCGGTCGGATTGACGGTGGGCAAGTTTTCGAAGCTGGACATAAAAGGGGCTGTGGAGACCTGCCTCTATATGCTGGTCGCGGGAGCCTGTACCACCTTCCTCCTTGTGCTGCGCGCTGCCGGTGAACAGGGCAGGCGCAGGCTGGCAGCCGGGGCGGCCGCCGCGGTTCTGACAGTGATTTCGCTGACAGAGCTTCTGCGGTCGGGCATCGAGGTGGTCCGCTATAACCGCCTCAGAGATGTAGAGAAATATTCCGCTTACGTCAGCGGGACCAGGGAGCAGGTCAAAACATTGAAAGAATATGACGGCGGACTCTATCGCATTTCGCAGATCGGATGGAGAGACCTGGACAAGGATACCTGGCACACCGCAAACTATAATGATGCGCTTGCCTATAATTACATGGGCGTCGGCGGGTATACTTCCAGTCCGGAGAACGACCAGATGTATTTCCTGGACAGGCTGGGCTACAAGGAAGACAACTCGTGTATGAACATCGTCAACACCTCGTTTGTGGCGGCTGATTCGATGCTCGGTGTCCGCTATGTCTTTTCCGACACGGACATCCCGGGTATGCAAAAACTCGAGGAACTCGGGGTTCAGAACAATAGATCGACCTACTATAACCCCAATGCGCTTCCGCTCGCGTTTGTCTACAACGGCGGAAAGCTCCCGGACCACGAGTATCATGATCCTTTCAGCTATCTCGAAGAGATCTGGACGGCTCTTTCCGGTGAGACGGCCAATATTTTCATACCGCTTGAGACAGAAAAGACGACAGCCGGAAATACAATCACCTGGAACGTGAAGGTGCCGGACGGCCATTACGCGCTGTACGGAAACCTGCTGACGGAGGAGGAGATTCCTTCGACACTTCAGGTGGGATCAGAGCCGCCGGTCGGATATTCGCAGTGGCTCTCCCCGACAGTCTTCACTATTCCGCATAAAGAAGGCGAAAGCGCGGTGAAGGTTACCATTACCTGTGAAACGGAGTTCGTCGCGGACGATGAAGAGTTCTATGCGCTGGATCTGGACCGCCTGCAGGAACTCTCAGCGGGGATCAGTAAGGGGGCGGAAAAAGTCCGCGATCTTTCCGTGGAAAACGGGAAGATAAGCTGCAGCGTGACGGCGCAAAAGGGAGAGAAGCTGTTCATGATCATTCCGATGACAATGGGATGGAACACATATGTCAACGGAGAGAGGACACCGGCCGAGGATTTCGCCTACTGCCTTACGGTAATCCCCCTGGAAGAAGGCGAAAACAGGATCGAGAGGGTTTACCGGGTTCCGAATCTGCGCAGGGGCATTGCCGCGACGGTCGCGGGCATTGTGCTTCTGGCGGCCTATGAGGTTGTAATAAACTTCAAGCGGCGCAGCGGCGCGCGCCCCGGATCTAACTGATATTACTTAAGAAAAAGTGAGGAAATTTAATGAGCGGCAACCGGGAAATAGACGAAATACTCACGGAAATACAGGCGGACGAAAATGTCCAGAAAATGAAAGGCTTTATTCAGCACGGGAATGTCTCTACTTATGAACACTGCGAAAGCGTGGCGAAGCTGAGCTACAGCATAGACAAACGCCTGTCGCTCCACTCGGACCTGAAGGTCCTGCTGACAGGCGCCATGCTTCATGATTTTTATCTCTACGACTGGCATGAGGATGGTGACGGATCGCATCGCCTCCACGGCTTTACGCACGCGAAGAGGGCGTGTGACAATGCAAAAGAGTGCTTTGCGATCGATGATGAAACCAGCCATGTCATCTATTCTCATATGTGGCCTCTGAATCCGGAGAGGATTCCTCAGTCGAGGGAGGCCTGGATCGTCTGCCTCGCCGATAAATATGTTTCTCTCAAGGAATCCCTGTTCAGGAGGCATACCTGATAATGGTGCTGAGCAGATATATTTGTCTATTTTTTATTTACAGCCTTATGGGCTGGATCTATGAGACACTATTTTGCACGATAAAGAGCGGGAAATGGGAAAACAGAGGCTTTCTGTACGGTCCCGCCTGCCCCATTTACGGAACCGGCGCGGTGGCGATTTCCACGGTCATGAAGGCGGCCGGCGGATATGGAATGATACTGAGTCCATGGCAGATTTTCCTGATCGCCGTGATCGGAAGCGCGGGACTGGAATATATTACTTCGTGGGGCCTGGAGAAGCTGTTTCACGCGGCCTGGTGGGATTACAGCGGACTGCCGCTGAATCTTCACGGCAGGATCAGTCTGTTTACCAGCCTTGGGTTTGGACTGGCGGGTCTTCTGGTCGTGTATGCGATAGCGCCGTTTACGGAAAATGCCGTGGGGCACATTGCTGCGATCGGGATCGAACTGCTTTCGTTCTGCTTTGTCTTTGTGTTCGCAGTCGATCTCACCCTTACGGTGACGGCTCTGTATCATTTTGACAAAATGGTAATACACATGGAAAACAGCTTTAACCAGAGCATGGAAAATATCGTGGACAGTACCGTGGAGAGGTCCACCCGGGTCAGGGACAGTATTGTTGAGAAGGGCCGCTTCGTAAACGACCAGGTCAATAACATGAACGGGCTCATGAAGAGCACGATCCGCAGGATCAACATTTTCAGAGACCGGGATGAGCACAGGAAGACCGTGAAAAAACGGATATCTTACAAGGCTCAGGAATCTTGCGATCAATAGAAAAAAGTCCGGAGAATCTGAGGGATGACCTGTGAAAAATGGTCCGGCGAGCGAGCTCCCCGGACCTTATTTTTATCTTTTTCCGGGGGCTGAATAATTACAAAATTTACAACCCCAAATCCTTGAATCCGCATGGCACCCGGTACGGACTTTCGTATATATAAGTATGAATGAAAAAGCACCGAAGGAGTGCAGACAAATACATACTTAAATATATAAAGGGCGATGATCGCCGGAAAGGGAAAGAGGTACCGGAAAGATGTTCAGGAGAGCGTTCGCATTATTTACAGCAGGCGTTATGATGGCAGGCGTGTTTGCAGCTGCAGGCAGCATGGGGGCAATGGCGGCAGAGAACACTTCGGAGGCGGCCGCGAAAGAGATCGCGCTTAAGGATGCGGGAGTTGCGGAAAAAGATGCCTCTTTTGACCGCATCAAGACGGGAACCGAGCAGGGCGTTTCCGTATACGAGATCGAGTTCCGGACGAAGGAAGCGGAATATGACTATGACATTGCAATCGCCGACGGCGAGATCGTAAAGGAGAGCCGGGAGCTGATCTTCCCTTCCGCGAGCGGCAATCAGATCACGGAGTCGGAAGCAAAGAAGATCGCGACAAAGGATGCGGGCGTCGAGGAGAAAGATGTGAAGTTCACCAAGTTCGGGAGCGACACAGAGGACGGGATCCCGGCCTACGAGATGGAGTTCGAGAACGAGACGGAGGAGTTCGATTATGACATCGCGAAGGCGGGCGGAATGATCCTGAAGGTATCCAGAACCGTCAAGATTCCCGCTTCGGTCGCACAGAAGCAGGCAAAGGCCGCTTCCGCGACCGGAAAGACAGGGCGTGAAGCTGCCATCGCGGCGGCACTCGACCACGCCGGCTTTTCTTCCGATGAGGTGTACGGCCTCAGGTGCGAAAAAGACTACGATGACGGAAGAGAGATCTACGAAGTCGAGTTCAAAAAAGACGGCTATGAGTACAACTACGATATCGACGCCAATAACTACAGCGTCCTCGAGTGGGACCGGGATTACGACGATTGATGTGACAGGGGGACGTATCAAGTGACACATTTTGGAACAAAATGTGTCACTTGATACGTCCCCCTGTCACATTATCCTTTCTTCTCCACGCGAACCCTTCCCTCATGGAGCCTCTCCGAGAAGAATTCCTTGACGGAACACCCGGCGCGGCCGGAGGACGCGCATGCGCAGGCGCATGCACAGCTCGAAGCGCATGCGCAGCTGGAAGCACAGGAAGAAGCGCAGGAAGAGCGGGGCCTGGAGCTGCCCGACCGGCGCGATCCGCTGCCGGACCGGTGAGAGCCTCCCGAACGGCGGACAGGGACGTTGATCACATTTACGTGAATGTAGGTGTTGGGACTGCTGCCATAGCGGTAGGTGCCCGCCCGGCTGTAGTTTTTGGGCTTTTCCAGATCTTTTTCTTCGACGATCTCCTTGCTCTTGATCATACTGCGGCCGCAGTAGGGGCACTCGTCCTTGCCTTCCACGCGCCCGGCGCCGCAGCTGGGGCAGGTCTCGTAGTACTCGATCTTGGTGCGAACGATCTTCTTTTCGGTGGCACCTGCGGAAGCGGTGCCAAAGCCGAGACCTTCGGCGACCCAGCGCACGAATCTCACGATCGCGTAGATGGGTATGCCGACGAAAATAATCAGCACGGCAAGTCCGCCGATGACCGCATACAGGTCGTCATCTTCTTCCTCGTAGCCCCCGCTTCCGGACGATCCGCCGCCTTCGGCCTGCCTGTCCGGAGAAAAGGCAAAGGCGTCATTGGGATAAGCCACTGTAATCGTGTAGCGCTCGCCTGCCGAGAGGGAAGCCTGGAAGACCAGATAGCCGTCTTCCTGCATGCAGTCCGGCTGCCAGGCGCCGGCCTTGTCCGCGTTCCAGCGGATGGTCAGATCCTTGACTTCGATCCCGTCGAACCAGGCCGGCGTATAGATGAATGCCGTCTCCCCTTCCGCGAAGCGGTCAATCTGGTACATGTGATCCTGGACAAAGGAGTACTCGAAGCTTACCACCTCATCCGCATAGTATTTTCGGTCCAGATAGATGGCCAGCGTCGATCCCTTGTCCTCGATGCGGCTGATGTTGCTGCTCAGAGCCGTCACGTCGGAGTGGTTCTTGTTGGGAACTCCGATGTCCACCCAATCAAGGGGGCCGTAGGCCTGATCGTCCAGGACTCTCCAGTCAACGTGGTAGGTCATGAGCAGGGAAGCATCCTCCTGTACGTCAACGGTGATAATGAAGTGCTCGATCTCATCCGTGGGTCCGGCCGCCTTTACAGTCATGGCAAAAGGCGTGGAAAGTCCCAGGACCAGTGCGAGCACGACCGCTGCGAGGAGCGATATTTTGGCAAAATAGTGCAGTCTTGATTCATTCGTTCTCATCAGCAATACCTCCTCAGAGGGCATTCGCCCGTCATTTCGGCAGAGTAATCGCGCCGGGTCTTGCAAGTCGCGCTGTCCCAGATAACGTTCCAGTTGTCAGTGAGCATATTGCCCAGCGGCTTATCGTCGAGCCAGCTCTGGCAGGGCACCACATTGCCGCCGGGAGTGACGGCCATATTGGAGAGGCAGGCTCCGCAGGACGGAGAAGGGATATTCAGCTCTTCAAAGATCTTATCGTCCAGCCAGCCGGGGGAAGTGAAGGCAATCTCCATGCCGTGCTCATGGCAGTAGGAGACTGCGCCGCGCAGAATTTTTTCTAGCTCTTCACTGCTCAGCTGCAGGGCCTCCGACTCGGGCTGCGCGGCCCCGCCCGTGGTGATCAGGCCCGAGCAGGTCACGTAGATGACGCCGAGCTCGTGCAGGAGCTTCAGGGTCTTCTCATAGTCCCGGTTGAGCGTGCACAGCGGCGTGTTGATGCTCACGGAAAGGCCGGCCTCCAGGGCATTTTTGATCCCTGCCAAAGTTTCGTCGTAGCGGGCGGCGCCGACCAGCCGGTTGTGGATCTCGGCGTCCGCCGAGTAGAAAGTGACCTGCACGCTGTCCAGCTCCGCCTGGCGGAGCTTCTTGCAGTAGGCGGGAGTGAGACGGATCCCGTTCGTGTTAAGTCGGGAGATGAACCAGCGGGCGTGCTGAATGAGATCGATCAGGTCCTCCCGCATTGTGGGCTCGCCTCCCGTGAAGGTCACCTGCGGGATGCCGGCGCTGCGGCAGGCATCCAGGATCCTTTTCCAGTCGGCGGTGGAGAGCTCTTCTTCGCCGGAAAGAGTCTGCCCGGCGGCATAGCAGTGCACACATTTCTGGTTGCAGTGCCAGCGGCCGCCCTTGGTCATGGCACTGACCATCAGGTCCATGCGATGGGGCGCCTGCATGAGGGGCGCGTACTCGCCGATGCTCATGAAATATACATCCGTGGTCACTTCTTCGCGGTAAGCGATCTGGCTGATCGTCGTGTAAATAGTCTGCAGATCGTTCGTGATCCGGTCGAGGGAATAGAGCGGGAGGATCTGCTTCACATTGCCGGCCGTGCGCTCCAGAATGCTCTGGATATCCATCTCGCCGATTGCTCTTCCGTCGAAGCGGTTTGTCTCCCGGATGAGCTCTGCCAGCATGACGGCCCAGATGAAGTTAACCGGCAGTATGTCGGTCCCGTTGATGATGGCGACGCTGGGATTGAGAGTGTCCTCCTCGGGCTTTGGGGGAATCAGATGGATGCGGATGGCACCCGGACCGTCGGGATTCAAAGTTGTATGCAGGACTTCACTGAATGCGAAATTCATGTAGGCCTTGAGATTTCGAGCTGTCTTTGTCCATCGGAAAAGAAAAGGAATCTTTGCCATTTTATCCTTTCTGCCCTGCAGGCCGGGCCGGCGCTGAACAGTAGAACGGTTACGGAATGGGCGGTCCGCTCTGCGAGCCTTGAATGTATTACTTTTCGGCTGTCTCCGCCTCCATCTTCGCTTTGAGGGCCTTTGCGTACTGCGCGCCGTCAAGCGGGAGCGTCACTTTTCTTCCCTGCCAGGCGGACAGGTAGGCGCCGTTGATCATGGACAGTGTATCGGCGCTGTCGCGGCCGGGGGCGATCAGGGCCGTCCCCGAGGACAGGGCATCCGAGAAGTTCTGCAGCATGATCTGATAGGCTCTGTCGGGGTTTCCGAACTCATAGGTCTCTTCGGTCATGCTCAGCTCCTGGGTCGAAGTTACCTGTGCCGAGCGGGCATAATCCCGCAGGTCCTTGTGGAACCTTGTCAGCGTGACATTTGTGCCGTCGAGGAGGATTCTCCCTCGGGTTCCTATGACTTCGAGGCGCTCGGTCGGTACGCCTTCGCCGGTCGACATGATAATCGTCCCGGTGACCTTGCCGGGATAGTCCATAACGATCGTCGACTCGTCATCCACATCGAAGTCGTTGTATTTCCCGAACGGGATGTCCGCGTAGAGCGAGAGCGGAAGTCCGAACAGATACTGCCACAGATCCATCAGATGATAGCCCTGGTTGATCAGAACGCCGCCGCCTTCGCCGGTCCAGCTGCTGCGCCAGTCGCTGGAGTGGTGGTAGAACCGCGTGCGGAAGGAGCCGGTGCTCTCGAGAAGGATGCGGCGGATCTCGCCTATGGCGTTCTCCGTTAGCAGGGACCTGACTTTGACATGCTGGGCGTAGGTCCGCTGGTGGCACATCATCGCGTAGATCTTTCCGGAGCGGGCGGCCGCCTCATTCATTGCCTCCGCGTCGGTGAACAGGGCGCCGGCCGGCTTGTCGCACAGCACGTGCTTGCCCGCCTCAAAAGCTCGGATGGCCATGGCGGGGTGCTTTTTGTGCGGCGTCACGATGATCACGGCGTCAAAACATTGTGAATTTTCATACATCTCCTCTTCGGAGCGGAATATTTTGACCGATTCGGAAAGTCGGGAGGAGGCCCACTGCGCATTTTCGTCGCTCCTGCAGCACACGGCCGTCAGGGAAAGTCCGCTGATCTCGCCTCCATCCAGCATGAGAGCATACTTCTTACCCATGGCGCCGATCCCGATTATGGCGCAGCGCGCGGTTTTAGCGGCATAAGAGTTGGAATTGGATATAGTCACGGGAACCTCCTTTTTGTACAATATGAGTTAACATAAATATCCTACTTAAATTACAACATACCGTTTATTGAAAGGAAAGGTGTTTTAATGAAGAATTTCACTTATTATGTGCCCACGAAGATTCATTTCGGCGAAGGGATGATCAGCCATCTTAGCGAGCTCTCGGAGGCGGCAGTGTCATCGATACAGCCAAGGCCATCGCCGCGGGAACGCTCTATGACGGCGATGTCTGGGACCTGATCGAGGACTCCTCGAAGATCAGGGCGGCCCTTCCGGTCTACACGGTTCTGACACTGGCGGCGACCGGATCGGAGATGAACAAAAACGCGGTGCTGTCGCCTTGGCGCAGCCCGACAATTATGAGGCAAGGGCCAACCTCATGTGGGCGTCCACGCACGCGATCAGCGGCTTTACCAAGTTCGGCACGGACGTGGGCTGGAGCTGCCATCCCATGGAGCACGAACTCAGTGCTTATTATGATATCACACACGGCGTGGGCCTGGCTATTCTGACGCCCCGCTGGATGAAGC
Organism: Lachnospiraceae bacterium; assembly: GCA_017469935.1. Lineage (GTDB taxonomy): Bacteria > Bacillota > Clostridia > Lachnospirales > Lachnospiraceae > CAG-791. The sequence continues at coordinate 21,676 of JAFUFL010000040.1, forward strand.
ACATCCTCTCTCCCGAGACGGCCTGGAAATTCGGGCAGTACGGCAGGGAAGTCTGGGGACTGACCAGCGATGATGACCTGGCGGTCGGCGAGGCGGCCATCGAGAAGACGGCGGAGTTTTTCTATGATGTGCTGGGGCTTCCCCGCACGCTGACCGAGGTGGGAATCGGCGAGGAAAAACTGGAGATCATGGCGGCAAACTGCGCCCCGAACCTCAGAGGAGCCTTTGTGCCGCTCTCCGAGAAAGACGTGCTGGACATTTTCCGTGCCTGCCTGTGACAAACGGCGGAGCCGGCGAGCCTCTGAGAACCGGAGATTCTCCGGGAGCGCGCCGTGACCTTAAGGCTCCGGTTAAACCGCAAAGACAGTTGATAAATCGCCCTGCAGAAAATAGAATATGGGTGATGATATTTTGCCTCATATGGTGAAAAACAACTAAGGAGAGACGGATTAGTATGAAAAGAAGAGCATTATCATGGCTGATGGGAGCTGCTCTTGTGCTCGCACTGTGTGCCTGCGGCGGGAATTCCGAGAAGCTCAGTGCCGGCAGTACGGTGGAAGCTGCTTCGGAGGACGTCAGCGGCGCGTCCGATGCAGGGGCGCCGGCGGCGGAAACAGCCTCTGAAACAGCAGATGGCGGCACAGCGGATCAAGTTGACGTCAGCGGCGGGGAAGCAGATACGGCGGCTTCCGAGGGGCAAAGCAAGGTCTACGCCGATATGGGCCTTACGCTGAACTATCCCGCGGAATTCGTAAACTGCAAAGGCTGTTTTCAACCGTATTCATACGGCGAAGTAAGCCGCGGGATCAATCTCATGCAGTTTAACTACCTGGCCATGACGGAAGAAGAATATTGGGAACTGATCGGAAAAGAGAGCTTAACGGAGGAGGATAACAAGTTCCTCCAAACCAGGCTCGGCGCCCTTCAGACTGTGGTCACGATTAACAAGGGCCGCGGCAAGAAGGAGATCATAGAGAAACTCGAGGCCAGTGAAGACCTGCTGGAGAGACTTGTGGAGTTCGGCAAAGTACAGGATGTCACTTTCTACAGGATCGATGCCGATCGGGACTTGGACGCGTATGCCGCGGATGTGGGAGAAGAGTACGCGCAGGAGTACAAGAAGCTGCACGATTCTCTGATTGAGGTCCTTACGAAGGCAGAGCTCTCGGTGCCGGTAGTAGAGGGATCCGAGTATATAGGACGGAAAATCAGTTTCGAGACGACGGATGTGAACGGAACTTCCGTAAAGAGCGAGGACATATTCGCGCAGAATAAGGTCACGATGATCAATGTATGGGCGACCTGGTGCGGCCCCTGCAAATCCGAGCTGAAGGCACTGGGCGACATGCATCGCCGGTACGCGGAAAAGAAAGCCGCGGTAGTGGGACTGTGTGTTGATGCGGATGAAAGCGCGGAAGAGTGCAGGAACCTGATCGCCGAGAACGGAATTGATTATCTCAACCTTCTTCCGTTTGAAGGATATGAAGGAGTCATCCCGATTCCCTGCTATCCGGTTTCTTACTTCGTCGACAGCGAAGGGACGATCCTTGCACCGCCGGTAAAAGGTGCACCGAATGACATAAGGACCTATGAGGAAATAATTGATGAGCTTCTGGAAGCCGAGTGAGCCCTGACTTTAGAACGGAAGGGGCAGCATCGGGATCAGCGAAGCGGCGAGGCGGCGCGCATTGCGGGCTTGCAGCCGCGGGGAGGAATGGGAGAAAAAAATGGATAATGAAAAAGTTATCAGGGATGGAATGGAAGATTCGAAGGAGAGCACGTTCAATCCGGAAGAGCTGACTCCGGATCAGGCCCCGGAGCAGGAGACACCGGCAGCAGCGGCAAGCGCGGAGCCGCCTGTCTCGGGAGAGCCGCCCGTGAGCGTAAAGGAAAAGAAAACCTTCCTGCGCTCATGCGGAAGCTGGACGGACATTATCCCGATCGCAGGGATGTTATCGGTCATTCTCACATTGTTCGGATCGCTCCTGAGCATTATCCTGGATGAATCGGTTGTCCCGGCGACAGAGATCGGAATGAGGCTGCTTGGCGATGCGGACAGCGTGGAGTTTTTGCTGGAATATTTTGAATTCTACGGAATCTGGATCGTATTCGTGATCGTTATCCTTCTCTTTAAGGATAACTGGCCGATGTGGAAAGCTTTTTTGTACAACCGCCACGGGAACAACCTGAAAGCGATCCTGGCAGGTATCCTGCTCGGTTTTGGCCTGAACGGAGCCTGTATCCTTATGTCTGTCTTCATGGGAGATATCAAGCTTTCCTTCAGCGGATTTGCTCCGGTTCCCTTTTTCGCCTTTCTGCTCTGCGTCCTGATTCAGTCCGGCGCGGAGGAGATCGTGGACAGGTGCTATTTGTACCAGAAGCTTCGCAGGCGCTACCGCTGGCCGATCATTGCAGTGCTCGTGAATTCGCTGATCTTCATGTCTTTGCATATGGGCAATCCCGGTGTCACGAAGCTGGGCCTTCTTCAGGTTTTCCTGATCGGTGTCCTGTTCTCGCTGATCGTGTATTACTGGGACAGTCTCTGGACGGCGATCTGGGCCCACGCGGCCTGGAACTTCTCCCAGAGTATCGTGTTCGGCCTTCCCAACAGCGGCATCGTATCCAAGTATTCCGTCTTTAAGCTGGAAGCGGCCTCCGCGCGCGACGGCCTCTTCTACAACACGGGCTTCGGCGTGGAAGGAAGTCTTGGCGCGAACGTGATGATCGGAGCGGTCATTGTGATCATCCTGATCTACGCACTTGTGACAAAGCGCGGAGAGAGGAAAGACCACTGGGAGCAGCTGGAGAAGCGCGACGCCGGAAAGAACCATATCTGGGAAGCAGTCGTTCTGACATTCATTATGATAGCTGTGATGGGTGCCTTCTTTATGGCAAACATCTGGCTTGACAATCATGCCGACGAGATCCAGCAGATCATCGAAGAGCAGAGCAGCCAGCAGGATCAGGAAGGCCAGGAGGCAGTACCCGGACAGGAGACGACACCCGGCCAGGAAGCCGCGCCCGAACAGGGCGAACAGCCCGTCCAGCCCGGCGGACAGAGCCAGGATCTGCAGCAGCAGAATACATGATGGAGGCCTTTGGCGATTGAGATTAACGGGGTGCTGCGTTACTGCAGCACCCCGATCACCGAATAAGAGGACATCTACAATGAAAACGCAGACGATCCGACAGGCTTTCTATAAATCCATCCCTGTCATGGCGGGCTATATCGTATTGGGCACCGGCTTCGGAATCCTGATGAACAATGCCGGATACGGCGTCTTATGGACGGCGGCCATGAGCATTTTCATATACGCGGGGTCCATGCAGTACGTCGGCGTCGGTCTTTTGACGGGCGGCGCCTCTGTGCTGACGACGATCATCACGACCATCATGGTGAATGCAAGGCATCTGTTTTACAGTATTTCCATGGTCGAGCCCTACAAAAAGGCCGGAAAGTACAAGCCTTATATGATCTTTGCTCTCACGGATGAGACCTATTCTCTCCTCTGCGACGGGCAGGTGCCGGAGGGAACGGATCCGAACCTTTACAGGTTTCTCGTGTCTTTGTTTAATCACAGCTACTGGGTGACGGGCAGCGTTTTGGGGAGTCTTCTCGGCGCCGTGCTGCCATTTCCCACGACGGGGATCGAATTTTCCATGACCGCGCTGTTCATTGCTTCGTTCACGGAGCAGTGGCTGACGACAAAAGATCATATCCCCGCACTCACGGGGCTGCTCTCGACGCTTCTGTGTCTTGTGCTGTTCGGACGGCAGAATTTCCTGATTCCGGCCATGCTGTGCATTACACTGGTGCTGACGATTCTGCGCAAGAGAGAGGAGGGGCAGGTATGAATACAAATATCAGTGCCGCCATTCTCATTGCTGCCATGTCGATCACGACCATACTGCTCCGTTTTCTGCCGTTTCTTGTTTTCAAAAAAGAGACGCCGCCTTACATCGCCTATCTCGGGAAGGTACTTCCGCCCGCGATCATCGGCATGCTCGTGATCTACTGCCTGAAGGATATTACGCCTATGGCAAGTCCTTATGGCATTCCGGAGCTTATTGCGGCCGTTTGTGTCGTAATTCTGCAGGTGTGGAAGCGCAATTCGCTGATCAGTATTTTGACCGGCACGGTGCTCTATATGATACTGGTCCAGATGGTGTTCTGAAAACTTTTTTACTATACTGAAATGGCACGGGAAGGATGGTTCCGGAGAATGAAAGATATTATGAGGTCGGCAAGCAAGGCGCTGGGAAGTACAGCGGCCGAGGCATTGAAGAAGATGGGGCCCGAATATATTTTTGCGGCGCGCGTGCGCAAGCTGTTCGGGGCAAACGATAAGATCCGGGATGAAGGCCTGACCGAGCCCGGGGATGTCGTCAAAGTGAAGGAGCTGGCTTATGGAAATGATCCCGAGCAGGTTCTTGACATTTACTATCCGTCGGGGACGGACAGGCCGATTCCGACAATTGTGAGTGTGCACGGGGGCGGTTATGTCTACGGAGACAAGGATCTGTATCGGTTTTACTGCATGAGCCTTGCACAGAGAGGGTTTGCAGTCGTCAATTTTTCCTATCGTCTTGCGCCGAAATTCAGATTTCCGGCGCAGCTTGAAGATGTCAATGCCGTTATGCGCTTTGCCTGCGAAAACGCGGAAAAATATTTCATAGACCGGCACAATATCTTTTTCGTCGGCGACTCGGCGGGGGCCCAGATGGCCAGCCAATACCTGGCGGCTGTGACGAACCCCGCCTATGCGGCGCTCCTGGGACTCGAGATTCCGGAATTTGAAATCAGGGCCTGTGCTCTCAACTGCGGATTTTATATCCCCGACTCGCATCACGACAGAATGCTGATGAAGTGCTATCTGCAAGAGCCTTCGCAAGTGTATTCGGAGAAAATGGATGTGGTCTCGCATATCACTTCGGAGTTTCCGCCTTCCTTTGTCATGACATCGAACAAGGACTTTCTGAGGGAGAGAGCGAAGCCGTTTGTCGATGTTCTGACGGCCCGCGGCGTGGAAGCCGAGTATCATGATTACAGTCCCGAGGGCAAAGAGCTGGGCCATGTGTTTCACTGCAACATGAAGGAACCGTACGCGAAGATCTGCAACGACGAGGAGTGCGCCTTTTTTGCCGCGCATGCAAAATAGTGACAGAAAAAATCATATTTTTTTGAAAATCAGCATTGGGTATTTGCGCAAAAAGTATTAGACTATAGGTAGTTCCTTGTTAACTAGTTAACAGATTTAAAAGGAGAAAAGAGTATGGCATTAGTAACAACAACCGAAATGTTTAAGAAAGCTTATGATGGCGGATATGCAATCGGAGCTTTTAATGTAAACAACATGGAGATCGTCCAGGGTATCACAGAGGCAGCCGGTGAGCTTAACAGCCCTGTAATCCTTCAGGTTTCCAAAGGCGCCCGCGCTTATGCGAATCACACCTATCTGGTTAAGCTGGTAGAAGCAGCTGTGATCGAGAATCCCGATATCCCGATCGCCCTTCACCTTGACCACGGCGACAGTTTTGAGCTTTGCAAGAGCTGCATCGACGGCGGCTTTACTTCTGTTATGATCGACGCTTCCTCTAAGTCTTTTGAGGACAACATCGCGCTGACCAGGCAGGTCGTTGAGTACGCGCATGCACACGGCGTAGTCGTTGAGGCTGAGCTGGGAACACTTGAAGGCGTGGAAGACGAAGTTGTTGTAGAGGCAGGAAAAGCCAGCTATACCCGCCCTGAAGAGGTTGAGGAATTCGTTACCAGAACAGGCTGCGACTCCCTCGCGATCGCAATCGGAACTTCTCACGGCGCTTACAAGTTCAGACCGGAGCAGTGCACACGCAATGCTGACGGCATCCTTGTTCCCCCGCCGCTGCGCTTCGATGTTCTTGAAGAAGTATCCAAGAGACTGCCCGGCTTCCCGATCGTCCTTCACGGTTCTTCTTCCGTTCCGCAGGAGTTCGTAAAGATGGTCAACACCTATGGCGGCAATATGCCCGATGCGATCGGCATTCCGGAGAACGAGCTGCGTCATGCGGCAGAGCTTTCCGTCTGCAAGATTAATATCGACTCCGATATCCGTCTGGCTATGACCGGCAATATCCGCAAGTACTTTGCAGAGCATCCGGATCACTTCGATCCCAGACAGTATCTCAAACCCGCAAGACAGGCTGTCAAGGACATGGTCGCGCACAAGATCGTCAACGTCCTCGGATCCAACGGAAAAGCCTGAGTCCGGCATAGAGACGCAGCGCCTGCGAAAGGATGACATGCGCCGAATCTTATGACATTGTGATTGAAAACAGAAGTCTTACCTGTGCTTTTCCGGCACAGGGAAGGCTTCTTGTTTTTGAATCTGCTGTGCAGGTGTTATAATTATCGAAAAGAGTTCCATCGGTGAAAAAATCATGGAAAAGGGAGGCAGCAGCTGTGAAACTGTCAAAAGATACGGGAAGAAAAGAAAATCTTGCAGGGCTGGTAGTGTGGATCCTGTTTATTGTCTTATATTACTGCGCGATTTCTATGTTTTTGCGAGGATCCGTGATCCCGGACATAATGGGACAACCGTACAGCATACTGGAGAACCTGGGCACTATAGGGATTATCGTTGTAAGCGTGACCGCGGGGCTGTTGACGGCAAGGCCCCTGTTTCGCATATTTTTGAGGCTGAAAGCGTACCGCCCGCAGAAAGGCGACGGCTGGAAGGAATGGCGCGGCAGAAAAGAAAAGACTGCCGAAAGGAAAGAGGGCGGCAGCTGAAGAAGAGACAGATGCGGGAACTTCAAAGACAGTCTACGCTGTCACGGCGGTGAACAGTACAGGGAGCAGGTAATATGGGCAGGACGATCCGTATTTTTATCAGTTCAACGTTTAAGAGATTTGACAAGCTGCGAAACGACCTCATGGGGGAGGTATTTCCGGAAATCAGGGAGCTCTGCGGAAAGAACGGTTTTTCCTTTCGCGTGGTTGACCTGCGGTGGGGAATTACGGACGATGAGGGGAGAAACCACCAGGTGGCGGATATTTGTTTTGAAGAAATCCGCAGGTGCCAGGAGTACTCGCCGTCCCCCAATTTCATTGTCCTGTCGGACGACTATTACGGGTGGATCCCGATTCCCGCTTCAATTTCTTCCTATTGCTGGGAAAAGATCAGCGCCCATCTGGAAAAGACGGATCCGGCCTCGCTTTCTTTTTTGAAAGGATGGTACCGGGAGGATACAAATTCGCTTGAAGGGGTCTATATTTTGCAGGACGAGTATGCTCCTGCCGAAAACGGCGAAAAGCGGACGCTGGATCAAAGTACGGAGGAGCAGATCGGTAATATTCTTTTCCCGGCGGCGCAGGCCGTATTTGCGGACGATTACGCCCTGCGCGTGGCCTTCGGAGGGTCCATGACTGAGCAGGAGATCAATCTGGGACTGTTCTCCCGGGAGGGAGCGGGCAGACATACGCTCGTAATGATCCGGGAGGCGGAGAAAGCGCCCGGCGAGGCGGACGGCCGGTCGGAATTTAACGCACATAATCTGAATGAGCGCCTCAAAAGGGTGACGGAAGAGGCAGGCAATCCCTGGATTTCGCTGGAAGACGGGAAATGTCTGGAGAAGGCGCGCAAGTTCCTGAAAAGAATCGTAGAAGAACAGATCAGGAAAGTGCAGGAGGCGGAAAAAGCAGAAACGCTTTTCAACAGAGAATGCAGGGAACTGAAGGAGGCACTGGAGGCAGATACCCGGACCTATATCGAGGTCGGGAACAGGATGACGCAGCTGCGGGAATTTTCCGAAAAAAATCGCGGCAGGGTGTCTCTTGTAAAAGGGAGGCAGGGAATCGGGAAATCCACTCTGCTCAAAGCATGTGTATGCCGGCTCCCGGAGCAGTTTATCGGCGTGTTTGCGGATCTGCAGGGGGAACGGGGGAGCGTGGATACGGCCCTCGGCTTTTTGCTGGAGACTTTGTATCAGCGCGGCATGTTGACAAAAATGACACCGAAAAATCCGGGAGAGAGCAGCGCAGGGTACTTTGAGAGGCAGATGGAAGGACTGCGCGGAGGAACGCAGGTCACACTGGTCATAGACTGCGCGGAGCAGATCTATGATTTTCGGATGCAGGACGAGAGTCTCTTCTCCATGGAACTGCCGGAAGGGGTGTCGCTTCTGATCAGCTGTGTGGACGAAGGTGCGCTTTCCGCGACAGATCTTGCGTACAAGCCACCCGTTCTGGAAATAGAGGATATACAAAAGCCGGAAGGGCTTCCCATGCTTCTGGGAATGCTGCAGGGGTATGGGCGGACGCTGTCGGAAAGACAGCAGGAGGTGCTAAGGCGGGCACTGCCTGACAACGTGACGCCCCTTTATCTGCGCCTTCTTGCCGCGTCTCTCAGAAATGTGCGCGGTTATGAGGAGGACTTCCTCCTGCGGGAGGGAGGAGAGGACGGAGACAGAAGGCCTCCATCGGATGAAAAGAGCCGGTTTGAAAAAAAACTGCCGCAGGAGATCCGTCTTCTGCTCCGCGGATCTCTGGAAAAAGAGATGCGGACAAGCCTCCCCGGGCTGTACCGGCACATACTGGCCTGTGTCGCTTTGAGCGCACAGGGGCTCAAAGAGGAAGAATTGATTGAGATCCTGCTCCGGAGAATGCCGGAGGGCAGCAGTCTCTACAATGAGATCTTAAAGAGCAGTCACTGGGAGATCCGGGACCTGCGCCATGTCATCAATGTCTACTGGGCGCGAATGCACTTTCAGATGGAACACCTTTTGGGGATCTACCCGTCGAACGGGGACCTGCTGATCCGCTTCCGCCATGACATGATGCGGGAAGAGGCGCTGGAAGCTGCGGGAGAACGGATCGCCGAAGAATCTTCCGGTACGATCCGCGATTACTGGATGGAACAGAGTGTTTATATCAGTACGGAACCCACCGTTGTGAACCGCCGCCGCGCCGATGAGCTGATGCCCGCTCTTCGCCGCAGGAAGGAGAAAAAGGCAATCGGGGAACTGCTGGAGGACTGGTATTACCTGGACGCAATGGTCCGCCTGGACCGGCATGCCGTACTGACCGGTTTCCTGGAAGAAGCGCGAAAAGAGGGGTACGCCGGACGAAACGGAGAGGCGCTTCTTGCTCTGCTGCAGAAATTCCGCATCCTTCTGACCGGATTTCCGGACAGTTTTCTGCCGCTGTGCGTGCAGCAGGGACTGGCCGGTCCGACGCTGCTGTCTGTGACCGGCTCCAACGGGTATTTCCTTTACGGAGAGCCGGTTTATGTGGGAGACGGGCGAAGGAACAAGGAGGAGGGAAATTCCGGATTCTCCGGATTCGACAATCGGCACCGGCAGGACAGTATATGGGAGAAAGATCCGGAACTCCAGATCCCCGGGAGCGGGAGTGCCCCGATGGCACTGCGCGGCGACGGGATCATGGCGGTCATGGACCGCGGCCAGATCCGCATCTATGACTGGAACCGCAGGCGCTACTCGGCCGCCAAAAGTCCGGCGCAGAAACAGAATTATGATTTCCTGTACTGGGAGGGGGACACGCTGGTCCTCCGCAGAGCGAAGTCCAGGATACGGTATCATTATGAAAAGATGCAGAAAGGCAAAGCAGAAGAGCTTACAAAACTGCAGGAGGAATCCTGTCTGACCGTGATCGACCTTTTTGAGGAAAAGGAAGAAAAACGCAGAATGGCGGGAAGCCTGCAGGAAGAGGAGGCGGCCGGAAAGCGGACGAAACGGCAGATTTCTTATTACGGACGGGACGGCGTGTGCCGGCAGAGAATGCTGGAATATCCGCTTGACATCGAGATCGAATACTATATGCGCTTCGAGCAGGCGGCTGTGGTAAAGGACCGCGAGGAGATCGACTTTGTAAATCTCGACACGGGAACCGTGCGCGAGACAATGAAGCTCGCAAACGTGACGGGCGTTTTCTTTGCCGATGACGGAGAGAGCGTGCTCATTCGGACAAGAGCTGACAGCATCCTCCTGCATCGCATCGCGGACAGAGCGCCGCGCGCCTTGCCCAGATGGACGCAGAGCGAAGAAGAGAACCGGAAATCCCTGCGCCGGTATACATTCCGGAAAGACTTTTCGCCTGCCGTCCTTTTCGCGCTGCGAAAAAAGAGGGATATACCGTGGCAGCCGGAAACGGACCCGGCAGAGGGCACTCCGTCTCCCACTCTGACATGCATGTCTGCGGAAGAGGAGTGGTTTGCGTGCTATTATCACTTTAACAATATTTCAACGGTAAGGGTGTTTGATCTGAGCACGGGCGCAGAGATCCTGTCCTCGGAGACGGAGCCCGTGTACCGGAGGGATATGGAACGGCAGCCGTTCCGGGCAAAAGATCACGGAAGGAAACTTTGTCTTCGGTCCTGCGGCACCGTGCACGTCCTGGACCTGGACACCGGGACTCCGTCCTGGAGCAGAGAGCGGGGCCAAAAGGACCTGCCGATCGGAGAGACCGAGAGGAATATGATTGACGACTGCCGGCGGCACATGTGGCGGTGGATTCCGCACGGACAGGCCTATGAATCTCTGGAGGATATGACTAACAATACGTTTGATACGGCTGTCGGGAGAATGCTTTTCCGTATCTTGAGGGTCGTGCTCTTCCCTCTCACCCATGCGCTTATGGCGGAGAAGTTCAACAATCCGGAGCAGGTCTATGCGCCGCAGATCGTGCGGACAGAGCGGAATATATGGCTGATCGATCCCATGTACCGAACGGTCCATATCGCGGATCCGGGCGGGAAATGGCTCTGCCATACACAGGTGGAAGGCCCTTTTTCCGCGGCGGATGTATGCGGGGATACGCTGTATCTGATGTCGGAAGATAAGAGCAGGATGCAGGTGCTGCATTTTCATTCATGAGAGACCGCCGAAGAAAAAGACGCCGTTCTTAATGCAAGAGGACGTATATTTGTTATAATCATGAGTGAGAATTTTACTTAATGCGCGTGCGGGCGTAAAAGGAAGAGGCTGTCTTTCGGACAAGGAGCCCGCGGGGCGTGGGGAGACCATTATAACCATGGAGGGAAAAATGATCGATATAGCGATGGTGAACGATATTTTGGAAATGCCGATGACTGCGGAGGTGCTCAGGAGATATAAGTATATCTTCGGGACGCTGTATAATACCGATGCATCGGACGATTACACATTCCAGACGGCTTTCTGTGATTTCTTCAGGCCGATTCTGGGCTTCTCGGAAGGGTTCCGGACAAAGTTTTTCAAATATCTTGAAGAGATGAAGAAGATGGATAGCATTTCATTCAGAGACGCGCTTGAAAGGCTGTACAGGATCGAGAATAAGTATGAGATGGCTGCCGCCAGCATTCTGATCAACTGTGTGAATCCCAGATATCCGGCATGGAATAAGATCATAGCCGAGGCCTATTTTGAAATGGACGAGCCGAGCCAGGAAGAGGCCTCTCTGGAGAAATGCAGCAAGCTGTATGAGGATTTCTCGGACAAGCTGTACGTCTTTATGAACTCGCCGGAAGGCGGCGCGCTGATAAAGGCATTTGATCATAAATTCCCGAACGCGGAGATCTCGAATGTCAGTAAAGTGGCGATCATCTTATGGCAGGGGGAGATTTGATTATGAAGATTACGGTGATCGGACCGGGAGCCATGGGCCTTTTGTTCGGAGGAAAACTTGCCGCCTGCGCGGACGTATCTCTGATCGGCAGTAATACTAAGAACCTTGAGGAGATCAATGCAAAAGGGGTCACCATTAAGCGGGGAGACAGCGCCGTGACGAGAAAGGTCCCCGCGTATCGGGGCGGCAGCTGCAGCGAGCCGGCCGATGTTGTGATGCTCTTTACGAAAGCGTACCAGATCCGGGATGTACTGACGGAAAACCGCGCGCTGATCGGCCCGGACACGCTGCTCCTGACACTGCAGAACGGTGCGGGCCATGACCGCGTGATGCGGGAGTTTGCCGATTCGGCACATGTACTGATCGGAACGACAAAGCAGGGAAGTTCAAGAGAGAGCGCTTCTGTCATTATTAACAGCGGACTCGGGGAGACTGTCTTCGGCGGCACGGCGGGAGAGGGCGAACAGGGGCCTGACCCGGCCAGGCTGGAAGAGCTCCGTATGGTATTTGAGAATGCGGGTTTCCCCTGCACGGTAAGCGATAATATCCGGTTTGAAGTTTGGAACAAGCTGATGATCAATGCGTCGTCGAGTGTCCTTTCGGGAGTCCTGCAGGTGGCGCAGGGGTATGTGGCGGAAAATGAGAGCGCCTGGTCGGTCTGTCAGGACCTGATCCGCGAGATCTGTCTGGCAGCGGCGGGAGAAGGTGCGATCTTTGATCCCGAGGAGCAGATTCTGCGCGTGCGCGAGCATTTAAGAAATGCGCCGGGCGGCTTCACCAGCATCTATTCGGATCTGAAGAACGGCAGAAAGACGGAGGCGGATTTCATCTGCGGCGCCGTAGTGCGCGCGGCACAGGACCAGGGGCTTCGCGTTCCGGTACAGGAGACGATCCTGCGGCTGGTGCATGCGATGGAAGAGAGATAAGTCTTTACAGGGCGTGACGGAGTTCGCCGATGAAAAACGGGCTGATACACAGATTATCACAATGATAATTAGTGTGTCAGCCTTACATACCTGAGTGCCGGATACAATAAAATTGAGGATATCAATCCTTTGACCAATTTGACGGAACTTGAAGTTGTCAATTTAAATGGAAATAACATACATGACATCAGTGTTTTGGCCCGCCTTTCAAAGTTATACTATCTTGAGATTGCGGACAATCCGATTGTCGATTATTCTCCCCTCGATGACCTTTCTGAAGAAGCCGAGGTGATACGGGACTAGGACGATTGTGATTTCTGAGGTAAAAAACGCAAAGAGAAAATGTATCAAGTACATTTTATATATATTTAATTAATTCTTTCGTAAATTGTTATCCACAAATCGATCAATTTCATTTATACTTCGTAATGGAGCAAGATATTTGCGAATGGAAAGAGGTAGAGTTATGAAATTGTCGAGAAGCATTACACTGACAGCAGCAGGATTGGCACTGGCGGGAACGATCGCCGCAGCACAGGCGGTCGGAACACTGGCGGCTGAGAGCACCACACAGGACCGCGCCCTGGAGATTGCACTTACCGATGCGGGGCTTACGGAAGAGGACGTGAGCATCGACGAGATCGATAAGGGCACGGAGCAGAATGCTTCTGTATATGAGATCGAGTTCCGCACAGACACGAAGGAATATGAGTATGATATCGCATTTGCCGACGGCGAGATCGTGAGTGTGGGTTGGGAGCTGATCGATCCTTCTGTGAGCGGCAAGCAGATCTCGCAGGCAAAGGCGAAGGGCATCGCGCTCGATTACGCCGGCGTCAAAGAGAATAAAGCGAACTTCACGAAGTCCAAGAGCGGAACCGAGAACGGAATCCCGGTCTATGAGTTCAAGTTTACGGATGATAAGGCCGAATATAAATTCGACATCGCCAAGGAAGGCGGAGAGATCCTGAATTATTCAAAGACGG
>JAFUFL010000041.1 GCA_017469935.1 Lachnospiraceae bacterium
AAGAGCAGGCCGAAGGCGCTGAGCAAGCCGAAGGCGCTGAGCAGGCCGAGGGCGAAGAGCAAGCCGAAGGCGCTGAGCAGGCCGAGGGCGAAGAGCAGGCCGAAGGCGAAGAGCAAGCCGAGGGCGCTGAACAGGCCGAGGACGAAGAGCAGGCCGATGGCGAAGAGCAATCGGCTGAAGAAGACCATAGCGAAGGGATGGAAGGCCTGACGAAAGACGGTGAAGGCGAAGAGCAATCGACTGAAGAAGACCAGAGTGAAGGCATGGAAGGCCTTACGGAAGACGGCGAAGGCGAAGAGCAATCGACTGAAGAGGACCAGCGTGAAGGAATGGAAGGCCTTACGGAAGACAGCGAAGGAGAATCGCAATCGGCTGAAGAGGACCAGAGCGAAGGAATGGAAGGCCTGACGGAAGATGGCGAAGGCGAAGAGCAGGCGGCTGAAGAAGACCAGAGCGAAGGAATGGAAGGCCTGACGGAAGACGGTGAAGGCGAAGAGCAGGCGGCTGAAGAAGACCAGAGCGAAGGAATGGAAGGCCTGACGGAAGACGGTGAAGGAGAAGATCAATCGTCGGAAGAAGACCAGAGCGAAGGAATGGAAGGCCTGACGGAAGATGGCGAAGGCGAAGAGCAATCGTCGGAAGAAGACCAGAGCGAAGGAATGGAAGGCCTGACGGAAGACAGCGGAGGCGAAGAGCAATCTGCGGAAGAGGATCAGTCTGCAGGAGAAAGTCAATCTGAGGGCGTTTCCTATTAAGCAATGGAGCGAATGGCTTCTGAATCATTTGTAAGCCGGAAGGCTCTTATGTGTACTTAAATAAGAACAGATAAAGCGGAAAATAGCTTTTGACTTCTGAATTACAGGATGCAATAATGGTATCGGTAATAAGGGAGTAGCTTACATGAGGCGCTATTTTGGCGCGGCATGGTATCGGATTCCGTCAATACGGGAAGATGTTTCCCCGGGATCTGAGCTGATATTCTGATCGAGAAGCGAGACTTTTACTACAGAATGAATCTGTGGTAAAAGTCTTTTTTATTTACTCACAGCACTCGTTCAGCAAACATAGGAGGTCAAAAAAATGCTGTTTGTTAATCTTGGGATTCTGTTAATCGGTTTTGTCGCGCTGATCAAAGGAGCGGACTTCTTTGTGGACGGAAGCGCGGCGCTGGCGAAGAGCTTTGGGATTCCGAGTGTGATCATAGGACTGACGATCGTGGCGCTGGGAACCAGTGCACCGGAACTGGCAGTCAGTACATCGGCTGCGCTGCAGGGATCGAATGAGATCGCGCTGAGCAACGTGGTGGGGTCCAATATTTTTAATACGCTTGTGGTACTCGGCGTATGCGCGATCATTCACCCCGTCCCGGTTGAGAAAGTGATCCTGAAGAGAGATTTTCCTTTCACGATCTTCGGATCGGTCTTCCTGCTTCTGGCATCCGGCTTTCTGGCGGTGCTGGGAACCAATCACGCGGCCTTAACAAATGAGCTTTCTGCGATGTTCGGCGGTGCTCTTCATGCAGGAGCCATGGATATGAATGTGGGTGTTGTGAACAGGATTGCCGGAATCGCGCTCATCGCAATGTTTGCGGCGTACATCGTTCGCCTGATTCATGTGTCGAAGGATAGCACGGAAGAAGATGTCTCCGAGGAAAATGGACAGTCTGTCGGTAAGAGTCTGGTGATGATCGTTTTTGGTCTTGCGATGATCGTGGCAGGCGGTCAGGCAGTTGTAAACAGCGCAAAGTTTATCGCGGCAGCGGCAGGCATGTCTGAGACACTGATCGGTCTTACGGTTATCGCGCTGGGAACTTCTCTTCCCGAGCTCGTGACTTCGATCGTTGCGGCCCGCAAAGGTGAGACCGGACTGGCGGTCGGCAATGTTGTCGGTTCCAACATCTTTAATATGATGTTCATTCTCGGTGTTTCTGCGATGATCCATCCGGTGGCTGTCAACATGGCTTCCATGTTTGACCTGATCATCCTGATCGGAATCAGCCTGATGGCTTTCCTGTTCTGCGCTAACGATGGAAAGATCGAGAGAAATGAAGGCCTGGTGATGGTGGCGGTTTATGCGGCGGATATGGCGTTCGCTATTTTGAGATAAGAGTATGGGACACCCTAGAGGTATTGGGATACCCTAGAGGTATGGGATACCCTGAAGGTATTGGGATACCCTAGAGGTATGGGATACCCTGAAGGTACGTAGAAAAAGCCAGGATAATAAAATAGAAGCTGTGAAGAAACGGATCCGGGACGGGTTCGGGACTTCACAGCTTTTTTTGTGTGGGTGGAGATGGGACACCCTGAAGGTGTAGGATACCCTGAAGGTGTGGGATACCCTGGAGGTGTGGGATACCCTAAAGGTGTCCGATACCCTAAAGGTGTGCCTGAGGGACACCTCTAGGGTAGTCAGATACCTCTAGGGTGTCCGATACACAGATTCTTCACAGAAATCCCCTCTTTTCTTAACAGATATTCCTGAAACTATAGCTATACATTAAGCTTCGTCTAAGGTTCATGCCCAATAATGGTCTCATTAACAAGATACAAATCAACCCGATCTTTTAAGGAGATCCGGGAAGGAGATCCGGCTTATGAACCGGAAATGGAAAGGAGTATAAATGAAAAGAAGAGAATTTATCAAAATAGCGGCAGCAACAGGTGCAGCATTCACAATTTCCGCAGTTACGGGATTTGGAGTTATGTCAGGATTGTTCGGGACATCCGATACTGTCTATGCATCAGAGAATACTGCTGTTGTTTCTGAATACACGTCAGAGGATACGGAAACAGTCGTGACATCCGCAGATAATGCAGAAGATGCTGTGGCGACCGCAGGCCTCAACATGGTCAGCGGCGGGGCGCTGGAAACAAGCGATATGTTTACAAGCAGGGATCTGGAGCAGGAAGCGGATCTCAGTGAGGCACAGAACTACACAATCTCGGATGGCCAGACGATTGAGATCACAACAGAAGGTGTTTACGTGATCACGGGAACCGCAAAGAATGCTTCGATCGTCGTAAATGCGGGCAGTGAGGACAAAGTACAGATTGTCCTGGACGGCGTCTCCATCACAAATGACAGTACCCCTTGCATCTACGTAAAGAGCGCGGACAAAGTATTTGTGACAACTACGGATTCGGACAATACTTTGGCGGTGACAGGGACATTCACAGCGGACGGAGACACCAATACAGATGCGGTGATTTTCAGTAAGGATGATCTGGTACTCAACGGAACAGGAACACTGACTATTCAGTCATCGAATAACGGAATCACAAGCAAAGATGATCTCAAAATCACGGGCGGAACAATCAACATCACATGCACGGCGGATGCGATCGAAGCCAATGACTCCATAAGGATCGCGGACGGCACGATCAACATCAAGACAAACAAGGATGCGCTCCACGCGGAAAATGATGAGGACGACACGGTCGGATTTGTATACATCTGCGGCGGTACACTGAATGTCGAGTCTGAAGATGACGCGGTACATGCAACAACGGTGATCCAGATTGATGACGGTGAGCTCAATCTTGTCGCACATGAAGGACTTGAGGCAACCTGGATCCAGATTAACGGCGGTGCGGTCAATATCGAGGCCAGCGATGACGGCATCAATGCTGCTTACAAATCGGCCAAAATCACGCCTGCAGCCGAATTCAACGGCGGAACTGTCACGATCGTGATGGGTTCGGGAGATACCGATGCGGTGGATTCCAACGCAAATCTGCTTATTACCGGCGGCACGCTTAATATTACGGCGCAGAGTCCTTTTGACTACGACGGAACGGCGCAGAAGACCGGCGGTACGCTGATCATAAACGGCACGGAGACTGATTCCATTACTAACCAGATGATGGGAGGAATGGGAGGCCAAGGCGGCATGGGCGGCCGAGGCGGAAGATGGTGAGAGAGATACCCTAGAGGTCGGGCGTTGAGCTGACTACCCTGGAGGTCGGCGATACCCTAAAGGTGTCCAAGACCCTGGAGGCAGACCTCTAGGGTAGTCATTCCAATAAAAAAGAGCTGTCAGCAATGACAGCTCTTTTTAAAATCTAATTCAACTGATTATTCGATCACTCGGCAGAAGTGGTCACAGCCTCTGCGGAAGCTTCTTCCGCAATGGCTTCTTCTGCGGCAGGAGCGTCTTCAGATTCGACAGGTTCTGCGGCGATGGCTGTTGACGGAGCAGCTACCTCTACGGGAGCGGCCTCAGGTGCCGGCGCGGGGGCAGCTTCTTCCGTTACGGGAACGGCAACAGAAGAGGCGGTAGAGGAGCCCTCGGAAGCGCTCTCAGGTGCCTCGGTCGCTGCATTTGTGTCGGAAGCAGGTGCTGCTTCTGCAGCAGTTGCGGTTGCGGCCTCAGCCGAGACTTCTGTGGTTTCTGTGGTTTCCGTGGCTTCTATGGCTTCCGCAGTTACTGCGGTGGCCGCGCCATTGCTTTCCTTAGCTGCTTCCTGCGTGACCGAAGTCTCTTCGGAAGATTCCTCGGCAGACGGAGACGTAAAGGCCAAAATATTGGCTACAGTGTCTTTGGTGCTGTCCGACTTGCCGCTCAGAGAGAGGCCGCCGGTAGAAGAGGCGCTGCGATCGCTGACAGTGGATCTTGCCCACCGCTGGAATTCTTCATTTTCATCATCCAGAGGCTGGAGGACGCTTGCGGGATAAGTTCCTTCGAAGCTCAGAGGGGAGCCGAAATCCGTCTCGAAGTCGAAGAGGACTGAGCCGTTTGCACCATAAGTGCGATCTTTCCCTTCTCTTTTGTCGATCTCATTCATGTAATTCATAAAGTCACAGACATAGTCCAGAGAAGCCGCGTCTCCGCTCAGGCTGTATTTGCCGTCCTCGTCCTTTGTTCCTTTTATGAAGCGCGCCTCAAAATCAGCGGTATCTTTGTAATTTCCGCCGGAAATACTGTTGATGACCTGATCCAGCGTCTCCCCATTGTGCATGCGCTCAATAATGGAGTTCATTCCCAGCCTGAGTTTCTCGCTGCTGATCACAACCCGGTCATCGCTTATGCTTCGGGAAGAGCCGATTTCAGGATCGCTCCCGGCGGCAAGCTCATAGAGATACATGCAGGCAAGATACCCGCTCACATAGCGGCTGGGCGCCTCACTGCAGGACTGTCCGTTTTTGTCTACACCATTGCAATACTGGATATCAAAGTTGTAGTATGCTAAAGAACCATTTTCATTCTTATAGCGCCCATCTACATATCCCTGTACGAGGATGTCTTTACTAAAGTCCTCCAGAGGGACTTCGGCACGGTCCGGTGTGCGCAGAAGCCGGAGGGCCGTCTGGCGGTACTGCCAGTTGTTTTCAACGGTCGATGCGGTGCCCTCTACGAACCAGATTGGAAACTGAACTTTACCGGACTCGCTAAGGTCAACTACCTCGTCGCCGACGAGGAGATATCCCGTAAGTCCCGGCCGATTGTAGTCGTAGGAGAAACAGTGGAAGAGCTCATGGACCACGGTATTGGCCAGATCCGTAATCGCTACGGAACTAAAGTCTCTGGTGAGGATTGCCTTGCCGTCTTCCTTGTGGTCAGTGAGCGGGTTTGCGTTCACTGTGAGGCTGTAGACAAACTTTCTATCCGGATAGGTTTCATCTGTTGTACGGCCGCGGGAGGCATAACCGACGGTAGTAGACCCTTCTTCGTAGCTGACGATGACCGTGATGTATTTGCCAATCTCGCCGTTCTCAGCCGCCTTCTGAAATGCCGGGAACTTCTTGGTCAAAAGATCGACCGCCTGCGGCTGCAGCGTATTGACAACGAGCTCTGCCAGAAAATCCAGATCGGACTCGGTCAGGGCGTCTTTGGCGTTCTGGTTGCAGTGGACATTGACAATGTGGGTATAGCCGGTCTGTTCTTCTTCCTGCGGAGTCTCGTCTTCCTGCGGAGTCTCTTCTTTCTGCGGAGTCTCCTCTTCCTGAGCGGGTTTCTCTTCCTCCTCGGGAGTAGGTTTCCCGGTCTCTTCCTGAGCGGGCTCTTCTTCAGCTTCTTCCTCGTAAGGCGCTACCTGGTCAGCGGGGACAATCTCATTGCCGCCGGCGTCGGTAGGATTCTTGACGGTGCCTTTCTGAGCGTACAGGTCCTTGAGCTTAGCGGGAAGAATATAAGTGATCCCCGTCTTGTTCTCATAGATGGAGATGATCTTGTTCTCGCCAAAGAGCTTGAGAAGGTCTTCGGAGAGAGTGATCTTGTAGCCTCGGCCGGCCGCATCATTATTTCTGACCGTGTACTGCTCGGGTACGATATAGGCCAGAACAGGCAGGTAGCTTCCCTTTCCGGCGAGGCCGGTGTCGGGCTTTAAGTCTTCGCCGATCCAGATCACGGGAATCTCCCAGGTCTCGCCCTCGGCGGTCGTCACCACTGCCTTATCATCCAGACGCTCGCCCTCCTTGGGGGCTTTCACGTCGCCGATCGTGATTCCGCTCACTATTTTGGCATCTTCGCGTCCCTGCGTGTGGTTGTCGACGCCGACTTCGGAAGTCGTTTCGGTTGCAAGTGCGGATACCGGAGCGAGCATGGAAGCGGAAGTGGCAAGTGCCACAAAGCAGATCAGCGATTTCTTTAATCTGTTTAATAAACCACTCATTAATTAATTCCTCTTAGTTTCCAGTAACGTTGACTACAGTGATATACATAATAAATCATACATACTTTTGTAACAATTTTCAAGCAGGTTCACTATGAAATCCCGAACTTAACTCAAAAGTCCCGATAGACCCATCCGGAATAGTCGTCGATGATCATGCTTTTGAAGAAGGTGTCCTTCTCGATCGCCGCGGCGATCTCATCCTTGTATGGAGCGAGCCGGCCGTTGAAGAGAAATCCGGTGAAGGATACGTTTCCGTCAGAATTCTGTTGAAAAATGAGCCAGCAGCGCTCGTCACCGGCCGCCTCGAACGGGTACATGCGAACAATTTCGTAGTATTCCTTGTTCAGTGAAATGGCTTCGTAAAGTCTGGGGGTCAGTGAGAAGATGCGCTCGACCAGGTTCTCATCTACCGGAAGGTTCATATGGATGTCCAGAACGCTCGAATCGTCGGAGAGCTCCACTCGGGTTCCGGGGAGTATTTCCTGCAGTTTGTCGGTGATCTCAGTTACGGAGACAGGAGAGCGCTGCGCCAAGGGAAAGACCACGGAAGAACCGAAAGTGTCTCCCTCGATCTTGTGATCATAATAATAGTCAATGTTCGTGTAGGGAAGGCTGCTCTGGTGCTGATTGGCCGCCGACTCGATGAGCGCGGTAAACCAGGGCATGTCTTCGCTGTCAAGCGGCATGTAGATCTCCCTGAAGGTCATAAGTGCGGGATCAAAAAAGACGTCCGTCGTGCAGCAGGCGACAGGTGTGGAGTCTACGCACAGGTAGATCGGGATCTGCAGGAAGGGGACCTTCATGCCCGCGGGGCTCTGCATCTGCGCCTGGAGCAGATTATTGAGCTTTGAGGCCGCGTCCGAAGGAAGAGACACTTCGAGAGCCGATTGCTCCGCGTCATAGCGGACATGCAGATATTTGGGCCAGACCTTTGCGGCTGTTCCAGGGATCTTGAGGCTTATCGGGGAATAGCAGCTCGAGGTCAGAAGAGAGAGGACGGTCTTGTTGACCTTGGAGGTCTGTATTTTGACACAGATTGAGCCGCTGTCAGTCTGGCCGTAAGCGTAAGGGGACTCGAGAAGGTCCAGTCTTCTTAACAGGAGCATTCTCAGCTGGGAGAGCTCGTCGGCCGAGGCAGTCTGATCCAGTTTGAAGAATAAATGGGATACCCTGGAGGTGTCCTGGGGGCTCGGGGAGACCTCTGGGGTGTCGTCGCCCAAGGCGTCTTCGCGGCACTGGAAGGCGCCGGACGTCGTATCGCTTTCCGGATCTTCCCAGGCGACCTCGTCGACGGAGTAGTAATTGAAGGGGTGCGCCGGGGGCTCGTGCGTCAGGTTGTAGAAGAACAGATTTTCATTGTCATAGAGACAGTCCGTTTCGTTGTAGTCGATGTAAAAGAGGCGGGAATCATCCGGATCCGCCTTAAGATCCCATATATTAGAGAAGGCATCTGTCTCGTATTCCGGGTAAATATTATTGTCCCGCACATAGAGATCACTGCCGCCGGAGATAAGACTGTGCAGTGTTTCAGCTGTCTCCTGCGATAGTTCCAGAATCAGCCTGCGGCTGGGAGGCGTGTACATATCCAGTGTCAGCAGATCGTCGCCTTTTTCTATCTCATTTTCTACCGGAAGCTCCTCCACTTTCATGGAGAGACAGTTATCCCGCGACAATTCGGATGCGGCGAATGACGGGACATACGATTTTTTGTTCGGTGAGAAACATACCACACTCATCCGGCAGGGCGATGCAAGAAAATCATTTACGCATATGGTAAGGAGCTTGTCGCTGCGGCAAAGCGAGGCAGGCAGGCGCAACGTGAAGACCCCGGAGGTGTCGGATACCTTAGAGGTGTCGGATACCCCGGAGGTGTCGGATACCCCGGAGGTGTCGGATACCCCGGATACCTCCAGGGTATCTGACACCTCTAGGGTGTACCCATTTTTGCCGGCGAGAAGATCCAGGCGCTGTTTTAATATTTCCAGATCATCCGGGTCATTATTTCCGTACAGAATAAAGGTCCTTTGCTTTGCGGAGGAATTGCCGGCGCCGGGGGCGCCTGCGCAGCCCGCAAGGACCGCTATCATCAGAGCTGCCACAATAGTGAGACGGAGGCATTTGCCCATCAGGGAGGGCAGGTGATCATGTGCAGAGTTTGTCATCTTGAGAGCGTCCCTCCTTTCCGTCAGAGTCCGCTGTATCTCTCCCGGGCGATATCGATGATATCCCCGATGCTGTATTCCCTGTAATAGATATAGTCGTACAAACCGGTCTTCACGTCGTAGATGCTCATAAATATTTTGCCCGATGCAGGGGTGTAGGCTGTGACGCCGTTCACCTGTGTCATGACGCCGAAAGCCTCGTAGTCACAGCGGACGCAGTAATAGACGCCGTTGTAAACGATGTGCATGGTATCCGGTTCCCGGACTTCTCCTTTAGGGAAGGGGAAGGCTGTCCGCAGGCGTTCTAAAGAGCGCGCACGGACCGGGTCAAAAGTGACGACCCAAGGGCCTGCGCTCGTCAGAGCGGACGCGTCGGGGGCGGCCGGGAGGGTGATTTCGTTCAATATTTTGGCGTCGGTGAGGCTGTACTGGACCAGCGTCGAATTCTGGACATAGTAGAGGCACTTGCCGGTCGGCGAGAGGGCCGCGCACGGGACGCCCTTGGAAGTATTGTCGTCTGTGCCGTGTTCGCAGAGGATGGTATGCGTCTCCGCGCCGGTGTCATCGTAAACATGAAGCTTGTGCTTGTCCGGGATCACTAGCGTATGGCCGTCCCAGCAGATCTCGGAGTGGTCGTCGGAGTATTTCAGTTTATTGACGGCGGCCATCGAATAAGCGGTGCCGCTGATCGTATACTCGGTCTGCCAGGTGTTTGCGTTGAGCACAAGAAGATCCATCTGGTCGGAGAAGAGAAGAATCTTGTCGGCTTGCGGGTTCAGGCTATAGAAGCTGTATCGCTTCCCGAGGGGAAGGACGTGGCGGACGGCCTTTTGGTGGATGACCTTTGAGGTGTCGAAGCTGCAGGTCCAGATGACGGTGGCGTCAGTCTGGGAATCCATGACGTACAGGATGTTCCCGTCAGGATCGTACAGGATATTGCCGTCCATGTAGAAAGACCGATTGACCCGCAGTATATCTTCCGCAGTGACGGTGCCGTCCGACGCATTCAGCTGATAGTGGGTCAGGACGGAGGTCTGCGGGCTGTCTTTTGACACTCGCAGAAAGTGGACGATGCCGTTCTCGGCGTTCAGGACTTTGAAATCGGAGCTGTAGAGTACCTCAGAGGTGTCGGATGTCCCGGAGGTGTCGGACACCCCAGAGGTCTCGGACACCTCTAGGGTGTCGCCTTCCCCGGAGGTCTCGGACACCTTTAGGGTGTCGCCTTCCCCGGACACCTCCGGGGTGTCTGCGCCTTCCCCAGACACCTCCGGGGTGTCTGCGCCATTCCCGGACACCTCCAGGGTGTCGGTGGCCCCAGCCCCCCGCGCGCCCCGAACAAGCTCCGTATAAGTCGTGACGATCGCCGAATCTTCTTTCTCATTGAGCAGGCACAAATCTCTATCGTCGCTCAGCAGAGTCAGGTCGTCGTCCTGCCACAGGACCCGCGTCCGCATCGCAGAGTCATGGGACGCCAGCTTCACAAAGCCGAGGTCCGGCTCGTCGGGTGAATAGTGGATAATGCGGTTGTCGCGCCCCAGACAGTAGAAGGAAGACTGCTCCCCAAGCTTTTCTATGTCATGGAGATTGTCCGCAAACGCAGCTGTGTACAACTGCAGCTCTTTCCCTACGTAATCATAAATCCTTCCGGATCTTAAATACAGAAAGCAATGCCCCTGAACGTCGAGGAACTTCATAAACGTTCCCGGGAGCGGAAATTCGTACAGGATCTGCCCGTCCTGCGGACTCAGCAGCCGAAGGTCCTCGTCACAGGCAAACAGGATGGAAGCCGGCCCTTCCGCACCACTCACACGGGGCAAAATATTGATCACACGACCGTATGCCAAAACCTTCCTGCCTTCCGCGAGGGCGCTGCGCGTCTGCTGCGCCAAAGGAATCTCTTTTTCCCATTCTTGGCGGGAGGAGAGAGTGGTTTCTTCATATTCCAATGCGACAGATGTCATAATGATCGCATATCCGTTGTCATTTTTCTTGAATTTGGAATAGAGGACATGTTCAGTTTCCGAATCTTGTTCTGTGCTGTAAGAGGCCGCGTGGAAACACTCGTCATAATAGGGAACGGTGTCGATCTTCACTGTTTTGGCCGTTGCGAGGTCATGGGCATACAAAAAAGCCTGCTCGTACGCCTCCCTGGACGTGAACAGCAGGTATCTGCCGTCTTCCGACACGGAACAGTCCATGACCGTGCCGAAAAGGGGCGCTTCTTCATCGTCTGCGCCGCCCGAATTAACACTGTAGGATGTGATGAAGGACTCATCCCGCCCCGATACAAACCGATACTCGTCCAAAAGCGCTCCGCTGTCGACATCCAGCACAGTGATACCGGAGTCTGAGACCAGATAGAGGCGGTCGGCGGCGACCTCGGAGGTGCTGCCCTGAGCAGTACCCGCGGCGGCCGGCGCAGATGCGGCAGCTGCCGACCTTGTGACGGCCCTGACGGAGTCAAGCACAGTGATCTTCCAATCCACTTTCCCGGTCAGATAGTTGTAACAGACGACACTGTGTTCTCCGCACAAGACAATCCGGTCGCCGTCCAGAAGAGCATCCTCAGACCAGTTGAGGATGTATTCGTCAAAGGAAATCTCACTGCAGAGCTGATCCGTGGCAGTGTCCCAGACATAGACCCGCTTCTGGCCCGCCGCGAGCAGGTGCGTGCCGTCGCTGTCAGAGAGCAGATCCTGGAAAAGCGTCTCACCGACCTCCAGAACGGCACCGGGCGCGATATACTGATTTTCGAAATTGGCAGTCAGGTGCGGAACATAGAGGTTTAAGGCCCTGGTCAGCTCGTACTGGGACGAGGGCAAAACATCCTCAGAGGTCCTGTCATAGCCGAAAACGGAGTCAAACACAGAGCTTCCGGGTGAGGTGTCACCCGAGAGGTCCGTGACGACATGGAGGAGTCCCCGGATCGCCTCGACGCTGTTGCCGGCTTCAAGCTGCGCGGAGGACTCGTTCGTGATCAGCTCAGCCTGCCGCAGGCGGATATCGCGGTTGGACTGCGAGAGCTTTCTGTTCTGGAGTGAAGCATAAACAAGGAAGCCGGTAATCGCCACCAGGCATACGGAAGCCGCTGCCAGAAAACGCTGAAGGCGGTAGACGCGGTTCCGCTGCTTGAGGTCGTCATAGGTCATTCCGAGAATAGGTGCCGCTATGCGCAGGAGGGTGTCGCCGCGCAATTTTTTGACGACTTCGTATGCGGTGGCTCCCCTTGCGTCCGCTGCCAGCATTTCATCGGGAAGGTTCCCGGAGCCGGCGAAGGCTTCGGGGAAAATATCGGCCGGCTCGCCGCTGGTCATGACAGCGAGGATGTGGTCGCGGTCGTGGAACTCCAGGAAAGTCCGGATCTCGAGGTCCACCCAGGGCGAATTCTTGGTCGCCGGAGAGCAGATGATGATCAGCCAGCGGGAGTTCTTCAGCGCCAGGCGAATGCGGGAGGCAAAAGCGGCGGTAGCGGAGAGCTCCCCCTCGTCGAGGAAGACGCGTTTGATTTTTCTTCTCTTTTTCTCGCCTTTCGCATGACCGGCTATTATGGGCACATGAAAGTGCTCCAGGTTTTTCTGGAGCGCTTTGGCGGCCGCGCTGTCAACAGGCCCATGTTTATAGCTTATGAAAGCGTCATATTCGGAAGCGATGCCGAGAGCGGCGTCATCGGCAGTTTGAAGATTTTGTGTATCCGGCATGTCGGGCCGCCTTTCTGTCGATATACCTTCAGGGTGTCAAAATATCGATATCGATACACCTTCAGGGTGTCGATACACCTTCAGGGTATCGATACACCTTTAGGGTATCGATACACCTTTGAGGTATCGATATAGATTTGCTTTTAATGTATAATCAATTATATCAGTTTATTCTATTTGATAGAAGAAAGTGCGTACAAAATGGCTATGATGCTGGCAAGAATGACATTATCGACGATCCTGTATCTGATTGTGACGGCCGTAGTGTGGAATTACTGGTCAAAGCTCAAGCGCAGGCCGCTCCATAAGATTGCCGTAGGAATCATCTTCGGAATCTGTTCGATCATGTCGACCCACCTGGGCGTGGACTACAAGAATATGATCCTCAATGTGAGGGATCTGGGGCCCCTTATCTCCGGTCTGTTTTTTGACCCGGTCTCCGGAATTATTGCGGGACTGATCGGAGGAGTGGAGCGCTATATAGCGGGCACCTATTTTGACGTCGGCGCATTTACAACGATATCCTGCAGCCAGTCCACTCTGCTCGCCGGCTTTTTGTCGGCCGCGCTTAACATCCTCCTGTTCAAGGGAAAAAGGCCGCCGGCTTTCCATGCAGCAGTCATCGGAATGATCATGGAAGTCTTCCATATGTATTCGGTCCTTCTGACGCACAGGGACGACATGGCGGCCGCTCACTATATTGTCAAGACCACCGCCGTTCCCATGATCGTTTTCAGCGCGCTGGGACTTATGGCCTGCTCGATCCTGATCCTTATCATCTCCGGTGAGAAGTATGAATACATCCCGCTCTCGGACCGCAAGAGGACGCCGATCGCGAAGCGCTTCTACCGGCAGCTCCTTGCCGCGACGCTGCTCGTGTTTGCGATCAATCATCTGATGGATTACAACCTGCAGACGCGAAGCATATACGAGAATGCGGAGCAAAGCCTCAATAATATGGCGACCAGCTTCAGGATGCTCTACGAAAACACCGGCGGCAATCCGGATGAGGCGAGAGCGCTGATTCCCTACATTACGATCACCGGAAGCGACGACGTCTATTATTTTATTTACGACCTTGAGGGCAATGTGCTCTCCAGCTATTACAGTGAGGAGAGCGGGATGACCAAGCTCTCCGAATCGGAACGGCAGGACCTGGCCAAACAGCCGGAATGGACGGCCTTCCGGAAGAATGTCGAGTTTTACGGCGACATGGACGCAGTCTGTGTCAAAAGAGCGCTCAATATCGAGAAAACGGTGTTCGTTCTGCTTGCCTGGCAGTATGAAATGCTGATGCAGGAGCAGATCAACCAGGCCTACGAAGTGCTGCTGGCCGATATCCTGCTGTTCACGGTCCTCTATCTGATGGTCGTCGCGCTGGTGGAGACGCTTGTCTGCAGAAACCTGAAATCTGTTACGGATTCCCTGCAGAAGATCATAGCCGGAGACCTGGGAGAAGTGGTCGATGTGAGGGATTCTGCGGAGTTCTCTATTTTGTCGGATGATATCAACCAGACGGTTTCGACCTTGAAGGGGTATATCGACGAGT
Organism: Lachnospiraceae bacterium; assembly: GCA_017469935.1. Lineage (GTDB taxonomy): Bacteria > Bacillota > Clostridia > Lachnospirales > Lachnospiraceae > CAG-791. The sequence continues at coordinate 14,027 of JAFUFL010000041.1, forward strand.
CAAAAAAGCGAATGGAACAGGAGCTGGCCCTGGCCGCCTTCATTCAGGAATCCGCGCTGCCGCACGTCTTTACTTTTACCAGAAATGACTTTGAGATCTACGCCCTCATGAGACCGGCAAGGCAGGTGGGCGGTGACTTCTACGACTTCTTCTTCACGGATGCCAACAAAATGGCCCTGGTCATTGCAGACGTCTCCGGCAAAGGAATTCCGGCAGCCATGTTCATGATGCGCGCCAAGACCGCCATCGTAAACACGGCCAAAATAGGAAAATCCCCCTCGGAAGTTCTCTTTGAGGTCAATAACATCCTGTGCGAAGGAAATGACGCGGAGATGTTCGTGACAGCCTGGATCGGAATTCTGGATCTGGAGACCGGAATCATGCGCTGCGCCAATGCCGGGCATGAGTACCCGGTGCTGTGCCGGGCGGGCGGAGATTACGAGCTCATCAAGGACAAGCACGGCCTGGTGCTGGCGGCGATGGAGAACACTGTCACCAAGGAGTACACCCTGGAGCTCCACGCAGGCGACAGGATCTTCGTCTACACGGACGGCGTTCCCGAGGCAATCGACAAAGAAGAGAAAGCATACGGGACGGACCGGCTGGTCCAAAAGCTCAACACCGTCAAAACAGCTTCGCAGGAGCAGGTGCTGGCGGCAGTCTATCAGGACATTGTGGAGTTTGCGGGAGAGGCGGAGCAGTTCGACGATATCACGATGCTCGGATACACCTATAACGGATGGAAAGGCTGAGCGCCCGCTTCTGAAAGAGAAAAGGATCTGCAATACTATAAGCAAAGATAAGGCCCTGTATCCGCTCGCGGATGCAGGGTCTTCCGCTCGCGGATGCAAAAAAAAGATCGGCGCACGCTTTGCGCCGGTCTTTTTGCACAAGTTAATTATTGTTGTTGTTATCGAAAGAAGAGTGATGCCCTTCTTCTCCGTAGGTCAGATGCGGAGACTCAATGGGCGGAACGTCGCTCTCCATGTCCTGAGCGGGATCAAAAGCCGTGTGGTGTGTCTCGGCCGGCTCCGCGGGTGCTGTGGGTGCTGCGGGCTCCGAAGGGGTCACAACGGCCGGAGAAGGCTGGACGGTCGGCTCCGCTGTAACTCCCGATACAGGTTTCTGCTCAGCATCGGAATCCTTGGATTCGGCGGCCTTTTTATCACGTCTGCCCGCAAGAATAATACAGATCCATGTCATCAGCATGCTGAAAAGGCAGCAGGCGCCGCAGGCAAGCAGGGTCCAGTTTGAAAAACCTTGCAGGCGGTCTGTGATGAACCTGGCCTCAAGAAGGACACAGATTGCACCTGCAATGCAGATGAAAGTCAGTATCAGGTTCAGGATCCAAACGGGATAGTCGAGAACCTTGATCTGCACGGTTCCCTGCAGGACCAGAACGCCCAGAATCATCGACAGTAAGCCGGTATAGATTTCGAAATTAGCGGTCAGATCCGGGATCCGGATCAATCCGATGATGCCCATCAGAACCAGCATGGTGCCCAGTGCAAATCCGTAGCGGTCAATCCGCTTATAGTCACCGGACAAAAAATAGGAAATGATGGATATGATGCCGACCGCGACCAGACCTCCGCACAGGAACTGACAGATTGTGGTTACCTGCATGGTTTTGCTGAACAGCAGCAGATAGCTGAGAACGATGGCTACCAATGAGAGTGAGATCTGTGTGATGACACTGCTTTTGCTTGTTGATGTTTTCATGATTTGTAACTCCCCCTGTACTATTTTGCCATAACAGCAATTTCTGTGACGATCTCAGTTCCCTTATTCGAGATTCCCTTATCCCGAATTCCCTTATCGGGATCGGAACAATTCGGAGGCCGAGATCAACTATATCTTATAGTTTATCATGTCAGCACCTAATTGGAGACACTTTTTACAGAAAGATTTAGTATAATACAAATGAGATGACTCCCGCCTCGGGAGGTTCTATGTTACATTTAAGAGTAAGGTGCCGGCAGGCGCGCCGCAAGGTGCGAAAGAGGACCGGCGCGGCGGCTCGCTCCGCGGGCCTTGAATTCTGATCATATGAGGGAGAAAACAGTATGAAGATCTGTCCGGTTTGTAATAATGAGAATCCTGATTCCAATAAATTTTGTAATTATTGCGGAGCACAATTGGCGGGCGTAGAGCCTGTCGGCGAAAATGCGGCCGAGCCTGACCCGCTGGCCGATCTCCTGGCACAGCAGAAAGAGGCGGCGGCTTCTCAGAATCCGGCAGGAATCGGCGCTGCCGGCGCAAACGTTAACAGGGCAGCGGGACAGGGCGGCTTCCAGCCGGTTCGGCAGGGAGGCTTCCAGCCGGTTCAGCAGGGCGGCTTCCAGCCGGTTCAGCAGGGCGGCTTCCAGCCCGGGCCGCAGGGCGGCTTCCAGCCGGTTCAGCAGGGCGGCTTCCAGCCGGTTCAGCAGGGCGGCTACCGCCAGGTCAGGCAGGGCGGACCCAATGCCGTTCAGAACAATATGAATTCGCAGCAGTATACTTACACGCCCACTCCTTTTGACAGCAAAATACCGGAGATTGCGATCGGCAAATATGTCATATGGAGTGTTTTTGACATCCTTTTCTCTTTGATCTTCGGAATCCTGGGATTGATCTTTGTGCTGAAGATCAATAAATCAAGTACGGTAGAAGAGCAGCAGAAGAATCTCAAGATGGCGAGAATTTTTCTCATAATCGGAACAGTCGCTTCAGCGCTCAATCTTGTGATTATATTCATAGGAGGCATGAGCTGAGGCACGATCACCTATTGTCTTTCGGAGGGAGAATTTTATGGCGCTCAAAGATTTTTTAAAGAACAAACCGTTTGCAAAGAATCCTTCTTCAAAAGCCGGACAAACGGACGGCGGCAGGCAGGGCAAGCCGGAATCCCCGATCTCGAGGGTGGCGGACATTGCAGTCCCCGTTATTCTGGCGCTGTTTGTGATCGGAATGGTAACAGGGTCCGTTTACACGCTCTCAGAGACGGAGAGCGCGGTAGTGACGACGCTGGGACAGGCCGCCGTTAACAACAATAAAGGACTCCAGTTCAAAATACCGTTTATCCAGCAAGTGACCAAGATAAATACCACAGTCCGCAGCTTTGAGATCGGATACAGGGAAAGCGGCGAAGGAAGCTACTCTAACGTGGAAGAGGAATCCACCATGATCACGTCGGACATGAACTTCGTGGATATCGACTTTTATGTCACTTACCAGGTGACCGATCCGCTTCAGTACATGTATGCGACTGAGGAGCCCGAGGTCATTCTCAAGAACCTGATCCAGAGCACGATCCGCGGAACGGTCAGCGCCTATACGGTGGACTCCGCGCTGACCACGGGCAAGTCCGATATCCAGCAGAATATCAAAAACATTGTGATGGATGAGCTTGAAGAGCAGAACATCGGACTGTCCCTGATCGATATTTCTATACAGGATGTAGAACCGCCCAACGACCTGATCAAAGAGGCTTTCTCCGAAGTCGAGAACGCCCGCCAGAACAAAGAGTCTGCCCTGAACGAGGCTAACCAGTATCGAAATGAGCAGCTCCCTGCGGCGGAGGCCAAGGCCGACAATATTATTCAGAAGGCGGAAGCGCACAAGGCAGCCCGCATCAACGAGGCCAACGGCCAGGCAGCCCGCTTCAACAGTGAGTACGGCGAATATGTCAAATATCCCCTCATCACAAAGCAGCGCATGTTCTACGAGGCAATGGAGGAGATCCTGCCGAACGTCAAGATCATCATTAATAACGATGAGACCGGAGCGACTCAGCGCATGTACCTGGGCGACCTGGACGGAAGCCTTGGAGGAAATGAGGGAGGCGGCGAACAGACCCGGACGGGCGGCGATGCCGGTTCATCGACAGGAACAGGGGGTGAGAGGTGATGAAAAAGCATTACGTCACTATTTTGGCCGCGCTGATTATTGTCTATTTGATCGGAAATCTTTCAGCGGTCATCACGTATCCCGACGAGTATAAGGTCATCAAGACAATGGGCAAAATATCGAGAGTCACAACGGAGCCGGGCTTTTCCATGCGCATTCCCCTCATCCAGAGTGAGACGACCATTTCCAAGGCCAGGCAGCTCTATGACATCGCGCCCACTGAAATCTACACATCGGACAAGAAGAAGATGGAGGTCGACGCCTATATTGTCTGGGTGGTGACAGATCCCATTAAATTCACGCAGACGCTGAACGCATCGGAGGCAAGCGCCGAGAGCAAGATCAGCGCCATGGTTTACGGCGCCCTGAAGACCACCGTGTCTGCCACAACGCAGGAAGAGCTGATCGCGTCCCGCGACGCGGCGCTGGATAAGCAGGAAGACGACGACCTTCACGACGTGGAAGTCCAGGATATGAAATCCGAGGATCTGGAAGACGAGGGCGGTGACCAGACGCAGACCGGTACTGAGACGGACGACATGTCGGTCATCGACGAGAACACCCGTGTCATTTCCCTGTCCAATAAGATTATCGAACAGCTCGACAAGGACTACGATCCGGAGCAGTACGGGATCGAGATCCAGATGGTTAAGATCAAGAAGCTGGATCTTCCGGAAGAGAACAAGGATTCGGTCTACAACCGCATGATTACCGAACGCAAGAACATCGCCGCCGCTTACAAAGCGCAGGGTGAATCCGAAGCGCAGAAGATCCGCAACACGACGGACAGAGAGACGGCGGTAATGATCTCCGAGGCGGAGGCACGGGCGGATCAGCTTGAGGCGGAAGGCGAAGCGGAGTATATGCGGATTCTTTCGGATGCATACAACGATCCGGACAAAGCGGACTACTATCTCTTTGTCCGCCAGCTGGACGCGGCCAAAAAGAGTCTGGAGAGCGGGAATACCACGCTGTTTTTGGACAGTGATTCACCGCTGGCCAGTGTCTTTGAGAGCACGGAAGAGTAAGAGCTTTGACTGATATAAGGAGACGGAAGGAATGAGCTACGCGGACAGCCTTGGGGATCAGAAAGGTTCCGACAGAAGAAAAATCATAATGACCAACGGTGACATTTACGAGGGAGAACTCGAAAATGGACTGATGACCGGCAAGGGAAGATATATGCGTCCCAACGGAGACATGTATGAGGGCGACTTTCTGAACGGAAAATGGAATGGCAAGGGAAAGCTGACCTGGTACGACGGGGAATCCTACGAGGGCGATTTCGTTGACAATGTAAGGACCGGCCATGGCATTTACAGAATGTACAACGGAGAAGTCTACGAGGGCGAGTTTCTCGATGGCATGATGAACGGCCGCGGGACCTATACATGGCCTAACGGGGAAGTCTACGAGGGGGAATTCGTCGAAGACCGGATGACCGGGCAGGGAAAATATACCTGGCCGGACGGAAGCGTCTATGAGGGAAGCTTTGAAGACGGACAAAGGAGCGGAATCGGCAAGTTTACCTTTGCGGGCGGAGAGGTCTATGAGGGAGAATTTGTCGGAGGCAGCATGACCGGGCGGGGAAAATACACCTGGCCGAACGGGGAGTGCTACGAAGGCGAGTTCGTCGACGGCAAACCGGCCGGCTATGGAAAGTATACGATCCCGGGAGGAACTGTTCGCGAGGGATATTTTGACAACGGACAGTTGAACGGAAAAGGCAAAATAGAGTGGGCCAGCGGAAATGTCTATGAAGGCGACTTTGTCGAAGGCAGGCTGACGGGACAGGGCAAGAAGACCTGGGCCAGCGGGGAAGAGTACGAAGGCGGCTTCGCGGACGGCGCCATTGACGGCAGGGGAAAATATACCTGGCCGAACGGCAATGTCTACGAGGGCGACATCGATGACGGAAAGATGACCGGGCACGGGAAACTGACGCTGGCAACCGGAAGCGTTTACGAAGGGGATTTCATAAACTTCAAAAAGAACGGGCGCGGCACCTTTCAATATGCGGACGGAAGCGTCTATGAAGGGGAGTTTGCGGATGACCTGAGATCCGGCCAGGGGAAGATGACCTGGGCCGGCGGGGACAGCTACGAGGGCGAATTCCGGAGCGACAAGAGGAACGGCCAGGGCAAAATGACCTGGGCGAACGGGGACAGCTACGAGGGCGAATTCCTGAATGACAAGAGGAACGGCCAGGGGAAGATGACCTGGGCGAACGGGGACAGCTACGAAGGCGAATTCCTGGACGACAAGAGGAACGGCCGGGGGAAGATGACCTGGGCGAACGGGGACAGCTACGAAGGCGAATTCCTGGACGACAAGAGGAACGGCCGGGGGAAGATGACCTGGGCAGGCGGCGACACTTACGAGGGCGATTACAAAGACGACGAGATGACCGGACGGGGAAAGATGACCTGGGCAGGCGGCGACACTTACGAGGGCGATTACAAAGACGACGAGATGACCG
>JAFUFL010000087.1 GCA_017469935.1 Lachnospiraceae bacterium
CCTGCAAAGGAGCTAAGCTGACACCCTGGATATGGGCAGGCGGGACGAAGGAAGTTGGGACCCGTTGGGAAACCGGCGGTGATCCTGGTAGACACGGGAGGTGCGCTGCCATAGAGGGAAGGGGAATAAAACGGCCATTAGAATGATGACGTTTTGTTTCTTATACACAAAATACCTCTATTCTCGTACCAGATGCATAGAGATGCTCATATCGAAGGTTCATTCAGGAGAGGTATAACATAGAAAATCCTTTATTTTAAGGGAAATATTCACTTGACTTTATAGGGAGGTAGTTATGAAAAAGAGAATTATGGCAGCAGTTCTCGCAGGCGTTATGGCACTGAGCCTCGCAGCTTGCGGCGGATCATCAAGCAGCTCTTCAGCTCCTGCTGAGGAGAAAACAGAAGAAGCGGCTCCCGCTGAGGGCCAGGAAGCAGAAGCTCCCGCTGAAGGCGAGGCACAGACAGAAGCTCCCGCAGCGACCGGCGAGCAGACACACATCTATGTTCTGACAGCATCCGAGGACCACGGCTGGACAGGCTCCGTCGCAACATTTGCAAAGGCAAAGGTTGAGGAAGTCAACGCTGAGGGCGTTTACACAGCAGAGCTGATCACATCCGCAAGCGCGGCAGAGCAGATCACAACAATCGAAGATATCATCTCCAAGGGCGAGAAGAACATCGCGATCGTTGTTCAGCCTCTGGACGACACAGTTCAGTCCGCGATCCAGCAGATCGTAGACGCAGGTATCCCTTACGTGGCATTCGACCGCATCATCGCAGGCCTTGAGTCCACAGCAGTCTCCAACGTCAAGGGCGACAACGCAGGCATCGGCGCTGCAGCGGCAGCTTACTTTGTAGGCCTCGGCATGAAGCCCGGCGACAAGGTCTATGTCTATGAAGGCGACACATCTTCCGTTACGGCTCTCAGAGACCAGGGCTTCGTTGATTACCTGAAGGGCGACGTGGAGTACAACGGCCAGAAGATCGCAGATGACGCGAAGTGGACAGACGACGACCTCAAGGCAGTCACATACTCCGGCGCTATGAACTGGAGCAGAAGCGACACCAAGTCTTCCTTCGAGTCCCTGATGGGCGACAGCGCGAACGCTGACATCAAGTGGTTCTACTCCGAAGACGACGAGCTGGGCATGGGCATCCTGGAAGCACTTGCAGGCGGCGGAATCGATGACGCTACAAAGACAGCATTCCTTGGGGGCAAGCCCGTGATCACAGGCTGCGGCGGCCTCGGCGAGTTCTATGATGTTCTTAAGGGCACAAACTATGCAGACATCTCCGCACAGCTCGGCGGCATCATGAGCGTTACCTACAGCCCTTCCATGATCAAGACAGCCATCCAGGATATGGAAGACTATCTGGGAGGCCAGCAGGTTGAGCAGGATCACGTCATCGCATGTGAGATCGTTACCAGCGAGAATGTTGACAACTACGAGGCATTCAACTAATCAGCAATTGATTCGGCGTTTCGGTACTTTTTTGAGGGCGCGGTCCGGGTGAGCCCGGCCGCGCCCGATTATTCGTCAATGGGGGAAGGAGAGGCACATGAGTCTGCTGGAAATGAGAGACATACGGAAGTCGTTCAGCGGCGTCTCCGTTTTGAAAGGCGTACAGCTCACGGTAGAGAGCGGCGAAGTTCATGCTCTTCTGGGAGAGAACGGCGCGGGAAAATCTACGCTGATGAATATTCTGACCGGTGTCCTGCCAAGGGACGGCGGGACGATCGAATTTGACGGACAGAACCTGGAGCACATCACGATCACGCAGTCTGAGAAGCTGGGGATCGCGTTCGTACACCAGGAACTGAACCTGTTCAACGACCTCAAGGTCTTTGAGAACATGTTCCTGAACAGGGAATATACCAATAAGATGGGCATGCTGGACAAGAAGCGCATGCGCGCGGAAGCGAAGGAGCTGTTCGAGAGACTGGGCGTGGAGATCGACCCGGACGCCGTGGTCTCGGATCTCAAGACCAGCCAGAAGCAGCTGCTGGAGATCTGCAAGGCACTGCACCTCAAGGCTAAGCTGATCATCCTCGACGAGCCCACCACATCCCTTAACAATGAAGAAGTGGACCATCTCTTCGGGATCCTCAGAAAGCTGAAGGCAGAGGGCACATCCTTTATCTTCATCTCCCACAAGATGCCGGAGATCTTCGCCCTGGCAGACCGCTATACGGTCTTCCGGAACGGCGAGTTCATCGGCGAGGGCAAGATCAGTGAGACGACGCCCGAGAAGGTCACGGTCATGATGGTCGGCGAGTCCTATTCCAACGCCGAAGTCTATGAGAAAAGAACACTCGGAGAGGAGGTCCTGAAACTCGAGGGATTTACCGGTGACGGTTTCCACGACATCAGCCTCTCTGTGAAGAAGGGCGAGATCGTCGGCATGACGGGCCTGCAGGGCAGCGGCAGCAGTGAGATGCTGCAGGCCATCTTCGGCTCGACGAGGGCCACGGAAGGCACGGTGACCGCTTTCGGGAAGAGCGTTCCCCACAATTCCATTCACAGCGCCATGAAGGCGGGGATCGCCATGCTCCCCAATAACCGCAAGGAGAACAGTGTTTTGCCGGATATGTCCCTTATGGAGAACATGGCCATTTCAGAGCAGACACTGTCGGCGGCAAAGCTTCCGGTGGACGCGAAGAGGGATAGGAAGAGATACGACGAGTACAAGCAGATGCTGAATATCAAGGCCCAGAACAGCACGGACCTGATCACGTCGCTGTCGGGCGGCAACCAGCAGAAGATCTTTATCGCAAGATGGCTCAACACGGACGCGGAGATCCTGATCCTGGACAACCCGACCCAGGGTATCGACGTCGGCGCGAAAGCGGAGATCTACCGCCTGATCCTGGAACTTGCGAAGGCGGGCAAGACGATCCTCATCAATACGCTGGAGATCCCCGAGATCATGAAGGTCGCGGACAGGTGCATCGTCTTCTACGACGGCCGCATGATCAGGGAACTGGCGCATGAGGAGATCAACGAACAGGATGTAATGCTTTACAGTGTCGGCATCACAGAGAAGGCCGCAGGAGAGGAGAGTGCATAGTCATGAAGAAACTTGGCAAAGTATGGTCGGAATACAGTTTCATTTTTGTATTGATCGCTATTTTTATCGTATATGCGATCACCAGCTCAGGGCTTACCTGGAGCGGCGTGATGAATATCTTCCGTCACAGCGCAGTCATCGGGACTGTGGCTCTGGGCATGGGACTGATCTGCCTGACCGGTGAGATCGACCTCTCGGTTGGCTCCATGCTGGCACTCACGGCCGGATTTTCCGTTGTTGTATTCAACATCACAGGCAGCATCCTGCTGACCCTTCTCTTTGCACTCGGATTCGGCGCGGTCTGCGGATTTGTAAACGGCCTTCTGGTCGGCGGCGTGCAGATGCCGGCATTTATTGTCACTTTGGCGACGATGCTGATCTACCGCTCTTTTGCCCAGTACTTCTGCCAGCATCTGGACCGCGCGCTGATCGGCGGCGGCAGCAGCGTGTATAAGATGGACACAGCCAAAGCGGCTTATAAGGCCCTCTTCGGATTCGGCAACGGCAAGATCGCTACGATCCCCACTGTCGGTATCGTGATGCTCCTGATGACGGCTCTGTTCGTCTATCTGTCCGGATGGACCAAGTACGGCAAGAAGATCTACGCGATCGGCTCCAACTTCAAGGCGGCCAAAATGAGCGGCATCAATGTAAGTATGATGAAGATCTCCGCTTTCACGATCTGTGGGATCCTGACCGGACTCGGCGCATTCCTCTGGATCGCTATGAACGGCAGCGCGGACCCGGCTACCACAGGCAGCAGCTATGAGATGTAC
>JAFUFL010000042.1 GCA_017469935.1 Lachnospiraceae bacterium
ATACCGCATCGAACATATATTTGCAAACATATGTTTTGTTTCGCCGTCCGCGTATTCGCGAGAACAGGAAAAACTACGTCAACAGACCGCATTCATCTCGCCGCCTACAGAGGCGGGAGTCTTCTGCGGAAACATGATAAATGCCGGTTGCAGTCCATTAAATATCAGACAAACACATACTTCTTAAGTCTGTCAAACGCCTCTTTTACTCTCGAAAGCGGGAGTGCTAGATTTACCCGGATATGACAAGGTCCATGGAACGGTCTCCCGTCCTGAACGGCAACTCCGACCCTCCAGGCAGCTCTCAGGACATCGTCAAGTGTTTTGCCCCTCTCCCGGCAATACTGCGTGCAGTCGACAAAGAGCATGTAAGTGCCTTCCGGCCTGCTCGCCTCGAGACCGGGCAGGTTTTGTCGGATAAATCCGCAGGCGTAGTCAATATTTTGACCCAGTACACCGAGCAGCTCATCCAGCCACTCATAACCTTCCGGGCTGTATGCCCCGATCAGGGCGTACATGGACAGAAGGTTGATATTGTTGTAGTGACTGAGCGAGCTCTCTTTGCGGACCCTCTGGCGGAGCCTGTTGTTGTAGATGATATGATAGGATCCGACGAGTCCGGCCAGATTAAACGTCTTTGAGGGAGCATAGAGCGCGACGGTCCTCTGCCGCGCATCCTCGGAGACGGACTGGGTGGGAACATGTTTATTTCCGAACAGAGTCAGGTCGGACCAGATCTCGTCCGAAATGATCGTGACATCGTATTTTCTGCAGAGCTCCGTAAACTCCAGGATTTCCCGCTCGGACCAGACTCTGCCGCACGGATTATGCGGGGAGCACAGGATCGCCGCATGGATGGAAAATCTCCTGATCTTCTCCTCCATGTCTCCAAGGTCCATGCGCCACGTCCCGCCTTCGTCTTTTTGGAGCGGAGAAAGGACGATATTGTAGCCGTTGTTCTTCAGGCCCCCCGTAAAACCGATATAGGTCGGCGAGTGCAGAAGCACATTGTCCCCTTTGGAACATACCACGGCCAGAGCCGACAGGACTCCCCCGAGAACGCCGTTCTCGTAGCCTATATGCTCTTTTGCGAGCCCCGTGACATTGTTCCTGGTCTCCTGCCACTTTATGATCTCGTCATAGTATTCCTGTCTTATGTCAAAATAGCCATAGGCCGGGTGCTGCGCCCTTTCGATCATCGCCTGCGGCACCGCGGGGCATGTCGGGAAATTCATGTCGGCCACCCACATGGGAATGATATCGAATCCCTCCTCGGGATGCGCCGGCGTAAAGGAAGGATTCCCTTGTCCCAGGCTTTCTACCGCGATGGCGTCCTTCCCCATTCTGTCCATTACTGATTCAAAATCGTATTTCATCTATTGTATTATTCTCCTGTTCCACCAATCCGCAAAATTCCATGAAGCGCGAGGAAAAGCGTATTCAGATTCGGCCCGCGTCAATATCCCAGTTCCGCCGAATCCATGATTATGGTAAAAGGGCCGTCATTGGTCAGATGGACTTTCATAAGTGCCCCGAATTCTCCGGTCTGCGGTCTTTTGCCTGTTGCCTGCTGACATTTTGTGATGAGATACTCGTACAGCTCCTCCGCATGCTGCGGGGATCCCGCTTTCACGAAAGAAGGACGGTTTCCTTTGCGGCAGTCCGCATACAGGGTAAACTGCGACACCAGGAGAATCTCCCCGCCTACGGCCGCCAGATTAAGATTTGTCTTGCCGTTCTCATCCTCGAAGATCCGGAGCTTTATCATCTTCTCCACCATGCGGTCCGCCGTTTCCCTAGTATCCGTCTCGGAGATGCCGGCAAGGATGAGAAACCCCTTTCCGATGCTGCCCACGGTTTTTCCTTCGATCTCTACCGCCGCATTTTCCACACATTGAATTACAAAACGCATACTTTTTGTTCCTTTCCCAAAACTAACTGCACAAGATTATATCATTTCGATATGAATTAATAAAACCCCGGGATTAAAACCCCGGAGGTCTCTTTGCAGGTCAGACCGACTTTTTTTTGAACACGAAAAGAGCTCCGGCCGTCGCCGGAGCCCTTTTCTGCCTTTTTCAACTTTGTGATTTCTCACTCATAAACAACCAACTTTGTTCCAGTCGGAATGTTTTTGTAAATCCAGCGTGCGTCTTCAAGTGCAAGCCTGATGCAGCTCAGAGAAAGATTCATTCCCAGTCTGTCGTCGACCACATCAACATATTCCGGATCGTCTCCGCCCCACTTACTGTAGAGAATTGTGTGGATCATAAAGCCTGCCGTCGTCCAATAGACATATGCCGCCCTTGATAAGTTGAAATCCTTCCAGCCGTAATCCGTGGGCTGCTTGTAGCAGAGATAGAACTGCCCGCAAGGAGTTCTGGTAGCGGGAGCGCCGCACGTAAGCTCCCATCCGCCCTGGATTCTGTTCCAATTTCCCTTCTTGCCTTCATAGACGCGAAGTTCATGGGCATCCAGGTCCGCAAGTACGAGATACTTGGTATCACTCTCATACCACTGCGCCTTCTGGTCCATCTCATCGTCGACCTTCTTGACTGCGACACCTTCGTCATTGATGACCTTATCGCCCACAGTCTTATTGGTCACAACCGTGCCATCGGCGTTTGTGTAAAACAGGTTGCCAAGGTCAGATTTCTGCCAGCCTTTTTTGCTGGTCAGTGCGCCTGACTTCTCGAAGAAGAAATACTTGCTTCCGATCTTATAGACGTGAGGGCCGGTAAGCATGGCACCTTCTTTATTGAAATAGTAGAGTTTGCCGTCAAACTTCTTCCAGCCGGTCTCCATAGCACCGGTCGTTCTGTTGAGGAAGAAGTACCTCGATCCAAGCTTGAGCCATCCTTTTTTCATGGCGCCGTTGGACTTGGCAAAATAGAACCACTTGCTGCCGATCTTCTGCCATCCTTTTTTCATTTCACCGGATTTGGCAAAATAGAACACCTGGTTATTAATTTCCTTAAATCCGGTGAGCATAACGCCGGAATTATTGAAATAGTAGATGTTTCCGTCAATCTTGGCCCAGCCGGTCTTGTTTCCCTTAGCTGTTACGTAGTACCATTTGTTTTTCACTTTGGTCCAACCGAGTTTGACGGTTTTCTTGACAGCTTTTTTCGTGTTATTTGCGCCGAGATGATCCACAGAGATCGTCAGGTCCGTATCTTCTGTTACCTGTGCCGAATACTGAGCAGCGGGCGCCGCTGCGGCGCTGGCTCCGGTTACCGGAATCGCAGATACAAAAAGTGCAGACGACAACAACAGGGCATAAAGACGTACTCGTTTCATTTTTCCTCTCCTTATTTATAACATGATTTGTTGTTAACTGTTTCATGCGACAATATAAGGAGTGAGTAACGAATACGCTCTCTCGCAAATATCATCACAAAGTTGTTTGGCAATTGTTATGTTACAACATTGTATCGATAATTGCAAGTTCTTTTTAACATTTATGTAATAATATTTTTAATTATTTTAATAAGTTTGTTTATATTATTCACACATCGTTAAATACTCCCGCAAAGCTGATGCAGCGCCCCTGCAAATAAGCAAAAAAGACCTAATTCATGTCAATTCCGGCAGTTTTAATGCGGAGAGGTTTCGGATAGAATTCGCCTTGTAACAAACAAAAAAGAAACGCGGCAGACGGCCGCGAATACCTGAAAGAATGAGGAAAAGAAAAACTGAATGTTTGATGTAATGAACTATGCAGACCGAAACGATGTTGAAGTTTCAATCCGCAAAGGTCACGACGGACGCACGGAATGGGAGATCTTTTTGCGCGATCACAAGCTGGGCATGACCGAGTTCACTCGTATTATTGATATAGAGATCAGAGGTCGTTTAGACCAGGATGCATATATAGAATTACGCTGCGAGCAGCTCATGGATCGGATCCGGTCCGCAAGAATGAAAAATGAATACTCCGATATCGAAAAGAAAGAGAAAGAAAAGAGAGATATCGAAAAAACAAACACAGAAAATAAGGATGAAAAAACCGTCAGGCAGCGAAAAGCTGCCTGACGGCTTTTTATAATTCAAGGTTCGCAGAGCGAACCGCTGCGCCGCGTGCGGGCTGCTCTATGGCAGCATCTTCCCTTCCGCACGCGTGTGCATCCTATAACTCATCAGGGGATGTCCCCGCCTGTAGAGGCGGGGACATCCCCTCTGAGTTATAATTCTCCGTGATATCTGACTCGGTCTTCGAAATATCGATCGATTGCTTCTCGGTTGAGGTTCTCACCGATCACGATCAGGGCCTCCTGTCCCCTCTCCCGCTCTGAAAATTCCATTTTTCCCGGGACAGCGTTGATCTGGATCCATCTGCCGTCGCCGGTCTTCACAAATCCCTTGATCCGCTTTACATCTCCGCAGGAGGGATCATTTAAAATCTTCTCCGCAGCATCTCTGAATTCCTGCTCTTCCATGCTGACATAGAAATAGAACAAAGATCTGTATCCGTTTTCCTGCTCAACCTGATATTTAATATGATCTTCAAGGCGGTATCCGCAGCTCGCTATCCTTTCGAAATCCGCTTTGTCGAATCGGTCCCAGTCCCCCGCGATCACATCATCGCCGAATCTCCGGGTGCACCTGTGCTCTTCCATGACATCATTTAACAGCCGGATCGTGTTCTTTACATCATCGGCCGAGGCCTCACTCACCTTGCTGAGTATCACGCAGCCGGCGTTTGCGATCTGCGATGCGAGAAGATATCGGGAATCCGCCGACAGCTCTCCCACGGACCGGGCGCTGACGATGGAAATGACATTTGACGGCGTATACCATCTGTCGAGAGGTTCTTCCCGAAGCACATCGAAGAATTCGTCCACGTCAAATACGCCTGACGGTTCAACCAGGACCCTGTCGTATCCGGTCATGGCCATTGAGATCAGTTTGGTCTTAAACCTTCTTCTGTGAGCCTCATAGCCGTCTCCCCCGATGACCATCTCCAGTTCGCACTGATCCCCGAGAAGGTCCTGCAGGAACATCATATCGACATTGACGGCGCCGTAGTCGTTTTCAAGTATGCATATGGTCTCTCCTCTCTCAATGAGGAACTTCGCATATTTCCTGATAAATGTCGTCTTTCCGGCGCCCAGAAAACCTGTGATCAGGTCTATTTTCATAAATCACTCCTGCGAAGGCAAATCCTTCCGCGGCGGCCTCAGGTTCACCGGACTTGCCTGCGCACCGCGGAAGGATTGCCGTTTCGTCATTTTGTTATTTTAATTCGGCGGAATAATAAGGTACGACGAGATGCGTTCCCGGTGTCACCACCGGATAGGCCGTTCCGTCAAACGCGAGATTGTTGATCCTGCAGAGCTCTTCCACATAGTCGAGCTGCGTCTCATAGTGGTCTCTGTCGTCATACCGCTCGACTATGTCCAGAAGGTTTTCCTGATACCCCACTGTGATCGTATCGTAATACTTATAGGCGGCCGGAACTTCTCTGCTCTTGGCTCTCGATGCGATCCCGCCGATCCCGAGTATGGTGAACATGACAAGAACCGTAAAAAGGGCGGTTCGAAGGACAAGCGCTCTTCTTGCGCGCGCCCTTGCCGCTTTTCTCGCGGAAGCTTTCCTTGACGGATTCCTCTTACTTGCGTGTCCGTTTGCCGCTTTTCTTTCCGTGCGGCCTTGTCTTCCGGCTCGAACCGTTCTGTCCGGATGAGCCTCTGCATAGCGGGTTCTTGCGGAGGCTGCCGCTTCTCTTCTGAAATCATATACCACGCACCTGTCGCGCACAACACCGAAATCGCTCTGCTCCTTGGTTTTATATCTCAGATTGCCTCTCGCGGCGCCGGACACCGCGGCTCCGTACAAATCGGTCTTCCTGGCTGTATTTCCCTGTACACATGTCATTACGTCAATATCAGAATATCTGCTGCTCATTGTCTCTCCCCTCTGAGTGCCGTACAAATCACGAACTAACGTTTGCGTGCTTCTATTCTACCGAACATTCATTCGCAAGTCAAGAAAAACCGAACATTTATTCTGAATATATGTTTGCTTTTTTCGCTTTCGGATTATATAATCATAGTAAGTAATACTACCATCCAGAGATTCATTTACATCAGGAGGTCCTATATATGCCCGCTAAAATATCCAAGAAGCAGCAGGAAATACTCGATTATCTCAAGGAGGAGATCCTTTCCAAGGGCTATCCCCCCACAGTCCGCGAGATCTGCGAGAGAGTCGGCCTGCGGTCCACCTCATCCGTTCACTCCCACCTCAACACGCTTGAGAGAAACGGATTCATACGCAGGGATCCCACCAAGCCCAGAGCGATCGAGATCTGCGATGACAGCTTTCAGATGGTCCGCACGGAGATGGCTTCCCTCCCCGTAGTCGGAAATGTCGCTGCCGGACAGCCGATCCTTGCCCAGGAGAATATTGAGAGCTATTTCCCCATCCCGGCCGAGATCGTGCCGTCAGGTGAATCTTTTGCCCTGAGAGTGCGCGGAGATTCGATGATCAATGTCGGCATCTTTAACGGCGACCTGCTGTTCGTAAATTCCTGCTCTACGGCTTCCAACGGCGATATCGTTGTCGCCCTGATCGAGGACGGAGCGACCGTCAAGACTTTCTATAAAGAGGACGGCCACATACGTCTGCAGCCGGAGAACGACACCATGGATCCCATAATCGTAGATAACTGCGTGATCCTCGGCAAGGTATTCGGTGTGTTCCGGACAATGTAAATCGAAAGATAACGCAATTTGAAGTATAAAGGATTTAAAAGATAACAAAGGGAGGCGGCTCGCATCGAGCCGCCTCCCTGACGTTTTTTCGCTGTTCTTTTTTCCCGTCACAGTTCTTCGGGATTTACCTGCTTGCCGTCTCTCCAGATTCTCTCAAGATCATAGAGCAGGCGGTTCTCCTGGTTGAATATGTGAACGATCACATCGCCGAAGTCCAGAAGGATCCAATTCGCGTTTTCATATCCTTCCGTCTGTTTGAGCACTGCGCCGGCCTTTTCCATTTTCTCACTGACTTCATCCGATAAAGCCTGGATCTGAGGACGGTTGGATCCGTTCGCGATTATGAAATAGTCTGCAAGGACAGATACTTCACTGATATCGATCACTCTGATATCTGCAGCCTTTTTCTCTTCCAGCGCCGCGATCGCAATGCGGGCAAGTTGTCCGGATCTCTCTTTGCTTCCAGCTGTTTCACTCATAGAATTTCCTCTCTTCATCACATCTTCTGTAATACTCATAGGTTTTCTGCGTCATGGGATCCACATCCGCTCCGGTCGTACCGAGATACATGAGCGTATCTTTCAGGATCTGGAGAACGCAATCGTCAATGCTCTCAAAGGCAAGTTTTCTTACCTTCGGCAGGCCCGGCGCCGAATCTCTGCCCGGCTCGAGGTAGTCCGCCGCAAATACAATCTTTTCGAGAAGGCTCATCCCCGGCCTTCCCGTAGTATGGTACCTGATCGCATTGAGGATGTCCTCATCCCTGACGCCGTATTTTGTCTGCGCCAGGACGGCGCCGGCCTTGGAATGAAGAAGCGAGCCGCTGTTTCGCTCATATTCGGAGAGCTCCAGTCCGGCCTTGTCACAGATCTTGAGCATCTTGCTCAGGTTCAGGCATTTTGCGCAGTCATGAAGAAGTCCCGCCGTCTCAGCTTTGTCGAGATCGGCGCCGTAGCACATCGCAAGAGCGGACGCGGTACAGGCCACATTCAGCGTATGGATAAAGCGGCCGTAAGCGAGCTCCGATTCGAGTTCCCTGATAAGATTAATGCGTTCCTTCTTGTTCAAATGTCTGCTCCTTTGCCTTGAGAATGATTTTAATAATTCAGCACCCCGCGTGCTGAATTATTTGTAAATCCCATTTTCTATTATATAACTTTCCAGCGCGGACGGCACCAGATAATGTATAGATTTTCCCGCCGCCGCCCTCTCGCGGATGTCAGTAGAGGAGATGCCGATAT
>JAFUFL010000043.1 GCA_017469935.1 Lachnospiraceae bacterium
CAGTTCTCCTCCCTGTACACAGGGTACAGGACCGCGTCCTGGTTCGTGATATAAAAGGTATGCCTGTCTCCTTTCAGGTATTTCGGCATGCGGGGCTTTCCCGTATACTTCTCCGGGGCGCGGTCAAATTCCTTCAGAGAGGACAGCCACGCTTTGAACACGGTGACTGCTTCCTTCAGGATCCGCTGGGACGTCTGCATGGGAAGGCCCGCAAAAAAGTCCGGGTTCCCGTTCGCCCGCATGATGGCCTCCAAGGCGCGGTACGAGAGGACGCGCCGTACCTTTATGTGCGGGTATGCCGCCTGCATGACACGCACTTCCCCGAAAACTTCCTCCTCGTTGTCTGTACGTTTCTCCTTGTTCCATCCGGTGAATACCTGGCGGATCCGGAACAGCGCCGCGTTGTAGAGGTTCTTCGACAGGCGCAGCCACTCCTCCATCTGCCCGCAGATCTCAGGGTATTTAGTTCTTGATACTACAGTTGTGTCTGCCAGGTACATGAATGGGTGCTCCTTTTATATTCGCTTTAAAATATGGTATTATTATACTATATTTCCAGTTGGGTGTAAAGGAGAAATCGAACAAATGTACGAGAAAAAGAAAGACCAGCCCTACTATACGAACCGGCACAGCTGCTTCCTGCTGCAGTACCACATGGTGCTGGTGACAAAGTACCGGCACCCGGTCCTGACCGGAGGCGTTAAGGAGATTGTATACGGCACGATCCGTGATATCTTCAGGGAGAAGGGGCTTGTGATCCTGGAGATGAACGGGGAAGCGGACCATGTACACGTCCTGTTCGAAGCGGATCCTTTTACCGCCCCGGGAAGTCTTGTCAACATTGTAAAGACAAAGACATCCCGGTTCGCCAGGAAAGAATACGGGGAGACTGTCCTTAAGAAATACTACTGGAAGCCGTACTTCTGGTCGGACAGTTATTTCGTCACGACGGTCAGCGAGAATTCTCTCGCGGTGGTTCAGGATTACATCCGGAACCAGTAAGTTTGTTCCGGCATTCACCCACAACCATGTGGTGCGGCAGCTCCTATGGATGTGGTACTCTGCTGCTTCGCTTTATAGAGCCGCGGGCCGCATTTCATGGCAGGAAAAGGTGATGTGCATCTGTCAGCAGTCCCCGATTTCCTCCCGCAACTCTCTCAGAAACGATTCCAGAAAAGTATGTCGCTGTTCTGCAAGCTGCCTGCCTGTCTCCGTATTCATAGAGTCCTTAAGGAGCAGCAGCTTATCGTGGAAATGCTGCACGGACTCCTGCAGAGGACGCCCATGCTCTCCGCCGTACGCGAACGTTCTTGCGATGCCGATGGCACCGAGGGCATCCAGCCGGTCTGCATCCTGGACGATCTTTCCTTCAAGGGTACTCGGTATCTTCCCACGGTTCCGGCTGAAGGACACCGCATTAATAGCAGTACAGATTTGATTGATCATATCTTCCGGCACCCGGTTTTCCTCAAGGAATGACCGGGTGTTTGCGTTGTTCTCGGTATGGAAGAGCTTATGGTCGTCCGCATCGTGAAGGAGCGCCGCAAGGGCGACGATCTCCTGATCTGCTTCCGGCTCCTTTTCTGCGATCCTCATTGCGTTCCTGTAAACACGAAGAGAGTGCGCGGCGTCATGTCCGCCGGCATTGCCGCGGAAGAGATCCTCGATATAGGTGATAGTGCTGCGGATAATGGGAGTCATTGCCTTTGTACCTCTTTTACATGAACTGGACTGATACACCTGTCGGATCCTCCACAAAGAGGGCTGCCAAAAGATAGTGCTTTTGGCAGCCCCCTGGCTTCCCTGCGTCTTACCAGATCGTGATCCTGTCTTCCGGCGCCAGATACATTCCGTCGCCTTCCTTTACATCATAGGTCTCCATAAACTCATCGAACTGCTGCACGACTACGTTGGTTCTCAGATAGTCCAGGGGATGACTGTCGTCACCGAGGATGGACAGGTCTCTCTTGTAGCTGGAATAGAAAGCATGCGCCTCTGCGTAAGTGCGGAAGAACTTGTCATAGTCAAATCCTTCCTTGGTCTTTGCCAGCTCCATGATCGCCTGCACGCCGGTGATATCCGCCGTCGCCTCCGCCGAGATGATTTTTCCCTGTACGTTCACGCCTTCGAAAACCGTGATGTTGTCATAGTAGTCGATCAGCTTCTGAAGTCTTTCCTCAAACTTTTCCTTGTCTTCCGGCGTCCACCAGTCGTTCATTTTTCCGTCTTTATCAATCTTGGAGCCGTTTTCGTCAAAACAGTGACTCATCTCGTGCGCAAGCACATAGCCGATGATTCCGTACATCTCCTCCATGCTCATGTCCGAGCTGTATCCGCTGCTCTTCGTGATTCCGATGGAGAACATAAAGGCGTTGATCATGGGTAAGCTCTTGGCATTGTCCGCAAGCGTCGGCATCTGTTCAAAGGCATAGATATCCGGCACTATTTTTTCCGTGCTCTGCTTAATTTCCATCTGTTCATTGAACCTGTCCAGCGTCATCCGGATTTCCACCATGCTCTTTCCCTTGAAATCCAGGCCGCTGAAATCCTTAAAGTGGTCCGGATAGAGCGCGTACAGCTTCATTCCGTTCAGTTTCTCGATCGCCTTTTCTCTGGTCGCATCGGAAAGCCAGTCCTCCTTTTCCAGCATCCCGCGGTAGACCGCTCGGATCTCCTCAAAGAAGTCCAGCATCTCCTGCCTTTCTTTCGACATGTCATGCCTTCCGATATATGCCTGTGTCAGGGCATCGCCCATATCAAGCACCATTTGGCCGAAGACAGCGGCATAATCCTCCTCCCTCTCATATCTGTCGGGCTCGGCCGCATAAAGAGCCTGATCCGCGAGCAGGAAGGTTTCCTCGTCGCAGTATCGGTCGTAGTTCTTCAGGAAGCTGACCATGTGGTAATTCTTAAGGCGCTCCAGATTCTCCTCCTTGTAGAAGTCTCCGACCGCCTTCATATAGGCTTCATTTTGATGGAAATACGCGGTCGCCGTGCTTCCCCGGGAAGAAAGAATATCCGAGATCGGATACGCCTGCATCCACTCCTGGATCTCAGAAATGTCCGAGGTTGCCGACGGAATTTCCTTTCCCTGCATTACATCCATCAAGGAATCGAGCGTCGGCGCAAGAGCAGCTTCTACTGCATAAAAGTCATCGTAAGCTTTTCCGGCGTCTTCCTCGCTCCATCCTAGCGCCGTCAGGTCGTGAATGATCACCTTCCTTTGGGCTTCTATTTGAAGCCTGGCGTCCTCATCCGGATTCTCGTACTGGCGGGGATCCATAAGAGAGAGTTCTCCGAAGCCGCGGAAATACAGCGACGGCACATACCTGGTCGGATCCTCCTCATCATAATATTTCATGAACCGCAGCATCATCGGGACACTTCCGCTGCGGTCAGGGTCTTTTAAGAACGCAGAGAGCTCATCCAGAGAAGAAATCCCGCGGATATCCTCCACCACCGGGCGAAGCGGCTCAAGTCCCGCAACGTTTCTGGCGTCCCAGTCGATGTAGGCCTTGTAATAGTCCTGTACGATTTCCTCTACGTGATTGTTCGCGACGCTGTCCTCTAAGATCTCTTTGACCTCCTGCAGAAGGACATTCTTGGAAGCGTCATACTTCTCGCCGTTTTTCCTGCGCATCATATAGTCGTAATTGACATAGAGGTGGAAATCATCCTTGGGTGAAAGCGGCATGCCTTCGTAGATGTTCTCCCTGGCCTGCGAGTCGATCCAGGGATGCCCCCCGGCCGCCTTTTTCGCAATCTCGGCCTCCTCGGCCGCAGTCATCGCCGTATCGCCTTCTTCGGCGTCGGTCATCGCTGCAGCGCCTTCCCCGGCGTCCGGTTCCTGCGCTTCTGCCTCCTGCGATGCAGGGTCTGTGTCTTCCGCCGCCGTTTCCTCCTGCCCCTCGGCAGCGGCTGCCTGTTCCTGTGTCTGCGCCGACGGCGTTGACGCTGCCCCCTGTCCGCATCCTGTAAGCAGTACGGTAATAAGAATCATGGCTGTGATTGCTTGCGTTTTTCTCTTCTTCATTCCGCTCTCCTTTTTAACAACAACGAACACTGCTATCGAGAGAGATCCTTTCCTCCCAGACTAAGTATAGCACTAATTTCCATTGTAGTTATCGAAATTGCGTGCAACCCCCCGGCCGACTATTGTCGTCCGGGGGTATAATGATATTGATACAGTAATCTGAAAACATCGGAAAGAGAAGAATATGATTATGAACAGCCAATACAAAATGAGTGCAGTAATCCTGTGCGGCGGAAAAAGCCGCCGCATGGGCACGGATAAAGCAATGCTGGCAGCAGAAGGCATACCGAATGCGGTGCGCCTTCTTCGCGCGCTGTCCGGAGATGGTTCGCCGTGCACGGATGTCTGGCTCTCGATCGGAAGCGGCGAGAGTTATCCCGCAATCCATGCGAAGAAAGTGTCCGACAGGTTCCCGGAATGCGGTCCCATGGGCGGCCTGGAGGCCGCGCTGACGATCTGCAGGGAGGAGTATCTCTTCGTGACGCCGGTGGATACGCCCTTCGCCGATGCGCAGATGGCGCGGGAACTCATGACTTATATGGAGGATGAGTCACGGCAGCGGGACGCTGTGCTTGTCATCGACGGGGAAGGCCGGCTCCAGACACTTCTCGGGATTTATCACAAGCGGGTCCTGCCAGCACTTACACAGAGGCTTCTTGACGGCCGGCGGGAGAAGCTGCGGATGCGCGACTTTCTGCGTGACCTGGACGTGGTCTACGTGAAGGCGGAAGAACTTACTGACGGGGTCAGAAAGAGCACGAGCTGCAACACCCCTGAGGAGTGGCAGCGGCTTATGGGACAGGAAATCCCGTCCATATGAAACCCTTATATCAGTTTACGAGAACGGCCGCTGAGACTCGGAAGGCGTGGGGATCAGGCAGCACAGGACCATGACGGCAAAGGTGACCAGCCACAGAACGCGTCCGGGGATACTGCTGTTCCAGCGGATGCCGTATTGGAAACCGAGCATTATGACCGACAGGAGAATGGTTTCCAATGCATAGAGTTTCAGAGCGAAGGGCTGCAGGCCTTCGAGGACCCTCAGGCCGCAGCGGGGGTGATAAGCCGCAGCCAGTTTTCCTAAATGCGACCCGTCCGATGTAAGAACGATAAAGGAGGGGAGCCCGAACATCAAAGAGAAGAGAAAGTTGTTGTAGAAAATGCCGAGTCCGAGCGTCTCATACCAGGATCCGAAGAATATTTCCAGGCCGTAGCTGAGGAAGGCGCCTGTGGCCAGACTGCTGAGCAGGGCGGCCCAGATATAGATCAGCAGACGTTTTGTACTATGTGCGTTGAGTGTATTTCCCGCGGCAGCTCTCCACAGTTTATAGGGCAGATAAGCGGCAAGGAAATTGGCAAAAAATCCCAGGATGACGGTATTTCCGAAATCAAACGGAAGGTCCTGGAGGACATTGCCGATTCCGCAGGCGAAGGCTGCCACAGGTCCGAAGAGGATCCCCGCAGTGACGGGGATGAAATTTTCGGGGCGGATTTCCGTATAACCGTCCGCATATTCCATTACATTAATTGACATACCCAGCAGTGCGAAGCCGATCATCAGCGCAAAAAACACGCGCAGCAGTAAGCGGCGGTCTACGAGCCGGCCGGATGCGGCGGCGGGTTCTTTAATAGTGGCAGCTGAGATTGCAGCGTCAGAAGCGGGAGCTGTGCCTTCTGCTGTGTGAGCTGTGACTTCCGGATCTTGGGCGTTATCGGGGGATGCTCCCTCTGTGATACCCGCCCGGTCTTTGCGGGCAGAGAGGAAATTTGTACCCGCGACAACTGCGCCGATGGCAATGAGGATAGCACCCAAAAGAGACCTTGTGGAGAACAGCTCAGTGTTTCCCAAAGTGCTGGGGATCAGGATCGCGAGGATCAGGGTGACCACCGGATCGGTGGCGGCAATGACCGTGACAGTGATCGCGTCGCAGTATTTCTCGGAATACATGAGCATGACGTAGGCATAGGCCTTGGAGAAAAACGCGATGATCACGATATAGGAAAATGTCTCCAGGGACCAGTTGATCGTCGTGATGGAACCTGGGTCCGTGACTACCCACAGGAGCAGTCCGATTACGGCAGTCACGCAGAGCTGGAGCGTTGTAAGAAGGAGAGGATCCGCTTCTTTGGTATAGTCGGCGGCGAATACTGTGTAGAGCGACATCATCAGGCAGCTCAAAAGGACATAAATGATGCCTATGAGCTCGCCGCCCTGCATGTGCAGGTGGCCCGAGACGGCCAGCCCCAGCAGGATGATGGCGATTCCGGCAACGTTGTTTCTGCTCGGAAAGCGGCGTCTGCAGATCATGATGAGGGGCACGATCACGATGTTCATGGACGCGATCGCGCTCACGGCTGAGGCGGGCAGATTGTCCAGGGCCAGCTTTTCAAAGATAATGTTGCCCGCGATCAGAAACGCGAGGATCGAGCCGTAGAGGAAGGTCTTTCTGTCGAGTTTCCGGAAAAGGTTTCGGAAGGCGATGGCGAGGCCGATTCCGGCGAATCCGGAGGTCAGTGTCAGGTAGGCATAAGCAGAAAACGCGGAAGAGAGATCCTTTATAAAAATATAGGAGGATGACCAGCACAGAGTTATGGAGAAGAGTACAATTATAGTTTCTTTTTTCGTCATATTGATATCCCGTTATAAAGAATGAGCGGATTGTCGAGTTGAATATTATTGTTTTTTATTCATTTTCTCGCGGATGCGGGCGGCGACATCTGTTACATTTTTTGTGTTGATATTGACGCCATCCTCAATATAGGTAATCAGTTGATCTCCCACAGAGGATTCTATGTTTCGCTGAGAATCATACAGGCTTTTCAATTCCTCGATGCTCTTTGCACAGATGTCACGAAACTGTTCCTGTATTTTGAGGTCCGGTGCATCATGATACAGTTTACGGTAGGCAACTTCGATATCGGCATAGGAAAAGCGATTCCCTGCTTCAGCCTCTTCAATCAGGATTCCGATCGCATCGGAGATGTCATTGCGATAACCTCTGTGGGCTATCATTTTCATTGCGATCAAATAGATTCCTGAGACCGTCCGGATCTCTAAAGTCTGATTATTAAGCCAGCAATAATGACGGGATACTTCCATAAGTGCATCAGAATATGAGGCCGTTTTTACAAAGTCTGTGTTCATCCAATCTCTGGGGAGATTGTTCTCGTCGGCAAATCTTGTTATCACGTCTTTGATTCCTGAGGCGGCTCGAAGAATTACATCAAAATCCTGCGTGGCATCTCTGAATTTATAATTCAGCATGATACTGCCGCCGCCTACGATGATGATCTCAGCAGGTGCCTTCCCGAGGGTTTTCCTGTATTCTTTGGCAAAACGCCGGATAATGTCCATGGCGTTTGCTTTTGTAATCTTTTCCCTATACTGCATCATACAAATCCCCTTCATAAATATTGAATCTAAGGAACTCATCGATACATTCCTGTTTTTCCGGGCCAAACAGCGAGGAGTCACCTACATAATATGGCTGCTCCAGCCGAAAACTCCGGACGCTGTCGTACTTATTACACAGAGGAATATCATTCTTTCTGCTGATGTAATCTACGGTAGCAACCAGATAAAACGCTTTCAGATAATCTTCGTGCCGCATATAGGCGGAAACATCATCGCTTTCGATGATTTCCAGGATGCACTCCAGTTCATTGGTTTTGATACGATGATGAAGATTATTGCGGAAAGTCTGAAAATCTTCTTTTTCATATACAATTTCATCCGGACGGTAGCCAAGGAAACGTGCCAATTTTGCTACTGTGAAATAGGAACAGGTTCCGATCTCAATCTGGCCTTTAATAATCGGGTAAAGCGTTGCATAGGGAATACCGCTTTGGATAGAGCAGGTCCGAATATTGGTGTTTCTTTTTTTTAATTCCTTTTCAAAATTCATTTTAACGGAATCCCTCCTTTCTCTTTTCTATATATTATCGGTTGAGCGATAATAAATCAAGAACCGGCACGTGGTTTTAAAAAATGTCGGTGCAGATTACTGCGTAAAAGGCCCAAAGAGAAGCGCCGGAGAATACTCTTAGCATCAACAAGGAACAGGAAGACACCCGGCTTTCCGCGAGGAAAGACCGGGTGTCTTTGCTGGTGTACTTTATTGTGAACTTGATCGAAAAGTCCTTGCCGCAAGAATTATTTGTCTTTCGTTTCAGTGAATCGAACAAAGCCCGGGAATCTCGTGCGTTCGGACTTCCGGCACCTGCAGTTATGCTGCCGGTTGCAGCTCTTCTTCGGTATCTTCGGTCCCGTTTTCTGTGTCAACAGGTGCATTTTCTGTATCAGCAGGAGCGTTCTCCGTGCTGTCTGCGGCAGGCAGGACAGGCTCCTTGTACTGCTCTGCAGCGGGTACGATGCCTTCTTCATAGATCTGGGCAAAGTCGTTTTTCATGGAGATGGGGATGTAGCCTTTTGACTCATAGTCCGCGGACTTTTCTTCCCAGTTCTGTTTGCCCCACTCTCTGACGTTGTCATCGGCGACGACCATGTACGCCTGCGCGGGATACGGGTTCCGGCTGTCGATGGTGTAGTTCATCATGCTGGTGTCGCTTCCGCTGTTGCCGAAGGCAAGAACGGGGCGCTGGCCGATTTCTCTCTCGATGTAGATGGACTTGTTGGCGTTAAGGTTCTTCTGGATGAAGCCGCCGGTGAGGACAAGTTCGTCACCGTTTGCATATTTGAAATTCATGTTCGAGGATTCAGTCTCGTGGCCCTTCTGCTTGACTTCGAAGTCCGTTCCGATGACATGGTTCGGCGTGACATAATCCTTGATCGGTGAGTTCGCTACGATAGCGCGGGTGGTAGTGCGCTCTGTGCCGCTGATCACGTAAATCGTGAAGTCGTTCTCATAGAGGTACTGCACGAGCTCTGCCATCGGGAGGTAGCAGTTGTCGATGTAGCGCATATTTTCGAAGCTTGCTGTCGGCTTTTTGCCGAACTCGACCGCGTAATTGTAGAATTCTTCCATTGTCATGCCGGCGTAGGCTTTGGCAAAATTCCGCGCA
Organism: Lachnospiraceae bacterium; assembly: GCA_017469935.1. Taxonomy (GTDB): domain Bacteria; phylum Bacillota; class Clostridia; order Lachnospirales; family Lachnospiraceae; genus CAG-791. The sequence goes on from JAFUFL010000043.1 coordinate 9,056, forward strand.
AGGCTCTCATCGGCCAGGTATCCGGGCTTGATGGCGGCAGCGACTTCCTTTAACTCATCGGAGACCCGCTCCGGATGGTCGTTCAGGCAGAATTCGATGAACATCATGGTGTCATAATAGGTATAGTAAGTCTCGCAGGTGAGCGTGCCGTCCATGTCGAACACGGCGATGCGGTCTTTTACGGGGATGAAATTGGCGGTGTCTGCGGGATCCGTCACCTTGGATACGTAGTCGCGCAGGCTCTGGGCCACGGGCGAATCGGGCGTCCAGTAGGTGGTGAGGGCCGCAGTGTTATCGGCGGCGGGTTCCGCAGCAGTTTCGGCAGCGGTTTCCGCAGTGGTTTCCTTCCTCCTGGAGAAAATAAAGGCGGCTGCGATGATCGCAACCACAAGTATTATGGATAGGATGATTATGTTGTTGTTTTTCTTGTTGGTATCCATTGTGCAGAGTCCTTTCTGTGAATAGTGATTGTTAAGTGAAATATAGCAGTTTTCCCTGTAGTTTGTCCAGTGGCGCGGGGACCGGCGCCTCCCTGCCTGAACGGTATGGAGCAACGATATTTAAGCATATAACACACTATATTTCACACTATAAAGAGGGTATTATATATGTAGGCAGCGTTCACCTGATCCACAGGAATACAGACATGAGAGACATTTTCAGAGAGTTCCCTCCTTATGAGGGAAATGCTCCCTATATATATTTTGCCTTTGCAGAAGCGGATTCGAGAAAAGTGCTGAAATACCTGCGTCTTCTTTACGAGCGCGGATGCAGAGTATGGTACGTGTGCGGCACAGCGGACGGACCGGAGGAGGTCTTAAGGCGGCAGGCGCGCTGCAAGGGCGCTGCGCTGACGCTTGTGTACCTGTCGGACGAAGCCTGCGGGGATCCGAACACGAAGAGCAGTGTTCTTGTAAACCAGAGCTCTGACAGTCCGATCGTTTGTCTTGATCCGGACGGCAAAGACCGGGTTCTGGCGATGGGCCTTAAGGAGTCCGTCCCGCACATTCCTCTTTACAGGATCAGGAGCACAGAGGAGCTCGAAGACGCCATTTTCCACTCGGAGGGCTTTTCTCAGGAGCTTCTGGGAGAGCCGGTAAAGGTCAGGAAGGTCAGTGTCCTTCCGAGACTGTCACTTATGTTCTGCGTGCTGGCCGTGGTCCTGTCGGTGCTTTTCTTTGCGGGCGTCAGAGAGCGCTTTTCGGAAGTCATTCAGGCCGCGGATGAAGTGGAGCTGCGCGACCCGGTCCTTTCATCTGCCGTGAGAGAGGCGGCAGGGGGAGGAGCCATCACACAGGAATTTGCACAAAACCTGAAGTCGGTCGACCTCTCCGGGATGCCGGAGAGCTGGGAGGACCTTGCTCTTTTGCCGGCCCTTGAGGAGATCCGGATTCCTCAGCAGGCTCTGCTGGACGGGGCGCCTCTGCCCGAGGGCGAATATAGTATTGTTCTTACGGGAGGCGGCACATGAGCAGATTTTTTAAACCTTACGAAGGAACCCGCCCCTATCTGTTTATCAGTTATGCGCACAAGCAGTCGGAGGAGGTTGTGAGTACGATCCGGATCCTCCACGAGAAGGGGTGGCGCCTCTGGTACGATGAGGGAATCCCGGCCGGAAGCGACTGGCCCGCCAATATCGCGAGGCATATGCAAGACTGCGCCGGAGTTCTCTTCTTTGAGTCGGAGCGGGCACTGGAATCTCCCAACTGCTACAGCGAGATGAGCACAGCGCATCGGATGAAAAAGCCCTGTATGGTGGTGCGCCTGGAAGACGCGCGGCGGGATGAAAAATGGGAGGATATCCTTGCGGGAAATAAAGAGATCCCTGTCACAAAGAGCCCGGAGGAGAGAGCGGAGGCCATCCTGAAGTCAGGTTTTGTCACCAGCCGCTTTCACCGCTCACGGATGGAGAATATACCTTGGAGCACACTGGGGCTTATAGCGTCGCTGCTGTTTTTCCTTCTGTCAGCGGGAGCGCTCGGCGCGCTCAGAAGCGGGCTGTGGAATCCGGCCGCGCCTTCTTCGAGTAAAGCGGAGGCTGAGACGGAAGCGGCGGAGCCGGAAGAGGAGACTGCAGTTCCGGAAGTTGTGGACCTGGGGGAAGCAGAGAAGTATTTTGCAGTGACATTTCCGGACACGGACCAGGAGCGCGCGGTCAGGTCCGCACTCGGCATAAGCGAAGGGGATATTACGCGGGGCCAGATGGCAGACCTGGATCAGCTGTACATCTGCGGCAATATGGTGTTAAAGAATGCGGACGGGGTATCTTTTGACGAAGACGGCGTCTGCAGGGTGAACGGCGCACCGGTGATCAGGGGGACCGTCTCCGACCTCACACCGCTCACTTACGCGGTGCGGTTGGAGAAACTGTGGCTCTTATGCCAACCGCTGAAGGATATTTCGGATCTGAATTCACATGTGCTCTTAAAAGAGCTGAGCCTTTCGGGGAGCACCGTGGAGGACATAGCGCCGCTGGAAGATCTTCCGAGCCTGGAAACGCTGCATTTAGAGCACACCGGCGTGAGAGACCTGACGTCTCTGGACGAATTCGCGCGTCTGAAGAAGGTAACTGTCAGCAGGGATATGCTGCCGGTGTCATGGGGAACAGAGGCAGGATTTTCTGTAGTATTGGTGGAATGACAGGAGGGTAGTTATGAATGGGCAATTCGTGAAACTTCTGCTCGCACAGGCGGACAAGGCTGTGATGGCTCCCTTACTCGAGGCGCTCAGCGCTAAGGGAATCAAAGTCTCTGAGGGAGACCCCGAAGGAGAGGAGACTCTTCTGGCAGCTCTTTCTGAAAACTTCTTCGCGGACAAGTCGCTGACGGACGCTCTTCTCGGCGCGGTTGGCAAGGGCGGGGATAAGGTGCTTCTTTTGCAGCTGGACAAAGCGGAGATCCCGGATGATATCAGAAACGCGATCTATGCGCGGAATATCATATCGGTGGACGGCCGGGACGCAGACCTCGTGGCGGACCGCATTATTGACGCGCTCCCGGCAAAAAAGAGCAGGCTTCCCGTTGCGTTCATAGCAGGGGGGAGTGGTCCTGCTGACGCTGGTTGTCTTCATGGTCGTGCGCGGCATGCAAGGCAGTAAGCCGCAGGAGACAGAGCCGGCAGCTGAAGAGATACAGGAGATCGCTTATCCGCTCCCGGCGGGCCTGACGGCGGAAGAACTGGCCCAGATCAAGTGTGTCGCGGTCATCGGCGAGCATTTCAAATACTACAATAATGACGAGTTCAACGGTTTCAAGCGGATGGGAGACGGAGCGGCTGACCTTGCCTATTCGCTCGCGAATGATTCCGGGGAGGGAGACGGGCGCTGGTTCTGGAATGAAGACGGATCGGAAGTTGCAATGACTTCCTATGATCTTCGTTTCCTCTCTATGATGCCCCGCCTGGAAGAGATACATATGGTAAACGTCAGGGTGACAGACGCGCCTGATCTGAGCGGCAGTGAAATGCTGAGCAAGATCTATGCCAGGGACTGTGAGCCGGGGGATCTCTCATGGATCGCGCAGTCAGGGGTAAAGGAAGTGTATCTGCGCTGCGACGCCGACTATTCCGTGCTTGGAGACTGTCCGAAACTGCAGATGGCGAACCTGACGCTGCTGCCCGGCAGAACTGCGGATTTCGCTTCCTTTGCACCGCCGAGGCTCACGGATTTTATCCTTGACGCCGGGGGAGATAATAACGGTGCCGACCTGTCCGGCCTTGCCGGCTGCGAACGGCTTACCCACGTCGTTATATCCGGGACAGCGGCCGCGGACCTGTCCTTTCTTCAGGGGAAAAGCGGGATCTCCGAGCTGCGGCTGAGCAGTATGAGGCAGCTCAGAGACATTTCTGCAGTGGGGTCCTTGTCAGGGCTCACCACACTGAATATCTCAGAGTGTTTTATGGTAGGGGATTACAGCCCCATAGGAGAGTGCAGGAACTTAAAACGTCTTTCGATCGGTGCAGATTACGAGAACAGGCTGCAGGATGCGTCTTTTATCGGAAATCTCACAAATCTGGAGAACATAAGCCTGAGCGGCATTGCTCTGCCCGGTCTCGATTTTTTGCCGCAGATCGCGCAGGGGCGCATGAATCTTTCGTCACTGGACCTCGGCGGGAGCGTCGGCGACTACAGCGGCCTGGGCGCATTCGGGATGATCGGCAGGCTTACGCTGTATCCGGATAATCCCGCAGATGCGGGAGCGATCTATGCCGCTCTTGCGGACAGCAGGATCAACTACCTGACTCTGGGGAATCTGGATCAGGTGGACCTCTCCGCACTGCCGCAGCCCACGCAGGAACTCACACTGGACCGCTGCGGGATCACGGACCTGACATCGGTTCCGGAGGGGTGGGCGGTACCGAGCCTTACCTTATCTGGCTGCCAGACGCTCCGATCCCTGGAGGGGCTGGACAGCCCGGACGGCTTTGGAAAAGACGGCGGGATCCTGAAAATCTTCAATTGTCCGCGACTGACCGACTGGAGCGCGATATCCGGGATGAACCTGAATTCGCTGGAGATAACCGGCGGATACACGCTGCCTGACGAGGGAAACTTCCGGACAAGTACATTCCTGCTGGACAGTGTCGCCGGTATAGAAAATCTGGATTTCCTGGATGAGATGGATAATTCCGAGCCTGTCAGCTTCAAGTTTGTCGGGCTTGAGGACCTTCAGAGCATCAAGCCGCTGGAGAGGTTTCATGGTGCCTACATTATCGTTTCCCCGGAACTCGAGGAGCAGGCGAAAGACCTGGTCAGCGCGGGGAATTTCAAGGAGTACCGTATAGAGTATCCGCAAGGCGGCTGGGAAATTGACAACTCCGGACTCACCCTTCTGAGTCTGGACGAGCTGGAGACTCTGCCTGATGCGCTGCTGCGGAGAGTTGAACGCTTCTCCCTTGCCGGAGACGTCCTGTTTGATCCGGATGAGGATGAAGGAATATGGAAAAACTGGGGAGACAGCGATCATCCGGAACTGTCGGTCCGCAACTTTAACACCGGAGAAGAAAAAAAGGTCGCGCGGGGCAGCGGAGTTGTGGAGAGCATGGACTATTTCGAAAAGCTCACCGGCCTGCATTTCCTGAACCTTTGGGATCAGCCCCTGGAGAGCGTTGATGGAATCCAGAACTTGCGCGAGCTACACGATTTGCAACTTGCATTCTGTGACAATCTGTCCGATATATCTCCGGTTTTCGCATTGCAGAACCTGCACAGTCTCTGGCTTAACGGCCCTAATATTGAGAGTATTCAGGGAGTACAGAACCTGACGCAGCTGTGCAGACTGGATATTTCGGACACCGGGGTGAGCGATCTGTCGCCGCTTACTGAGGTTGATTATTCGACGGCAGTCAAGGAAAACGGAGGATTTGAGTTTGCCGTAAGCGGGCACCACATTGAGGATTTCTCGCCGCTCTCTGCCGTGCCGGCTTTCAGCAGACTTGTGATGGGAAATGCCGATCCGGCACGCTATGTTTCCGCTCTGGAGGGAAAAGAAATCCGGTGTTTCGAGGCTGTCGGCGGCTTCAGTGAAGAATCTGCGGCGGAGGACGCCGACGCGCTGTTCGCGGAGTTTGTCCGAAGTCATCCGGAACTTTCTGAACTTGATATACCTTGGAACGAGAGGATTACGGATCTGACGCCTCTTTTGGAACTGCAAAATCTTGAGAAAGTGCGCATTTCCGCAAATATGGAGGCGGCCCGAGAAAGCCTTGAAGGTGCGGACTACCATTTCCTGCTGGAGATCGAGGGGAACTGACGGGGACAAGACAGAAACAAATAAAAAATAGGTATTTATTAATGGGCCGAAATGATTTTATAATAGAGACTGCGAGAGCAATACAGTCAAGAAAGGAAATTGAGCGCTGTCTTTTGCCGACGGCCTCAGACAACAAGAGAAGATGCTAAAGAAGTTTTTAAGCGGACTGGATCAGAAGTATTTGAAGACATGCGTTTATGCGGCCGTTACAGTTCTTGTCACGGGGATCATTGCGATCCTGCTGCTGCAGACAGGACCCATCTGGTCCAAACTGTGGGCCATTTTCAGCGCCATGATCAAACCGGTCATAATCGGAGGAATCATCTGCTACCTGCTCCTGCCTGTGGTGAACCGGCTCGAGAAGATGATCAGCGGAGGGCAGAAACGCGCATACGCAAGGCCGCTCAGTGTCCTTATTACCTTTGCCGTTATCGCACTGTTGCTGATCGCGGCGCTCGTAGCGCTCGCGGGACTGATCTACAAAAATGTCGCATCCCTCAATATTAATTCCGTTATGGGACTTTATAACGAGCTGGAGGCACAGTATCAGGAGTTCGGCTCGGATTTGGAAGAGCTCCTGTCAACCTTTAATATCTCCAGCAGCAGCATATCGACATTCCTCACAGGGGTGACCTCGGCAGTGGAGAGCTTTTTCTCGGGCCTTTTGTTCGGCGTTATCTTCGCGATCTACTTCCTGCTGGATGAACAGAACAGCATTTTCTCCTACTGGAGCCGCGCGTTCCGATTGATCTTCGGAGAGAAGCAGCTGGAACGCCTCAATGCCTTCCTGAAAGACGCGGACTATGCCTTTTCCGGCTATATCCGCGGACAGATGGTGGACGCGGCTATTGTGGGCGGGCTCTCTTCCGTAGCGCTCGCGCTCGCCGGAGTTCCCCAGGCCGTGCTGATCGGTATCTGCATGGGACTGGGCAACCTGATTCCCTATTTTGGCCCTATCATCGGCTATGGCGTGACGGCAGTCGTGTGCATTTCCGAAGGGGCGTATGTCAAAATGGTCATCGCATTCGTGATTATTGCGATCATCATGTTTATTGACGGAAATATCATCAATCCCCGGCTCTTGTCCGACAATGTGGACGTCCATCCGCTGCTTGTTGTCGCTGCCCTCTTAGGAGGCGGTGTGCTCGGCGGAATCGCGGGCATGCTGATTGCGGTTCCCACGGCTGCGCTTTTAAAGATGCAGTTTGACAAGTATCTCCGGAAGCTGGAGGAAAGTAAGGAACAGACGGAATAAATCGCACTTAACGGCACCGGAAAAGGGAGGCAGATAATTATGAAAATAATATCTGCTTCCCGCAAACGAAAAGAAATGTAACAATACACAGCATGAATACACGCACAGGGAACGACCGAACTATAAAATGGAACCTGCTGATACTGATGCTGATCATCAGTGTCACAGGGGCAATGCTGTCCTGCACCCGGCCTGAGATGAAATCAGGTGCGGGTTCTTTTGATGCGCAGACCGCAGCGACCGGGGAACCCGTGCTGGGAGCGGTGTACGCCGACGATTTTAATGAGACAGACCCGGATTCCGGGCTTACCGCCGTGCATACCGTGCAGAGCAGGCTTCTTTCGCTCAGCAAGGTAAACAAGGAGAAGGCGGAGGGCGCGCTGTATCTGGTCGTGCTGCTCTTCTGCAGTTCCGTATGCGGAATGTACGTGCAGCATTTTCTGCACCCCAATCTGTCCCGCCTGGTACTGAGAAGGCGGGCCGTGATCGTCTATATCTATTCTCAGGATGGCTTCAAAGCCTGATCATCCGAAAACCCCAATACTAAAAGCAATAAGAACAGCGTACATGTGTGCCTGATTTCGCCCCGGAGAAGTGCCGGGTTTATTTTCGTTGCCGTTTTGAAACAGGCAGGGCAGCAAAGCGAGAGAGGGCCGGAAAAAAGAAGGGGACAGCTATGCACAAAATATTGATAGCGGATGATGAGGTAATTGAAAGAGTATTATTGGAGCGCAAATTGAAAAAAAACTTTGCAGGAGAATGTGAGGTCGTCTCGGTCGGAAACGGAAAAGAAGTCCTGGAAACGGACGCCTCTTTTGAGGCGGATATTATGATCCTGGATGTGGAAATGCCTGTGATCAGCGGGCTGGAGGCGGCGCGCGAACTTCGCCACAGGGGAAGAAACTGCTCAATCATTTTTTTGACGGCATATGATGAGTTCCACTATGCCAAACAGGCGATCTCTGTCCATGCACTGGACTACCTGTTAAAGCCTTGCGATGAAAAGGAACTGTATCTCGCCGTGGAAGAAGCGATGCGCTGGTGCGACGTGCAGAAGGAGCTGGCGGCGGGAAAAGAATCGGCGTCCGAAAACGCCGTGGAAGCGGCCGATAATACGCCGGAATCCGCCGGACAGCCCGAAGAAAAATCTCCATGCCCTGGCTGTCCAAGTTCTGGCAGTACTTCCCGATCCCGCTGGCGGGCATCGCGATGATCTTCTTCGAGGTCGAGAGAATTATTATCGACATTGAGAGATATTTCGGCAGAAAGGAGGAAGAGCAATGAGTGAATCAACCGCTATAGTTATTCTTCTTGTCACATTCCTTGCCATGGTATTTCTTCGCTTCCCGATCGCGTATTCGGTGGCGATCTCCACACTCCTGTGCCTGGCATACCAGGGACTGCCGCTGGCAACCCTGACTCAGCAGATGGTCAAGGGTATCAGCTCCTTCTCACTGATGGCTGTACCTTTCTTCATCACCATGGGCGTCCTGATGGGCTCGGGCGGTATATCGGAGAAACTTCTGAACCTGGC